>DAOUKG010000029.1:0-19101 GCA_034421575.1 Dehalococcoidia bacterium
CCGGAATCCAGGAAATCTGGTCAATCGCAAATACGGTCTCATCACACTCACTTGGTATTGGGACAGACACTTTAGATTCTTCGACTCCGCTACGCTCCGCTCAGAATGACAGACAACTCCTGCATATCTCACCGACTCTGAACAGTTACTTCCCCAGAGTCCTCACACCCAGACGACCCGGACAGGAGATACTTCACTGCTTCTTCAAATGCGATATGCTAATACCACGGTGCCCATTGGACATGTGGCCCTGTCCAATTCGCAAGTGTTCAATAGCGCGCATCTATCGCTAAACTTGGACATCCTATTGGTTTCTAGGAAGATGGAGGTTAGTTCCCATGTCCCAAGTAACCAACGGCCATCAGGCTCTCGACGGCTGGCGAACTGAGTCAATGTACACGTTTGGAGAGGCAGCTCACCTCGCAGGAGTCTCTGCCACTACGGTCAAGAACTGGCTCTTCGGGTACACGGTCAGGGGCCGGGAAGTGCCCCCCCTCCTACCGTCCGGCAGGGGCCCTATGGTCTCTTTTCTTCAGATGATTGAGATCATGGTCGCCGGACGGTTCCGCAAGAGCGCATCGGGAAAGAATGTGCCATTCAGAGCCGTACGAGACGCATACCTGAACGCACGAGAGTCATCGGGGATCAAGTACCCGTTCGCCCACATGAAATTGGAAGCACTGGGCGGTCACATTGTCCATGTACTGAGGGAAGGTGGTTCGCCGGACAGCTTTCAAGCCCTGGACGCCCCGGAACAATGGACTCTGCCGGGGCTGCTGCGCGAAACGATTGACCAGATTGAGTATGACCACGAACTTGCGGCTCGATGGTTCCCAATTGGCAAGAGCGTGCCTATCGTCGTTGACCCTCGGCTAAGCACAGGCCTGCCAGTCATTCAAGGACGCGGAGTAACAGTGCATGCAATCCGCAAGCGATTTCACGCTGGCCTTAACATAGAGTTCATTGCGAAAGACTTTGAAATGGACCGAGACCTCATTGAGACGGCCTTACGCTACTCGGAGAAGGTCGCTGCTTGATCCTACTTTGTGACGAGGACGTGGGAACCGGAGTGCCGACCGCCCTCACTGCAGTTGGATACGATGTCCGTTCACTGGTAGGCATGTCATGGGGAGGACTCCCCGATCAGTTCTGGTTGGAAAAAGCCGGTCAAAATGGATGGCTCGTACTCAGTTGCAACAAACGGATGCTGAAAGTCACGGCGGAGAGGGACACGATCATCCGTGAACGTGTCGGGATCGTTTTCCTGACCAGCGGCGAGGAGCAGCCTCGAAGAGTTCTCTTGCGGCTTTTGCAGAAGTGGCGAGACCTGGAACTGCTCTGGAGATCAACCCCCAGGCCATTCGCGCGTTTCCTCTCTGCAAATAACCGGCTCTCGGAAAACTATCGGGACTTCCACCTGTAACCAGGGAAGCCTTCAAGGCTAGCGACATTCCGTTGACACCGTGTCAAGGCCGTCGATAGACTACTTGCACACACCCACGCGCTTCGTCGAAACACCCCCATGCCCACCTCCTCACCCCTCGCCGACTACATCGCCGAGACAACCTCGACGGGCAATGATCTCAACACCGGCTTCGTCGCATTTCTGGCATCACTCGAACGCATCAGCGCCGTATCTCCAGAGGTGGTGACCGCAATCGTCCAGGAGTTGGATGACCAGTCCAACAGCCTCAAGATGATCGCCTCGGAGAACTACTCCTCTCTGGCCGTTCAGCTTGCCACGGGAAACCTGCTCACCGATAAGTACGCCGAGGGGTACCCCTACCACCGCTTCTACGCCGGTTGCGACAACGTCGACGCCGTCGAGGGCCGGGCGGTCGAGCTCGCCAAGGACCTCTTCGGCGCTGAACATGCCTACGTCCAGCCCCACTCCGGGGCCGACGCCAACCTTGTGGCCTACTGGGCCATCCTCTCCGCAAGGGTGCAGTCACCCTATCTGGAAGGCCTGGGCCAGACCGACCCTTCCAAGCTCTCGGACGCCGAGTGGGCCGAGCTCCGTCACGCGCTTGGCAACCAGCGATTGCTCAGCCTGAACTACTACTCCGGTGGACACCTCTCGCACGGGTACCGTCTCAACGCGACCGCCACCATGTTCGAAGTGCAGTCCTACGACGTCGATCGCGACACGAACCTCCTCGACTACGACGCAATCCGCGATCAGGCCAGGGCGTTCAGGCCCCTCATCCTCCTCGCCGGATACAGCGCTTACTCCCGGAGGATCGACTTCAGCATCTTCCGCGAGATCGCCGACGAGGTGGGCGCCGTCCTGATGGTCGACATGGCGCACTTCGCCGGACTCGTCGCCGGCAAGGTGGACGGCTTCACCGGCCCCAACGACCCCGTCGCACACGCCCACGTCGTGACGACCACGACTCACAAGACACTACGCGGGCCGCGAGGCGGCATGGTGCTGTCAACCGGTGAATTCGGCGAGTACGTCGACAAGGGCTGCCCCATGGTACTCGGAGGTCCGATGCCCCACGTCATGGCCGCGAAGGCCGTTGCCTTCGCCGAGGCTTCCACCCCGGAGTTCAGGGCCTATGCAAACTCCATTGTCGAGAACGCCTCGGCCCTCGCAGCCGGCTGCATCGACAACGGCATGGACATCCTCACCGGCGGCACCGACAACCACCTCATGCTCGCCAACATCGGCCACTACGGCCTGACAGGACGCCAGGCAGAGTCGGTAGTGCGGGAAGCCAACGTCACCCTGAATCGCAACAGCATCCCCTTCGACCCCAACGGCGCGTGGTACACCTCCGGCCTCCGCTTCGGAACGCCTGCCCTGACCAGCCGAGGCATGGGAACCACGGAGATGGCCGAAATCGCCTCGATCATGGCCTCCGTCCTCTCGGCAACGACGCCCCGCACCATAACCAAGGGAAGACTGGCCGGACAGCTCAGCAAGGCGCGCGCCACCACCGATTCAGAGACGATTGAGACCGCCCGCTACCGAGTCGCCGAGCTTCTCTCGGCATACCCCCTCTACCCCGACCTCGACCTGGACTACCTGAAGAGGTCGTTCACATAGAGAAGAGGCGGATAGACGTTCGTTCGTCCTGAGCAGTGTTACGCGCCGCACACCCTTCGACAAGCTCACCACGAACGGCATTCACAGGCCAGTTGAACGCGTCTCTACGGTGAATACTCACGCCTTTAGCCGCCGTCATCCCGCACTCTGAGCGCCTCCGCGGCAGCTTCCTGCTCAGCCAGCGACTTCCGCTTTCCTTCGCCCCTGCCGACAACATCACCACCCACCGTCACCTCGGCAACGAACAGCCTGTCGTGGTCTGCCCCCTCCTCGTGCACGATGCGGTACGACGGAGCAGGAAGGCCCTCACTCTGCACGGCCTCCTGCAACATCGACTTCGGATTCGAGACTATCTCCGGTTGCTCCAGCGACGCGAGTTGATCAGCAAGCACTCGCAAGACAGCCGCACGCGCCGACTCATACCCCTGATCGAGGAATACCGCCCCGATCACGGCCTCAAGGCCAGACGAGAGGTTGGAAGGCCGCCGGCGTCCTCCACCTGCCGCCTCGCCTTTCCCCATAAGGAGCATTTCCCCCAGCCCAATGCTCCTTGCCGCCTCCGCAAGCGTCGACTCCTGCACGATCGCGGCGCGTGCTTGAGTCAGCTTGCCCTCGGGCCAACCGGGGTTCGACGTGTACAACTCCTCGGCTACAATCACGCCAAGGACCGCGTCACCGAGGAATTCCAACCGCTCATTCGATTCTGGGTACTCGGCGGGGTTCTCATTCAAGTACGAGCTATGCACCAGCGCGAGACGCAGCAGCCCCCCGTCCCGAAACCGAACGTCCAGCGCCTTCTCTAGCGCCCCAAGATGCGCCATTCGAGCCTCCCTGCCTGAGGTGTAACAGAACCACGACGGCGAAGCAACAGACGCCGACCGAGAGTGAGTGATCAGTCTTGGTGAGGAGAACCTCCCCGCCCCTCTGGATTCCGGCCTTCGCCGGAATGACGGTGGGCTGTGTGCGTTGAACGTTCTCACGAAGTCTGAACACTTACGACCGAGGCTATCCGGCTCAAAGCGGATTCGTTTCCCGACGAGGCGCATTTCCGGCTTCAGGCAGTCCAGATCCACGAAGGTATACACCGCCCCGTAGAATTCTCAGCCGCGTGTGACATAAATGTAACATCTACGAAATATACTCCATTAACTGTCTTTTCATTCTGGCACTGATCAATCAGAACCTCGGGGTAACGACGCGCTTTAGGATGCGGTATTTTGGGGAAGGGATTTTCAAGGCACCCCAACGGCATCGGGTTTGCAGCACGGGGAAGGCAGATGAACGGCCAGACGGCGGGTCGTTCATTCTTTGTGATAGATACCCTGCGAAACGCGACATTTCCTTGACGGAACCCGCCGACTATCGGAAAATCTTGCACATCAAGAGCAATGGAGAGCGAAATGGACTACTACAAGGCAGAATATATCTGGATAGACGGCTCGGAGCCGACGTCTAAGCTCCGGTCGAAGACGAAGATAGTCCCCGTGGGTGAGGAGCCACCCATTTGGGGCTTCGACGGTTCAAGCACCAACCAGGCCCCAGGCGAGAACTCCGACTGCGTCCTGCGGCCGGTATACACCTGTCCCGACCCGATTCGCGGCGGAGACGACATCCTCGCAATGTGCGAGGTGCTCCTGACGGACATGTCGCCTCACCCGTCCAATACTCGTGCGGCCTGCGCCGCGGCGGCTGAGAAGTACGGCGACTTCGACATGTGGTTCGGCATCGAGCAGGAATATACCTTCTTCGACGGCATCAAGCCCCTCGGATGGCCGGACAACGGCTTCCCCGCGCCCCAGGGTGGCTACTACTGTGGAGTGGGCTCCGACGAGGTCTTCGGACGCCCCATCGTCGAGGCCCACATGGATGCCTGCCTCAAAGCCGGACTGGGCATCTCCGGCATTAACGCCGAGGTCATGCCCGCGCAGTGGGAGTTCCAGATTGGGCCCGTTGGCGCCCCAGCCGTCGCCGACGAGTTGTGGGTGGCCCGATGGCTCCTTTACCGCATAGGTGAGGACATCCACATTTCCGACGATGTAAACACCGGCGTCTCCGCACGGCTCGATCCCAAGCCTGTCCACGGTGACTGGAATGGCGCGGGCGCTCACTGCAACTTCTCGACCGTGCAGATGCGCGAGAACTATGACGCCTGCATCGCCGCCGCCGAAGCGCTGAAGGGCAATCACGAGGCCCACATCGCCGAGTACGGTGATCGGATCGAAGAGCGTTTGACGGGACACCACGAGACCTGCTCCTACAAGGAATTCCGCTATGGCGTGTCCGACAGGGGCGCTTCCGTCCGCATCCCCTGGCAGGTCCACCGCGACGGTGGAGGCTACATCGAGGACAGGCGGCCCAACGCCAATTGCGATCCCTACAGGGTCACCCGACTCATTCTGAATACGGTGTGCGGAGCGGCCTCCTAGAGTTTCGCATTCTCAGGGGCGCAAGGCCCATGCAGATCAGACGCCGCCGGTCCGATTGGGAACCGGCGGCGTTCTTGCACCACCGTCCCCTCGAAACATCGCGGTCGCGTGGGCGGAAATATGGCCCTGAATCACGACAAGCCCCGTAGCGACGACGCGGAGAGCATTGACACTAAAATTCATGAATAGCTATACTGAACGTTCACCTCAGACCAGATGGGGCCGCTGAGGACCTTCGATGCGGATGCCATGCCAGCTACCCTAGAACGAGACCCGGAAGAGATCGAGTACGTCCTCCGCAAGGCGCGTGAGAACGACGTCAAGTTCATTCGCCTGTGGTTCACCGATATCCTGGGGAGTCTCAAGGGCTTGGCCGTCACGGTAGAGGAGTTGGAGATCGCCCTCACGCGGGGCATGAACTTCGACGGCTCCTCCATCGAGGGGTTCGCTCGGTACCGTGAGACCGACATGTACGCTCTCCCGGATCCGACGACGTTCAGCCTGCTCCCCTGGCGTCCCAAGACCAATGCGGTCGCCAAGATGTTCTGCGACCTCGTCACACCCACAGGGGAGCCGTTCGAGGGCGACCCGCGGGCGGTCCTGCGCCGCAACCTCAAGCGCGCGGCCAGGCTCGGCTACACCTACTATGTCGCGCCTGAGTTGGAGTACTTCTACTTCAAGGACTCCAACGGAGTCGAGTTCCTCGATGAGGCCGGCTACTTCGACCAGAACCCCCAGGACCTTGCCACGAACCTGAGGCGAGAGACCGTCCTGACCCTGGAGGACCTCGAAATCCCCGTGGTCTTCAGCCACCACGAGGTTGCCCCGAGCCAGCACGAGATCGACCTTCGGCATACGGACGCCCTCACGATGGCCGACACCGTGATGACCTGCCGCGTGGTCATCAAGGAGGTGGCAGTCAGCCAGGGGTGCTACGCGACCTTCATGCCGAAGCCGGTCTACGGCATCAACGGCAGCGGAATGCACACTCACCAGTCCCTGTCGAACGGGAACGGCAACGTATTCCACGATCCGGAGGACCCGGACCGGCTATCGCAGGTCGCCAAGTGGTTCATTGCCGGTCTGCTCCGGCACGCTCCTGAGATCACCGCCGTGACCAACCAGTGGGTGAACTCGTACAAGCGGCTTGTACGCAGTCCTCTGGACACGCCTCTCGACTACGAAGCGCCAGTCTACGTGTCGTGGGCGAACGTCAACCGCTCCGATCTCGTGCGCGTCCCAACCTTCAAGGAGGGCCGCGAGGAGTCCCGGCGCATCGAGTACCGCGCTCCCGATCCCGCCTGCAACCCCTACCTGGCGTTCAGCGTCATGCTCGCAGCCGGACTGGAGGGGATCGAAAAGCAGTACAATCTCCCGCCAGCCGCCGAGGCGAACGTCTTCGACATGACTGACGCCGAGCGCCGTGAGGCGGGTATCGGCACGCTCCCTCGCTCACTGGAAGAGGCCGTCGCGGCCACCGAGCAGAGCGAGCTCGTGCGGAACGCCCTCGGCGACCACGTATTCGAGAGCTTCATCCACAACAAGAAGGTCGAGTGGGACCGCTATTCCATGCAGGTGACGGACTACGAGATCGACCGGCACCTGGCCGACCTATAATATCGAGACCATGAACACTCCGTATCCATATCCAGACCTTCCACCCCCTACCCAGCAGGGCCTCTACGACCCGCGCTTCGAGCACGACGCGTGTGGCGTCGGCCTCGTCGCCGACATCAGGGGCAGGAAGTCGCACGACATCATCACGAAGGGTCTCGAGGCCCTCATCAACCTCGGACACCGGGGCGCTGCGGGGGCGGACCCAGAGACCGGCGACGGCGCGGGCATCCTCATGCAGATGCCCCACGAGTTCTTTGCCAAGGAGGCCGAGTCCCTCGGCTTCGACCTTCCCGACCTCGGTGACTACGGCGTAGGGACGATCTTCCTGCCGCAGGACCATGAAGCGCGGGAACGGTGTATACGGATCGTCGAACAGACTGTGCGGGACGAGGGTTGCCGCCTACTCGGATGGCGTGACGTTCCCACGAATCCCGACGCCATCGGCGTGCTGTCACGCGGCGTGATGCCCTTCATCCGGCAGTTCTTCGTCGACCGCCCTGCCGACAGCGCCGACAATGCTCCCTTCGAGATGCGTCTCTACGTCATCAGGCGGCAGATCGAGAACCGGGCCAAGAACGAGGACCTCTATATCGTCTGTCTCTCCGCGAACAGGGTCATCTACAAGGGCCTCATCCTCGCCCACCAGCTTGAGCAGTTCTACCTCGACCTGGGCAATACCGACATAGCCTCCTGCTTCGCGATGGTGCATTCACGGTTCAGCACGAACACGCTGGGCACTTGGAGGCTGGCTCATCCCTATCGCCACGTCATTCACAACGGCGAGATCAACACGCTGCGCGGCAATATCAACTGGATGACCGCGCGTCACGCCATGCTGGCGTCCGAAACCCTGAGCGATGACATCGGCAAGCTCTTCCCCATCGTCGCCGCGTCCGACCAGAGCGACACGGCGACCTTCGACAACGTCCTCGAACTGCTCCTGGCGACCGGGCGCTCGCTGCCACACTCGATGATGATGATGATCCCCGAGGCATGGGCCGACCACATTCCGATGAGCGAGGACAAGAAGGCGTTCTACGAGTACCACTCCACCCTGATGGAGCCCTGGGACGGCCCAGCGCTCATGATCGGGACCGACGGCAGTCAGGTGTGCGCGGTACTCGACCGTAACGGCCTGCGCCCGTGCCGCTTCCTCGTGACGAAGGACGACCTGCTGGTCATGGCCTCCGAGACCGGCGTGCTCGATGTTCCCGACGAGGACATCGTCTACAAGTCGCGCATCCAGCCTGGGCGCATGTTCATGCTCGACACCGAGCGCGGCAGGCTCATCCCCGACGAGGAGATCAAAGAGAAGCTCAGCACACAGCGACCATACGGTGAATGGCTTGCCGAGAACGCTCGCGCGCTGGACGACCTGCCCGATCCGGACGACGTTCCCGGCCACGACTTCCATACCTTGAAGCAACGCCAGGCCGCCTTCGGCTATACCCTTGAAGACACGAGCATGATCCTCGCGCCCATGGCGGAGACCGGAGCGGAGGCGGTAGGCTCGATGGGCAACGACACCCCGCTCGCCGTCCTCTCCGACGAGGCCCCGCTCCTCTTCTGGTACTTCAAACAGCTATTTGCCCAGGTCAGCAACCCCCCCCTCGACGCGATCCGCGAGGAGCTTGTCACCTCCGTCGAGTCGTTCATCGGCTGCGAGGGAAACCTCTTCGACGAGAAGCCCGAACAGTGCCGACAGCTCAAGCTCCACCGTCCCGTCCTCACCAACGCCGAGCTTGCTAAGGTCCGCGCCATACAGGACGACTACGGCAAGTCGGTCACGCTTTCGAGCGTCTTCCGTCCCGGGGACGGCCCCGGCGCCCTGAAACGCGCCATGGACTCCCTCTGCGAGGCCGCCTCGGCCGCCGTCGCCGACGGATGCACCATCATCATTCTGTCCGACCGTGACATCGACGCCGAGCACGCCGCCATACCCAGCCTTCTGGCTACGGCGGGTCTGCACCACCACCTCATCCGCGAGGGCCTGCGCACGAAGGTGGGAATCGTCGTCGAGTCCGGCGAGCCGAGGGACGTGGGACAGATTTCCCTCCTCTTCGGCTATGGGGCGGCAGCCGTCAACCCCTATGTTGCTTTCGAGACCCTCGCCCAGTTGGCCCGCGACCGCTCCTACTCGAACGGCACCGACTACAAGACGGCAGAGAAGAACTACGTCAAGGCCGTCCTCAAGGGCGTCGTGAAGGTCATGTCCAAGATGGGCATCTCGACCCTCCAGAGCTACCGGGGAGCGCAGATATTCGAGGCAGTAGGCCTTCACCAGGATTTCGTCGACCACTACTTCACGTGGACTCCCTCGCGCGTCGGAGGCATCGGCATCGAGGAGATCGAGCGTGAGGCGGTCCGTCGCCACGCAGCCGCCTACGCCGTACGCAACGGCAACGGCTCTCACGATCTGGATGCGGGAGGCATGTACTACTGGCGTCGCGACGGGGAATACCACATGTGGAACCCTGACACCATCGCCACGCTCCAGTACGCCACACGTGTGAACGACTACCAGACCTTCGAGCAGTTCACCCACGCCGCCAACGACTACAGCAGACGCCTCTGCACCATTCGCGGCCTCCTCGATCTCAAGACCTCCGACGACCCCGTCCCCCTCGACGAGGTGGAGTCTGCCGCCGAGATCGTCAAGCGCTTCGCCACCGGCGCCGCCTCACTCGGCTCCATCAGCAAGGAAGCGCACGAGACCATGGCCATCGCCATGAACCGCATCGACGCCCGCAGCAACACGGGAGAGGGCGGCGAGGACTTCCATCGTTACACGCCGGACGACAACGGCGACTCGCGCAACAGCGCCATGAAGCAGGTCGCATCAGGCCGCTTCGGCGTCACCTCGACGTATCTTGCCAACGCCACCGACCTGCAGATCAAGATGGCTCAGGGGTCCAAGCCCGGCGAGGGTGGCCAGCTTCCGGGCCACAAGGTCGACGACTACATCGGCTGGGTGCGCCACTCCACTCCGGGTGTAGAACTGATCTCGCCACCACCTCACCACGACATCTACTCCATCGAGGACCTCGCCCAGCTCATACACGACCTCAAGAACTCTAACCCCGAGGCCCGCGTCCACGTCAAGCTCGTGGCGGAGGCCGGGGTCGGCACCATCGCCGCGGGCGTGTCCAAGGGACACGGCGACGTCGTCCTCATCAGCGGCGACTCCGGCGGCACGGGCGCGTCACCTGAATCGTCCATCAAGTATGCCGGTCTCCCATGGGAGCTTGGCGTAGCCGAGACGCAGCAGGTCCTCGTGATGAACGACCTGCGCGGGCGCATCGTCGTGCAGACCGACGGCCAACTCAAGACCGGACGAGACGTCGCCATCGCCTGTCTCCTCGGCGCTGAGGAGTTTGGCTTCGCGACGGCCCCGCTCATCGTCATGGGGTGCATCATGCTCCGCAAGTGCCACCTCAACACCTGCTCCGTCGGCATCGCGACCCAGGACCCCGTCCTTCGCGAGAAATTCGCCGGACAGCCCGAACACGTCATCAACTACTTCTTCTTCGTGGCCGACCAGCTTCGCGAGATCATGGCCGACATGGGCTTTCGCACCATCGACGAGATGGTGGGCCGAGTCGACAGGCTAGACGCTTCAGCCGCAATCGACCACTGGAAGGCCAGCGGCCTCGACTTCTCCGCCCTGCTTCACAGGCCGGAAGTCCCCGACGGCATCGCCACGCACTTCGTGCCCGAGCAGACGCAGGACCACGGCATCGACGCCGCCCTCGATCACGAGCTCATCGAGCGGTGCAGGCCCGCAATCGAGGACGGCTCGCCCGTCCGCTTCGCCCTCGACATCCGCAACCGCAACCGCACGCTCGGCACGATGCTCAGCAATCAAATCGCCAGGCGCTACGGCGAGGACGGCCTCCCGGAAGACACGATACAGCTTGACCTCACCGGCTCCGGCGGACAGAGCTTTGCGGCCTTCCTCTCACCGGGCATCACGTTCCGGCTCGAAGGCGACGCCAACGACTACTTCTGCAAGGGACTCTCCGGCGGCAAGGTCGTCATCGTCCCGCCCGAACGCTCCACCTTCACCCCTGAGGACAACACCATCGTCGGCAACGTCTCCCTCTATGGCGCGACCGGAGGCCAGGCCTACATACGTGGCATCGCGGGTGAGCGCTTCTGCGTCCGAAACAGCGGTGCCGAGGCCGTCGTCGAGGGCGTAGGCGACCACGGCTGCGAGTACATGACGGGAGGTCGCGTCGTCGTGCTCGGTCCCACGGGGCGGAACTTCGCGGCCGGCATGAGCGGCGGCGAGGCGTACATCCTCGACGAAGACGGAGTGTTCCCCTCCCTGTGCAACACCGAGATGGTCGCCCTCGAACCCGTCGAGTCCCCGGAGGACATCGCCACTCTCCGCCGCCTACTCGCCAACCACTTGCGGTATACTGGAAGCGCCCCGGCCGAGCGCGTGCTCGCGAACTGGGACGAAACACTTCCGAAATTCATCAAGATCATGCCGCACGACTACAAGCGAGTCCTCTTGGAGCGCGCCGCAAAGGCCGAACAGGGCACGTAGCGGACGCCTCATAAAACACCGATCTCATGGGCAAGCCCACTGGCTTCATAGACTATGCGCGGGTGCCGCTCCCCAAGCGGCCCATATCCGAGCGCGTCCAGGACTGGCAGGAGTTCCTCCTCGACTGGGACAACACCCAGGCGCGAGAGCAGGCCGGACGGTGCATGAACTGCGCCGTTCCCATGTGCCACTCCTTCACCGGATGCCCGCTGGGGAACGTCATCCCCGACTGGAACGACTTCGTCTACCGAGACCAGTGGGACAGGGCCCTCGTGTCCCTTCACTCGACCAACAACTTTCCGGAGTTCACCGGGCGCATCTGTCCCGCCCCGTGCGAGACCGCCTGCATCGTCGGTCGGCCACGCCACTACGACAACGGCCACGCAGAGGCCGACGACCCGGTCACCATCGAGTACATCGAGAAGTCCATAGCCGACCACGGCTGGAAGAACGGCTGGATCACGCCTGAGCCGCCCTCGTTCCGCACCGGCAAGACCGTCGCCGTCATCGGATCGGGTCCGGCGGGACTCGCGGCCGCTCAGCAGCTCAACCGGCGGGGCCATCGCGTCACGGTCTACGAGCGCGATGAATATATCGGCGGACTGCTTCGGCTCGGCATCCCCGACTTCAAGCTCGAAAAGCACGTCGTGGAGCGGCGCGTCGACCAGATGACGGCAGAGGGCGTGACCTTCAAGACGAGCACGTGGGTGGGCAGGGACTTCGACGCCGGCAACCTCCTCGACGAGTACGACGCCATCTGCCTCACCGGCGGCTCGACGCAGGCACGCGACCTCCCCGTTCCGGGCAGAGAGCTATCCGGCGTACACTTCGCCATGGAGTACCTCACCCAGCAGAACCGCATCAACTCCGGCCAGAGGGTCGATCCCTCGCGCCGGATCGAGGCCGAGGGCAAGCGCGTAGTCATCCTCGGCGGAGGCGACACCGGAGCGGACTGTCTTGGGACGGCCCACAGACAGGGCGCAGAGGTCGTCTACCAGTTCGAGATCATGCCTGAGCCGCCCAAGGACCGCGCCGGCAACAATCCCTGGCCGGAGTGGCCGCTCATACTCAGGACATCATCCGCCCACGAGGAGGGCGGCATCCGCGACTACAACATCTCCACGTCGAGCTTCACCGGCTCTAACGGGAAGGTCGAGCGGCTGAACGGCGTCCGCGTCGAGCCGGGCGGGTGGCCTCCCAAGCCCATCCCCGACACCGACTTCGAGCTTGACGCCGATCTCGTTCTGCTCGCCATGGGATTCGTCCACCCCGAGCACGACGGGATGCTCGACCAGCTGGGCGTAGAGTACGACCAGCGCGGCAACGTCCTCGTCGACAACGAGATGCGCACGAGCGTCCCTTCGGTCTTCTCCGCCGGCGACATGGCGCGCGGACAGTCGCTCGTCGTCTGGGCAATAGCCGAAGGCCGCGACGCGGCAGGCTGCATCGACCGCTACCTCATGGGCCAAACACCCCTCCAGCCAGTGCTCCACCGCCCCGTCCACGGTGCTAAAGTCACCCACGACTGGTAGGGGCAATCGGAATGAACGACCAGAAGAACCGGGAATTGGGTCTCTGATCGTCATAGTGGCGATTCTGACCGCTCTAGTTCATATCGCCGGTGATCCTTGCGACGGAGACGCAACTTGTAGCACCGAAGGAGAGATCGAGAGTCGCCATGATCTCTACACGGATCGACAACTCGGGCCAGACAGCAAGAGAGGCCGCTTACTTAGGTGTCCAACTTGGACACCCGATTTTCGGCAGCCCCTCAAGTGATGCAAGCCTAACTCAGCAGACTAGCACATCCGTCACATATTTGACTCTACTAGAAACTTGGTGTGGTGTCAACGTCATAGTAGTGGAACCCCGGACGGGACTCGAACCCGTGACCTCATCTTCGTGACGGATGTGCTCTATCCACTGAGCTACCGGGGCCCACTCCCATCATATCATTCGACGAATGGCGTACCACGGCGTCCTTATCCGTCATTCCCGCGAAAGCGGGAATCCACTTCTGCTATCGTGTAAGGTAGGCCGCCGGTGAGTTACCCCGCGTTAGCGGAGCACTTTTCCGTCGGCCCCCTTCCGAACCGGACGTGACACTTTCGCGTCATCCGGCTCTCCGGTGTCTTAAGTGGTGATTGTGGCTAGTGCCTACGGAGGTATCCGGCACTCAGGGCGACGACCTTCAGCGTCAAACCAAGCATAACAGCGCCAACACCTCCAGCCAGGGCAATAAGCCAGGTATGGAAGGCGAAGGCCGCCATGTAGCCGATGCCTACGGTGAGCCTATCGGGTATACCTGTGAGGGGGTCATCTACACTGTCACCGAACACCCATGTCGCAGCGAATATCAAGCCAATGGACAGGCCGAGCAGGAACGCCATCGTGATACCAAAGACCACGAGGATGATGCCAATTTTGACCAGTAATCGGCTTAGTGGCTGCACGTTTGGCCTCAGCACTAGAGTAGCACAGTTGGAGATACCAATTTCAATCGCGCACATCCCCCCATAGCGATCACCCGACTTTCCACAACAACCAACACCACATATAAAATGCCACCATCACCCACCTACACCTTCGGAGACTCCGGCCTCGCAGCCCGGAGACTCTCACTGGTTGCCGAGACCTTCGCCGAGTCGTCCCGCGCCTTCATGAGAGAGTCCGTCCAAGCGCGGCCCAAACTGGCTGCAGACCTCGGTTGCGGTCCAGGCTACACCACGCGCCTGCTTGCAGAAACCCTTGACCCGGAGCACGCTGTCGGACTCGACAATTCCGAGAGTTTCCTTGCCCAAGCACGGACGATAGCCACGGAAAAGGTGTCCTTCCAGCTTCACGACATTACGTCAGCCCCGTTCCCTAACGGCCCTTTCGACCTGATCTACGGTCGATTGGTCCTGACCCACCTGCCGGAACCTGAGAAGGTGATTTTGATGTGGGGCACCCAACTCCGCCCCAAGGGACTTCTCCTGATCGAGGAGGTCGAGCGCATCGGCACTGATGTTCCGGCTCTCGTCACCTATCTCGATATCCAGCAGGCGATGCTGACGCACCAGCACAACGAACTCTATATCGGCTCACGACTAGACGCCATCGCCGGGTCGGACAAGCTGCAGCGCCGTGTCAGCAGAATAGGCTCCCTGCAGGTACCGGCCCGCAAAGCGGGAGAGATGTTCCATATGAACCTCGGCGTCTGGCGCCACAACGACTTCGTGAGGGCAAAGTACGACGCTGCAACCTTGGACTGCTTGGAACAGGACCTCCTTGCTTTAGCCCAAGACGAGAACGACTCGCCCCCTGTAGAGTGGCAACTGCGCCAAATGGTCATGGAACGGCCTGCGCGGTAGATCAGCGACTCACACCCATCACTCCTCCATCGACGGCGCGAACAGGACTCCGGCGGAGTGCTTCTGCGACACCTTCTGATCGAGCGTGCCGTCGTCATTCATGCACCAGAGGCCGCTGCGCAAAACCACACACGGCTGGTCTCGGTACACGCCGAACCCCTGCGCACTGAATCCCCTTTCCGGGTCGTTGATTTTCGTGTACTCCATTTCGCGCGTAACGGGGTCTATCCGAGTCACACCTCCCCACTCGCCGGTGTCGAAGTCGCCTTTGTGATAGATGTATACGTAACCGTCAGCGCCAATCTTGCCCCACACAGGGTAGGGTTTGGGCAGGTTGAAGCTGTCCACGATTTCGATCGTGACGGGATCCATCACATATATGTCGGTGCGAGGCGGACGCTCCGGGATGTGGCTCCATGAGTTCAGCAGCCACGCCATGCCATCAACTTCTACCACGTCGAGTATCTTGGAGCCGGGCGCAAACTCGGCCTTGTAATCGTGGACGGTCATCGTATCGGCGTCTATGCGCGCCACTATCGCCACGCCACTCCGGCTGAGCGTCACCCTGTCGTAGTCTATGGGAGGTCCTCCTTTTCCAAACGCCAAAACTGATCCGGCAACCTCTTCGACCGATACGATATAGAAGTCGCTCCAACCAGGTATCTCAGGATCGGGGCGTTCGATTTCGAGTGTCTTTACGACCTCCATAGTCTCGGTGTTTACTACAAGAATCTCCGCAGCAGAGGAGCCTGAGCAGCCTACGAAGGCGTATCCGTTGGCGAAGGCGATTCCGCCCACCGGCAGCCGGCAGCCAGTGTCGTCGTTCACTTCCAGCGCGTGCTCCAACTCGCCTTCCGCCGAGAAGATCATCACCCCAGGCCTGGGGTCCCATGGCAATGGCAATCCGAAGCGATCTATCCCATTGTGACCCATCCATATCTTCCCCTCGTCGTCTCTCTCCAGGCGATGGGCACCGTCTATCCATGCGTGGGGCAGGTCAACCGTCCGATAGATCTCGAAGGTGTCAGCTTCGAAAATGACCAGCTTTCCAGACTCCCAGTCCGTTGCCCGCACGTAGCCAGGATTCTCTGGAAATTCTCCGAATGGGCCGCTGTTCCCGCTGCCGAATTCAACAATATGTGGCCACAGGATTGTAGAAAGGAAGACGACGAAGACGCACACCAGCGCCGCCAGTCCGATGATTAGTATGGGACGCTTTTTGATTGCCATGTCGGTTACCTCTTTGACGAGGGGTGATGCTGAACTTCCTTGTCGGCCCTAAATTCACGGAGAGTGAGTCCGCTCGCAGACGACACCGTCGCCGTCGCCGTCGCGGGCGCTTGGCACCATTGCGGCGGGGAACCCGCGACCGGCGCCCTTGGTGCCGCGGACGCGAGGCTCATCAGCGTTTTGTGCTTCGTCGCACGAAGCGTAGGTTTTGCCGGTGATCGGCGTTGACATGGGCGTGGCGGCAGCATCCGGCTGGGGCGACTCGACTCGGACAACCGCAAGCGAACGAGGCGGCTCACAGGTCTGCAGCATCTCCTCTAGCGCGGCGGCCTCCGAGTCTGTGGCGGTCAGGTCCCAGGCGTTCTTGATGGATATCCAGTCGATGGCGTACTGGCACCAGTAGCCGCGCTCCGGTGGCTTCCAGTCGTCAGGGCCACTGCCCCCCTTTGCGCGGTTGGCTGACGCCTTCGTGGCAATTAGGTGTCCGGCGTACGAGAGGTCGTTCGCGTACTGTCGCTTCCTGTCCTCGGTCCAAGCCCAGCCGCCCGAACGGTGAGCATTCGCCAGCGGCACCATGTGGTCGATGTCCAAGTCCCCTGAGTCGGTGAAGCTCTCGCCGGTGTACGGCCCCAGCCATGACCCGGACGCGACCCTGCACCTGTCGTCGTTCGTGTACCTGACCGGAGTCTCAGACTCCGCGATCAGTGCCTCCTGCCGTGCGTTCTGGCAGTCCCCGTCGTCGTCCGACCAGTGACGCCATTCCCCACGGTCGTAGTCGGGAATGTCATTCGGAATCGGAGCGACCGCTATGGATAACTGCGTGCTCGTCGTGACGGGCGTTCCGGCAGCCGTGGGAAGAGGTGACGGCGCAGGTCGCGCCTCCGGGCGTTCCGCCACCTGCGGTTCGCCGCCGCAACCGAAACCGGCCAGAGTGATGATCCCTGCCGCCAATACCCATACAACGAGCTTCAAAACATGTCCTTCCTCATTCCCATTCGAGGGTCGCCGCCCCCTATTTGCTATGTAGTCCATCGTGTCCGTCTCCAATAATGAAAATGCGTTGACGCAGAGGAAGGGCAACCACGAGGGTTGCCCCTACTACGGCCAAGGCAATCGCACTTCACACAGGGTCGGGCGTTGAGCGGCCTCCCAACCCACCCCTCTGGACTCCGGCCTTCGCCGGAGTGACGATTGCTGGTGTTCCTATCAACTCTACATGCGATTGCCCTACTACGGGTTGGGCGGGGTTGTTTTCAGGGCAATGATCTCTACTTTCTCCGCCCGCGAGCGCGTTGACACCCTATACCCCCTGTGCTACATTCGGCTCCACACAATCTCGTGTCGGGAGGCGCCGAATGGCAATGGAAGGCAAGATCGCGATAGACATCGAGTACTGCGTTCCCTGAGGCTACCACAATGAAGCTGCCTGGATGGTCAGCGAATTCTTTGCGGCAGGCGGAGCGGACACGGCGATCACCCTGATCCCCGGAGACGCAGGAGTCCTCACGGTAACCGTCGACGGTGAGACCATATTCGACAAGAGCGCAGAGGGCGGACACCCCAACCTCGACCGCGTCAAGGAGATGAAAGCCGTCGTCGAGAACAAGGTGGCGGCGCTCGGATAACTCCCGAAGACCGGCTAGAGATATGTAATCGGCCCCGAGTTCGCGAGGCCCAAGCTGTTCGCGAGCTCCAGTAGAACGCCGTCCTTCAGTCCCACTCTCGGAATGGCGAGATTGCTCGCCCATACGGTGTTCATCAGCGCCTGCACGACTATGACCGCGGGATAGATGACATCCGCGCGGTCGGGGCGCAGGCGCAGCTCTTTCTGCCTTCCCTTCAGGCTCAGGGACTCAAGCTGCGTCTGGATGCGCTGGAGGTCGCCCGACGATGCGAAAGACGTAGCCTTCCTGCCCACCCGCTTGCCCGTCAGGTCGGCGATGCTCTCGACGTTCCCGCCCGTACCGACGAGCCGCCCGACCAAGTGGTGGCCGAGCACGCCCGTCGTCCAGTCCCGAATCTCGCTCTTGATTTCCTCGATCTGGTCCATGAAGTCGGAGAAGCCGCGTTCGGGATCGTTCAGAACCTGAAGCATCCGGACCGTGCCCACTTTCAGGGTACGGCTGTCGATGAGTACGCCGCCGGAGGTCAGGGTCACCTCCACGCTTCCGCCGCCGATATCGACCAATACGGCCTCGCCCTCGGATATGTCGATCTTCCGGGATACCGCAAGGTGCACCAGCCGTGCCTCCTCGAGGCCGCCGATCACGTTCACCTCTATGCCGGTCTTGCTTTGGATGCGGTCGAGCAGCTCGTCCCGGTTCTCCGCCTCGCGGAGGGCGCTGGTCCCGACGGCGATGGTATGCTTGACTCCCCACTCGTCGATGGTCTCGCGGAAACGCCCGAACGCAGCCGTCGCCGCCTTCATGAGTTTACGGGACATCCGACCGCCGGCGAACACGTCCTTGCCGAGTCGCACGGCCTCGCGGCTGTTCTTCACCACCTCGACCCCGCCGTTCCTGCCGGCCCTCCCTACAACGAGACGCATGGCATTGGAACCGGCGTCGATAGCGGCTAACGTCGTCATGGGTCTCCCATGGGCTGAGGCGTCGGGGGCATTGTACACCGTGGCGCGTGAGCGGGGACGGGGTATCGCCTACCGTAAGCGTTCAGTCTCCGGGAGTGGGATTGCGAAGACCCCCTCTCTGTATCTCTCCCCCGGCGGGGGAGAGATTGTAGATTCTTCGTCGCTGTACTCCTCAGAGTATCTGTGTTCTCAGTCAAGCCTTTTCTGCAGTGGTGGGTAGCCGCACCCAGGGTGTCCCTCGATGTGCGACTGCGTTGAGCACCAGCAGCAACTTGCGCATCACC
>DAOUKG010000030.1:0-31464 GCA_034421575.1 Dehalococcoidia bacterium
GACCTTAGCCTCGCCGGGGCCGACGATGATTTCTTCCACGAACGACTCGATGAACGCCCTGCGCTCCGTCAACTCGCTCTCATTTAGATACTCGCTCATGTCCCTCGCGAACGCCGTGATCGTCTCCACCTCGTCCAGCCGGACCCGGCGCTCAGAAAGCCTCGCCTCCGCCTCCCGTGCCGCGTCCTGGAGCCTGCGCTCCCTCTCTCTGTTCTCTTTGATGCGCGGTGCTATGTCCGTGATGTCGAGTTCGCTCGTCTCGATGGCACGGTAGAGCCTGTCGAGCCACTTCCGCACCTCCACAAGCTCCCCCTCGATGGACTCCAACCTCTTGCGCTGCTCGTGGGCAACGCCGTCCATCTCCTCGTCCACAAGCCTCACAAGATCCCTGATGTTGCCCTCGGTCAGGATGTTGGAACGAATCTGACCGACGACCAGCTTCTCGAAGCGCCGGGCGTTTAGCCGGGGCGTCTTGCAGGCATCTTTGCCTCGCTTCATGATCGACTGGCACACGTAGTATGAGAACCTGCCGCTCTTGGCGTCCTGTCCGCTGAGCGCCCTCCGGCAATTCCTGCACTTGACCAGGCCACTGAGCATGTAGGAGCTTGCCACACGTCTGGGGTGAGCCCTCGACGGCGCCCTGGACCGCAGAAGCTCTGAGACTCGCCTGAACTGAGGCTTGGAGACGATCCCCGGAAAGGCGTCTTCCACCCGAACCGGCGGTGCCTTGTCCGCCGCCCTGACGCCCCAGACGAGCGTGCCCGTATAGGTCTCGTTGTTCAACATCTTGTGGACGACCGTTTTGGACCATCGCTTCCCAGCCGGGCTTGCGATGCCCTCTCCGTTGAAGGTCCTGGCGATGTCGAGGATGCTCTTCCCCGATTCCGCCATTCTGAACATGCGATGCACGACGGGCGCCGTCCCGGGCTCGATCTCCAGCTTGGGTCGCTTCTTCGCCCCGTCCTGCACGTGCACCTTCCTGTAGCCGTAGGGGGTGTTCGGAGTGATCCAGAAGCCGCGTGATGCCGCCTCGCGCATCCCCCGCGTAACTTCCTGCGCCAAATTCTCCGAGTAGAATTCGTCTACGCTCTCGATGATCGCTTCCATGAGCTTGCCCGTGGGCGAGTCGTCGGCGTGCTCGGTGATCGAGACGACCCGTACACCCTTGCGCCGGAGCATCGACTTGAAGGCGACTGCGTGCTCTCTCTTCCGGGTGAACCGCGAGAATTTCCAGACGAGAATCTCCCTGAAAGGAGCATCGGCTCCTTGCGCCTCGTCGATCATCTTTCGGAACTCCGGCCTGTTGGCGACGCGCCCGCTCTCCGCCTCGTCCACGTACTCGCGGGCGACGAAGTAGCCGTTCTTGTCGGCGTAGTCCCTGAGTGCGCGGAGTTGGGCAGCTACGGACAGGTCAACGTCCTGCCGGTCGCTGGACACCCTGGCGTACAGGGCAACGGGTGTGTGGTCATTCGTCTGATTCATGGGTGCGTTCTCCTCTGCGTTCAATCCTGTTCGTTCTTGCGCGAGCGCCGTCGTTCCCGTCGCTCACGTATTCGCCACTCCCTCTCCTCCATGTAGAGGCGGATAGCCTCCCGGAGTAGCTCGCTCACGGCGCGCTGCTCCTCCTTCGCCACCTGCCGCAGCCGTTGGGCCGTCTCCGGCGGCAAGGAGAAGGTGATGGTGTCGGTGTTTCTGGATGTGGTAGGCATGGGCTATATTATTCTCTCAGCGTTCGTTTACCGCACTGAGTCTTACTATACATCACCCGACAATCGGCCTTCAACCTTCGACCGGGGCCGCAAGAGGGCGTGCCACAGCCCTCTACCAGCCGAAAGTGATGACACGTCAGCTCGTCGATGTCGTCCGATATGTCGAGAAGGACGCTGGCGGTGAGGTCTCCGGTTCTGCAACGAATTGTCATTTTGGGAGCTGTTGGGGGCTGACACGGTGAGTCGCGTGATTCCCTTTTGTCCCCCTACAGGAGGTCCCAAGAACGGCTCCGACTATAAGTTGCCAGCATGTTGCGAGGGATTCGGTGTTAGTTGGTGGGATTCTGTTGGAGGGCGGCCGTAGGAAGGAATCGTAGCTGGCGAGACATGGGGTCGGGTGACGTGTGCAGTGTGGAGGATGGGGCCTGACCGGTCGGTTCTGCAACGGATTGCACTTTGGAGGGCTGAACGGGAGATGCGTGACGTGTCGCCTCTGCAAGTTGTCCCAGCAAGGCTGCTGGGACAACCCCTATTGGAAACGCTCGGAGCGGCGGGGGTGGTCATTGTTGTACCTGATACGTCAGGGACAGCGGGCGTCTGTCGAGGGAATGGGGCGGCGGAAATGTCCATGCGTCGCCTAGGATGCCGTGCTCGGCGAGGGTCTCTGCGTTGGATGTGACGATGGGCGCGTCGTCCACTGCGTCGGCGATGTCGAGGAAGACGGTCTCGCTGTCCGAGGACTCGAAGACGAAGAGCACGTTCGGCAGGTGTCCTCCGTGATCCCGCTTCGCCCAGCCGCTTCGGAAGTAGCGGCGGTAGGACTTCAGCCGTTGGGGGATGCGCTTCGGCGTGGTGGCCCTTCGCTCGAACTCCAGCAGGAAGGGACTCCATATGCCTTTGTACTCCAGGGTGAATGAGGCGTCGGCATGGATCGCGTAGGTGGTCCGGTCATGGCGGTAGCCGATGCTGGAGCGGTGGGTGGGTAGCAGGTCGAACAGGTCGTAGTCGGTGGAGCGGGCGACCTCGGTGGAGAGGGCTGCGGTGAAGCCGACGACGCCGGCGTGGTGGCGCATCTGGGACGCCAGGGCGCGCAGGGCCGTCCCAGCGTAGACGTTGGGATTAGGGGAGGCAGATTCGGGGCTCCAGCGGTCGAGGGTGAGGCCCACGGCGGCCCGGTCCCGGCGGGCTAGGTACGTCAGCCCTTCGTCGGTAAGCATGAGAAGTTCTCCGTCCATCCGCACCAAGTCGCATTGACGGAGGGAGCGGAGCACCTGGTTGACCCTTCGCAGGGTGACTCCGCCCATCAGTCCCGCCAGTTGCTCGCGGGTGCAAAGCGGCCAGGCGGCCAGCAGGTCGAGAACATCCTTCTCGGCACGGGTCAGCTGCATGGAGAGGGTTGGTGCGAGCTGTGCTGACGGCTCCGGCATGGAGGCCTTCGCTCTGGACGGGTAGAGCGATGCCGGATCGGGCTTCGGGCTGTCGCGTCGGGAGGAGCGGGACGCCTCCACGACGCGCTTCATCCAGGCCATAATGGCTGCTAGGGACGTGTCGGCGTCGATGCGCACGGGCGGGTCGTGGTCTAGGCCGCTCCCGCACTGCTGCCAGACGAGGCCGGTGTGGTCTCCGGCCAGAAGCTCCCCCTCCGTCGCCACGAAGGTGCTGCGGTGCTCCGACGGGTCTCCCAATGAGCGAATGGCCCTGCGGGTGGTCTGGTCTGCGTGGGTCAGCACCAAGGTGACGAAGGGTCTGTCTCTGTAGCGCATCCGCTCGACGCTCCTGAGGCGGTAGCGCAGGTTGGACGTGGGCAGCGTCGCTCCCTGGCGGATAACGCCGATGGAGCGGCCCCCGGACAGCGCCTGCCCCGTACTCGATACGGGGGTGATGAGCAGGTCGTAGGGGCCGCTGCGGTAATGGTCCACACGCAGTGTTTTCTTGGGGAATTATAGTGAATTTTAGCCAAGGACGCCGCTAGTTCCCTTGACTTTTCTGCCTGTTTTGGCTATAATACTTGCATAAATTATAGCTGTTTCAGGTGCTCCCATGACGACACAATCAGGCCCCGGCAAGTCCTACCGGAAAGGCATATCTCTCATTGATGCAGTCAAGCAGTTCAGTGACGAAGCAAAGGCCGAAGCGTGGTTCATCGAGCAACGCTGGCCGAACGGTGTTGCCTGCCCTCACTGTGGCGATACGAACGTCGCTACGGTCAAGAATCGGAAGCCACAGCCCTACAGGTGCCGGGGATGCCGCAAGCATTTCTCCGTCAAGACAAAGACACTCTTGCACAGTTCCAATCTCCCGCTCTCCCAGTGGGCAATCGCGTTCTACCTCTACAGCACGAACCTCAAAGGCGTGTCGTCGATGAAGCTACACCGCGATCTCGGGATCTCTCAATCGTCGGCGTGGTACATGGCGCATCGGATACGCGGCATGTGGAACGCTCAGGCTGATAAGTTCGCGGGGCCTGTCGAGGTAGACGAGACCTACATTGGCGGGAAGGAACGGAACAAGCACGAATCCCGAAAGCAACACGCCGGACGTGGGCCAGTCGGCAAGACTCCGGTAGTCGGTATGAGGGACAGGGAGACCGGGCAAGTGACAGCGACACCCGTCGAGCACACCGACCGAGAGACGCTACACGATTTCGTGGAATCCAACACGGAGCAAGACACGAAGGTCTACACGGACGACGCCGCGGCCTACAAGGGCATCCCCCGACCCCATGAGTCCGTCAAGCACTCGGTCAAAGAGTACGTTCACGGCCAGGCCCACACGAACGGAGTCGAGTCATTCTGGGCGATGCTCAAACGTGGGTACGTCGGAACGTATCACCAAATGAGCGCGAAACACTTGAGGCTTTACGTCTGGGAGTTCGCGGGCCGACACAACGACCGACCGCTCGACACCCGCGAGCAAATGGGCCGGATGGTTCAAGGCGCACACGGCAAGCGGATGCGGTATCAAGACCTCACAGCATAGGAGCGAGACCATGAAACGAGAAAAGGACATCATCTATCAGGTTCTCAAGTGGGCAGAGGAAAATGCGACGGGTCTGCCAAAGTGTGTGGACTTGGATATTGCTCCCGATAAGCTGCACTACCATATCCGTCTCTGCAAAGAGGCGGGGTTTCTACGGACCCAGACAGTCGTAGGAAGCGGGGGGCATTTCTACCAGATCAAAGACCTCACTTGGGCCGGGCACAACGCGCTCGACAAGCTCAAGGACGGTTGCGACATGAAGGCGATATGCGGGTAGAGCCTTGACATTCACCCTCGTAATAGACATCATACCTGTACCACGTATCCGCGCAAAAGGCGCGAGTTTTGATTGAAGGATTGGGCCTCCGGGCCCTCCTTGCTGGCTCACGCCTTCGGATGCGGGTACGTGGTAATACCTAATCCTTCGCAGGGAGGGCATCATGAAGGCAGTATTGATTGTAGCGGCAGTATTGGCAATGGGACTGACCGCCTGTCAGTTCAGCGAGTTCACTCAGTCGGAGAAGATAACGGAGAACATCGACGACTACCGGACGGGATGCGAGGTCGATGCGGACACGCTCATGGAAGAGTATAAGCTGTGGGATGCAAACCGGTTTACGTTTCCTGGGCGTCCAACCCCAACGCCCAGACCAGTCAGCGATACCGAGGTTGCGCTTTCAGTCCAGTTGGAGAAGATTTGGGAGCACGGATGCGAGACTGGACGGCGCGACGTTGCTGGAGCAGAACAAACGACCCTCAAGGGATTGCGTGACCAGTTGAACGTCTTGGACGGGCGGCTATCCGAGTTAGAGGAAGCCGCGAAAGCGACACCGACACCCACTCCGACGCCATGATTGGGAGATACCATGACGACAACAGAACGAGTAGAGCACCTCGAAACCATGATGAATCGGGTGTTGGCGTTGGAAGAGCGTCTGCTGGAGATCGTTGGGGACACGAAGAGGGATGTCGTCGACCAGCAGGTACTAATCGAGCGTCACGAGGCCATGCTGAACCGGGTGATGGCGCTCGAAGAACGCTCAATGGAGATTCATGCCGACACCCGATCCCAGCTTGCTGAGATGCGTGAGGATTCTAAGAAGTGGAATCGTCTTTGGGTCCGTCTCGCCCAGAAGCACGGCTGGATTGACGATGAGGACATCATCTAGGAAGGAACGATATGCCACGCCGTAAGAAAGAGCGGGGCCGACCGATGGTGCGAAAGTATCCGCCGCGCATCGACGCGACGCCGGAGCAGCTCGTACAAGCCATGTTCAACACACCACACGATGCCGTCCTAAAGGAACGTGACGAATACAAGTGCTCGGACTGTGGACGTGAGGTCTACTACCCTGAGACTCTGTATGCCGGAAGTCGGTGCTCGGAGTGTCACGAAGCCGTGACGGTCTAGCGGCGTCCTTGGCTAGAATTCACTATAATTCCCAATCCGTAGGCCCGCAGAAATGCCTTCGCCTTGCCCTTGAACTCCGTCTGCCCGTCCTCGTCCAGCCGCTCCCGGTAGGCTGCGACGCAGACGTCGAGGATGGGGTCGAGCCGCTCGCGGCTCTCCTTCGCCAAGAACCGCTCCACCAACTCCTCCTCCTGCTCCGGGCTGTAGACCTCAGAGCCGTCGAGCGCAGCTTTGAGGTCGTGGAGCCGGTCGGGGTCGGTTTCCTCCGAGAGGATGGTCGTCCGGTAATAGTCTGAGAAGGCCGCCCGGATGGTGTCGGCGTCGTTGGCGAAGTCCAGCACGAAGGCGTTGTGCTTCTTGGGGTGCGAGCGGTTGAGACGCGAAAGGGTCTGCACCGCCTTCACGCCCGACAGCGGCTTGTCCACGTACATGGTGTGCAGCAGCGGCTCGTCGTAGCCGGTCTGGAACTTGTCGGCGCACACCAGGAAGCGGTACGGTTCCTCCTGTATCCGTTCGGCAATCTTGTTGGAAGGGAAGCCGTTGAGGGACACCTCGGTGACCTTCCCTCCGCCGTACTCAGGCTCGCCGGAGAAGGCGGCGATGGCCTTGTAGGGACTTTTGCGCTCCGCCAGGCAGTCCCGAATGGCGTAGAAGTAGGTGATGGCCCGTTGGATGCTGCTCGTGACCACCATGGCCCGCGCCTGTCCGCTGATCATCTGCTTCTTTACGACCTGCTCGTGAAAGTGGTCCACCATCTCCTTCGCCTTCAGTTGGATGGCGTGCTCGTTGTCCTCGACGTAACGGCGCAGCTTCCCGCCCGCGCGGTTGGCGTCGAACTCCGGGTCGTCTTCCACCGTCTTCACCAGCCGGTAGTAGCTGCTGAACGGGGTGTAGTACGCCAACACGTCTACGATGAAACGCTCCTGGATGGCCTGCTTCAAGGTGTAGGAGTGGAAGGGAACGTGCCGGATCTTCCCGCCTACGGGAACGGGCGCGCCGAACATCTCGAGCGTCCTGTTCTTGGGGGTCGCGGTGAAGGCGAAGTAACTGGCGTTGTCCAGCAGTTTCCTCGACTCCATCAGCCGGTTGATCTTGTCCTCGGCGGTGTCGTCCTCCTCTTCCCCGCTACCGGATTCCCCAAGGGCCATGGAGACTGACGCCGACGTCCTCCCGCCCTGGCTGGAATGGGCCTCGTCGATGACGATGGCGAACCTGCGCCCCCGGTGCTCGTCGCCGATGGCGTCGAGGATGAAAGGGAACTTCTGTACCGTCGTGATGACGATGCGCTTGCCCTGCTGAAGCAGGGCGCGAAGCTGGGCGGAGGTCTCGGCGTGGCCCACGACGGATCCGACTTGGCTGAACTGCTTGATGGTGTCCCGGATCTGTCTGTCCAACACCCTCCGGTCGGTGACGACCACCACGGTGTCCAGAAGGTCGGCGTCGTCGCGCTTCAGACCGACCAGTTGGTGGGCCAGCCATGCGATGGAGTTGGACTTCCCGCTGCCCGCCGAGTGCTGGATGAGATAGCGGCGGCCGACGCCGTTGCTCTGGACGTCGGCTAGGAGACTTCGCACCACGTCCAACTGGTGGTAGCGGGGCCAGAGCTGCTCCGGCTTCCTGCGCCCCGTCTTCTCGTCCCTCTTCTCCACCTTCTGGGCGTAGTTCTCAATGATGTTGACCAGGCTGTCGCGGGTGAGGACCTGCTTCCACAGGTAATCGGTCTTGAGTCCGTTCGGGTTCGGTGGATTCCCCGCGCCATCGTCCCAGCCCCTGTTGAAGGGGAGGAACCATGACGACTTGCCCTTTAGCTCGGTGCAGAAGAGCACCTTGTGGTCGTCAACCGCGAAATGGACGAGGCAGCGTCCGAACTCGAAGAGCTTCTCACGCGGGTTGCGGTCGCGTTTGTACTGCTCGACCGCGTCCTCCACCGTCTGCTTGGTCAAGCTGTTCTTCAACTCGAATGTTGCGACCGGCAGACCGTTGATGAACAGGCACAGGTCAAGGGCAAGCTGCGTGTTGTCATTGCTGTACCGGAGCTGACGCGTGACGCTGAACCGGTTCTGCTCATACAGCGCCACCGCCCTCTCGTTGCGAGTGGAGGGAGTGCCGTAGAAGAGGTCGAGATTGTGCGGTCCGTGCTTGATGCCCTTGCGCAGCACGTCAATGGTGCCGCGCTTAGCGATTTCTCCCTGCAGGCGGGCAAGGAAATTGCGTCGCGTCGGTCCGTCCTCATCGAGCCTGAGCGCCTCTGCGACCTTGGACTGGGTCTCATTCAGAAACGCGGAAAGCTGCGCGAGGTCCACGCAAAACTCGCGGTCATAGTCCGACGGGTCTCCGTAGGTCCAGCCGGCGCCGTAGCTTGCCGGCCGCTCCCGCACTCCGTTTGGCAGAGGCGACTTACGTCGTGAGCCTGTCAGGTCTGCACAAATAAGGTCTTCGAGGCCGCGTTCTGTGGTGTCGGTGGTCATCTCAGGCGTTACTATCAATTACCCGTCAATTGAAATCAACCCGTTTGCAAAGCTGGCTTTCGACTCGGATCGTCATTCTGATGCCGTTCTGTCAATTACCCGTCAATTGAATCAAGCCCAGAAGGGAACGTATTTCATCAGCCTGCGGGGCGCATACTCGTCAAACGGCTTGATCGCCCCTGCGTCCACGGCCTCACGAATGCGACGAGATGCCACGGCCTTGTTGCCCTCCTTGATGCCAAACCTCTCTCGGAGCGATGCATTGGTCAGGAAGTCTCGCATGACGTACTTGAGGCAGGCATGAAGGTAGCAGGCCCGCACCCGCTCTGCTGCGTCCATGTCGGCCATGGGCTTGTGGGAGAACAGGATCACACGGGTAGAACCAGGCGGAACCTCGAAAAGCGGCGCTGGGAGTTGATAAACCTCGACTTGGGAGACAACTTTGTCGATCCCGCTACCTCTTTCTTCACATATGCGAACCCGACGCATCAGTGAGGCCAACGTCTCATTCCGGGACTTGGGCGGCGTGTCCAAGAAACGTTGCGTATCCACGAGCGGTTCACCGGGGTTCGTGACCTCAATGCGGTCATCGAATATCTCTATCATAGGTCCCGCACCGGTGACGAAGAAGTCCTGGTGGATGAGAGCGTTGGCGACGACCTCGCGGATGGCCAACTCTGGGAACATGGGCACTGTCCTTCGCAGGGCCCTCTCAACTACTTCATTCGTCGGTAGGATCCCATCGATGTAGTCGAGCAAACCTTCAAAACCGGATGCGTATCCCTTGCCTCCTTCCTGTTCTCGGATCGTCTCCGTCCGATCTTTGCCATGATACTGGATGACGCGAACAGCCTTGCGCCTCAGATGTGGAAATTCGCCTAGACTCCTGGCAAACAGAATCGCGCCCAAGTTCGTGATATTGAAACCACCCGCTTCACAGGGCTCGATCAGCCGGTCTTGTAGCAACGCATTGAGAATTGCGTCACGGCCATCTGGGAGCGGCGCCTCCAGCAAATCGAAGTATGCGGGATAGTCGAGTCCAAGGAGGACATCCTCGCCGCTCACACGTTCGGCGGCGATGCCGTCCTCAAATTCTATCCGATCGAATATACGCCAAAGCGCCCGTTCTTTCTCTGGATAGTCCTTGAGCTTCCTCTTGGTGCTTCCAACTCGAATGAATTCAGTTCCCGTGAAGGCGACCGGCTGATTTGTCGCACGGTCGATCTCAAGTAGGACGACTCGCTGTCCATCAACCATGACTTCGTGAAAACGAAAGTCAATGCGTGGGCGCAATAACCTCAACAGCCAAGACTCCAGCGGTTCGTTGCCCTTCTTCGCGGCTGCCGGCGAGAAGCTCGTGCCAACGATGGAGTGTGTTTTATCCTCAATTCCCCAGAGTACATATCCATGAGTCTTGCCGTGGAGAGCAGCCGCGTTTGCCAGTGCAGCTATGTATTCCCCAACGATTTGTGGCTCCTGGTAGTTGACCTTGAACTCGACCCACTCGGTCTCTTGCGGCAGTTTGCACAGCTCCCGCACCAACCCAGCAAGATAGTCGTTGTCCCTGTTACCGTTCATACCTTGACCACCTGTACCGAATCCTCGGCTTCATAACTAACTTCGCGGCCTGCCAATATTCTATCGCCTACTGGCTCTCTACGGTCGGACTCCTGACCCAGATTCCACGACGGGGAAATCATGTCAGGCTCCTTTGCCGAAGAGAGCATCTCCACTACATGAACCTAGACTGTCCACCCAGTTCCCGCTTGTGGGAATATCGGGACCCCATGCTTCGTCTTGAGTCCCAAGTTGCAGATGAGCTCGGCTCCGACCACGCGACACGACAGATAGATGGCGATAGCGTCCGCTACAGAGAACATATGTGAATCGTAATCAATGTCCTCGATAGTATGCTTCGCCCTGTTGTACACGGCTCGATTTAGAATACTGAGGGGTCTCCGCGCCGTTCCATCAAGCAGTCGCCCTTGTGGTGAATCCAATAGCTGACCAACGGAAGATCGATCATCTTCATCAATTTCCAACCGACGCTTGAGGCTATTCTCGATGTGATAGCACGAGGACGTGACTATGGACCGGCAGAGCCACTCGATGTCGTCCCTGCCTAGGTGCATCCCCACGTATTGGATTCCCCTAAAGATCGGCCTATCGGAAAGCTCATACACTCCGATAGAGGAACCGCTGGAAGTCCGCTCGTTGATGTCTACGAAGCCCAGCCCCGGAATCTTTCTGTCGATGACAATTAGATCCTCGATGACGGACTTGTCACCCAAAGCAAGCCGTTCTCCGATCCTACGTATCTCGCCAACGTGTTGAGATAGTCCGACCAACTCCAGGATGTGAGCCACCCCTGGCCGCAGGTTTCCACCTTGCCTACGCTTGCGTACAGAATCTATTGTTCCCACTGTCCGTTCCTTGTCGTGGAGATATCGTCCCGCTCCGGCAGGTTGGCTGCCGCCTCCCGAACGTCCAACTTCCCGGTCACCACGTCGGCGATGAGGCGCGTGCGGTACTCGCGGAGGAGCTCGATCTGATGGCGGGCGCGGCCTATGGCGGCGTCGATGTCGGCGGTGGTCTTGTCGAGGTGCTCGACGATAGCGGACTGTTCAATAAATGAAGGGACAGGAAGGCGAATGTCGAATAGGTCATCCGTATAGAGTCGCCAAAACCCTTCCACGATTCCTTTCGCACGAATGCGTAACTCTGTTCGCATCGCAGGTAGCCGGAATACCTTTTCATAGTACTCCATCTTCACGGAACCTCTCTTGCGGAACACTGAATAGTCAGGACTGATGACCCCTGCCTGTTTCGCAAGAGCGAATACTCCGAGATGAGCCTTTAGTCGATTGAGTACTAGATCGCCCCCTTCGCAGAGCTTTCCACCGACGTAGGAACTAGAAATGAGGCTTTGTTCAACTTGGTGACTGGGAACAAGACCGAGGGCCTGACTCATCGATAAATGAGTTTCCTTACCAGTGGTTGAGCGTTTATCGACTTCATTGAACAGGAATCGCGCTCTCGTAACCTCCCAATGCGCCGGCACATCGCCGAGCCACTCGACGCCGGAGGGCTTGAGGCGGACGTTGGGATCTAGGCCGCGGGTGACGGCACGGTGGATGACGGCCTGCCGCTCCTCCTCAAGCAGTGCGATCAGCCTCTCCTTCGCGCTGATGTACTGCCGGATGCGCTCGTCCACGTGGTCGAGGTACCGCACGATGGCCCGCTGCTCGGGGAGGGGAGGGAGGGGGATCGGGAAAGCCGCTAGCTTTTCCTTGGTGAAGTGTGCAATGGTCGCTTTGTCGTTAAGCACATCAAACCAACCCCAGGCTTTCGCCACATACATCGCATACTGGAGATAGTGGTTTAAGGCCTGGTTCTTGGGTCTAATGCGGTGCAAGGCGTTTTGAATGATGCAATCATCGACATCCGCCCGAACAATTCCAGAGCGACCACCTTCCCCTCCTTCACATACGAGCAGATCGCCTATCTGAACACCAAACTGCGCGACCTCCTGTGGGTTCGCCCACATGGTGGGAGGGTCTGCTGTCTGAACTGAAAACCACTGGACATGAACGGCCTTCAGGTATGGCACCTCCTTGTCATTCGGGGTCTGCGGAGCGGTCTGTAGCATCTTGCCCAACTGGATTTCATAGCTCCGCTTGACAGCGCAAACGATCCAATGCGCTGGGACATCACCGAGCCACTCGACGCCGGAGGGCTTGTAGGAAGGGTAGGGTTGGGGGGTGGTCATTTTGAAGCCTGCTTGGATTGGAAATACAGGCAGTTAGACAGTTTCACACTTCTGCATCCCTTCGAGATGTTCACCCCCTTACTCTATCTCAACAACGGAGAACCCTTTGCCATACGGCTTTTCTGGATCTGGCAGCAAGTATATTTGTCCCGATTCTCCCCACAATCTAGGATTCTGCTTCAAACAAACCAGGTAAATACCTACAGCTACCGCAAACAGGTGACGCGGTACACCCACTCCCATTTCGCTTTCCGTGTTCTCAGGATAACCGTATCTCCATGCGGTGAAATTCTTGGCTCCTGCCTTCAGTGCGCTCCGAATATCAGACGGCCACCAATTCTCTGGAACTTTCGCATAGTATGCCCTCATTTCATTCAGAATCTCGTGTTCTAACTGGTGGGGTGTCTCTGCGTGTCTTGCCACATATGCTTTGTCAACTTCCTCGTACAGCTTTTCAAGATCGTGCCCTGTTGCGCATACTCCTCCATTTAGTGACGAATGTAGCGTCTTCAGTGCTATCTCGCAGAAGTAGGCACAAGTCATGATGCATACAACTACAATGCCCTTAGTGTCAGGAGCAACTTTTTCATCGCCTCCCTTATCTGCCAATCGCTTGTCCATTTCCGCAATCAATAACTTGGCAGCCTTTTCTACTCCCGTGAGCAGGCTCGCACCTTCATATAAACTCCATTTTGCTAGTCCCATCAGGTTCTCGACTTCACCTCGTTCACTCGATTATCAACGGCGATTGTCTCCCCCAGCAGCCCCACCGTCTCCCGCTCCAATGCCAGTGTATCAACCCGCATCCCCTCCGGCGGGTGCCGCTCAATCGGGCTTCTCGGTCAGCTTCAAACCCGCGACGGTGAGGGCTTGTAGTCGGGGTAGGGTTGGGGATCGGGGGGCACGGCGGTCTGACTAACTCAGCCAGCCCTGTGCACAGTCAGTATGTCGATTGTCTCTGAACAATGGGTAGTTGTTGTCGGGGTCGGGCTGCCTTCTTCTTCTCAAGAATGCTTGGTGAATCCAGCCTCGCACCTCAGTCGGATCATCTGACCAGTCGTAAATCGATGCGAAGTCGACATCCCCACCGCAGTTAGCGGCTAGCCTAGGCGGTATCAGACGGGGGTTATATTGGCCTCTCCCAGAGTCTGAGTGGCCGGGAAGCAAGATACCCAACAGCCCGCACCTGGGATTTGTTTGTGTGTCCCTGAGACTCGCTCCGATTTCCCAGTCCACGTATTTCCGTTGCCAAGTGCAGCGTCCAATCAACACGACCGTTACGGACACTTGAGCAATGTGGTCTTCCCTGATTCTTTGGAGCACCGCTTCGGAGGGAAGATTGTTGTCAATTATGTCTCCAAGATCGACCGACTTGTCGACAAAGTTGTCCCCCATCATTTCATGGAACGTATTCTTATCTTCCTCGTCATGATCGTGGTAATAGCTAATGAATATGTTGTGTCGCGTTCCCATCTCTACGCTCCTTCGACTTGTTCCAAGTCTGTCAAGTCTTCGACGCCGGCGATTTCGGCCAGCAAACGATTGTAGTTGCGCAGTTCCTGTTGCAAGACTGCCAGCTCTTCGCGGAACTCCCTGCGCTTTTCGTCGTCGTCGAAGGCCCCGGCCAAACTCTCCCTGTGCCACTTGGCGGTGAAAGGGCGCACAATCTGGTTCAGCACGGGTATAGCGACCTTCGAGAAGTTGATCGCGCTTCTCCCGTGTCGGCGCAAAACTTCTCGGGTGATCGGGAATAGCGAGTAGACGCTGTCCAAAGCTGTCTCTTCATCCCCGTCCTCGATAGGCAAGGGCTGTGTGACGATTCTCGTCAGCATTTCAACGTACAGTTCCCAGGCTGCCTCCTGATCTTCCGACTTGAAAGATAGTTCAACATTTGCCCAGTCGGGGCCTATCTTGACCTTCTCCAAGTGGAACTTGGCAAGCAGTTTAGTAAGTCTGATCCTTTTCATGGTCACAGTATCTCCGCCAGCAACCCCTCCGTCTCCCGCTCCAAGTCGAGGATATCCGCGCCTATGTCCTCCAGCGGGCGCAGGGGTTGGGACTTGTAGTCGGGGTAGAACTTGATGTCAGTATTCATGAGGGGAATCATGTTCCACGAGATCTTGCATCTAAGCAGCATCTAAATTCAGCCATTTGATGGATCGAAGGTTTTCGAACTTCCTTCTAGTGGTTCAACAGGATTGTATTGAAGGGTAGAGCGACTTCAGTCTGATGCGTGCGTCCTCGGTGGTGAAGCGCCAGTTCACGCGCACCACATCACGATTGCGGCTCTTGTGCCACGTTTCTACCTCGCCACGCAGGGTCTCCTTGTCTGGAATGCGACGCTCCAGGCACTGTCGAGCCAGCACTCCGATCTCTATCTCGGCCATATTCAGCCAACTCCCGTGTTTGGGTGTGTAGTGTATCTCCAGACGCTCAGCTATACGCCTCGCCTCAGGAGGCTTGAACGCCTCGTAGAGCGATGACAGTTTGTGCGTGTTGAGATTGTCCATAACCAGTACAATCCGATCTCTGTCAGGGTAGTCCTCGTCGACCAGTCTCTGGATCACATGCGCCCAGTCCGCCTTCGTGCGACGCTCCTTGACCTCGACTCGACGCCATCCGTCCAACGGCGCGAACAACATGAACAGGCTGCTCACTCCATTGCGCTCGTACTCATAGTCGTATTCGGCCACCTTCCCAGGAGCCGCAGATCGCGGCGCTCGCGTCTCGTTGACCAACTGTTTGCTCGTCTCATCCATGCACACCAGAACCTCATTCTCGTCATACGAGCGCTGGTAAGTATCGAGCACGTCTTCCATTGCGCACACAAAGTCCGCGCTCTGACCGGGAGGGATGCACCAACTCTGCTTCAGCCACGGCTTGAGTTCGTTTTTTTAAGCGCCATTCGAACCGTCTCGGTGCTGATGGTCTCAACTATCTCACACTCGACCAACTGGTCAGCCAACAGCTTCAGGGTCCAACCGGCACGGCCCTCTGGCGGTTCCCCGCAGGCCATCGCTATCAACCTGGCTTCGCCCTCGCCGTCCAGTATCTTCCGGCGGCGGCGCAGTTGCTTTCTGCGGTTCAACGCCGACTCGATGCCTTCCTCTACACAGCGTCGACGCACCCGCTCGACCATTGACAGCCCCACACCAAGCGCACGGGATATGTCTGCGTCCTTCATTCCTCCGTCTCCCCTCCCCTCGTCGCTCATCAGCAGGATGCGCGCATGGGTCTGCTTGTACGCAGCGGTCCGACCGCGGGAGACGAGCGCCTTGAGTTCCTGTTGTTCGTCCGTTGTCAGTCTGATACGGTACTTCTTGGTCGGCATGGTGATTCCTCCTTTACTCAATCGTATGATTGAACCTCTCGGAGGAATATGCCTTTTCAGACCTTCATTTCAACAATGTTCGACCACTAGGTTGTGTTGACACTTCCCGTCATTCCCGCGAAAGCGGGAATCCAGAGTCGGGTACACATATACTCTCTATGAGGAGTAGATTCCCACTTTCGCGGGAATGACGACTTGATCGGGGATAAGAGGGCCTTCGACTGGCTCAGGCCGAACGTACTTTCTAGTGGTTGCACGGCAGTTACTGACACCCCTGCACGGCACCGTTCGGCCTGAGCTTGTCGAAGGGCGCGCGGGGCATAACGCTGCTCAGGGTGAACGGGATAATCAAAATACGTTCGTGGTGAGCTTGTCGAACCACGAAGAGCAGGTCTAACGAGACAACCAACTAATATAAGGAACCTCAGAAACAGGACACTGGAGACCAATGGACTGGCATCCTTGCCTCCAGCCCACAGACCGGACCCTCCTTGCGGAAGGCCATCTCAAGCGAGCGATGTGACAGTAACTGTTCAGACTTCGTGAGAGCGCTCAACGCACGCAGCCACCGTCATACCCGCGAAAGCGGGTATCCATAGGGGTGGGGGATGTTCACACCATAAATTCTGAACACTCACAATGTGGCAAAAGTCATTGCCTTTTCCCAAAAACCGTTTAGCATAGTTGCTATGTATGTAGTCAAGAAATCGCGCCGGCGGTCAAAGCGGGCCCGAACATCCTCAGACCTCAACGCTCCATTGAGAAAGTTCCTGACGCGGCGTCTTCCGCCATCGCACAGCAGCGTCAAGCTCGTGCATCGGGAGACCACGGTCTGCTATGCGTACATGTGCCAATACGCCTACGCGTGTACCGAAAAGGCATCGCGTCCGGCGAAGGTGCTCGAACGCCGGTGCATGAGGTACCAGCCTGAGGCGATGCGCGTGGAGCCTCGCATGTCCGACTATGCGCTGGACATGCTCGCGCGGAGGCGGGATGCCGGGGAAAGTCTGGAGGCGGCAACCGTCGCGGTCCTGGAAAAGCTCAGGCCGAATGGCCCCATCCGGAGATCGGCCTGACTACCTGGGTTCCGAGGTCTGTGAACCCCGCTCGTGGTGAGAACCCCGTTCGTGGTGAGCTTGTCGAACCATAAGCTGCCCTTCGACAGGCTCAGGGCCTGCCCCGTACTTGATACGGGGGCGAACGGGTGATAGTAACCTTTGGATGTCCCCAAAAGCAATTCGGAAACACCCTCTAAGGCAGGATCACCAGGTGGGTTCGGTGTCCTGGAACGAATTGTTGGTCAGGCGCTGCTGGTCCAGCCCGTCGGACTCCATGACGAATATGTCCGCGTCGCCGTCCAGGTAGGACACGAACGCGATTCTCCTGCCGTTGGGAGACCATGTCGGCTGATCGTCACGCACCTCGTTGTGGGTCAGGCGCGTGAGATTGTCCGCCATGCCCCTGTCCTTGATCTCAACGACGTATATCTCGGCGTTGCCGTCCCGCTCGGTGACGAACAGCAGTCTCTTGCCGTTCGGTGACCAGGACAGGTCGTACTCCGCCGCTTCGGAGTCGGTGACGCGGACTTCATCGCCCTCTTCGGGGTCCACAACGTAGATTTCCGGGTTGCCGTCACGCGTCGAGAGGAAGGCGATATACCGCGAGTCGGGCGACCACACTGCGCCGTAGTCTGTCGACTTCGTGCGTCTGAACTCGTTCACACCGTCAGGGTTGCGGATGTAGAGACCCTGCTCGGCGCCGTCTCGAACGGAGAAGACGACGAAGTTGCCCTCGGGCGACCATCCCCCGACCTCGTCTGCGGCCACTTTGCTTAGCAGGAGGGACTCCGTGCCATCGGACTCACTTACGTATACCGAGTTGCCGGACTCCTGCGCCAGTGCGAAGGCCACGCGTTCGCTGTCGGGCCCCCACTTCGGCTGCGTGAGTGTGCCTGTCCCCCCAAACACCTGCGTTCTCTCCCCTCCGGCAATCTCCAGCACCTCGAGCTTCATGTCCTCGCTGCCGCCGGACAGGAAGGCAACGTGCCTTCCATTCGGTGAGAGAGACGGGGAAAACTCGTCACGCGGGCTCCTGCTGAGGTTCTCTTCGTCACCCCGGCCGTCGGCCCGAACGGAATAGACCTCCAGGTTGCCATCTCGGTCGGACGTGAATACGATTGGTGGCGCACCCGACCGGCAGGCCAACGCGAAGAGGAGAACCGGAAGCAAGGTGATTAAGCTGAGAGTACGGAGAATGGGCCGCTGCATGGCTGTTGGTACCTTCGCTAATTTGGAGAAGTATTGAACAACGTCGTATTTCTGCACCAAGTATTTGACATGGGAAATTGTTCGACTGCAAGGCGTCGCAGGGTCAGTTTCGCAGGAACAGACGATTCTTCATCCCTCGAAGCGCCCGCCAAGGGCGAGTCAGGCTACAGCTTGCTGGAGGTCGTCATTGCCATGGCCATTATCAGCATCGCGGTGGTCGGTCTCGTCGGCGGACTTTCGCTCGTCATACGTATCTCAGACAAGCTGGAGGAGCAGGCCGTGACGGAGACCCTCGCCGCCGGGCACGTGGAGGAGCACCTGAGCGGAGTCTGTCCTGCGGAAGACTCCTTCGCGGGTACCTACGGCGTCGAAGGTCGCACTGCGGATGGAATGTACGTCGTGGAGGTGTCGTCCGAGGGCGAGGGGCTGTTTTCGCTAAGCACTCTTGCGGTGGAGTGCGCGGAGACGCCGGACTGATGACTGCGACGCGTCGAGCGCATACGGGTGCGTGGAGTGGCCTGACCCTGCTGGAAACTGCGGCGGTAATGCTCATCGTGGCGGTCCTCGCCGTGCCGATGGTTGCGGTGGCGGCCAGGCTCATCGTCCTGCCCGTGGAATGGCAGAATAACCTCGGCGACGTGCGGGACGCGCGCGAAGCCCTGCACTGGGTCGCGTCCGATGCCAGGCAGGCCGCCTGCTACACGGAACCCCAGTTCGAGGGCCACATCGGCACGTTCGAATGGACCGATTACACGGAGACGCCGGCAAGAGAGTTCAGCGTCCGGTACTCCCTGACCACCCCCGACGCAGACGGCAGGCAGGAGTTGCTGCGGGCGGAGACCGTCGACGCCTTACAGCCCAAGACGATCACTATCGGCTACGTCGAGGGTTTCAACATATGGCAAAATGGGCGGCTAATCCATGCGAAAGTGCACGTCCCATCCAGGTCCATACAGGACCCGGACGTCTCTCCACTTGAGATCACCGCGTTGATGCGGCCAAGCGGGCAGGCCATCGATAGCTGTTCAGAGTCAGTAACAGCGCACGGCCACCGTCATTCCGGCGAAGAGCCCGCCCCGTACTCGATACGGGGGTGGGGAAGTTCGCTGGGACAATCGCATTTAGAGTTGATAAGAACACCAGTAATCGTCACTCCGGCGAAGGCCGGAGTCCAGAGGGGTGGGTTGGGAGGCCCCTCAACACCCGACCCTGTGTGAAATGCGATTGCCCTGGGGAGGTCCACCTCACGAAGTCTAAACAGTTACGGCCATCGCGGACTGCTAGAAGTCCTCGTCTGATGAGTTTATGATGCGATGGATTGACGGCGAGAATGCCTCGTCGTCACCCGGCTCCGTATCGTCATCCGACCAGTCCTTCGTTGCATTGATGCGCTTGGCCTCTGCGGCCTGCTCGTCTTCCGGCGAGTCGTAACCGGGCGTTGCGCCGGGGACGTACGCCCCTGCGGGGGACTTCGACGGGAATGACACGATTCTCGCCTGCGAAGGGTGCTTGTAGACCTCACGGATGATGATCGTAACTTCCCGGTCATCTACGCTCTTTACCGTTGCCTGATAGCGGTTCCCGCCGCTCATCAAACGCTTGAGTCGGGAGGCCGTCTTGGACTCCACCTGTCCCAGCTCCTCTCCGGAGACCTCGTCCTTGACGTTCAGTCTCCGGCCCGAAAGCTCCAAGCTCACGTCGTCGCCCGGCGTGAGTCTGGCGAGCGTCTTGAGCGGCGCGATGTTCAACAGGGACGTGACCAGCGTCTTGCCCGACTCCCCTATGAAGGCCCGTGTTGCCCTGCGGTGTACGGGCTGTTGGCGGGGCAGGTCGTCTCCCAACTGCTCCAGCCTGTCCAGGTTCTTTCTTGCGATCGTGTTGTGAGGGGACACTTCCAACACCTGCCGGAAAGCGTCCCGGGCCTCGTCGATGCGTCCGACCTCGGTGAGTGCCCTGCCCAAGCGATTGTACGACTCAAGGTCGCCGGGGAAGTCATCGATGAGGGTCTGATTGACGGTGATGGCTTCGGGCCAGCGATTCTGCATCGCCAGCGCTATCGCGGCCTTCGTACGTTCCTGTTTTGTCTTCACTTTGTCGTCGGTCTGTTGGAATGCCATGCCTGCGACTCCACAATCGCACGGTGCAAATGTTTGTCGTTGAACTAATACAAGATTCGCACCGCTGCCGCAAGCATATTTTGACCCCTCTGTCGAGGGATTTCCGTTAGCGCGCAGCCTTCCATCGGAGTAGCAGCAGCTTCCACATTGCTTCGATCATGATGCCCAGCGACATCTTTGACTTCCCCATCGTTCGATCTATGAAGATTATCGGGTGTTCGACGACCGTATAGCCCAAGCGCTCGCAGGTGTAGTTGACCTCCGCCTGAAAGCCGAATCCCGCGCACCGAATCTGCGAGAAATCTACCGACCGCAGAACGCTCTCGCGGAAGGCCTTGAACCCTCCGGTGGCGTCCTTGATCTTCACGCCCGTCACGGTCCGTATTCCCCAGTTGCCGCCGGAACTGATAAACCTCCTCAAGACGCCCCAGTGCTCGTCCACGCCGCCATCTTCGACGTATCGTGAGCCGACAACCACGTCGGCATCATCGAGGGCGGCGATGAACTGAGGGACGTACTCGGGCTGATGCGAAAGGTCCGCGTCCATCTGCACGATGTAGTCCGCATCGCCATCGAGCGCGTGAGAAAACCCCGCTATGTATGCCGGGCCGAGTCCCTCCTTCTTGTGTCGCTGGACCAATTCGACCCGTCCATCGTACTGCTCCGCCAGACGCACAGCGACCTCGCCCGTGCCGTCGGGGGATCCATCGTCCACGACGATGACGATAAGGCCCGGGAGATCGAGCGCGAACAGCCTCTCGGCCAACACGGGAAGGTTCTCGGCCTCGTTGTACGTCGGCACCACGACGGCAATTCTGGCGTTGTCCAATTCAGTAACTCCTGTACCCGAAGACCGCTTTCCTAGCGATAGGCCCCGGTAACACCGCGCCAGCGGGTCAAAACTGCGTCCTTCACCATCCGCACCGAATCGAGAACGGGGCTGATCTTGCTGGAAGGCTCGTGATGCCAGTCTATGGCCATTTCGAGTATGGACGCCCCCCGCCGCTTGGCGATGAACAGCACCTCGACGTCGAACCCGAATCCGGTTGCCCGCTGCCGCTTGAAGACCTCGTCGGCCACTACGCCGCGAAACATCTTGAAGCCGCACTGCGTGTCCTGGAACCCCCCGACGGCCACCAGGCGAACCACCCAGTTGAAGACCCTTCCCATCAGGTGCCGCATAAGCGGCTCGCCGAACCTCCTCGCGCCCTCCGTCTGGCGGGAACCGATGACGATGTCGTACCCCTCGGCCATGCGGTCCAGAAAGTCGTCGAGGTGTCCCACGGGCATGGACATGTCCGCGTCGCACATGAATCGAAGCTCGCCCGTCGCTTGGAGCATCCCATGACGGACGGCGAGGCCCTTCCCGGCAGTCGGAAGCGACTCAAGGCGAACCTGAGGGACCTCCGATGACCAGGACTCGACGACGGCTGAAGTCGCGTCGTCGCTCCCGTTGTCCACGACGAGTATCTCCCACTCGAACCGGCGCGACGAGAGGCAGCCTACGAGCTTCTCCAACGTTGGCCCAATGCGCCGTTCTTCGTTGTACGCCGGAACGATAACCGATAGGAACGGCTTCGCCAACGAGTGTCCCTCCTGTGGTGTCGTGAACCTTTAGCACGTTTGGCAGGTTGAATGCAACGCCGTGCGGTGTCGGCATGTGGGACGAAAACATTCACCGCCGAGGGTGCCGAGATCGCAGAGAGTTGAATATGACAAGCAAATTTAGTGGCGCTTATCCCCTCTCCCGTCGCGGGAGAGGGCTAGGGTGAGGGTGTCATGGGGAAGCTACCAAAATCATATGGAAGTGACCTTATCGACCCTCAAAACGTGGCGGACGGCGTTCGAGGAAGGCGCGACGCCCCTCGATGAAGTCGGCGCTGTCGAAGTTCGCGAACGGGAGGTCCCGCTGCTCCGGAGTGAGGTCTTCAAGACCGGGATTGTCGAGGGCGATCTGCATGATCTCCTTGTGGCGGCGCTGAGACAGCGGCGCCAAAGGTACAATCTCCTGCGCCAAGCCGTAGACGTACTCGGCGATCTCATCGTCGGGGAGCACGTGGTCAACGAGGCCGAAGCGCAGCGCCTCCTGCGCGTCGACCTGCCTACCGGACATGAGAATGTAGTTAGCGCGTCCCGGCCCCACAAGCCGGACGAGCCGTCGCATTTCCTTGTACCCGATGAGGATGTTCAGCTTCGCAACGGGTATCGCGAAACGGCTGCCTGTGCCCGCGATGCGTATGTCCGTAGCCATGCTGAGCTCGCAACCGCCGCCGATGCAGTAGCCTCGTATCAACGATATCGTCGGCTTTGGAATGCTCTCCACTGCGTCAAGCGCGCCGTCAAACGCCTCTGCGTAGACCTTGGCGCTCTCGGCGTCGTGACGGTACCGGTCGAAGTCGGCGATGTCCGCCCCGGCCGAGAAGGCCAGCTCCCCGGCCCCGGTGAGGACAACCACCCGGACGCCATCATCGGCAGTGATCTCTTCGGCGATCCCACGAAGCTGCTTCCAGCCATCGTAGGTGATCGCGTTCCGCCTGTCGGGCCGGTTGAATGTGACGGTCGCAACGCCGTCACGCTGTTCAAAGAGGATGTCGGTTGTCACGGAGTTTCCTGTTAGGTGTGGATGGTCTGTGCGCATGGCCTCATGGTAGCACGGCGGGGGTGACGAAGTCGGTTAGCAAGAGCGTTAGGGTAGTACGACGGGTGAGAGACCGCCCTTTCGCGAGACGCGGTAAATGAACGGTCTGGGAGTCCTGGCCGCCGCATCTAGAATCTTCTCATAGGCTCGCAGGAAGCAGAGCATCTTTTCCCATCTCATGGCCTCTGCTCCCCACAAGTAGAAGCACCCCATTTCATATTGCTTGATGGCAGAAAGCTCAGCTTCTTCCAAGTGGTGACGGCTGTCGTGCCCTATCAGGGTCCAACCGTGGTTTCCGACCACAGGCATCCACGAGTCGTCTCTTGAATCAATCGGAAAATGCCTTTGGTGATGCTCGAATTGGGTAGGCAGCTTTAGGATGTCGAGCGCCCTCGGCAGGGCCGTACCTACATCTCTATCGAAAAATAGAACCGTCGAGAGACTTGTCGACCGTCCTTGCCCTAAGTCATCCATCATCTAGGCGGCCATTCGAATGCCTTCAAAATCAAGCCCGTGCCCGATCTCTTCTTCCGTAAGCCCTAGGTCGTCTTGGATGTCGGAAATATTCTCTCCGGCACGCCAGCGTCCTCCCAATACCCACGTAGGAACTCCGCCTACCGTAGGTGCGCCAAAAGATATCCTAGGGTCTATAGTTACCGGACTATCTTTCCCCCGAACGTGCCATATCAAAGCAAGGTCCTCTTCATATTCGAATTGAGCGAATCGTTCACCGACCATTTGCTCCCAAGTAATCTGTCCGCTTGAGTCCCCGACTACAAGGCTGTCAATCGTGGCATCATCCTCTAGCTCACGTAGATCAAGCATCACGTGATGGCCTTCAGTAAGCCACTTGTACTCGGCGAATGGATACTCGGAACTTAGCACTTGGGCAGCATAGGCTCTTGCCTTGCGAATTCGCTGCAGGGGGACTCCGAGTGCACGGAACGTAGCCACGAACGCTACCTCTATCAGATCGAGGTATGAGAGGGGCTGTCGTTTTACACGTCCTGGCAGCGCGGGGCCCAAGTCCCCGCCCCTGTAACGCCAATAGCTCACGGTCTGTGGAGCAGTACCTGAGTATCTTGCTGCGTCGCGTACCTGATATGCAGGGAGGTATAGACGCCGACGCCAGGGTTCTACATTTCTCTCAGCGATCAAAGACGTCACCGAGCCCTCCTCCGTCCAAACGTGAACTCTTGAATCGTAAATCGATTGTAACCGGCATCCCAGTCGCGTTCAACGCTTTGTGCATCGAAGCGAACAGGCCCAGAGGCTCCACTATTGCATATTCAGGTCCAGTAGGAGCAACTGCCTACTTCTTCAACGAATCGAGAAAAAGCAGGTCCCGCGCGTCAAGCTGCGGGCGGACTGCCTCTAGGAACGGTTCGAGGATGCCTTCGGGCGTCAGGTGGGTCGTGTCGAACTCGACCTTCTGGCGGAAGTAGGAGTTGTTGTACTCGTAGAGAAACTCCTCCATGATCTCCTCGATCTCGTGGGACTTGACCAGCTCGAATGGGTGGGGATCGTCGACCATACGCTGCCGGATCACGTCGGGGTCGCACGTCATGTGGACGAGGATGCTGTTGTCGGGCATCTTGTGTTCGAGCCATCGGTGGTAGGAGACCTCGCTGCCGGGGTGATAGTAGCGCGGCCCGAAGATCTTCTCCTCGATGTGGAAACCGCCAAAGATGCAGTCGTTGTAGCGCTCCAAAATTTCGAGATGGTAGTAGATCACCATGCGCTGGAAGCGCTCCTTGAGCACCGGCGACATGTTCCACATCGTCTGCTGGTCCTCTTCGTTGAGGTGGTGGTAGTCGGGAATCGTGAAGTCGCCGTCGTCCATGTGGAACTTCTTGCCGACATTCAGGCCCCAATCCCGTAGGGCGTTGGCGAGTGTGGTCTTGCCCACGTATTCGGTACCGATCAAGATGAGTCGCACGGGTAGCCTCCCTGGGAGCACGTTGTGTTGTTCGGTCGTCCAGATTCTAACACCGTTCGCCGGAAAACACGTGAGGCCGCCTTTCGGCGGCCCCACGCTGGAGGGAGAGGAGGAGGTATCCTGTTCATATTTGTGGAAGACAAATGATAGTCGATGTCAACACTGGAGTCAAGTTGTGCAGCAGAGCGTAACTGTTCAGACTTCATGAGACCGCTCGACACACAGCCCACCCGTCATTCCCGCGTAGGCGGGAATCTAATCCCCTCTCCCGTTCGGAGGCTGTCTCACAACCCGGCAACATACATTTCACCAAGAGTGGGGGTCTACGATTACCGCCTCTGTAGATATGATTTACTACGAAACACGAACAACGTTATCGTCATTCCCGCGAAAGCGGGAATCCACAACTCCTTGAAAGAGAAGCTGTCTAACTTCTGAGACGGCCTCCGTTCGCGGGAGAGGGCTAGGGTGAGGGGAATCTCCCCCAGCGGAGGAGAGATTAGAATCTCATGCTCAAGCCACTTGCGCCAGCGCCCTCAGGCTGCCATCGTCGGTCGGCTGGAGCGGGGTGAAGTCGCGGTTGTTCTGATACCAGGGACGCTCGGTGCCGGTGCAGGCGTTGCCGACGGCGTTGTAGTTCAGGTACATGATGGCCCGCCGCCACGGCGAGACGTTGTTCGACGAACCGTGTACGACATTGCAGTGCACGAATGCGACGGAGCCCGCCATCCCTATCAGCGGTTCGATCCCGCTGTCGTCTGCCAGGCGTTCGAGGACTTCGCTGTCGATGTGGTGAAGCGCGTACCCTCTGCCCTTGGCGTCCTCGTGGAGCTTGGAGTCAAGTAGTCCGTGTCGCTGGGAGCCGGGCACGACCAGGAGCGGTGAGGTCACTGCGGTACAGTCGTCGACGTAGACGGACGCCATGATGCAATTCGCCTCCGGCATTCCATCAATCATGCGCCACGGCGGGTAGTCCTGGTGCCAGTCCCATCCGCCGCCCTTGCCGAACCCGGGCTTGGGATTGAGCCTGCTCTGATGCAAATAGGCATCATCACGCAAAAGCTGTTTGACGGGGCCGAGCATTCGCGGCAGGGTCAGCAGACGCTTGAACGGCTCGGAATACACATGCGCGCCGAAGGCGAGACGGGCCGTGGATGCGTCGTCGCGCTCGCGGACGACCTCGGGGCCTTCACGGCTCAGTATCTCCGGCACCGCCCCTTGGAGGACGGCGACTTCATCGTCGTCAAGCAGATTGGGGAAAAAGAGGTATCCGCGAGTATCGAACTCTTCGATCTGCGATTCGTCAAGCTTCATGGCGTGCCTTTTCCGGGTAGGGTCATTCGGGCGTTATTGTAGTGCGTTTCGTGAAAGGGTGGCAAACGGCTGTGGGTGGGAGAAAGCCCTTGTAACGGGATATGAATAACTGGCGGCGAGGTTGTGTAAGGGCAGGCCGGTTGGTAGAATCGGAATGTGGGCGGGCGTAACTCAGTGGCAGAGTGTCTGCTTCCCAAGCAGAAAGTCGGGGGTTCGAATCCCCTCGCCCGCTCCAAGGGAGCAGTTCACAGAAAGGCAACGCGCAGAGGCGCGATCCGATCGCCGGCCCAGGAGCAGGGAAAAGCGGGAGGCATGGGGCCGTCGACGCTTGGAAGCCGAAAAGCGAGCGTTTGACGAGCCGCCGCACGGCGCCGATTCGCAGGATTGATGAGGGGTCGCCTGTGCAGGCTTGGAAGACAATATGACGACCAAAGACAGTCTCAAAGACCTGATCGATCAACTCCCCGATGAAGAACTGCACACGGCCAAGCGCTTCATCGAGTACCTGCGAGACGCAAACTCTCCCCTGCTCGATGTTCTGCATGAAGCGCCGGAAGAGGCTGATGAGTTGAACGAAGAGGCCGCAGCCGCACTGCGAGAAGCGGAATCGGAAATCAAGAACGGAGATATTGTGACTCACGCGGAGTTGAAGCGTGAGTTGAGCCTTTGACTTGGAAGCTCGTCTACTCGAACCGGGCCCGAAGGAGTATTCGTCGTTTCGACTCGGCGACCTCCAGACGCATTGTTACCGGGCTGGAACGCCTGACAGCTGCCGGACATGGAGATGTAGCTCGGGTTCGGGGTGACTCCGCAAAGTGGAGGCTGCGAATCGGCAGTTGGCGAGTGTTCTTTACTTACGATGCCGCGGAGCGCACTATATTTGTGCTTGACGTTCAGCATCGTCGAGAGGCGTATAGAAGTTAGAATGACGGCGCACGCAGGACGAAGGCCTGCCCCCACAAGTAACTGTTCAGACTTCATGAGACCGCTCTACACACAGCCCACCGTCATTCCTGCGAAGGCAGGAATCCAGAAAGCCCGGTCAGTCGAGAATACGGCCTCATCACACCTAATTGCTCTACAAGCCGTTCTCCGGCGGCTGCTGGCGGATGGCGGCGAGGGACTCATCTGATCCGCGTTCAACTCGTTCCCCGGCTAGGAAGACATCCTCCACGTTCCACAGGTTGTTGATGTCCTCCGTCGGGTCGCTATCGAGGATGAGGAGGTCGGCCTCCTTGCCGGGTTCAAGGGTCCCAACCTTGTCGTCCATGTCGAGGGAGCGGGCGGCGTCGCCCGTAACCGAGTGGACACCCTGCTCGTTGGAATAGCCGGACATGACGAGGCACTCGGTCTCATAGGCCGTGTTGCCGAGCATGTAGTTGCCCCATGAAGAGTCTGAGCCGGTTATGACCTTCGCGCCCATCTCGATGAGCCTGCGGCAGTCGTCGATCCGCACGTCGAACTCTCGAAGCTCATCGTCGAGCTCGGCCTGCTGCTGAGCGGTCAGCCCTTCCCGCTCCTTGAGGTGCTGGAGCGTCCATATTCGTGCGCGGAACACGTGGAGGGTGGGGTTGACGTACGCGCCCTGTCGAACGATGCGCTCGGCTATTGCCTCATCGAAGTGGTTCGTGCCGTCCGAGTGCTTGAAGACGCAGTGGATGATCATGTCCACCTCGGCCTCGAGGGAGTTGGCGATGCCCTGGGCCGAAAGGCAGTGTGAAGCGGTGGGCTTGCCGAACTTGTGGGCCTCGTCGGTGATGGCGAGAAGCTCGTCGACGTTGAAGGACGGTCGCATCGTGAACGATGTGGCTGTGCTGCCCCCGGTCGCCGTGATCTTGATGTAGTCCGCCCCTTCCTTGATGAGCTGCCGCGTCATGGCGCGGGCCTCGTTCGGGCCGGTCACCTCGGAGCCGAAATAGCCCATGTGACCGCCGATGATGGATACCGGACGGCCGCACAGGTGCATTCGAGGGCCGACGGTAAGACCGCCGTTCACGGCGTCGCGAAGGCGAAACATGGTCATGTTCTTCGGGCCGTTCTCCCGGATGGTCGTGACGCCGGAGAAGAGGGCCTTGCGGGCGTTCCTGGCAGCCTGGACGGTCAGGATTTCGTCGGGATAGGTGGCAACCTCGTCGCCGACTCGCCCGTCGCCGAACCCCACGTGATGGGTATGGGTATCGACCATGCCGGGCATGAGTGTACTGCCGGGGTAGTCGAGGACCTCGACCGGCGCGCCTTCGGGCGCCGTCACCTCGCCCTGCCTGCCGACGGCAACGATCTTCGATCCCTCGACGAGCACCGCGCCTGAGGGGACGGAGGGGCCTCCTCGTCCATCGATTAGTGTCCCGGCGTGTAGGAGTTTTAGTGACGCTGTGGGTGATGACACGTTGGGCTCCCTCGGTCTGGACGGTGATTAGCCGGTCGATACGAAGGCTAATGGAGGAGAATTGACCGTACGCCCTTCACTTGCTTTCGTTGTCGGGCTCACCGTCATCATCGGTCGAGACTTCGGTGGCGTCGTCTCCTCCGATGCGCTTTTGAAAGTAGTCGACGATATTCATCTGAGTGGGAACGTACAGAAGGGTGGCGATCGCGCCGTTCTCGAGCATGATATCGACGTGCTGGAACCCGAAAGCTCTGCCGAACATGCCAAACCTGCCGCGCGTCTCCTTCAATCGGCTGAAGGGAATCAGGTAGCGGGGAGTCTGCAGGATGCCGCCCCGCTGGTATATGAGCGCGTCTTCGGTGAGGTAGTACCTCGTGCGTCGCCATTGCCAGTACTTCGGAATGAGGACGATGAACATCAGCACCGCCGGCGTGAACGGGTCGGGAAAGATGCCAACCACAAAGATGATGAGGATGATGGCGAGCAGCCACCACGACGACCACAGCCAGGCATATTGGACCTGGGCGACCTCGATAGCGTCGTCGGGCACTTCCGGTTCCTGTGGCCGTTGGGGCTGCTGAGGCTGTTCTTCGCTGCTCATCCGTACCTCCGTTTCGGACAAAGGGTAACTTGTTTCGAGGGGTCAGGTAAAGTGCGCGAGAAGAAACGGAGAATGCAACTGTTCAGACTTCGTGAGACCGCACAACGCACACAGCCACCATCATTCCCGTGTTCGGAGACCTTTGCGTAACCCCCGTCATTCCCGCGAAAGCGGGAATCCATGTTCGTCCTCCAAGCGGAGATACGCCCCTTTTCAGACACCTTCTTCCCCGGAATACGGGTTGCGCGAAGGTCTCCGAACACAGGAATCTAATCCCCTCTCCCGTTCGCGGGAGAGGGCTAGAGCCTGCCCTGTTGCAGAACGGGGGTGAGGGTGTTCCTACACTCCCTGAAACAGTCCCCCGAAAACTACCTTCTTCCAAATGACGAGCGGGCTGTTCTATAATGGTTGCCAGCTTACGCACGGAGCGAAAGACAGGTATGGCCAAGCAAACCGAAATGTCTGAAGGAGTCACCCGAAGAGGATTTCTGAAGGGAGTCCTTGCAGGCTTGGGAAGCGGCGCGGTCGTATTGACCATCTTCGGCGGCAAGAGAATGCTCACGCGCAGGCGCAGCGTATCGGCGGATTTCCCGGAAGATTCGATCTTCGCTCCCGCCAAGAACCGTAGCGACCGCGTGTAAGCCACCCCACCAACCACTCGACCAACCTCCCTCCTGAGACTCCCCCGCAGCAGCTGCTTGCTGAATCGCCTCTAGTGGTTCAACATCATAGTATTGATGAGTAACGGGACTGTGACTTGGTAGGGGCGAGTTTCAAACCCGCCGCGTCGGTGTAAAGCTACCCGTCATTCCTCTGAAAATAACCCGGTCAGGCAGCCTGGACAGTGACCTTGTAGCCCAGTCGTTCAATCCTTTTAACAGCTGAGTCGATCACGTAGTGGTGCGTCCGTGTGTCGAAGTAGTTTGCTCCGAGTTCGACGTATTGAGTGCCACGTTCTAGCATGTGATAGATGGAGACGATGAGCGAATGAGCCACGGCAAGAATGGCCCGCTTGCTTCCCCGACGGGCTGCGAGCCGCCGGTACTGAGCAGTTGAATACGTATTCTTGCTTCGGGCAGCAGACCAAGCGGCTTGTACAAGTGCCTTTGTCAGCCAGTTGTTGCCATGCCGCGTGCGTCCGCTGCCACGCTTGCCGGCACTCTCGTTGTTGCCGGGGCACAGCCCTGCCCACGAAGCCAGATGTGATGCTGACGGAAAGCGACTCATATCCGTGCCTATCTCAGCCAACACCTCCTCGGCGATCCGACGTCCCACGCCGGGAATCCCATCGAGCAGGTCTATCTGCTCTTCTAAAGGGGCCATCCGCTCTGAGACCTCCCGATTCAACTCATCTATCTCCGCGTCTAGGAAGTCGAGATGACTCAACTGACTTCTGAGCATCATGCGCTGATGATCGGACATCAGCGCCGCCAGCGCCTGTTCGAGAGCGTGTTGCTTGTTGCGGAGCCTTCCCCTAGCCAACTGCGCCAACTGTTCGGGATCATCGACTCCTCTGACCATTGCATCAAGCATGGCCCGCCCACTGACGCCCAGTATGTCAGTGGCGACCGATGAGAGCTTGACGTTGCCGCCTTCAAGCACCTTCTGAATGCGATTGACGACTCGCGACCGTTCCTCAATCATGCTGCGGCGGTATCGAGTCAACTCCCGCAACTCCCTCTGAGGACGGTCGGGAATGAAGCTCGCACTCAGCAGTCCATGCCGCAGCAGAGATGCTATCCACTCAGCGTCTTTGACATCGGTCTTTCGGCCCGGAACCGTCTTGATGTGCCGAGCGTTGACCACCATCACCTCGAAATCGTCTTCAAGCAGGTTGTACGCAGGCTTCCAGTACACCCCCGTGCTCTCCATGGCGACATGAGTAACTCGTTGTTCAGCCAGCCAGTCGGCCATATCGAGCAGACCCGAAGTCATCGTCGAGAAGGTGCGTGTCGACTGAGATTCCGGGGTGATGACGCAGGCGACCACGGTCTTCTTGTGTACATCCATTCCACAGCAACGTTCGTAGGTTACGTCCATATGCACTACCCTCCAACTATGATGAGCGTCGGTGGGACGACTAGGCGAATGAAGACTTTCCTCTGCGTGCTCTGTGGCGACAATTGGTGATACCTTTGAGTCGTCAGGTCCAGATTGGTACTCGGGCTCTCGGCGCCAATGACTACCGGACTCACGCACACCGACGGACCCCATTTTCATGATTGGTGGTGTCGGTGGCAACCGACATGAACGATTGGTACGAAAATAGGCCGCAATACCCCCGCACCGTCATTCCCGCGTAGGCGGGAATCCATGCCCAGGCCAACCTCTCGTAGGGGCGATTCGCGAATCGCCCCTTCTCCCATTTTCATCCCTCGGTGTGCAGTCGACAGCCTGCATGGGAGATTCCTCTGAAAATAACCCCCGGCCACCCATCGTAGGGGCAACCCTTGTGGCAATTGTTCCAACTAATTGCCATTTTAGCTACGGCAAAGCGTCCGAAGTACCGGTTGAGTCGTGCCTTTTCGTCCTGAT
>DAOUKG010000031.1:0-31127 GCA_034421575.1 Dehalococcoidia bacterium
CCCCCGGCCAACCCGTCGTTGAGGCAACCCTTGTGGTTGCCCTTCCCCGCTGCTCAATGGAGAAACACGAAATCGCCGTTCCCTCCACGCTCTTCCCCAATTTGACAAACAAGAACACATGTCCCACACTATCCATAAGCGGCTGCTAGCCGCCCACTCTTACGACAACGAGGAAATGGCGCAAAATGGCGCGATATGGCGCAAATACAACAAAAGAAAACCATGCCGCTTCTCCAACTTGCCCTGTGCCAAGTGCCCCGGGCGAAGCCACGAACTTTACGATAACGAGCAAAATGCAACAGAATGCAACACCATGCAACAAATTTTCAAAAAATCCTGGGCTGGACATGCCCTCACCTCTCCCAGCATCCCACGCATCCTGTCATTACCCAGAAAATACCCCCGGCCAACCCGTAGTAGGGGCAATCCTTGTGGTTGCCCTTCTTCTGTATCAACACATTTTCATGATTGGTGGTGTCGGTGGCAGCCGACATGAGCGATTGGCATAAATTACGTGGCGAACTTGCGAAACGGGACACTACCCGCGCTCGATGCCCCTCGACGGGCAGCGCTCGGCGAGGACGCAGGAATCGCAGCGGGGCCGGATGGCCTTGCATACCTGGCGACCGTGGTTGATGAGGTAGAGGTGGAAGGCGAAAACGTCTTCGGGGGCGACCATCGGCTCGAGGATGTCGTGGGCCTGGTCGGCTGTGACCTTGGGGCCGATGAGGCCGAGCCGTCGAGCGACGCGGTAGATGTGCGTGTCTACCGGCATGGCCGGCAGTCCTAGCGAGAAGCAGAGGATGATGGCCGCCGTCTTGGGCCCTATGCCGTTGAAGCGCTTGAGCCAGTCCTTCGCCTCATCCAGGGGCATCTCCGCAAGGAACGAGAGGTCGAACGAGCCGACCTCGTCGAAAACCTCGTTCAGCACCTGCTTGATCCGGGGCGCTTTGACGCGAAACAGTCCGGCGCGCCTGATCGCACTCTCGATGTCGGCAACGTCCGCCGCCGCGATGGCTTCCAGGGTGCCGAACGTGGCCATGAGGTTCTTGAAGGCGCGTTCGGAGTTGATGTCTGACGTGTGCTGCGAGAGGATGGTGTAGACGAGCTCGGAGGCGGGATCGTAGCGCGGCTCCCAGTGGAACGGGCCGTACTCGGGGCTGAGGGCGTCCATGACCTCGACGGCGGACATGCGCTTGACTCTAGGCGTCACGGGCAGACCTCATAGGGGGGAGTTGGCGATGACGGCGGAAACCGCCCTCGCAAAGCGCAGTATCGCACTTGCACTCGACCTTGACAAACGATGCGGGACTGGACTATTTTCCGTGCCTGCTAACGTGCTTCACATTTGCCCCGTTGTATTAGGAACCACCCCCGCCGGAATCACATCGCCGTGACTCTCCCCGACCTCCTAACCGACCTGACCGACGCGGAAAAGCCCGTGACGTATTCGGGCCTCCTGCAACTTTCCGACCTGCCCACGGAGGGTCTGGCAGAGCTCAAGGCCGTATGGCCCGAGCTATCGACGGACCGCAGGCGGGAGATCGTTCGCAAGCTCGTCGAGTTGGCGGACGACAACGTGGAGTTCGACTTCAGCTCGATATTCAAGTCGTGCCTGTCGGACGGCGATAGCGCAATACGGGAGAAGGCTGCGCGGGGTCTGTGGGAGACGGAGGACCGCGCGATGATCCGTCCACTTGTCAAGCTGCTGGAAGATGACCCGTACCCCGAGGTCCGGGCGGCGGCCGCCATGACGCTCAAGAACTTTTCGATAATGGCGCAGAACGGCAAGCTGCTCGCCAAAGATTGTGACCGGGTACGGCAGGCGCTCCTGGCGGCGGTCAACAGCCCAACGGAGGATGATGACGTTCGACGGCGGGCGTTGGAGGCGGTGGCGAGCTTCAACACTGCGGAGACGAACAGCGCGGTCTGGGACGCGTATGAATCGGACGATCCGACGCTGGTGCAGAGCGCGATCTACGGGATGGGGCAGAGCTCGAACGCCGACTGGCTGCCGACGGTCGTCGACGAGACGTCAAATCCCCAGGCGGCAATCCGGTATGAGGCGGCTACGGCGTGCGGACTTCTCGGCGAAGAAGGGGTCGTTCCGCGCCTCGTGCGACTTCTCAGCGACGACGATTCGGAGGTGCGGCTGGCATCGATCAAGGCGCTCGGCATGATAGGCGGGGGGATGGCGAAGAACGTCCTGCAGCAGCATCTCAACGATGCGGACGAGGGGATCGAAGAGGCAGCGCGTGAAGCGTTGATTGGTCTCGAATTCGACGACGATCCGCTCAGCTACCAGTTCGGGGCGTAGGCCGTTCGCTGCGGTGATATAATTCCGCCGACTGCGAAACCTCAGCTACCGGACCGCTCGTGCCCGATTCCCTGACCGATACGACCACAACCGAATTCGCAGCGAGCCTCATCGAGGCCGAGCCGTGGACGCCGACGCCGCTGCTTCAGGCCCATGCAATTGGCCGTCGCATCGACGCCGAAGTGTGGCTCAAGCGTGAGGACTGCACCCCGATAGGCTCGTTCAAGCTGCGTGGGGCAATCACGACCGCGGGCGCGCTGGCCGATGGCGTGCCGGATGCGGGCGTCTTCGTCGCGTCCGCGGGGAACTACGGTCTGGCAATCGTCTACGCCTGCGCGCGGTACGGCATCCCCGTTACCGTCGTTGCTCCCGAAGGAGCGACGCCCTCCAAGCTGGAGAGAATCCGTCTCCTGAGCGGGACGGTCGAGATACACGGCAACGATTTCGACGTGGCAAAGGGGTATGCGAAGAAGAAGGCCCATGAGGCAGGAGGCGTCTTCTGGGAGGACGGCGTCATCGAGCAGATGGCGACCGGCGCGGGCACCATTTCGTCGGAGCTATTGCAGGATCCGGAGCCGTGGGACATGGTCGTCGTGCCGCTCGGAAACGGATCGCTCATCAAGGGCATCGCACAGGAGATGAAGCGATGTAGTCCGAGTACAAAGATCATCGGAGTCGTGGCCGACGGAGCGCCCTCCATGGCGCAGGCGCTTCTGGGACAGTCGTGGGACGAGTCGGCCCCGGTCGACACGCTTGCCGACGGGCTGGCCGTGCGGGTTCCCATTCCCAAGATCGTGGAGGAGCTTATCGGTCTGGTCGACGACGTGTGGACGGTATCGGAGTCGGACATTCTCCCCGCCGTGAAGAGCCTTATGGAGCTTGAGCAGGTGCTTGCTGAGCCGTCGGCAGCCACTCCCATTGCGGCCATGGCCGGTCACCGGGATGAGATTCGGGGGAAGCGGGTCGCCGCCATCGTCAGCGGAGCGCACCTGGGCATGTCTCTCCTACCTAAACTTGTGACTACGAAGGGGCTTTTATGAGCGCGGAGAAGATACAGACCGTGGCGGTCGTTGGAGCGGGGCTGATGGGACACAGCATCGCGCAGGAGTTCGCCGTCTCAGGGCGCAACGTGTTCCTGAACGACGTGAGCGAGGAGCGCCTGATCGACGCGCGGGAGCGCATCCGGCAGAACCTCGAAATGCTGGGACGGTCGGATGAGTGGGAGGACGTCGCATCCCGGATCACATGTACCGGCGATCTGCGAACGGCGGTCGAGGACGCGGACCTCGTCGTCGAGGCGATTATTGAGAACCTGGAAGTGAAACTGGCGCTGATCAGGGAGTTGGAGAGCATCTGCAGGGTGGACACCATCCTCGCCAGCAACACGTCGACATACTTGCCCTCCCAGATTGCCGAGGCCACGAAGAACCCGGAGCGAGTGGTCGTGATGCACTACTTCAACCCGCCTCACGTCGTGCCGCTGGTCGAGGTGGTAGGAGGGCGCGACACCTCGCCTGAAACGGTCGAAACGGTGCGCGATCTCGTCGTTTCCCAGGGCAAGAAGCCGGTCATGCTGGAGAAGGAGGCGCTGGGATTCATCGCCAACCGGCTGCAGGCCGCCCTCCTGCGGGAGTGCTTCGCGCTCGTGGAGGACGGCGTAGCGCGACCGGAGGACATCGACACGGTGGTCAGGAGCGGACTTGGTCGCAGGCTTGGCGTGGCGGGGCCGTTCGAGGTGTTCGACGCAGCGGGCGCGGACGTGTGGCACGCGATCTGCGAGCAGCTCATGCCCGATATCGAGTCGTCCACAGAAATCCCGCCCGCGATTGCGCGAATGGTCGAGCGCGGAGACTTCGGCCTGAAGACGGGGCGCGGCGTGTACGAGTGGACCCCGGAGTCGTCAGCCGAACTGCGACGCAGGATCGCTCACGCCGTCGAAGAGATTGGGCGTTGGAACGATGGCGAGTAGCCGGACTCCTGCCGTCGGCATCATCGCGAATCCGGCGGCGGGCAAGGACATCCGGCGGCTCGTGGCGCAGGGACGGTTCGTCACCAACCAGGAGAAGGTGAACATCCTCCGCAGGGTGCTCGCGGGCATCGAGTCGGTGGGCGTCAGTCGCGTCGTCTTCATGCCCGACATGAGCAGTCTTGGACAAGGGAGCCTCTATGGTCGCACTCATGGCATGTCGGTGGAGTTCGCAGACATCCTCGTGACGAATAAGGAGATCGACTCGACCCGCTCGGCCGAGGCGATGCGAGACCGGGGCGTGGGCTGCATTATCACCCTGGGCGGCGATGGGACGAACCGCGCCGTAGCGAAGGGCGCGGGGGACGTTCCGATCATCCCGATATCCACGGGCACCAACAACGTCTTCCCGCAAGTGATGGAGGGCACCGTTGCGGGTATTGCAGCCGGGGTCGTGGCGTCGGGCGCGGTGGATGTCGATGCCGTCACGCGACGCTCGACAGCGCTGGAGGTGTCCATCGATGGGGAGGTGCGGGACCTTGCGCTGGTTGATGTGGCCGTCAGCACGCACCAGTTCATCGGAGCGCGGGCGCTGTGGGACATCGACACGATATCGGAGCTGTTTCTGGCGCGGACGGATGCCGACGCCATCGGATTGTCCGCCATCGGGGCGCGTCTCAAGCCGTCGGACGGCGACGAACGGTCGGCAGTTCACGTGACCATCGGTGACGGCGGCGAGACGGTTGACGCGCCAATCGCTCCGGGTATGGTGACGACCGTGCCGGTGTCCTCGTGGGGCGTGATGAACGTTGGAGAACCTGTCGATGTTGGGCTGCGGCCATGCACCATCGCCCTCGACGGGGAGCGGGCGTTGAGGGTAGGAGCCGCAGAGTCCGCTCATGTCACGCTGAGGAACAACGGCCCGCTCGTCGTGGACGTGGAGGCGGCGATTCGGGAGGCGACCAGGCTGGGGGTCTTTGGGGGTAACTGAGGCTCACCGCAGAGGACGCGGAGATCGCAGAGCGGGGGACTTGTGGATTCCCGCTTTCGGAGACCTTTGCAAAACACACCCAGCAGTCTGTCATTCCGAGCGCAGCGAGTGTCCCGCCGTCCTCATTCGTGCCGTTCCAGCTACGAGACTCCGCTTGGAAAGCGAGGATTTTATACCAATTGAGTGTGACGAGACCGTATTCTCGCTGACCGGACTTTCTGGATTCCGGCCTTCGCCGGTATGACGGGTGGTGGTGGCGCGGTATCGGGGACGGGCAACCACAAGGGTTGCCCCTACGGGAGGTTGGCCGGGGGTTATTTTCAGAGGAATGACAGGTGTCGGGGGTTGGAAGGTGTTTCCAGAGTGTTTTTGGGACATCTAAAGGTGTGTATATCACCCGTTCACCCTGAGCCTGTCGAAGGGCGGTTCATGGTTCGACAGGCTCACCACGAACGGGTTTCATGGACTTCGGAACGCCCCCTTAGGCCAGCAGATCGCGGACTTTTGTCTCAATCCGGTCGCGGATGCGGCGGACGTGGTCGATTCCCTGGCCGGCGGGGTCTTCGAGGCCCCAGTCCTCCGATGGGACGAAGACGGCGGGGCAGCTTTCGTCTATGGAGCAGCCCATCGTGAATACGGAGTCGGCGCGATCTACCATGTCCTGCGATATGACCTTGGGATAGTGGCCGGTGAGGTCGATGCCGATCTCGGCCATGGCCTTGATGACGACGGGGTTGACGCCCTGCGACGGTTCAGTTCCCGCCGACTCGGCCTCGACGGCGCCGTTCGACAGGCGGCGGGTGAAGGCCTCGGCCATCTGGCTCCGCCCGGAGTTGTGGACGCAGACGAACAGGTATCTTTTGCCCCGGTCGTCACGATCCATTGCCGACGTCTTCCTTTGTGTCGTTCAGCCACGTATAGAGCAAGGCAGCCAACCCTGCTCCGATGGGAGGGCCGACCCAGTAGACCCACAGGTCCTGCCAGTTGGCCGCCAGAAGAGCGGGGCCGGTCGTCCGAGCGGGGTTCATGGAGCCGCCGGTGAGCGGGCCACCGACGAGGATGTCGAATGTGACGGTCGCGCCGATGGCGATTCCGGCGGCCCGGCCAACCGCACGTTTGTCGGTGGCGACGGCCATGATGACGAACATGAGGAAGAAGGTGAGGACGATCTCTACGCCCACTGCCTTTACCGGGTCGATGGTGATGGCGTGTCCGCCCATGATGCCGACCTTGCCCAACAGGAGTCGCAGCAGCGCGGCGGCAGCTATTGCTCCGATCATCTGGGCAACCCAATAGGCCCCGGCGTCACGGAGCGAGATGCGGCGTACGAGCGCGAATCCTAGGGTGACGGCTGGGTTGATGTGAGCTCCTGATATATGTCCGGTCGCGTAGACCATGGCGGCGACGACGAGGCCGGAGGCGAGGGCATTGCCGATGATCCCGATGCCTCCACCGGAGATCTCGTCCACTATCGCCGCGCCCGCCGCGATGAAGACGAGACCGAATGTGCCGATGCACTCCGCGACCCCGCGACGAGTCAGCGAGCCGTCCATGGACGCTACAGCCCCGCCGATGCGAGGTTCTTGGTCTCCACGTGCTGGCCGGTCACGAGGTAGATGACGCGCTTGGCGATGTTGGTCGCTCGGTCGGCGATTCGTTCGAGGTCGTGGGCTACCCAAAGAAGGTACGTGGCGCGCGTGATCGTTCGAGGGTCTTCGAGCATGAAGGTGAGCAGCTCGCGATAGATCTGGTCGTAGAGGGCGTCCACCTCATCGTCATCGGCCCTCACGCCCTGCGCGGCAACGATGTCTCTGTCGACAAGGGAATCGAGGCTCCTTCGCAGCATCTGCGAGGCCTTGTCGGCCATGCGCGGGATGTCGATCAGCGGCTTGATGGGAGGTTCGTTACCCATCGCAAGGCTGATCTTTGCGATTCCGCTGGCGTAGTCGCCCATGCGCTCAAGCTCGCCTACTATCTGCAGGATGGCGATTATCGTGCGCAGGTCGGTGGCCATGGGCTGCTGCTTGGCGATGAGATTGACGCAGCGCTCCTCGATGTCGTAACGCCTGGCGTCGACTATCGCGTCGTCCTGGACAACCTGGCGGCAGAGGTCCAAATCACGCCGCTTGAGGCCGTCGACCGCATTGGCAATGGCCTTCTCGACCATGCTTCCTACGGCCAGCAATTCTTCCTGGAGAAACCGAAGATCGCGTCCGAACTCGTTTCGTGGCATTGGGTGTGACTTCCTTAGCTGAACCGGCCCGTTATGTACGCCTCTGTCCTCTCGTCGTCGGGGTTCGTGAAGATGTTTGTGGTCTTGCCGAACTCGACCATGTATCCGGCGCGGTCTTGAGGGTCAACCATGAAGAAGGCCGTTTCGTCGGAGACGCGGGCGGCCTGCTGCATGTTGTGGGTGACGATGATGATGGACACGTCGTTGACGAGCTCCTTGATGAGGTCCTCGATGGCCTGGGTGGAGATCGGGTCGAGGGCCGACGCCGGCTCATCCATGAGGAGCACCTCCGGCTCGGGCGCGAGGGCGCGCGCGATGCAGAGTCGCTGCTGCTGCCCGCCGGACAGCTCCAGCGCATTCTCCTTCAACCGGTCCTTGACCTCGTCCCAAAGGGCGGCGCGGCGAAGGGAACGCTCGACCGCGTCAGGATAGCTGCCGGTGTAGCCGTTCACTCGAAGGCCGAAGGCAACGTTCTCGTAGATGGACTTCGGGAAGGGATTCGGCTTCTGGAAGACCATGCCGATGCGGGAGCGCATCTCGGTCGGGTCGATGTCGTCGCCATACAGGTCCTCGTCACGGAACAGTATCCTGCCGCCGACGCGCGCGCCGCGAATCAGATCGTTCATGCGGTTGAAGCAGCGGAGCACGGTGCTCTTGCCGCAGCCGGACGGCCCGATGAACGCCGTGACCTTGTTCGACCGGATAGGCATGTCCACGTCCTTCACGGCTCGGAAGGAACCGTAGTGGACCTCAAGCGACTGCACGTCGAGGACGACGTCAGTCTGGGTCTCGTCAGCGGTTGCCGGCTGCTTGACTGTCAATTGAGAAGGGACGATGGTTTCAGGGCGTTTCGTAGTCTGACCTTGCATGATTCCTCACCGAAGGCGGAAGAGACTGTCACTCGATTGAGCGACTCTGGAACTTGTTCCGCAAGAAGACGGCGAGGGCGTTCATGGAGAGCAGCACTATGAGCAGCACCACTATACCACCAGCCGCGAGGCCCTGAAAGTCCGCCTGTGGACGGGAGACCCAGTTGTAGATCTGTATTGGGAGAACGGTAAATCTATCAAGCGGCCCCTGCGGGATGAAGGTCAGGTAGACCAGCGCGCTGATGGCGATGACAGGAGCCGTTTCGCCGACTGCGCGCGACATCGCCAGGATGATGCCGGTGAGCATTCCGGGGAAGGCCGACGGTAGCACCACGCCGCGAATGGTCTCCCACTTGGTAGCTCCGAGAGCGAACGAGGCCTGGCGGTAGGTGTCCGGCACGGCCTTGATCGCCTCCCGCGACGCCAGGATGACGATGGGCAGGACGAGCAGCGACATCGTCAGCGCCCCGGCCAGTACGCTCCGACCGAGATTGAACTCGATCTTGGTGCTGCCGTACTCGAACGTGTACCCGTGAACGAAGAGCGCGAGTCCCAAGAGTCCGTAGACGATGGACGGAACGCCCGCCAGGTTGGCGATGTTGATCTCGATGAACTGCGTGAGGCGGTTCTCCGGGGCGTACTCTTCCAGGTAGATGGCGGCCCCGATACCGACCGGAACGCAGAACAGCGCGGTCAGCCCCATGAGCCACAGGGTGCCGAAAAGGGCGGCCTTCAGGCCCGCCTGCTCCGGGAATCGAGACGGGAAGTTGAAGATGAGTTCGGGGCGGAGCCAGTCGACGCCCTGCAGGAAGACCTGCAACAGCAGTACGCCAAGCCCAATGATGCCGACCGCCACGGCGACGACCAGGACGACGTAGGCAATCGCGCCCTTGAGCTTCCGGGTCTCAAGATTCGGATGGAACCGCTCGGTCCTGGGGATCATTCGTACTTGAGCCCCCATTTCCGAACAATGGCATAGCCCATGACGTTCATCACAAGAGTTATCAGGAATAGCAGCAGCCCAACGGCGAAGATCGTGTTGAACTCAAGTGACCCGTGCGGAGTTTCACCCAGGCTCAGCTGGACGATGTAAGCGGTCATGGTCTGGATGCTCTCCAGGGGATTGATGGTCAGGTTCGGGGTCGCGCCGGCGGCGATGGTGACGAGCATCGTCTCGCCGATAGCCCGTGACAGGCCAATGATGAAGGCCGCCATGATGCCCGAAAGGGCAGCGGGAATGACGATCTTGGTCGACACCTCGAACCGTGTCGCGCCGAGGGCGTATGCCGCCTGTCGGAGCGAGTTCGGCACCGCCAGCATGGCGTCCTCGCTCAGCGACGAGACCATCGGCAGGATCATGATGCCCATGACCAGTCCCGCGCTCAGGGCGTTGAAGACCAGCATGTCCGGGAAGATGCGCTGGAGCTGCGGCGTGACGAAGGTCAGGGCGAAGTAGCCGTAGACGACGGTGGGGATGCCCGCCAGCACTTCGAGTATCGGCTTGATGACCCGCCTGACCTTGTCGTGAGCGTATTCCGAGAGATAGGTGGCCGCGGCTAGACCGACCGGTATCGCCACGGCCGCGCCCAGGAACGTCACCAGCATCGTGCCGGCCACCAGTGGCAGGACGCCGTATGAACGCGGCTTGAGGATGGGAGACCACCTGGCTTCTCCAAGAAACTCCCATACCGGTACCTGCGAGAAGAACCCCCATGACTGGATGACCAGTGACAGAAGGATGGCGACCGTGGTCAGGATGGACAGAATCGCACACACGAACACCAGGTAGTGAACGAGCGTGCCTTCCCACGTCCTCTTGTTGCGCTTGAATAGCGCGCGGTACTCGTTGCTCGCCGATCTCAGGGATTCCGGGCTTTCGCCGGACACAAGACCTTGATTCACCACTTCTCCTCTTGACTAACTCCGTACTTTGAGGCGGAGGCCATACCCTCCGACATGATAGCCCGCTACTGCCCCTGGATAATCTTGAGGTTGTCCGTGTAGGCCGACGCAGCGACCGGCACGTAGCCGACCTCGCGGGTAAGCTCCTCGCCGTGCTCCATGTAGAACTCGACGAAGGCCTTGACCTCGGGACGCTCCAGGCTCTTCTTGTTCACGTAGATGAAGAGCGGGCGGGTGAGCGGCTTGTAGTCGCCCGAAAGGATCGTGTCCGGCGTCGGGGTCACACAACCGTCGCCGTTGTCCACCGCGACCAGCTTCAGCTTGTCGGCGTTCTCGGCGTAGTAGGCGTAGCCGAAGTAGCCCAGCGCGTTGCGGTCGCCGCTGATGCCCTGCACGAGAACATTGTCGTCGGCGCTCGCCGTGTAGTCCGCTCGGCTCACCTGGGCCTCTCCGTTGATCTCTTCCGTGAAGAAGTCGAACGTGCCAGAGTCGGTGTCTGGGCCGTACAGCCTGAGCGGTCGGTCAGGGAAGCCGGAGCGTACCTGGTTCCAGTTGTTGACCTCTGAACCGGTGTCCCAGATCATCTTCAACTCCCCAACCGTCAGGCAGTCGAGGAAGTCGTTCTGCGTCGATACCATGACCGAGAGACCGTCCGTACCCACGCGAAGCTCGTGGTACTCGACGCCGTTTGCGACCGCCGCCTCGTGCTCCGAGTCCTTGATAGCGCGAGAGGCGTCGGAGATGTCGGTCTCGCCGACCGTGAACCGCTTGAAGCCACCACCCGTGCCGGACACGCCGACATTCACGCGGACGTTCGGGTGGACCTTATTGAACTCTTCGGCAACGGCCTCGCTGATCGGGAAGACCGTGCTTGAACCGTCGATCTCAACGGTGCCTCTCAGGCTTGCGGGCTCTTGGGCAGGAGCAGGGGCGGGCGACTGAGAATTGCTTGCGGCAGGGGCGGGCGCTGGGGATGTGGTCTCTTCCTCATCGTCCCCGGAACACGCAATCAACAGCGTGGACATCATCAATAGCAAGAGACCAATCACACTCCCGCGCCCAAACAATCTACCTACGGATGACATTTTCGTAATTCCTCCTTGGAATCCCTTGGTTTTGATTTCTGAAGATTCTTCCAACGGAAAACTCTATCTCGCCCAACAGGTCTGTCGGGTTAACGGAGAGTTAAGGCACGATTAACCATCTTTAACGCGAGGCACGAACGAGTCGGGGGTCATGTGTAGAGGGCTCTCGCGTTGCCAGGTGAGAGTCACAGGGTTTGACCCTAGATTGTCTGCCGTCACTCGTGGCAAAGGAGACCACGCGAAACCCCAGAATCTGTCATTCCGAACGCAGCGGAGCGCAGTGAGGAATCTAGGGTCCTCGTCCTGCAGGCCGCGTTATTTTGTTGGAACGGTCTGAATGACTACGGCAGAATTTCTTGGATAAGTCGTCGGAACCCGTTCGTGGTGAGCTTGTCGAACCATGAACGACCCTTCGACAGGCTCAGGGTGAACGGAGAGGTTTTTAGACGCCCTTTTAGCGCTCGGAATGACAGACTGCTGCGTAAGTTTTGCAAAGGTCTCCGAAAGCGGGAATCCACAAGTCCCCCTCTGTGCTCTCCGTGATCCCTGTGGTGAATCCGGCTCCCTGCGCTCTCTGTGCCCTCTGCGGTGAATCCTCCAACCCCACCCGTCATTCCCGCGAACGCGGGAATCCATCCTCCCCCCTCCGCGCTCTCTGCGGTGAAATCCGTTCGCCCCCGTATCAGGCACGGGGCAGGCTCTGAGCTTGTCGAAGGGCAATCCTGCACCAACGCATTCACCCCTATGCCAATTCGTTACAGCTACACCGTGAAGGAAAACAGCCCGCCTCTCCCTCTGGATACCGGCCTTCGCCGGTATGACGGTTGTGCCGCGGTCCGGTTCGCCGGGAGACGTACAGGGATGACCGAATCGTGCTCATGCTTCCGTAGCGGGTCACGGTTTCTCCCCGACGACCTATACGCTAATATGAACGGAGACGACGAAAAGGGGAGGTCGCAGTGCTCACGCTACGAGGGCGGGGAGCCATTCTCGTTGGCACGAAGCGGGTCGGCGGGGTAATTGCCCACAGGCTGGCGAGAGAGGGCGTCAATCTCGCGATCGTGTATCGCTCGTCGCGCCAGGAGGCCGAGAGGCTGCACGCCGAGGTCGGCGGAATGACGGAGCGTACTGCCCTGATCGCAGGCGACCTGGGCGACGAGGACGACGTGAAGCGCATCGTGCGGACGGCCAAAGACTGCCTCGGCGACCTGTCGTTCGTGGTCAACCTGGCCGCGGGGTTCCCTCGCAACCCGTTCGAGACGCTGGACGGCGCGGCGTGGGACGCTTCAATGTCGTTCGCGAAGGGAAACTACCTGCTCAACGTACACGCGGCGCGGGTGATGATGGAAAACGAAGGGCCGACCAGGGGGCACATCGTGCAGTTCAGCGACTGGGCGGCATGGGAAACGCCGTACAAGGACTACCTGCCCTACCTGACGGCGAAAGCTGCCATCGATTTCATGACGAGGAGCTTCGCTGTCGAACTCGCGGACGCGGGGATACTCGTGAACGCCATCGCACCGGGGCCTACGATGCGTCCACCCGAAATCAGCGAGTCGTCGTGGCAGAGCGACGTGCTGGACAAGACGCCGCTGAAGCGGGAGTCATCGCCCCACGACATGGCGGAGATCATCGTGAGCCTGCTTTCCAGCGAGTCGATCACGGGCCAGGTGATCCGCGTCGATTCCGGACGGCACCTCGCAGGGCCGGGCGTGGAGTGAGGGGAGACGAAAACGTGCCAACGTACAGCGTCACCAAGACCATCGGCTTCTGCTACGGACATCGCCTCATCGGCCACATGGGGAAGTGTCGCCACCTGCACGGACACAACGGACTCGTGGAGATCGAGGTCGAGGCCGAAGAGCTGGACGAACTGGGCGTCGTGATGGACTTTTCGGACATCCGCGATGCCGTCAAGGGTTGGATCGACAAGAACCTCGACCACAGGATGATCCTGAATCGGGAGGACGAGGCGGTCCCCGCGCTGCAGAAGCTGGGAGAGCCGATGTATCTCATCGACGAGAACCCGACCGCCGAGAACATCACGAGGCTGATATACGGACAGGCGCGAGACATGGGGATCGACGTCAAGGAGGTGCGCCTGTGGGAAACGCCTTCGAGCTACGCCGCATATAGAGAGTGACAATGACAAATACCACCATCGACAACCTGCACTCCGAGACCGCGAAGGGGATGAACGGACTCCCCAAGCAGGAACGGGTCCGGCGACTCGTGCCGCTCCTCAGGGAGGTCCTCACGCTGCTCGGCGAGGACCCCGAACGTTCGGGACTGCTCCGTACCCCCGAACGCTGGGCGGAGGCGCTGCTGACCTACACGCAGGGGACGGCGGCGGGTCCCGAAGACCACCTGCGGGTGATCTTCGAGATGGACGATGACGACTACCCCATCGGCTCCGACGACATGATAATCGTCGACAACATCCACTTCACGTCCACGTGCGAGCACCACATGGCCCCCTTCCGGGGGACGGCGCACGTGGCGTACATCCCGAACCCGGAGAGCCGGATCGTCACCGGCCTCTCCAAGATATCGAGGGTCGTCACGCTCTTTGCGAGACGGCTGCAGATACAGGAGCGGATGACGCAGCAGATCGCGAGGGCCATCGACCTTCACCTTGAACCGCTGGGAGTCATCGCCGTGGTGCAGGCCGCCCACTTCTGCATGATCCAGCGCGGTGTCGAGCAGCGCGAGAGCACCACCATCACGACCGCTCGGCGGGGAGTCTTCCTCACCAAACCTCAGCTCGAAACGCGGTTCCTCGAATACCTCCGAATGCCGGAGGGGAAGCCGGACGTGCCTTGAGGGGGGAGACCCGTGCTTCCTTCTTGTCGGAGAAAGGGACTCTGAACGCAACTCGCCAAGAGACCTGTCATTCCGAGCGCGCTGTATCTAACTCTCTGAAGGCGGGCGCGGAGCATCGGGCGCCGCTGGGCGATCAGGCCATGGAGGTGAGGCGATAGCCGACATCGAGCCCGGACGGGCATGTGTCCGTCCCGATGCGCTACTCGTCCAGCAAGCCGTTTCGCACAGCCCAGACCACCAACTCCTGCTTCGTCTCGATCTTGAGCTTGTTCTGGATGCCGTAGATGGCGTTCCGTACCGTCACCGGCTGATTGCCCCTCGCATCGGCGATCTTCGCGTACGACAGCCCCTGCGCAAACAGCTTGAGAATCTCACGCTCCCGCCGGGTCAACTCGCCTTGCCCACGTCTCTTCTTCCGTTGAGCCGACGCGCGGACATCGGCAAACACGAGCCTCAGCACGTTATTGGACATGCGATACTCGCCATCCGCAACGTCACGGAGGGTACGCAGCAACTCCTTTTTGCCCGAGTACTTCTGAAGGTATCCGGTCGCGCCCGCGGCCAGCGCTTCCAATGCGGCGTCCTCTTCCGTTGCCGCCGTGAGGATCAGCACTCTCGTGTCTGGGAGAGTCTCGGTGATCTCCCGGCTGGCGTCGATGCCGTCTTTGATCGGCATCATCACGTCCATGACGATAACGTCAGGCCTGAGCTCCTGGGCTATCCTCACCGCCGCCTCGCCGTCTGCGGCCTCACCCACCACGTCGAAGTCGCCGGACTGGTGCAGCAACTCGCGCAGACCGTCACGCATGATCTCGTGGTCGTCCACGATCATTACCTTAGTCTCTGTGGCCGACGTCATGCTCCATGCCTCCTTGTTCAGTGTTGTACGGAACAGCGCAGGTTACCGTCGTGCCGCGTCCCAACTCGCTCGGGCCCACCTCGAGTCGGCCTCCCATTCGCCCGGCGTCCACTCTCATGTTCCTGAAGCCATGACCGCGGTCCGCGTAGTCTTCCGGCAGGCCGACGCCGTCGTCCGACACGGACATTTGGAGGCCGTCATCCTCGAAGTTCAGCGAGATGGTGACCCTTCCGGCGTCCGCGTGCCGGAAGGCGTTTGACATTGCATTGTGGGCTATCGAGAAGAGCAAGCTCCGGGTGACTGTGGGAAGCGGAGGCTCTCTGCCTGACCGGACAAGCTCTGCGGGAATCGAGGTGATCTTGGCGAACGTAGAGGCGTGCGACCTCAGCACCGGGCTCAACTCATGCCCCTCGAAAATCGGGCCTACGTCGATGGGATGCCGCAGCTCCCACATCGTCGACTTCGACAGCGCATGTGTCGCGGACAGCTTGGCGAGAAGCTCATGGCGCTTCTCGCCGTTCCGGACGTCCGCAAGCTCGATGGCGGTCTCGATGCCCAGGCCGATCATGTAAGCGGACTGGGCGATGGTGTCATGAATGGTCTGCGAGAGTTCGATGCGCTCCCGCTGAAGCTCTTGCTCCCGTTCCACCGCCTCTCTCCGTCTGATCCGCTCGAACCTGGAGACCAGGTTGACCGCGGCGACCACCGCGTACATGACGGCGATCCTGGTGAACAGGACCTTCTCTTCTTTGATCTCGAACTCTACTCCCGGCTCCAACAGCAGGCTCATGGCCGCGTACGCAGCCGCTGCCATCGTGGCCCAGGCGAAGCTGAGCCTGAAGGAAGTGAACACCACGGCGAACATGGCGAGAGTGGGGTAGTACAGCACGAAGAAGCTGTTTTGAAACCCGCTGCCCGAAACCATGATGCCCGCCGTGATCATTGTCACGTCCATCGCGCTGAGAGCGAGGGCCCAGCGCCACGTCACCCGCCGATTCGTCAAGATCCGGTAGTGAACGTAGGCGTTGAGGGCCAACACGGATGCGGCGAACAACGTGCTCGGAATGTAGGCGGGGTGCGCGAAGTTGGGCCGGTAGTTGAACTGCAACAGCCACGCTATCAGGAGAAACCATCGCACCCATACGGAAATCCTCACTCCGTACAGAAGGTCGTCCGGGCCGGGCCGGTCGGACTCCCGGCGGGACTCCGCAGCAACGTCTTGTGGCGTGGTATGCAAATCCTGGCCTCTATGCCCATAGCATAGCCTACTCAGCGGCATTGGCAAGGTACGGCAGCACCCCAAGAGACAGGTACTAAAGTACCGCTCAGATTCGGTACAACCGAACCTTTACGGCGCGCCGGCGGAAAGGCACCATGAGGCGAGTTGCAGGGAGGCTGACGTGAAACTCTGGAGATTTTCCACGGCAGTTGTCGCCATGACGCTTATTGGCGCAGGTGTGATTTTAGGACTGGGAGGACTCGCATGATAAACAGACCGCTCTACACAACACTAGGCCGTTTGACCATCGTCGCCATCATACTGGCGACTCTGCTGCTCGTAGCTCCCGTGGCCTCCGCTGCCCCCATAAAGAGGGATTACCAGGAGAACGGGACCGCCCCCGTCGAGCGCTTCAGACCAATTCAGGGCGCTTGGGACCTGGAGGGCATTGACGCGGCCCTGTTCGCGATCTCCGATGCTGGCGTTCTCAGCTTCAAGGACAGCCCCGACTTCGAGAATAAGCTGGACGACGACACGAACAACGTTTACAAGGTCACCGTGACGGCCTATACGAGCGATGGGAAGGTTAGCCAAGCTGTGGAGGTGACCGTGACGGACGTGAACGAAGCCGGCACGGTGACGCTGAGCCAGCTTCAGCCACAGGTCCGCAGGCCCATCATCGCCACAGGCCCCGATGACCCCGATGGCGGAAGGAACGTGGAGTGGCAGTGGTCGAGAAGCCCGAACGGGGAAGATGGCTGGACCGACATCGCGGGAGCCCGCTCGACATCCCTGACGCCCAGTGCGGCGCACGAGGGGATGTACCTGCGGGCCACTGTGACGTACACGGACAAGTTTGGTTCGGGCCAGACGGCCTACTTAGTGTCGGAGAATCCGGTGGAGAGACGGCCCGCCGCCAACGCGAAGCCGGTGTTCCCTGCCGACGCGGGCACGCGGGCCGTTGACGAGAACAAGAAGGACGCAAACGTCGGCAGACCGGTGGCGGCCTCGGACTCTGACGGGGACGTCCTGCTCTACAAGCTGGAAACTCCCTCGAGTGACTTCACCATCGACCCGAGGACAGGCCAGATCAAGACGAAGGGATCCCTGGACGCGAACCCCGGCGCTGCCGATATGGCGGTTCACCGCCCAGAGACCGTTGTCGTGATCGCAACCGACCCGTCCACGGCTTTTACGAAACAGACGGTGGTGATCACGATCTACGACGTGAACGACAAGCCGGAGTTTTCATCTCCTGCTCCTCCTTCGAAGTATCCGACGGTCATAACGATTGCGGAGAATCTCAAAGGTACTCGTCTGGAGAACTTGAAGACCTACAATGCGACCGACGACGATGCGACCGACGGCCCCCGTAGCCTCCCTGGCGTCCCTAGCGTCCCACTCACCTACGGATTGGCGGGTGCCGACGCGGAGTCTTTCACCATTGGCAACAGCGGGAGCAACAGAGGTCGGCTGGACATCAAATCCTCGCCTAACTTCGAGGAGAAGCGTTTTTACTTTCTAACTGTCACGGCCATGGACAACGATGGGGCCACAGCCGAGCTGAGGGTGATTGTGCAAGTGCTGAACCGGAACGACCCAGGCGAGGTGATGCTGACCCAGAGGGCGCCCCAGGTTGGCCGACCAGTGAGCGCGAGCCTGAGCGACGAAGACGGCTCCATAAGGAGTATGAAGTGGAAGTGGTACAGGAACGCCGACCAAAATACGAGTGACGCTGATCTCAAGCGTGCGTCTCTCTGTCCTGCTGGCCTCTCCACCGCCCTCTGCGAAATACCTAACGCTATCGGACCCTTGTACACGCCGGTTAAAGCTGACGTGAACGTGAACGCTCCTCCAAGTCCAGGTAGGTTGGCGGCACGGGTGACCTACATGGACAGTTTTGGTGCTGCTGAGTCCGCCTTTGCGGTATCACAGGGTGACGTGCAAGTGAGCAGGCCGGATAACACGGCGCCGAAGTTCGCCGACGACCAGAACCTGAACACCCCCGGGGACCAGGCCGACGCAGTGCGTTCGGTGGCCGAGAATCTAGTCGGAAACGTCGGTGACCCGGTCTCGGCGGTTGATGCCGACGGCGACCTGCTGATCTACACGTTGAGCGGCCCGGACGCGGCGTCCTTCACCATCGGCAGCGGCCTTACTCCCACCCCCAAAGAAGGTCAGATCAGGACTGCGGTGAAGCTGGATTACGAGAGAAAGAGCCGGTACATGGTGGTTGTGACGGCGACGGACCCGTCGGGTGCTTCGGACAGCGTCAACGTGATCATCAACGTCACTGACGTGGCCGAAACTCCGACGATCATCATACGGCCGACTGTGCTGAGCGTGGAAATCGCCCGGGCAGCCGGAAGCAGGAACGCCAATGTGCGGCTTGGTACGCCGATCTCCTTGACGGCGACATTCAGCCGGTCTGTGACGGGGTTCGCAGCCGGCGACGTCACGGTGGCCAACGGCGCTGCGAGCAACTTTGCCGGCAGCGGCGCGGCATACACGTTTGACGTGACGCCCGGCGACATCGGCAATGTGACGGTGAACATTACCGCCGGGGCGGCGCAAGATGCCGGAGGCGCCGGCAACACAGCGGCCACCCAGCTGGAGTTGGGCATTCCCTATGACGACGACAGAGACGGAGCGATCAGCAAGAGCGAGGTCACCACGGCGATCAACGACTACCTGTTCGGTGACGGCTCCATCACCAAGGCCCACGTGATAAAGCTGATAAACCTCTACCTGTTCGGCTAGACCAGAGTAACCCTGGAGGGAGCTTCGATGAAGAGAATACCAACGATCGTTTCCATCGCGACGATATCGGTCATAGTGTTGCTGGTGGGCATCCTTCCCACGTTCGCTCAGCAGAGTGATCCGGGCGCCACCCGGTCCTTTGACCAGAATACAGTGGCTCCGGGCGGGCGGGTGACGGTGACGATCGCAGCCGCCAACTACGGCAGCATCGGAGCGGTCACGGAGACGTTGCCGGACGGTTTCAACTACGTTTCCAGCAGTCTCGGCGCCGATGATGTCACCCGCCCCGGCGGGCAGACCGTCAGGTTCACCCTGCAGGGAGCGGACATAACCTTCACCTACACGGTCACCGCCTCGAGCGTGGCGAGAGAGCATTCCTTCTCAGGCATGCTGCGAGACTCTGACAGAGGTGACCACGACGTTGGCGGCGCGTCCACGGTGACAGTCGAGGCTGCCCAGGGCGCTTCGCAACCGAGCGCCGCCCGGTCCTTTGACAAGAATAGAGTGGCTCCGGGCGGGCGGGTGACAGTGACGATCGCAGCCGCCAACTACGGCAGCTTCGGGGCGGTCACGGAGACGTTGCCCGGCGGTTTCAGCTACGTTTCCAGCAGTCTCGGCGCCAATGACGTCAGCCGCCCCGGCGGGCAGACCGTCAGGTTCACCCTGCAGGGAGCGGACATAACCTTCACCTACACGGTCACCGCCTCGAGCGTGGCGGGAGAGCACTCCTTCTCGGGCATGCTGCGAGACTCTGACAGAGGTGACCACGACGTCGGCGGCGCGTCCACGGTGACGGTTACGGGCGGAGGCGCCGCCACGACGCCGACGCCAACGCCGATGCCAACGCCGATGCCAACGCCGACGCCAACGCCGACGCCTTCGGGGGCCTGCGACACGGGAAGCGCCGTGACCGACAAGTCCAACACCGGTCTGGTGGAGGACTGCAACGCACTGCTGGCGGCCAGGGACACGCTGCGGGGCACTGCGGCGTTGAACTGGTCGGCGAACACATCCATCGCCAGGTGGGACGGCATTACACTGGAAGGCAGTCCCCAGAGGGTAACCAAGGTCAGGCTTCACAGGAGAGGGCTGAGCGGCCGGATACCGGCGGAGATCGGCAGACTGACGATGCTGGAGGAGCTATGGCTGTATGCCAATGAGCTCACCGGCGCCATTCCCGCGGAGCTGGGTAATCTGTCCAACCTGACATGGCTGTTCGTCTCGGACAACAACCTGGGCGGGCAGATACCGGAGGATCTGAACAACCTGACGCTGGACAGGCTGTGGCTCCACCAGAACGGCTTCACCGGGTGCGTGCCGTACAACCTGACGTTGACGCGGGAGTACAGGGTCGACAGAGGGCTGCCCGCATGCGCGCCGCCTAGGACAACTCCAACGGCAGAGCCCGGGAACATTGATGCCAGGCTGACGGCCTTAGAGAGCAGGCTCGCCGATATGGAGAAAAGGATTGCTTCGCTGGAGGCAACCGTGGCCGGGCTTACGGGAACGCCAGTGTCCACACCGGAGCCCACCGCTACACCAGTGTCCACACTCGGGCCAATCAGCATGCCCGACACGTTCGAATGATCACGGCAGATGGCACGACCGTGGTGCTCCAGTCTCTGAAGGTAATCCCGTCCTCGCCAAGGAGGGAGGGTCGAATTCAAGTGGAAGCTGGAACACTGATTGCGTTTCTGCGACCTGGTCTTCAGGGTACAACGTACGCTTTTACACATTCACATTGGAAGCGAAAGGAAATGTGAACATCAGGGTTGATTCCGAGGAATTACCAAAGGTCTTCATCTATTCCAGCGAAGATGTTGGCGGGGCAAGGCTGGCAGAGAGCCCGGAAGACAGTGGGCGCATAGAGAATCTGACCCTACAGCCTGGCGCCTACACGATAGAAGTCACATCCTTCGTCAAGTGGTCACTAGCCGATTTCGTTCTCACGCTGGAGGTTGAAACCTAGTACCGGTTCCAGATGGTTTCGACGGTTCTCTGCACTACCCACGATCTGGATTCCGGCCTTCGCGGGAATGACGGGAAATGGCAACACAACCTGGTTTTTCAACCGCCTGGAATCGAGGGTGTCTAAAAAGGATCCCGTTCACCCCCGTATCAAGTACGGGGCAAGCTCTGAGCCTGGCTCCCCTGAGCATGTCGAAGGGTCGAAGGGTGGCAACCCCGTTCATGGTTCGACGAGCTCACCACGAACGCTCTCGGCAGACTTATTAGACACCCTCTATGACCTGCTGTCATCAAATGCACCGTCTACATCACGCCGGCACTGCTCGTCGGGCTATGCCTTTGGCATCCGGTAGCCGACGCGGGGCTCGGTAAAGATGTACCTTGGATTGTTGGCGTCGTCTCCCAGCTTGCGACGCAGGTTCTTCACAGTGCTCCGAAGCAGATCAACGTCTCCTGAGTACTCCCATCCCCAGACACGCTGCAATATCTGGTCGTGGGTGAGTACCCGCCCGGCGCTGATCGACAGCTCGAAGAATAGCCTGTACTCAGTCGCTGACAACTTCACCGGACGCCCGGATACGGTCACGCTGCGGTCCGAATAGTTGATCGTCAAGTCTTCCAGCGTATAGGGCTGACGTGTCGCATTCGCCTCGACCCCTCTCCGCTTCCGCAGGGACGAGGAGACTCTCGCTAGGAGTTCGGTCGAAGAGAAAGGCTTTATCATATAGTCCTCGGCTCCCATGTCGAGAGCCTTCACGACGTTCTCCTCCTGATCGTTCGCAGACAGGAAGATGATCGGCGCTTCGGACACCTCGCGGATGCGGCCCATCAGCTCGAATCCGCTGGTGCCGGGCAGCATCAGGTCCAGCAGGATGAGGTGCGGTTGCTCTATCTCCAACAGCCGCATCATCTCGTCCGGGTTGCTGGTCCCAGAGAGCTTGTACCCGTGTCCGGAGAGAATGTTCCGGAGGAGCCACACCGCTTGCGGCTCGTCGTCCACCGCGAGAATCCTGACCTGCTCACCCGTCGCTGCGGCGGCATCGCCGTGGGACACCGGAGCGGGAGCGGCGGCCTCGGGAATCGTAAACGTGATCCGCGTGCCGCGATCATCGCCGCCACTCTCGGCTGTGATGCGGCCTCCATGCGCTTCGACTATCCCCTTGCAGATCGCAAGCCCCAGGCCCTCGCCTGCAATCTTCTGCTCGCGGCCGTCGCCGTCTATCCGTGAGAACTTCTTGAACAGCCTCGCCAACTGATCGGAGGGGATTCCCATGCCGTCATCCGTTACCGAGATACGCACGTGGTGTCCCTTTCGCGATCCGGTCACCCTGATCGTGGAGAACTCCGGCGAATACTTCGCGGCATTGGACAGCAGGTTGTCCATCACCTGCGTGATGCGCCTTCTGTCCGCAGCGATTGGAGGCAGGTCGGAGTCAAGGTCCACGTCAACCGTGTTCCGAGCCCCACGACGGATGAACGCGGCCTTCGCTTCGTCGACCAGGGACTTCACATCCGTGGATTTGAGAGTTACCGACAAGGCCCCCGCTTCTATCCGCGTCATGTCGAGAAGGTTGTTGACGAGGCCCCGCAGGTGATCGGACTGTTCGTCTATCATTCGGAAGTACTGGAGCACCTCCGAGGTATCCATCGGGTCGGAACTGCTCAACACGATGCTTGTGCAGCCCTTGATGGTGGTCAGGGGCGTTCGCAGCTCGTGGCTAACCATGGCGAGGAACTCATTGCGCTGGCGCTCGATCTCCTCCAGAGGCGTCATGTCCTGGATCACTGCGACGGCGGATACGATCTTCCCGTCATCGGAGTAGATCGGCGTCGCGTTGACGAGCGTGGTCACCTTCCGCCCGTCGGGGAGGTTCAGCAATATCTCCTCGGCCCGCACCACCTCGCCGCGGTCCAGCGCCCTCGCCAGCGGACGCTCGTGGCTCTCGTATTTCCTTCCGTCCGTCCGCCGGTAGATCGCCACCTCGTGGTACCGCACGAGCGTTGAGCCCGGCTCGGGCGACATGCCCAGGATGCGCTCGGCCTCCTGGTTGACCGACGCGAATGTCCTCGTGGCGGCGTCAACCACCATGACGCCCACAGGCGACGACTCGACCAGCGCCGCCAATCGACGCCTCTCGGTCTCCGACTCATTCCTGGCCCGCCACTCTTCCCGGTACCTGAGGGCGTTGCCAATGGCGATTGCGGCCTGTGAAGCGAACATGACCAGGGTCTCTTCGTCTTCTTCCGAAAACTCCTCGCTGCCCTCCTTCTCAGTGAGGTAGATGTTGCCGACGGGTTCACCCAGGTGGCGGATGGGCACTCCCAGGAAGGTCTTCATCGGCGGATGGTTCTCGGGGAAGCCGACCGAATGGGAGTGCTGGGCGAGATCCGCGAGTCGCAGAGGCCCTTGAACCTCGTTCAGGTAGCCGAGGACTCCCAGACCCCTGGGCGGTTCTCCCAACAGTCGGCGCTGTTCAGGCGTGATGCCTGAGGTGATGAATTCTCGAATCCGACCGGAGTCGTCGAACACCCCGACTGCGCCATAACGAGCGTCGGTCAGCGAGCGGGCTCCGTCCACGACCTCCTGAAGAACGGTGTTGAGGTCCCAACTCTGGGTGATGCGTCGGCTGACCTCGCTCATCATGGCGAGACGCGCCCTCAGCCTGTCGACCTCTCGCATCTCCGAACGTCCCCCTTACGATGGCCGCTCCCGCTAAGCCCCTGTATCACCTCACGGTCTCATTTACGTGAGATGGCGTCGCGGCGATTGTATCACGGTCTTCAGCAGGGCTTTCATGGAACCACGGGGAACTTTCATGGGTTCTTTCATGGAAGTGGGACTGTTTTTCATGGCCAATTCATATCCATCCCATATTCTAGAACGCATCACGAGTCATCGGAGGCGCCAAGTGTCTAAATATCCGGTTCATGCTAGGAGGCAGTGCATAGAGCGGTGCATCTGTCGAGGCCCCTGCCAGTAGAGGATGAAGAACGGCTCTTCATCCGGATGCGCAGGGGCAAGGATCGCGCGGCGAGACCAAAGCGCGTCTCCGATGTGATTATCCGAGAGAATCTTCGAGGAGGTAATGCAATGAGAGGAGGTAAAGCAATGAGCAAGAGAAATATGGCTATCGGCATCGCGGTGGCAACCGTCGGATTCCTGGCGCTCACGCCGCAGATGATAAAGGTCGGCAAGCGGTGGCGGCGACGCCCGGCATGAAGGTTTTGAGGGTGCGGACGCCGAGGACGCGGCAGCGCGCTCGGCGTCCAACCCCGGGCGGCTTTGACGAGTGGGACCTGAGAAAAAGGATCCCGTTCACCCTGAGCAGCGTTATGCCCCGTGCGCCCTTCGACAAGATCAGGCCGAACGGGGCCGTGCCGAGGTGTCAGTAACTGCCGCCAAAGTGGAGCTAATATGAGCAGTTACTTGAAAGCCTGTCGAAGGGTCGAAGAGTGGCAACCCCGTTCATGGTTCGACGAACTCACCACGAACGCTCTCGGCAGGCTTATTAGACACCCTCTAACAGTGGCGCTATGGAACTGGCTGTGAGACGAGGAGGAGGAGGAGGCGAGCACCATGTTGAGAGCTTTACACGGTACGGCGGTTCGGCTGCTGCCCAGGTCGGCAGTCGAGTATATCTACACAACTGACATCATCAAATATTACCCGATTGGTGTCCATACGCGGGACAGCGCGGTCGTCGCGGGCGTGAACCTCTACACCCGGCAGCACTTCCCGCCGGACATCGACTCGTTCAGGCACTCCTTCGGCGTTCACCGCTCCGACTGCGAGCGAGTCGACAATATACCGAACACCTCGATTCTGTGCGATGCCGGCAAACCTGGCGGCCACTGTTGGGAAGGCGTTGTCGAGATTCAACGCTAGGTCCTGTGTTTTCCGTGGGTACGCATTATCGGCTGCGGCGATGTTGGCGGGTGTAACCGTTCAGACTTCATGAGACCGCTCAACACACACAGCCACCGTCATACCCGCGAAAGAACGTCACCCCGTACCCCGATACGGGGCGGGTATCCACAGGGGTGGGGGTGTTCTGCCTCATCAACTCTGAACAATTACTAACGGGTCCACCGCTGGGCGGGACCTTTACGGATTCCCTTCGCTGTCACATTCAACTCAACTTCGCACTCTCGGTGCTGTGGGGAGACCCCGCTTGCGATGCGTCACTCACAAGACTATAGTTAGGCGCGTTCCGGCACCTTGAGTCAAATACGACCGGACACCCTATACCCAGGCAAAGGAGCGCGGCATCATGGCCGACAGAGAGCAGGTCCGACAACAGATGAGCGATGACGGCGTGGAGTACATCCTCGCGCAGTTCGTGGATATCAACGGGTCGCCGAAGGTGAAGATGGTGCCCGTCGCGCACTTCGACGACATCATCGACGAGGGCGCAGGCTTCGCCGGGGCGGCGGTATGGGGGATGGGCCAAGGCCCCCACTCCCACGACATGCTCGGACGCATCGACCTCGATTCGTACAGCCTCTGTCCCTGGACCGAAGGCGTCGCCAGGTTCGCCTCCGACCTCTACGTCGACGACGAGCCGCACCCCTTCGACCCGCGTGTGAACCTCAAGCGCGTCCTCGACGACGCCCGTGAGCAGGGCTACGTCTTCAACACCGGCATCGAGCCGGAGCACTTCCTCGTGACCCGGAACGCGGACGGAAAGATCGAGATCTTTGACCCGGACAACATCGACACGCTCGACAAGCCCTGCTACGACTTCAAGGGCATCGCCAACGTGCAGGGCTACCTACGCGATCTCATGGACGGCATGGCGGCTCTCGGCTGGGACCCCTACCAGTCCGACCACGAGGACGCGAACGGTCAGTACGAGCTCAACTTCGTCTACAGCGACGCGCTGACGACCGCAGACCGCTACACCTTCTTCAAGATGATGACCAGCCAGTTCGCCAAGAAGTACGGGGCCATCGCAACGCACATGGCGAAGCCGTTCTCCGACCGCACGGGCAGCGGCGGCCACGTCCACTACCACGTGGCGTCCGCCACGACCGGTGAGGACCTCTTCCTCGACGAGGGCGACGACCAGGGCTTGGGACTCTCCGAGTTCGCCTACCACTTCATCGGGGGCATCCTCGCTCACGCCCCGGCTCTCTGCGCGGTGACCTCGCCAACGGTGAACTGCTACAAGCGGCTACAGGTCGGGGCGGGCCTCTACAGCGCGCGTTCGGGCTTCACGTGGACTCCGGCGTTCGTCACCTACGGCGACAACAACCGCACGCAGATGATCCGCACGGCGGGGCCGGGCCACCTCGAAGACCGGACCGTCTCCGCGGCGAACAACCCGTATCTCGCCTTTGCCGCCTACCTGACCGCCGGCCTCGACGGAGTCCGAAACCGTCTCGACCCCGGCAAGGCCAACCTCGGCAACAACATGTATGAGTTGGGCCTCGAGGAGATCCAAAGGCGCGGCATCAGGCTCCTCCCGCAGTCCCTATCCGAGGCCCTCGAAGAGCTAAAGAAGGACCCTGTCATCAAAGGCGCCCTCGGCGTCATCGCCGACGAGTTCATCAAGCTCAAAGAGGCCGAATACAGCGAGTACCACAAGCAGGTCACCGAGTGGGAAGTCGACCGCTACCTGACGATGTTCTAGCGGGCGGCGCGGCGCTCATCTGTCATTAGAAGTTCACCCTCACCCCCCTGCCTACGCAGGGGCAGGCTCTAGCCCTCTCCCGTTCGTGGGAGAGACATTCCCTATTCCAATCTCTCCCCCGCCGGGGGAGAGATACAGAGAGGGGGTCTTCGGTACCCAACTCACGGAGATTGAACACTCACGCGCACAAGTAACTGTTCAGACTTCATGAGACCGCTCAACACACACAGCCCACCCGTCATTCCCGCGAAAGCGGGATTCTAATCCCCTCTCCCGTTCGCGGGAGAGACATTCCCTATTCCAATCTCTCCCCCGCCGGGGGAGAGATACAGAGAGGGGGTCTTCGGCATTCCCCTCACCAACTCTGAACGCTCACGCGCACAGGGTTTTGATTGACCTTCGCACGCGCTGCGTATACTATGGTGCCCACAGGCCGCGCACTTGGAGGTGGCAATATGCCGTTCTCGGTTGGGCCGACCGAGCTCATCATCGTACTGGTCATCGTGCTGATAATCTTCGGCGTCGGAAAGCTGCCGGAGATCGGCGGGGCCATGGGCAAGGCCATTCGCGAGTTCCGGTCTTCCCAGAGCGGCCAGGACGAGGCCGCCGCCAAGACCGACGCGGAGTCCGAGGCGAAGAAGGGGTAGGTCCCAGCATCCCCGACGTGGTCTGACCGGCTCGTCGCAGCGTCCGCGCGACGCGACCATGCTCCGCTTGTACCGTAACGACGCTTCCCGCGACCCTCTTTCACGTTGAAGTTGTCGCGAGTAACTGTTCAGACTTCGTGAGAGTGCACAACGCACACAGCCACCGTCATTCCCGCGTAGGCGGGAATCCAGAGACGTCTCCGAAGCTGGATGATGCCCTTTCAATGACACCCTCTCAGCGGGAGAAAGGTTACGCAAAGACCTCCGTAGGCGGGAATCCAATCCCCTCTCCCGTCGTGGGAGAGGGCTAGGGTGAGGGTTGTTCCCCTCACCTACTCTGCACAACTACTGTCGCGATTTAACCTTGCAATTCTGGCACGATAGTCCATAATTGCAAGGATGATAGCCCGTCGTTCACTGACACATCTCCACAAATTGCTCGCGGAGTATCCGGCGGTCGCGCTGCTCGGGCCGCGCCAGGTCGGCAAGACGACCCTTGCCCTTGAAATCGCCGATGCGGAGGATGCGGTATACCTCGATCTCGAATCTCCCGCCGACCGGGCGAGGGTCTCCAACCCCGAACTCTACCTGGCCGACCACGAGGACCGGCTGGTCATCCTCGATGAAGTCCACCGTCTGCCCGGTCTGTTTCAGAGCCTGCGCGGCCTGATCGACCGGGGGAGACGCAGGGGGAAGCGAGCAAGGCGATTTCTTCTCCTCGGATCGGCCTCGATGGACCTGCTGCGACAGTCGGGCGAGACCCTGGCCGGGCGCATCGCCTACCTTGATCTCGGCCCCTTCGACGCGCTGGAGGTGGGCGAGTCCCACCTGGATGCGCTTTGGGTGCGAGGCGGTTTCCCCGACAGCTTCCTGGCCGGTGACGACGACGGAAGTCTCACTTGGCGGGAGAACTTCATCCGCACCTACCTTGAGCGAGACGTTCCCCAGTTCGGTCCGCGTATTCCCGCAGAGACCCTCAGGCGCTTCTGGGTGATGCTGGCCCACACCCAGGGAGGAATACTCAACGCCGCCGCTCTGGCGCGTGGCCTCGGCGTGGACAACAAGACCGTCTCCAGATACCTCGACCTCATGGTCGACCTCTTGCTGGTGCGCCGCCTCACGCCGTGGCGCAGAAACGTGGGTAAGCGCCTCGTCAAGTCGCCAAAGGTCTACGTGCGTGACAGCGGCATCGTTCATGCCCTGCTCGGTCTCGGCTCCAAGGAAGACGTCACCGGCCATCCGGTCGTCGGCATGAGCTGGGAAGGGTTTGTCATCGAGACCCTGCTGTCCATTGCTCCGGACCGTACCGACGCGAGCTACTACCGTGCGTCGGGCGGGGCCGAGATCGACCTTATCCTCACTCTTCCGGGCCGTGAGCCGTGGGCAATCGAGATCAAGCGCAGCCTCGACCCGCGACCGCGAAGGGGCTTTCACAGCGCCTGCGAAGACGTGCGCCCTGAAGCCAAGTTCGTCGTCTATCCCGGGAACGAGCGGTTCAGAATCGCGGAGGACATCGAAGCGGTCACGGTCGTCGATCTGGCGAACGAGGTGGCGTCTCACACCGCTTGATAATTCGATTTATTGTTACTACAATTAAGTCATGCAATATGAATGGGACGAGGCCAAGCGCGCGACCAACTTGGAAAAGCACGGCGTGGACTTTGAGGTCATCGACGCCTTTGATTGGGAAACTGCCATAAGCAAGCCATCCCCACGCGGAGGCGAGTTGCGGCATGTCGCCACCGGGTATATCACCAACGACTTGTATCGAGTCATATTCACTTGGCGAGCAGAACGGGTACGCGTCATCAGTCTACGTCGTGCCAATAGAAGGGAGAGGAGAGACTATGAGCAAATCCACTGAACTCAAAGGGATGACTTTCGATGAGATTGCCGCCCGGTACGGCACGGAGGCGGCTATAAACGCCGGAATCGCAGAAGATACCGAATGGGGGCAGGACGAGTTGGACATGTCGGACGCCAGGCCTGTGACCGAGACCCTCCCCGGTCTGGTCCAGAGCTATCGCCGCGCGCGCGGCAAGCAGAAGACCCCAACCAAGACCCAAACGACAATTCGACTCGACACCGACTTGGTAGACCACTTCCGCGCGGACGGCAAAGGCTGGCAGACAAGGCTCAACGACACACTGCGCCAAGCCGTCTTCGGAGAGTGACTCGGCAAGGAGCGCTACGGAGTCGCCAGGGACATCGAAGCGGTTACAGTCGTCGATCTGGCGAACGACGTGGCGGGCGCGGGGTGACGGCAACTGACGGCTTTCGTGGAGCGGGAGACGGGACTCGAACCCGCGACAGCCTGCTTGGAAGGCAGGAACTCTACCAGACTGAGTTACTCCCGCTTGCCTTTCAAGTCTACCAATACATGCGGTTTGAGTCTATGGTTGCGCGGAAGGCTCACCACAGAGGTCACAGAGGTCACAGAGGTCACAGAGGTCACAGAGGTCACAGAGAGAGGAGAAGGGGTTGGCTTACCCTCACCCCAACCCTCTCCCGCGAACGGGCTGACAGGGGTATGTAAAATATAAAATAAGTATAAGAACTTGGAAAGCGCATGGGTTTCTGGCATCTTTTTGGTATCAGACAGAAAGGTTGTCAGAGATTTACCATGCGCCTCCCATCTGAATGCTACCAGATGCAACAAACCGTGGAACATTACCTGCCGCACCTGCGACGGTCTCAGGCCATCGGCCTAGTGCTGTGGGTGTATGGGACCATACTCGCCAGGAGTGGTTGCCAAAACGCCGTCATCACGGTCTTTTTGACTATGGGCAGTTGGAATAACCTGCGCCAGTACCTCAGGGAATGGCTGTACGATGGCCACGACCGTGCCAGACCTTGCCGGGTGAAGCTCGATGTGAGGCTGTGTTTTGTTCCGCTGATGAGGTGGCTGCTTTCCTGGTGGCAGTCGGACAAGCTGGTGTTGGCCATAGACCCGACAATGAAGGGCGATCAGATAACCTCCATCGTCATAAGTGTTGCCTATCGCAGTTGCGCTATTCCCATTGCTTGGCACATTCTCCCCGCCAATAGACCCGGTGAATGGATAGCCCCGACGGTGAGCCTGCTGGCATTGCTGTCCGAAGCCGTCCCGCCGGACATGACCGTGTTGGTGATGTATGACCGTGGTCTGAGGAGTCCGAGGCTGTGGGAGCAGATATGCTCTGTGGGATGGCATCCCTACGCGCGACAGTCGATCAACACCGTGTTCTGCCCCGACGGAGGAACACGCCTGCAAGCGCGATATCTCATACCGGGGCCGGGTTACGCATATGTTGGGGCGGGGACAGCATTCAGAGCCACGAACAAACGGCGTCGTGGGACAATGATCGTAATCTGGGACAAAGACCAGAGTGAGCCATGGGTGGTGATGACCGACCTGCCGCCTGCTGAAGCGGGAGTGTGTTGGTATGGACTTCGCTTCTGGATAGAACTGGGCTTCAGGGCACTGAAGGGTGTTGGATGGCAATGGGAGAAGACTCGAAGGACCGACCCCGCACGGGTCTCGCGGCATTGGTTAGTGTTATCTGTGGCAACGCTGTGGGTGTTGGCATATGGGACCAGAGTTGAAGACGCCAACGATCTGGGTATACCTCCTGGTCGCCTCAGATCACCGCCAAAGTTTTTGACGCCAACTCATCGCAGTGCCGCGAGCGTACCGAGGCGAATCGTCAGCGTGCTGCGGTTGGGCATAAGCTGCCTGAGTCGGCTACTGCACAGGGGTAGACTATGGCGGAGGGTCTGGTTGCTTCCCGAACCGTGGCCTAAGTCATCGCCTGACTTGAAGATCATCTACCATACCGATACTTGAAACACGAAATACATACCCCTGTCAGCCCG
>DAOUKG010000032.1:0-91941 GCA_034421575.1 Dehalococcoidia bacterium
GCGATGGCGTAGCATTTTAGATTCCTCCCTACGGTCGGAATGACAGGCACTCGGGGGGCATGACAGCTACTCAGTTGTACTTGCAATCCGATTTTACCTACCCCTGTCAGCCCGCAGGGGGAGAGACACAGAGAGGGGGCCTCTTTCAGCCCTCCGCGCCCTCTGCGCGGTAAAATCCCCTCCACAACTAGCGAAGGAGTCCATGTGAAGAGCTACCTCACCCACCTGGCGTGCACCAGTTGCGACGCAACCCATTCCGCCGACCAACTCATCCGCCTCTGCCCTGACTGCGACAAGGTCCTTTACGCGCGCTACGACCTCGACGCCGCCCGCAGAGAGACGGACCGCGACGCACTCGCAGGCCGCCGCTCCGATATGTGGCGCTACTTCGAGACCATGCCCGTCCTTGACGAAGCGAACATCGTCAGCCTCGGCGAGGGCATGACTCCCATTCTCGAAGCTCCCCGCCTGGCCGAGGCCATCGGCGCGACAAATGTCGTCATCAAAGACGAAGGCCAAAATCCGACCGGCACATTCAAGTCGCGGGGGCTATCAGCGGCGGTCTCCAAGGCAAAGGAGCTTGGAGCCGCTGGCGTGACCATCCCCACCGCCGGAAACGCGGGCGGCGCGCTGGCCGCCTACGCCGCGAGGGCCGGCCTGGATTCCCACGTCTTCATGCCACAGGACGCCCTCGACGCCAATAAGAAAGAGGTCACCCACGCGGGAGGATCCCTCCACCTCGTCGACGGCCTCATCGGCGAGGCCGGCCAGCAGTCCCGCGAGCTTGCCGCCGAGCTCGGCATGTTCGACCTCTCGACCCTCCAGGAACCGTACCGCGCCGAGGGTAAGAAGACCATGGGCTACGAGATTGCCGAGCAGTGCGGCTGGACCTTCCCTGACGCCATCATCTACCCCACAGGCGGCGGCACAGGCGTCGTCGGAATTTGGAAAGCAATTGAGGAGCTTGAGGCTTTGGGCTGGACCGACAGCAAGCGCCCCCGATTCTTCTGCGTGCAGGCCGAGGGATGCCAGCCAATCGTCCGCGCCTTCCAGCGCGGCGACGACCATGCCGAACCCTGGGAGAACGCACACACCGTCGCCCATGGGATGCGCGTCCCCTCCGCCATCGCCGACTACCTCATCCTCAACGTCCTCCACGAGAGCGAGGGCGGCGCAATCGCCGTCTCCGACGACGACCTCCTCGACCACATGCGCCTCATCGCCCGCACCGAGGGCATCGTCGTAGGCCCCGAAGGCGGCGCAACCGCTGCGGCAGCGCGTCGGCTCATCGACTCAGCCGACCTCTCCCCAAACGACCACATTTTGCTGCTGAACACGGGATCGGGGTTGAAGACTCCAGAGTTGATGTAAGGCTCGCCAACTACACGCCCCCATGACGCCAAGCCTTTCCAAATCCAAGTTCCAATACGGCCTCCAATGCCTGAAACGGCTCTACTTGGATAGCTTCCAGCCGGAACTTGCCGACCCCGTAGACGCGGGACTGCAGGCGAGATTCGACACCGGCACCATTGTCGGCGAAGTCGCAAGAAACTACTTCCCCGATGGCAGGCTCATAGAGGAAACGTACTTGGAGCACGACCAAGCAGTCGCCACAACTGGAACTCTCCTCGCTGACTCCGCCCTCCCAGCCCTCTATGAAGCCGCCTTCACATTTCAAGGCATCAAAACGAGAGTCGACATCCTCAAGAGAAACGGCGAACAGGACTATGACCTCATCGAGGTCAAGTCAACGACGCGGCTCAAACCCGAACATGTCACGGATGTCGCGATTCAGATATACGTCGCCGAAGGCTCCGGCATCCCCATCAATGGGACGTACCTGATGCACCTCAACAATGCCTACGTGTATCAGGGTGGAGAACACGATCTGCAACAGCTCTTTACGCTTGAGGACGTTACCGACCGTGCAAGGTCATTTGTCGCACGACGTGTACCCGACGACCTCTCTCGAATGTGGGCGACGTTACAACAAGACAACCCTCCGGACATCGAGACCGGCCCGCACTGCACCAAGCCTTACCGCTGCTCCTTCTACGGACACTGCCACCAAGGTGACCTTCCCGCAGCCGGACAGCCTTTCATCAGCCCGTCCCTCGCATCGAGTCTGGCAGAAATCACATTCCCAGCCTCCTTCCTCGATTTCGAGACCTTCAATCCAGCCATTCCGTTATTTCCCGGTACACGTCCCTATCAGGTAGTTCCCTTCCAATGGTCTCTCCATATTCTCGATTCGTCAGGTCAGTTGACTCACGAATCGTTCCTGAACGACGACGCTGAAGACCCAAGAGAACGCTTCATCATCAGCCTGCTGAAGGCGGTCCCAGTCGAAGGCGCAATCGTCACCTACTCCCCCTACGAGAAGACCGTTCTGAGAAACTTGGCCCAGGCATTCCCACACTACGGCAACCGACTACTATCCTTCTGCGACCGCATGGTCGATCTCCTGAAGCTAATCCGAGAAAACTACTACCACCCCGACTTCAACGGAAGCTACTCCCTCAAGTCCGTGGCACCAACTCTCGTACCCAATCTGGGCTACACTGATATAGAGATTCAAGACGGCGCCGCCGCCTCAGTCGCCTATATGCGGATGATCGCCGAGAAAATCCAGGAGTCTGAAAAGGTGAACGCGAGGAACGCGCTCCTCGCCTACTGCGCGCAGGACACGGAGGCAATGGTTCGCGTCTACAATGCACTACTAACTGAAGCCAAGCGTGTCGCACGTTGAAAGACTGAGAAGAGATCACCTAATGGGAATTCTAGGCATAACAAACAGAACGGAAAATTGGAAGACCGCCCGGTATTTTGCTCCATTTTTCGAAAGTTGCTCTGCTCGCGCCGATCTTGTCATGCAACTGCACGAACCATTGGGAGAGGTTGAACCAAGGACTGTCAAGGTAGAGTTGTTCTGGAAGGGGATGAGAGATCACTTGAATCTTCCGGATGGTGGAGCAGAGTCAAACTCTCAACGGCAGCAACAAGAGTTGGCAGATCGCTATCGTTGCCTGTTCCCCAACCTACGTGATGAGATTTCTCAATTCAATGGTTTGACGCTCCCGAATGACTGGAATTACGACGTGAGCGAAGGGGCCGAGGAGAAGACATTGGAAGAGCTTGAAGAGGGGCTATTCAACAATCTCCGCAACACGGAAATTGACATTGTCTTGCAAACCGACCAGTATCTTTTCATTGGGGAGGCGAAGCACTTGTCTGGATTTGGGAGAGACGGGAAATTGATCCTAGTGCATCAACTTATTCGCCAATACGTGATGTCAACTATCCTTACAGACATGGTAGCGGAGGACAACAAAACCGAACCCAAAAGGATTATTCCCTTTGTAGTGGGGGATGACATTAATAAGCTGAAGAATTATCAGCAAGTTGAATTCATGATTCAGCAACATAACGGTAATCGTAGTCCCGGTGAATGGCTCAAAGAGGAAAACATACTGAATTGGGACTGTATCGAGGAACTCGCATCGTCAGGTGACAACAACGGCTAACCCCGAAAGGACCCCCACCCATGACCAAGCTCTACTACACCGAGTCCGGCCACTCCATGCCGAACCTTGCCGAGGAGCTGACCACCTTCCGTCGCGCCCGCAAGATCCTCACCCTGCCGGCGACCTCCTCGCCCGCTTCCCTCTACTTCATTGCGAGGTCGCACGAGGGGACAAAACTTCCCCTCCATATCTCCGTCAACGGCATGACCCTCCCGCCCGTGCCTCCCCAGCAGGCATGGCACACGTGGTACGAGGCGCCAATAGACTTCGGCCTCCTGCGAGCCGGTGACAACATCTTGGAGTTCTGGACCGACTCCACCGCGATGAACTCGTGGGCGCTCGGCCTCGAAGCCGGGCACGCCGACCCGAACAGCTACGTCAGCGACGACTCGGGCCGCACCTGGCGCAACCACCACATGGCCTACCTCAACGTCGTCCGCGCCGAGTACGTCGTCCGCGTCCGTCTCGCAGAGGGCGAAGACCCGGCGCCTCCTCCCATGGTCTTCAACGACCCCGACGACCCGCGACTGGAGTCCCTCAGGTCGATCATGCCCCCACAGGCCCTCGACCGGAGCCTGCCCGAGCTCGAACGCCTGCGCGCCATAAGCACCTGGCTCGCCTCAAGCTGGGAGCACACCGCCTCCGGGCCCGACCTCGGCGTCCTCAACACTCCCTGGGACCCCGAGACCGTCCTCGCATGGGCGCCAGGACAGTGCGGACACAACGGCCTCCGTCCCACTGCCAACTGCATCTTCTACGGCGTCGCCTTCGCCAACGCCGCACAGGCCATCGGCGTTCCGGCCCGCTGCGCCATCTTCGCGGGCAAGCCCGGCAAGGCCGACGGCCACTTCACGGCAGAGTACTGGTCCGAAGAGCACCAAAAGTGGGCGATGGTCGATCCCAATTTCGACGATTTCTTCCTCCGCGACGGCGTTCCCCTCTCCGTCAGCGAGCTTCAGGTGCTCGGCTCCGATCTGGAAGACGTCACCGAACGCGGCCCCGGCGCGGAGTCGCAGCGCCCAAATCAACGAGTCCACCGCTGGTTCGACAGCCACGAGCGCCGCGCCCGCTCCCTCGAATTCCGCACGGTCTGGTACCGCGCCGACCAGCTCACCCGCCCGGAGTTCAGCCCGCCCGCACACGGTGGCGGTGGCGCATACACCGAGACCGGCATAGTATGGGAGGAGAGTGACAAGGACACCTGGCCCATGTTCCCCCTCTTCGGACCACCCGACTACTTCAACTCACCGCCAGTATGGGAAGGCTGATCACCCATGCCCCTTCGGCTCACAAAAGAGTGGAGCACACGAAAGCCCGTCAGCATCTTCCTGCTGCTCACGGTCTTCATTACCGTCTCATGCGCCCAGTCAGGCGGTGAAGGCCAACCTTTACCTACCGAAACGCCGGGAAGCGATCATACTCCAACCGCCATCCCCACCCCTCCGACGGTTACGCCTGAACCGACTCCCTCTACACCCGCTCCCACGCCGGAACCAACCGTAACCGCGACTCCGGCTCCAACCCCCAGGACCATCCTGTCGACGAGCAGCACCGGGGGAGAGGCCGCGCCCGACTTCGAGGTCGAGACCTTCGACGGCGAGAGCCTGCGCCTGTCCGACCTCAACGGCAAGGTCGTCGTCCTGAACTTCTGGGCCTCCTGGTGCCCACCCTGCCGCTGGGAAATGCCCTTCTTCGAGACCATGTGGCAGGAGTACCGCGACCAGGGCGTCGTCTTCCTGGGCATAGCCATGTCCGACACCCTCGAAAACGTCAAGGCGTTCGCCGAAGAGGCCGGCGTCACCTACCCCGTCGCGCTCGACACCACCACCGAGATCGCGCGCGACTACGAAGTGCTCACACTGCCGACCACCTACTTCATTGGTAAAGACGGAAACATCGAACGCAAGCTCACCAGCGCGGCCAACGAAGGCCTCCTCAAGGTCTTCCTCCGAGGCCAGCTCCGCCGCGAGTAACTCACGAACAGGACGGTAAATGGGAAGTCGCACAAAACCCACGTACACACTGAGCCCGTCGAAGGTTGAAGTGCCCAACCCTCGGCAACCTTACCCAGCGTAACTGCGGCACATCGGCTATCATATCGAGAGAGTCTCCTGGCCCACCCAGAGCATGATCTTCGGCAAGCCCATACAAGCCACCAGCGGAGTGTTCCAATTCCGGGCCCTAGGAGCCCGTGTCACTGTGCTCGTCGAAGACAGCCGCGCCATCCTGGTCGATGCGGGACTGCAGGGAAGCCTCATCCCAATAACCGGCGGCCTCAAAGACCTCGGACTATCCCTCGACCAAATCGACACCGTCGTCATTACCCACGCCCACCCCGACCACTGCGGCGGACTCGGCGAAGTCGTCGCCGGGAGAAGCATCGCCGTTGCCGCGCATCGGTTGGATGCGGACATTATTTCAGGCACGAAGACCCCACCCAACCCACTCCAAAATGAGTTCTTTGCCAAGATGGCAGAACCCGTCCTCCCAAAGCTCATGGGAAGCCTCGTCCCCGTCGATCTCCCGCTCGAAGATGGCGATCTCATCCCTTTCAGCACGGAGGTACGAGTCGTCCACCTCCCCGGACACACCGCAGGCAGCATCGCCCTATACCTGCCCTCCAAGCGCGCCATCATCGTCGGAGACGCATTGCAGTACAAATTCTCGCGGAAACTCAGCCCACCCTCTCACAGGGTTACCCAGGATTCGAAAGAGGCGCTGCGCTCGCTTGAGAAGCTCCTCGATCTGGATTTCGATGTCATCTGCTTCAGCCACTTCCCGCCCATGCGCAAGAATGCTCGCGCGGCCCTCCACGAGATGATCGAAGAACATACCGCCCGCCGCGCTGCTGTGTGAGATTGTGTCCCAAAGAACTCCGTTCACCCTGAGCCTGTCAAGGGGGTGAAGACGTAATTCATGGTATCGACAAGCCTGGCCTGAGCCCGTCGAAGGGTTCACTACGAACGGTTCCGATTGATTTATTGGACACCCTCTGATGGAATAGAAGCCATGACAGCCAACATGACCGACACCCCCACAGACCATACCCTCGTCGATTTCCTCCGCACGACCGCTGAAAAGCACGCTTCCCGCGACGCCCTCCTCATCAAGCCGGTGTTCCGCTACCTCCGCTGGACCTACTCCCGCCTCTGGGAAGATTCCGGCAAGGTCGCCTCACTGCTCCAGAGCCGCGGCCTCACAAAGGGTGACCAGATCATCCTCTGGGGACCGAACTCCCCACACTGGGTGCTCATCTTCTTCGGCTGCGTCAGGGCAGGCGTCGTCGTCATCCCGCTAGACCTCCGAAGCGCCCCCGACTACGTGGAGCGAGTAATCTCGGGCACCGACCCGAAACTGGCCTTCACTTCCCGCTTCACCCCGAAGGAAGACGTGGACCTCGCAGTCCCGGAAATAACCCTCGAACAGCTTGAAGAGACCATCGCCGACATGCCTCCACCCGAAGACGTGGACATCACCCCAGACGACCTTGTCGAGATCATGTTCACCTCCGGCACCACCGGCGATCCAAAGGGCGTCATGCTCACCCATCGGAATCTGACAGCCAACATCGAGGGCATATCTCAATACATCTCCTGCGACCCTTCCAGCAGACTCCTCTCCATCCTTCCGCTGAGCCACATGTACGAGCAGATGGGCGGTCTCTTCATCGCCCTCAACTCCGGCGCGAGTGTGACCTATCCCACGAGCCGCCAGCCCACCGTCCTCGCCCGGACGATGCGCGAGCGCAGGATCACCATCCTGCTCCTCGTTCCCCAGGGACTCGAGCTCCTCATGAACGGCATCGAACGCGAGATTACCCGGCAGGGCAAGAAGGCCCTATGGGAACGCCTCCTAAAGGTAGCCGAGCGGACCCCCTTCCGCCTCCGTCGTGTCCTCTTCCGTCGAGTCCACAAGCAGTTCGGCGGCAAGCTCGACTTCATCGTCTCCGGCGGCGCTGCCCTCGACCCCGATCTCGGCAGAAAATGGGAGCTGCTCGGCGTCAAGATCGTGCAGGGTTACGGCGCTACTGAGGCCTCGCCCGTCATCAGCAACCACGCAATCGAGGAGCGAGGCATCGACTCGACCGGCCGCCCGCTCCCAAATGTCGAGGTTACGATCAGCGACGCAGGCGAGATCCTCGTGCGCGGCGACAACGTCACTCCAGGATACTGGCGCGCGCCCGAAGAGACCGCCGCGGCCTTCGACGGCGACTGGTACCGGACAGGAGACCTCGGCTACTTCGACGACGAGGGCTTCCTCCACATTCAGGGCCGCCTCAAGGACATGATCGTCCTTCCCAGCGGCCAAAACGTCTTCCCGGAGGACATCCAAGCCGTCCTCACCAAGCACCCGAATGTCACCGACGCCGCCGTCATCGGCCTGACCAAGGGCTCGTCCGTGGAGGTACACGCCGCCCTCATCTTGGACGACCCCAGTACCGCCCAGGCCGCCGTTTCCTGGACCAACGACCAACTCGCCGAACAGCAGCGAATCCGTGGCTTCACCGTCTGGCCCGATGAGGACTTCCCCCGCACCCACACTCTCAAGGTCAAGAAGCGCATCGTCATCGACACCATCCTCGGCAAGATACAGCCCGATAGTCCCGTGGCCGCAACCTCCGGCAGCAGCCCTTCAGGGGGAGCAAGAGGCCTCAACCACATCATCGCCGAGGTAAGCAAACGAGACGTAACAGAAATTACTGACGATGCGGCACTCGGCGACGACCTCGACCTTGACTCCCTCGGACGAGTCGAGCTTCTCTCGGCTATCGAGGCTGAGTTGGGAGTCTACATGGACGAGAGCCAGTTGGATCAAGACACGACCGTCAAACACCTGACCGACCTCGTCGAGGAGGGTTCCAAGAACCCGCTCATGATGAGCTTTCCTGCTTGGGGTATGCGCTGGTGGTGCCGCATCCTTCGCGGCTTCCTCCAACGGGTAATCATCTTTCCCTTAGTCAGCCTACCCTACAGCCTCAAGATAACCGGTCGCGAGCGCCTCGAAGGCGTCGCCGGCCCCGTCCTCTTCGCATCCAACCACAGCCTCGGTCTCGATAACCCCCTAATCATAAGGGCCATTCCCAACAGACTCCGACGCCGCATGGCCATAGCCGGAGCCGCTCAGCTCTGGAAGAACCCCATCTTTTGGCTTATGAACCCACTCCTGGGCAACGGCTTCCCTCTCGCCAAGGAAGGCGCCGTCCGCCCCAGCCTCGAAAACATGGGCAAGATCATCGACGACGGCTGGTCCGTCCTCATCTACCCCGAAGGTGAACTCACCGTCGGAGGCCCCATCAAGCCCTTCATGAGCGGCGCCGGTCTCGTAGCCGTCGAAGGCCGCCTTCCCGTCGTCCCCCTCCGCCTCCACATCCACAAGCTGGGATTCCCTTCGCGCTTCCCCATCCTCCCACGGGGAAACGTCGAAATCCGCATAGGCAAGCCCGTCCTCCTGTCCCCCGACACCGACTACCAGGACGCCACCGCCGCCATCGAAAACGCCGTCAAGTCTCTCTGACACCCGCCATACCCGATCAAGACCTATCACAAAACTCGCATCCACAAGTTCCAAGTGGATAGGCGATAGGGAAAAACACGTTCGCCCTGAACCTGTCGAAGGGCAAGTCAACGCTAATACTGACAGTTTGAGGCAGTATCCAAAGCAAATGAACCCCTCCTGCGTCTTCTGCAAAATCAACGACGGCAAACTCCCCGCAAGCTGGATATATCGGGATGACACCGTAATGGCGCTCCTGGACATCCAACCTGTCAACGACGGCCACACCCTGCTCATTCCCACAACCCACACACCGAGCATCGCCGACCTGGACGACGCGATCACCGCCCGGATCTTCACACTGGCCTGCCGAATCACGAGGGGACTCTACAAAACTCTGGGATGCGATGGCATCAACTGGATTGTCGCCGATGGAGAGGCCGCCGGGCAGGAGGTATTCCACTTCCACATCCACCTCATTCCTCGCTATCACGACGACGGCTTCGGCTTCCGATTCCCCGACGGTTATAGCGAGCTTCCCACGCGACAAGCCCTCGACTACACTGCCTGTGCGATCAGACATGCCATCGAATGCTGACCCACAACCCGCGTAACGCCCCCAACAACCACGCCCTTCGACCGCACATTTTCCCTAGACCCCGCTCCGCTCCGTAAGCTATACTGAAGTCCTGACCCGCCTCGTGGGGATATAGCTCAACTGGGAGAGCGCGGCGTTCGCAATGCCGAGGTTGGGGGTTCGAGTCCCCCTATCTCCACCATAGACTCCCATACTCATAACTCCGCCGTTGAGGACGATCTCTGCGACGTCTCCTCCTATGGGACTGTCCTACGGCGTGGGAAGTGTGTAACGTACCTTAGCCTCGCCGGGTCCAATCACTATCTCCTTGACGAACGACCGGATGAAAGCCCGCGACTCGGTGACTGCGGCCCGGTTGTCGGCCGATCGCTTCCTCGCCTGAGTGAAGGGTACAGCAGGATACCTGCCCAGACCGATATACCGCCGTCTCCCATCGATAGTAATGCGCTGAACCCAACTCTTTCTCCCAGTCTTGCCAATGTACAAGTACAGACCCTCGCCGTCGGAATAGCGCCCAGGGTCGCAGAGTGACTTCATGCTCGCCACGGATAGCCTCAAGTCGTGCCCTCCATCTCATCTGTTTCCACACTTTGCGTGGGAACGCAAGGGAATTATGGATGTCGGTCGAGATCCGTAAAGTCGGTCAAAAGTGGGGTTGTTGATAATATTCACAACTATGAATGCAGGTGTTATTGATACACAAAGAGACAGTTTGGGAACATCGGAGAAAGAGGTATTGTGGTGGGCCAAGGTTCAACTGTAGACAGAACTATCTTCGAGATGACGATGGGACTGCGAGGATGGGCATGGGAGTTGGTTCAGAGAGTCTCTTCCATCACCCCGGCCACCCCGTCATGGTGGCAACGCCCACTCTCAGCGAGGGTACCTTCAGGCAGTTGGCGCGGCGGCTAGAGCCAGTGCCGCCTGCGCTGGAAGGGATAGCTCGGTATCGAGATTCGACGCCGGAATTCACCTGCAAACAGGCCGGTAAACGAGATGTCCAATCCGGCCTCGTAGGCCTGTGCCACGGCTCTCACGAACCCTTCATCGGACTCAGGTGATTCACCATCATTTGGCGGATTTTCCAAGGGGGAGAGTATGACCGGCACTTCCGATGAATCCGGCCAAGTGTCGCCGATTATCCGTTCCATCGTGGAGTCGGGACCGATTCCCACCACAACATCGACGCCGAGTTGGGCCAGAGTCTCCACGTGGCCGGAGAGAAGGGTGGGCACCTGATCCTCCCCAAGCCAGTAGTCGATACCGAGCGCGTCAAGAGACTCCACCATCTGGCCGGTTGGGGTGTTGACGAACGGGAGAGACGGCACAGCGAACGTGACGCCGTCGAGCGTCGTTTGCAGACTCTCACTCGCGGCTTGCGAATCAAACTCCGTCTGGGTCTCCTTCAACTCTCCCAGAGCCACGGCCAGACGCAAACCCTCGTCCAGGCTGAATACTCCGGCCGCCTGCGCCGCTGCAATTCTTCCCGAACCTTGCGCCACCGCCGCGCTGGGGCGTATGCCGATGCTTGCCCATTGCGCGGTCAGGGCGCACTGAAGCGCGTAAATGGCCGGCTCAGCCCATGCCGGATCATTCAGGTCGTGCTCGATGCCGGGGCGACCGAACATCACATCCAGCAAGGAGGTTCCACGCTCTTGACGAACCAGGTCATCGCACCTGTCCAGCACTGTCCGTACGACCGGTTCGCTCCGATAGAGCGCCTCTCCCATGCCAGCCCACGTCCGTTCATACCCGGTGAACGCGAATGCTACTCTGCCCGCCTCACGAGGCGTTTCCCCATCCGACGCCTCATCTGTGTCAGCCAGCGCACGGAGTTTCTGTCGAAGTTGCTCGGCATCGCTGAAGACCAGCCCGGTGCGATGTGCGAAGTGGCTCCGGCCCACGCTGGCAGTCCAGGCCATATCGGACAGCATCGCATCGGATTCGGAGCCTTCTTCGCCGTCGAGCCATGAGAGATAGCGCTTTACCGATTCACGGAGCGCGCCTTCCGACTTGCCGGAAAGCGGCAACAGGCGAACGGTTCGTTCCGTCGGAGCTTCGTCGGAGATCGAGACGGCGTCGGTCTGTTCGGGGAGCGACATAGGTATCGGTTGGGGAGCGCCCGTTGGCAGGCGTGTACCGTTGGGGTCCACTAGGTCACCCGGCGTGGCGCCGTAGCCTTCGAGCAAGACGTGGGCGTTGGTACCAGACAAGCCGAACGCGTTGACACCCGCCAGAGGAAGTCGGCCCGAATTGGTCGGCCAAGCCGTCTTGTCGGACATTATCCGAACCGGCATTCGGTCCCATTCGACGTTTGGGTTCGGGTCTTGGTAATGGAGATGTGGAGGGATCACTCCCTTATTCATCGAGAGGACGGCCTTGATGAAAGCCGCGATTCCGGCAGCCCACTCAAGGTGTCCGATGTTCGACTTGACGGTTCCGACGAGCAGGGGTCGATCTTCGTCTCGGCCCTTGCCGTAGACCGAGCTCGCGGCATTCAACTCGATAGGGTCTCCGAGCTGAGAGCCGGTCGCGTGCGCTTCCAGGTAGTCCACGTCCGATGGGGAAACGCCGGCCTGGGCAAGCGCATCCGTCATAACTCGCTCTTGGGCGGGACCATTGGGCACCGTTAGACCCGCGCTCGCGCCGTTCTGGTTGACCGCAGACCCCCGTATCACGGCGTAAATGCGGTCACCGTCGGACTCGGCTTCGCTCAAACGCTTCAGCACGACCATTCCGCAACCCTCGCCACGGACGTAGCCGTTTGCAGAGGCGTCAAATGGGCGGCAGTATCCCGTAGGCGACAACATGCCGATTTCCAACATGAATGCGGAAGTTGAGGGGGAAAGTACCACGTTGACGCCACCGGCGAGAGCGAGATCAACTTCGCCTGTCTGGAGGCTTACAGCCGCTTGGTGTACCGAGGCCAGCGACGACGCGCAGGCCATGTCGACGGGCAATGCCGGTCCCTCCAGGCCCAGCGCGAAGGCGATCCGGCCGACGGCTACGCTTCCGGTTGTGCCGAGGAAACCATGTGCCAAGCTGTGGGATTGCAGCAGATCACGGTACTCGCTGGTGCCAACTCCCGCGTATACGCCGGTGCGGCTGCCTCTAAGACTGTCCGGGGCAACTCCCGCGTCCTCGAGGGCCTGCCAACTCGTCTCGAGCAACATCCGCTGCTGGGGGTCCATCAACCGCGCCTCGATCGGCGAAATGCGGAAGAACCGCGAGTCGAACCAGTCAATCCCATCGACAAACGCGCCTCGTCGATTTATCACTTCCTCAGCATCGGGGTCACCGACGGCGCCGCTCCAGGAACCGTCATCCCGGCGGCCTTCGGTAATTGCATCGGCACCCGCTTCCAGGAGCTTCCAGTATTCGGCCAAGTCATTGGCGCCGGGGAAGCGGCAGGCCATGCCCACGACCGCGATTGCGTCTTCATCGGTCCTCGTCGACACGCCGGGTTCGGGGGTAAGCGGTTCAGGGGATGCGGGCGATGAAGGAGCATCGTCGACTTCGCCAAGCTGACCGAGCTCTTCGGCCAGGTGAGTCGCGAGGGCCGTGATGTCGGGATAGTCGAATACGGCAGTGTTGGAGACGACGTACTCGCCTGACAGGGCACGATTCAGCCGGTTCCGAAGCTCCACCGCCATCAGCGAGTCCATTCCCAAGTCGAAGAAACCAACCGAAGCGGCCGGAGCGGATTGCAGGCGCAGCACCGCTTGAATTTCGCCTTGCAGGAAGGAGGAAAGCAACGAGGCCCAGTCCGTGGCGGGTCTTTGCCGTAATTGGGAAAGGAGGTCGGCGTCATCCACGTCGGCAGATTCGTCAGTTTCCGAGTCCTCGGTAACCAACTCATCAAGGAACGGGTTCTTCTCTTCGAAGTTCTCCGCGAATACCGGCCAATCCACCACCGCAACCATGCCGGCAGTCAAGTCCTGCCGTACCAGTTGATCGAAGGCCTGGAGACCTTGCTCCGGCGCGATCCATCCAGTGCCCGACGCGGCCAGTTGTCGTTCAATTCGTTCGCGCTGCTCTTCGGCTTCGCCCAGCCCTGACCAGGCACCCCACGCGATAGATTGACCGGGGAGTCCCAGGGACCTCCGGTATGCGGCCAGCTGGTCCAAGTAGGTGTTTGCCGCGGCGTGATTGCCCTGGCCCGAGTTGCCCAGTACCCCAGTGATGCTGCTAAAGAGGACGAACAGGTCGAGGTCTTGATCGAGTGTCGCCTTGTGCAGCTGCCAAGCGCCCAATACCTTTGGCCACAGGACCTGTTCGAAGCGTTCCCAAGTCTGGTTTCCCAGGGAGCCGTCGGACAGCACTCCCACGCTATGGATGACGCCAGCCAGGGGAGGCATTTCAGCGTCCATCCGGGCCAGCATGGCGTCAATCTCTGCAGGTTGGGTCGCGTCGGCCAACTCGACCCGCACGTCGACGCCGCGCTGTCTGAGAGCCTCAATCACTTCCACGGCCTCTGGGTCGGGAGACCTACGCCCGTTCAGAACAATCACACCGGCCCCGTGGTCCGCCAGCCATTCGGCCACTACGGTACCGATGCCTCCCAGGCCCCCGGTGACCAGGTACGTACGGTCAGGCCGCAATCGACCGCCGGCCATGGGCGGCAACGCAAGCACGTTCTTTCCGATGTGCCGGGCCGACCTCATAAAGTCCATGGCGGCTCCGGCTTCGGCAATGGGCCATCGGGTATGCGCCAACGGCTTCAAAGAGCCGGCCGATATCTTCTTCATCACGTCACGGAGCACGGCGCCCGGAACGGTGGGTTCATTCAATTTCAGCCAGTCCAATTCCAGGATTGAGTAGGACACATCCGGACGCGATGCCGCCATCTCCTCTGCTGTCCAGATGTCCCGCCTGCCCATCTCCACGAAACTTCCACCGTCAGCCAGGCAGGAGAGACCGGCCTCGATGAACCCGGGGCCGGTGAGGCTGTTGAGCACCATGTTTACGCCGGCGCCGTTCGTGGCCTCCAGGATGTCCTGCCCGAATTCGGCTGTTCGACTATCGAAGACGTGCTCGATCCCCAGCGAACGGAGATAGGCCTGCTTGGGGGAACTTGCCGTGGCGAACACCTCCAACCCTGCTGCCTGCGCCAGTTGTACCGCAGCCAGTCCCACACCGCCCGAAGCGGTGTGGATTAGCACTCGATCTCCCGCCTTCAAGTCAGCCATCTCGAAGCTCAGCCCGGCACTAACGAAGGCAGAGGGTATGGTTGCCAGCGCTGACGCCGAAATCCCCCCCGGCGCAGCAGCAACCAGATCCGCCCTCGTTACGACCTCGGGACCGAACGTGCCGAAGGCCAGTCCGACCACCCGGTCGCCCACGGCGAAGTCCGTGACGTCCGGGGCTGCTTCCACTATTCGTCCGGAGAACTCCTCGCCCAACTTAGGGTCTGCCGAATTCACGACACCCATACTGAGTAGAACGTCAAGAAAGTTCAGGCCGACCGCGTCCACCGCCACTCGAACCTGGCCCGGCGCAAGGGGCTGATCCTGTACGGGTTCGGCGTGCAGTCCTTCCAGCGCTCCCTCCGCACCCGGCATAAGACGCCAAGCCGATTCTTCCGGCAACTCCAGTCGTACTCTTGAACTGCCGCTTCGGATCAGGCGAGCGGCCAGGCGGTTGCCGTCCCGGTAAGCGACCTGAGTTTCCTGATCGGGGTGCGTTAGCTCATCGGCCAGATGAGCAATCCGGGCCGGGTTGGCGGGGTCGAGATCCAGCAATTGTGGGCGAAGGTATCCCGCTTCCCGCGCAACCGCCCTGCCGAAACCCCACAGGGTGGCCCCCGCCAGTTCTCCAACATTCTCGCCCATGTAGTCGCGCTCCAGGGCCTGCGCTCCCAACGTTATGAACCAGAGGCCTTTCTCCGGAGCAACATCGGCATCCAATATGCCCTGCACCAAGGCCAGGGCGGTGCTCCCGGCACTCTTGGCATCCTCGAGGAGTTGGGCCGTGGAAGCCTGCGGCCCGTGTCCATCGAGGGCATTCAGATGCAACACGCCTTGTAGCGGGATGTCCTTGGGGAGTTCCTTCAAGAGGTCCTGCCATGATTCCCGGCTGCCAGCCGATACGGCCCTCCGAACAATGTTGACCTCACTTACCGGCGTCTCGGATGGCCGGCTCGGCTCTGCCAGCACGACGCTCTGGTTTCTGGACTCCAGTTCTCTGGCCAGCAGCAGGCCCGTACCGCCCGAATCCGAGGATATGACCCACGACCCGGGAGATTGAGCAATTTCCGCCGGGCCCTGCGCGAGAATAACGCTGGAGCCGAACGGCCCGCCTTCGTCGGCGCCCTCCGTCCCGAGGAAGCCCACCTCGTCATAGCCCGAATCCAACAGCGCCCGGCACCATATCGATGGATGGGCCATGGCGTGAGACGGCCGGTAATCGTCGGCGAACCGCCACCAGCCATCAAGCAGGCCAAAGGTGATGTCCTGCCAGCCGCGACCGCGCATGTTCTCAAGGGCCATCAGTTGGCCGGAGGGTGCGAGCAGTTCGCGGCAATGGGTCAGGGTTTCGCCCAAATCACGGGTAGCGTGAAGCACGTTCGCTGCAATAATCAGATCATAGGCATGGGATTCGAAACCCTGGTTTGACGGATCCCTTTCAATGTCCAATGGGCGGTATTCGATCGGTATTTCGGAACCGCTGAAGCGGTCTTCGGCTTCCGCGAAGAAGCCGGCCGAGATATCAGTGAACACGTAATCGCACTCCGCCGGGAGTTCCGGCAGTACCACCGACGTCGCCGAACCAGTGCCTGCGCCGACCTCCAGCACACGCAAGCGTCGTTCGCCCGTCCAGTCCCTCACCACTCGGGCTACGGCGTCTGCCAGGAGCCGGTTGGACGCACGGGAAGCCGGGGCAACGAAATAGTACTCTGTTACGCCGGGCCCCTCACTTCGAAAGAGGATATCCAGGGGATCGACAGTCCCGCGAAGCCCGTCCGCAAGCGCGGCGCCACTTCGTCGCAGGATGTTCAACTCGTTGTGGCCGTGGGGATAGCGCTCAACCATCTTGTCCGCAAAGATCTCGGGGTCGGCCAGGGCATCGTCGGGCAAGGGGTCGCCAGTGCCAACTTCTACGATGTATCCACCCTGCTCTGTGGCCTCAGTGAGGAGTCCACCGTCCTTTAGCAGTCGGAGCATACGTCCAACCAGCTTGGTGTGTTGGGGTTCGATCTGCAGTAGGTCTCGAAGGGAATCGGGCTCGACCGGTTGGCCCTTGCGGCGCTGCCAACCCAGTTGTTCCAACGCCGCGAGAGAGTAGGAGCGGGATAGGCGCTCAAGGTCGCTCAGGAGCATGGCCCGGTCGTCGATCGTGACGCCCTCGCTCGATAGATAGTCTTCAAACGTTCTCATACCTTCGCCGGCCGCTCGCGGCCCGACCAGCGCTTGGGCCGATTGCAGCGTGCCGACCAATGGGCGTTCTCGCCAGACAACCTCGTAAAGCAGGTCGTCCAGTCCCTCCGATGCGGAGAGGAGTGCAGCTCGCGTGGCCCGCTTTACGGTGAATCCCGTTAGACCGCCGATGACATCCCCTTCAGGGGTGTAAAGCATCAAGTCACCGGTCAAGGTTTCGGGTGTTTGAGCGGTCGCTTCATTCTCGCCCTGCGCTTGAACGGTCTCCCTCAGCCGTGCGTGACAGACCAGTCGATCGGGCAGGGGGCCACTCAGCCATAGCCTCTCCCATCCGAATGGGAGATAGGTGGCGTCGCCTCCGATTCCTGAAAGGTTGCGGGTGGCCGAGAAGACCTGGAAGCAACCGTCGATCAGCAGCGGATGAATGTCCAAGTCGCCGGTATCTCCCGCGCCCTGAAGTGCAACTTCACCGACCGCCTCACCTCCTTCACCCCAGAGAGCTTCCAGGGTACGGAATGACGGGCCGAATTCAATCCCGCTGGTAGTCTTAGCCCTGTAGTAGGCAGACAGGTCCTGAGGAGTGAGATCGGCCTTCAACGTGTCCAGGTCAATCCGCTTGCCGATTGCCGGCTGTGCGGCGTCCGGAGACAGACGTCCCTCGGCATGGAGCAGCCAGTCCTCACCATCTTCTCCCTTGCTAAAGACCTCGAAGGTTCGCGCAGCTCCGTCCTTCGAGCCGCCGATGACCACCTGCAAACGGCGTCCCGGCGCCTCCCTGTCTCCGTCGGGAGAATATGCGGGGTAGACAAGAGGGTTATGCAGTTGCAATTCCTCTACTACAGAGGCATCCCCGCCCTCCATAAGTTGTACGGTGGCGGCCATAGCTCCATAGACCGCGCCGGGCATGACGACTCTACCGTAGACCTGGTGGTCGTTAAGCCATGACGGGTCCGTGGGATACATCTCCGTTTCGTACATCACGTCGCCATGGGGAGACTCGTGCCGGACGCCTAAGAGCGCGTGGGCGTCGCCGGACCTGCGCCTCTGAGAGGCGGTTACCCAATGCCGCTGTCGCTGGAAGGGATATCCCGGTACGGAGATGCGTCGCCGCTCCTCTCCTGCGAACAGGCCGGCAAAGTCGACCGGCAGGCCGGCCACGTAGGCGTCGGCGACTGCCTGGACGAAGGCATCGGCACGTTCGGGCTCGGAACCGTCGAATGAGGGACGAAGCAGGCTCTGCAAGACGACGGGAGACACGACGTTTCCCACACCTTGCGGCCAGTTCAGGGACACCAGCGGGCCCAGGATTGCATGAGGACCGATCTCGATGACGGCGTCGACTCCGAGTTGCGCCAGGCTCTCGACGCAGCTGCGGAAGGCCACGGGCTGCCTGGCATGTTGCCGCCAGTAGGCCCCGTCCATTCTTGTTTCCACCGGCTGGCCTGTCAGGTTGCTGACGAGAGGGATTGCGGGTTCGGAGACAGACAATGTCGCAATGGCCGCCTCCATCTCATCAAGCCCGGGTTCGACGAGAGCGCTGTGATAGGCCGGGCTTGGCCTGAGCCGCCTTACGTTTAGCCCAGCCGACTCCAGTTGGTCAGAGAGGGCGTGTACTGCTTCCTGCGGTCCGCTGACCACCTGGTGAGTTCCATTGTCCACACCTATGCAAAGGTCTGCGCAGGGGTGCGCGTCGTTCCAATCGTTCACCGCTTGGGAAACCTCGTATTCGGGAGCGAATATCGCGGCCATGGCCCCGTCACTCGGAAGGTCTCCCATTATCCGGCCCCTGGCGGAGGCGAAGCGTAGGCCGTCCTCCAAGGTCAGAACGCCTGAAGAATAGGCGGCAGCAATCTCGCCCAAGCTGTGACCCAATACGACATCCGGCCGGATCCCAACACTGTCCCAGAGGGCCGTGAGCGCGCATTCCAGAGCGTAGATGGCGGGCTGAGTCCAACGGGGTTCATCCAGGTCCCCGGCAGCGCTGGCCCTGCCGAACATCACATCCAGTAGAGATGCGCCTCGCTCCTTTTGAATCAGCCGGTCGCAGCGGTCGAGAACGGCGCGAAATACCGGTTCGGTGCGATAGAGCAACTCGCCCATGCCCAGCCATTGATTGCCCTGTCCGGTGAAGGCAAAGGCTACTTTTGAGGCACGTTGGGCGCTGGGCTCGCCGGTAGAGTCCGCGATTTGCTTCAACCCGTCACGCAGAGAAGGGGCGTCTCGAAAGAGGACTGCATTACGGTTTTCAAAATGGCTGCGCGCAACACCGGCGGTCCAGGCCATGTCGGAAAGATCGGCATCGTTGGCACTGCCGGAGGCGAATGCGGGGCCGCTCTGCTCGTCAAGCCAGGACAGGTAGGAGCTCGCCGCATCTCGCAAGGCGGCGTCGGACTTGCCCGAAAGCGGTAGAAGACGCGCGGGACGGGCATCAACATTCTCAGAGGGCGGTTCTTCCTCAGAACCGGTAAGTGTTGATGGAACGGCGCGAAGCGGCCCGGCCGGTCGTGACATTCCACCATTGTCTACGAGAGGCTTGGCTGAATCGGGATAGCCTTCGACAATCACGTGGGCGTTCGTCCCCGACCAGCCGTAGGCACTTATGCCAGCGCGCGGAGGACGGTTCGGATGGAGCGGCCACTGGGTCAATTCCGAGGCTATCTTCACCGACAGCCGGTCCCAGTCCAGACGAGGGTTCGGATCCCGGAAGTGCAGATGCTTGGGGACCAACCCGTTCTGCAATGACAGCATGACCTTCATCAGACCGGCAACTCCAGCGGCAGGCTCCAGATGTCCGATGTTCGACTTTACCGAGCCGACCAACAGGGGGCGATCGGTTTCTCTCCCTCTGCCATATACTTCCGCGGCCGCGTTCAACTCGATGGGATCACCCACTTCCGTGCCCGTGCCGTGTGCCTCCAGGTAGTCCACTTCCGACGGAGCGACTCCAGCCCGCCGCAACGCTTCGGCGATCACGCCAGCCTGAGCCGGTTCGCTGGGCACCGTCAGCCCGGTGCTCGTCCCGTCCTGGTTGAGCGCAGAGCCTAGTATCACGCCCCAAATTCGGTCGCCGTCAGCCTCAGCGTCGCTGAGTCTTTTCAACACGACGATCCCGCAGCCCTCGCCTCGGACGAAGCCGTTGGCCGAGGCGTCGAAAGCCTTGCACTTGCCGTCTGGGGACAACATCCGGGCGTTAGCCCGCAGTTCCGTCAGCCGACCGGAGAGAATCGCCTGCACCCCGCCGGCCAAGATTGTATCCGCCTCGCCCCGTTGCAGGGCCGAGACGGCCTGGTGCATTGCGACTAGGGAGGAGGAACAGGCGGTGTCCACCGCCATGGCGGGCCCTTCAAATCCCAGGGCGAACGCGACCCGGCCGGCAGCAGTGTTCAGGGAGGTGCCACTCACGGCGTAGAGGCTCGTGGTAGCCTCGGCGGTCTGGCTGGAATCCAGGTTGATGAGACGGTAGTCCATGTTGCTGATGCCGATATAGACCCCGGTGCGGCTGCCCTTAAGCCGTTCCGGGTCTATGCCCGCGTCTTCGAGGGCCTGCCAACTCGTCTCCAACATCAGCCGCTGCTGCGGGTCCAACAGTTGCGCTTCGACGGGCGATATACGGAAGAACGAAGCGTCAAACAGGTCGATCCCGTCGATGAAGGCCCCGAACCGGCAGGCGTCGCTTTGGACTTCGGCGTTGGGGTAAAGCTCGCCGACACGCCCGACACCTGAGCCGGGGACGCCCTCGGTCACTGCGTTCCTGCCCTCGACCAAAAGCTGCCAGAAGGAGTCCAGATCCGACGCACCCGGGAAGCGGCAGGCCATGCCTACTATCGCTATCGGCTCTCCGGTCTGGGAAACGCTCCGTTCCCCGTCCATGGATAGAGAGGCTGGTTGATTTGAGGAACTTGCATACGGTGTTTGTGTCATATGGCATTTGTCCCTGAGGTTGGGTTTATCGAAGAGGAATCCGCTATCAGCATTATGACAAGCGGCAAGCGATTGGGAAAGCACTCCCGACCGGCGGGCCTGTGGTAATGGGGATATCGCAGATGGCCTTAGCGGTTCCCCGGCTCATGGGCGTATCTGTGGAGCACTACCTGCAAGTTGCGTGGACAGCGCCCTCAATGGAATGGGAGGTACTCATGGTTCGTCTTTGCAACTACAGGGTCCGCATAGGTGGACGTGCCGAGTCCATGGGTTCATCACGGTAAAGAGGTTTTATCCTGGCGCTGCGGAAAGTGGCTGCCTCCAGAGCATCTCATCTCGCAGCGCTGGACAGGAAGCACTTCCCTCAGACAATTCACGGAAGAGTTCGAGTCCCCGCAGGTCTTAGATACAAATGAGTGGGCCAAGGCGTACCGATTTACGAACTTTTCGGTGGGATGTTCGTATATAGCCCAAGTGGGGAAAACAGCAGGAACAAGACCGTCAAGAATCCCACGAAGATCAGGAACATTACGGAGTACCTGTTGGTTTACGAGATTTCGGTCAACTCCGGGAGGCTGGTGACCCTAGCGGGCAGGTACATGTCCACGTCGTCCGGTGTCGGGACCCGCGCCGGCGATATCGCTCCCTCGATGTCCGTCCAGGTCGTCCCGTCCTCGGACCTGGCCCACTCCCATCTCTGGTCCGTCACCCCCTCGTCCTCATCGGACAGGCTGGCCGAGAGCGGCCGGTCGACCTGTGGCTGCAACCTGCTGATGCTCACCGCACCGGCCTCGTCAACGTCCGTGACCGTCACGGACACGTCGTGGGCGCCGCCGGACGCCTCGACGGTCACCCTGTAGAGGTTCTCGCTCGTGGGACCGGCCGGGGCCGCGTTCGCAAGCACAAGAGCGGTGAGTGCGATGACCAACGCCATGATCCGGGAGTCTCCGTATGGGGGAATTCCCAGGCTCGGACGGAATCCCAAGCGGCGCCGCGCGCCAATGGTCGGCACTTCGGATGATCCGGCAGGAGCTTCCGGCACAGGTGATCAGCCCCCTAGAGTCCTCCCGCTACGACGGTGAGCGTCAGTGGGGGGCCGGTGATGCCGGGGTTGAGGCTGGCCGGGGTGAGGAGGATGGTCTCGCCCGCGACGGCGCCGGCAGAGGCGGAGATGGAGAATGTTCCGGGCTCGCCGGCGTTGCCGGGGTTCGTGGACGAAGAAGACCGCCAGCACAGCGAGCGTGGCGGTCAGCAGCAGGCGCGGGGAAAGACGGCGGGTCTACTCAGCCTGCGACATGTCGGCCTCCTCCATGAACCGCAACAGTCGTTGGGGGAGATCGTCGGGTACGACGTAGACTCTTCTGCTGTGGTCTACGCGCTGTCTTGGCACGGCGCGGGCTCTTCCATGGGGCTCATGCGGTCTTCTTGCGTTTCAGCCCTTCCCCCACGGCTGCGGGTGCGGGCGCCATTTAGCTTGTTAGTCGGTATTGGCAGCGGGTCCCAAATCCTGTTGCTATGCGGGTGGGGACGAGAGCAGGGCAATCGTCTCTTCGGCGGCAGAGATGCCGCTGGACAGCGCCCCGTTGACCAGGGGAACTCGCGTGTAATCGCCCGCCAGGAAGAGATTGGGCAGGTCCTGTGCGAGGTCGCGACGGGCGTTTGCCACCGACCTGAACATCCCGGGCGGCCCCTTACACACCGCTATCTTCCATCGGTAGACGCGAGTGAACAGTCCCTCGTCGTCCCCCGGAAGGGCCGAACCGGGCGGCGGGTTCCGGCGAATGTCCCGCAGCAACTCGCGCTTGACCTCCTCATCATCCAGTTCCAGCAATTGCTTTGCGCGCTCGCGCCCCGCGATCAGGTCCAACGTGCTCTTCCCCGGTGGCACGCAGTCCGGCAGGTTGATGGACCGGTCCAGAATGAGGGGAGTCTCGTCTTCCGGGTAGATCGCGCCGTGCCAGCCGGGAGGCAGCGGTGGATGGGCCAGTCCCATCACCAACCGGCACGCGGAGGAGTAGGTGACGTTGCTCAGGGTCTCACGGACCCTCTGTGGAAGTCCGGGAATGATCTCCAGCGCTACCGGAGCGGGGACCGCGCAGATGACCGCGTCGGCCTCGATGGTCTCGCCGTCGATCACCACGCCCGTCACGCCCCGCTCCCCGACCAGTACCTTCCTCACGGGCGTCGAAACGCGGGTGACGTCTGCGCACGCATCGCGCAGGGCGCGGGCAAGTGCGCCCGCCCCTTTCTCCGGCTGCATGAGCTTGTGCGGTCGCAGAAACGTGTTGGCCAAGTACCCCCTGATGTACGCCTGGCTGGAGAAAGCGACATAGTCCAGCACGCCATTCTCAACGAACCCGCTGAGGGTGACACGGAGGGACTCGGACGCGCCCGTCCTCTCCAGGTACTCGCCGAAGGTCTCGTCTCCGTCGATCTCGGCCATGCGGCTGTTGCTGGCGAACGTCAGGTAGTCGGCTTGGCGAAAAACCTTATAGATCAGCTTCATCGCCCCCCAGGACAGCAGTCCCAGGTTCGCAAACGCGCTCAGGTTGCTGACCATGCCGGGAATGGACGGAGCAGCCGTGGTGACACGTGCGCTCAACCATCGGAGCCAAATGTCAGATGACGCCTGCTCCGAGCTTGACTTGATTCTCAACAACGAAGTCGCCATCCCGCAGTTCCCTAGGTACCCTGCAAGGGCGCCGCTGCCAATCCTAAGGCAGGCCATCCTTCGAGATATCCATCACTCCGAGTCTCTCCTAATCGCGGTCCTCAAGACTTGGTTCGTCTCACAGCTTGAGCTACGTGGCTTGATAGTAGAACATCTTCGCAAAACAGATACGTCCATCAATTATCCAAATTTTGAGGCGTATCAACTTGACGGCTACTGGCCATTTGATGATTGGTCTTCTTTGTGCGAAGAGATCGTGGAAGCGAACGGAAGTTTAGATCGGAACGAAGTGGCTCTGATGCTCTGCTGCGTGACAGGTAAACTGCCTATGTCGCTCGCTGCTGGGGCAGTTGCTGAGAGTAGAACGATGAAATCCGACCGTCTTCAACAGACCTTAACCTACCTTAAGGCACTGCCTGCTAATGACCCACAATGGGAAGGGGATGTCCCTACGTTCCTATCGTCCATTGTCGAGCTGTCTGAAGAAAAAGCGGCCGAGCGTGCGAACGCTGTGTCGCTGGAAGAGTTGATCACGACAATCTCTGAATTCAGAGAACAGCATTGCCAACAACTAGAGTACTTTGAGTTTGATATCTCTGACTGGACAGAGCCAACACATTTCAACGCATCGGTCTTGGCAGAGGTTCATGGTCTTCTAGGAAGGTTGTCAAGTTGCTTCGATGAACACAGCTCGATCCCTCAACAAGGATCGTCCGTCCGTGAGACTAGACGCCTTAATCGAGAGAGGGAGGGAGTCGAAGATCGCATCATCGGCGTCAAGTCAGAATTGGATCAACTGCTGACAGTTGACGGTGGGCCAGATGAACCACCTCAGAAGCCAACTCCAGATGGGGCCAGTCCTCCACCAGATATTCAATCGGAAGTTTCGGACGCGAATGCTGACGCAACCTTGTCCGATTTGCAGTTGTCAGAAAGGAGCTTCGAATTCGATCCAATAGAAGCCAACCACACTGTTGTCCTACCGAACCACGCCGACAGCCTAGTCATAGCACCGGTCCCAAGTGTCCCCACGGCGACCGTTGACGTTTCTGTGGAATCGCGGGAGCATGGTGAAATCAGTTGCGTTCAGGATGACAGTGGAAAACATAGGGTTGAGAATATCGGCGTAGGTCAAACCACTGTGTCGATAACTGTAATGGCCGAGGATGGTGCAACTACTCAAACCTACATCTTGTCAGTTGAGCGTGTTCCAAGTGATGACGCCACTCTCAGGAGGTTGGAGTCGACGGCGGGAGAGTTGGAGTTCGACTGGGCACTTCGGGAATACAACATCGACGTTGCCAACGGAGACAAGGAACTGTCAGTGGCATTCGAGACTAACCATAGCTCAGCCACGGTTGAGGCAACTCTCGAACGGCCTGATGATACGACTACAGACCTGATCGCGTCCGAGAACGGAGTATGCGAGGTTCCAGGACTGGGAGGCGGACAATCTACTCTGTCTCTTGAGGTAACTGCTGAAGATGGTGTTACCACTCACACGTACAGGCTAACTCTGAACACTCGCCTCCGCCCGACTTCAGATCACGCTGCGTTAATGTGGTCTCTGGTAGCTGACGATGATCTTGCCGGAGCTTACTGGATATCGAAGAGCCTCGCTAATCAGGGGCTGATAGCGGCTCACCTGCCCACGCTACTCAAAGCGGTCCAGGTCGCTAGGTGGCTTTCGCCTGAATCGAGGGATTTCGTCGAAGACCTATTCGCAACCGTATCGCAAACCGACGACTCCTTCGGCGACGATGCTTACGTCATGCTTGGCCTAGCCGCTTCTATTCAACCATCTATCATCGCGCCTGAAACTAATCTTCTGGCCTGGCTAGTTTCTCCCAGCCGCTTCCCCTCACTTGGAATGCTCGTGTCGTCAGTCAGAGACTTTGCAAATCGGGGCTACGCACTCGGGCCCGAGCACATTCGAGGCGACGAATGGCATCGTCATCTTCAGAACCTGATCGGCGAAGCCAGTTCTGACGCCCACACATGGTTGGGGGATTCCAATAAGCGTTTTCACAACCTCGTGAGGGCAAACAATGTCTGGAGACGCCTTTGCACCGATGGGGGGATGCTTAACAATTTGCTAAGCAGAGTAGCAGAGGACCATCGTTCAGAGGTCGCACGAGTGCAGAGCGATGTGGAGGCTCTGGGTGAAGAAGCCTTTCGGCTCGAACTCATAAACGAAACCGACAGGTCGCTCCATTCCAATGCTAAGAGCGACATCACAGGTGCTGCCAGAGACTGGCTTCATCGGGGAATCATTCAGGCCACCGAGCTAGCCTCGCGCTGGTGTGACTTAGTGGACCGAGAGAACGAGTCTCGTACACAGTCGCAGAACCAGTGGTTGTCGGATCATGTTGCTAAGTTGCGCACAGACATTACATCCGTATTTCAGGATGTATTCAATGAACTCTCCAGAGCCACCTCTGATTCATCACAGAGCGATCTTGCCGCTTCATCCCTTTGCGTAGCACGCTCAATACACTTGTTGCTAGACTACCTGAGTATCAACCACAACGCCGATCACCTATCACCGGTTTCACCTGTTGTCGCCAACCTACACAAGGTAGTTCAGAATTCGGACTTCGCAGGACTTGGCATTGCCCCCGGTTCTCATATTGAAACGGCTCTTTCTAGGCGCTTGTTGTGGATACCTACCGTGGATCTCGGAGACGATGGTCTGCCGGTGAATGCCAAAGAACCTATCGACCTCCAGAGAGCGGAGGTTGACTGGTTCTCAATTGACACTCCGCTTGAACTAGTTGTGAGGACTCGAATCAGCAATGGCGATTTTCGATTTCTCGGCTTATTGTCGTTCGATCCAGAAACAGGCCAACCCGTCAAACCGGAAGCGACGTACGTCACTGATCTCGCGGCGGCCAGAGAGACCTTGGAAGAGCATCTAAACCGCGCACGCGAGACCGTCGATCAGGCTGTGAGTGATGGCGTCATAGAATTTGAGGGAGACCGTTGGAGCAAGTCGACATATTCGCTTGAAGATATTGATGAGAACATTGCGGTTGACAAGATACGCAATTTCAGGGAGGCCCACGATATCCTCGAGGAGATTGAGGTGTCCATCAAGGATGATCGCGTCAATCGGCGTGAAGAACTTTCTAGAGACTGGGGAACGCTGGTTGGGGCCGTGGGAGAAAATCCCAACGTAGCCGTGGAAGTTCTTGAAGATCTATCTACCACGTTCAAGTTAGCCAGTCGCGATGACTCTCTAGACATCCGCGTTATGGAGGACTGTGTCAGCAGGATCAGGAATTTCCAGTCTGGCGATCCTCAAGACCTTGTTCCGACTCCCTCGGAGGGTCCCTCCAGAACCCTAGAAGATTTTTTGCGCTTCTCTTCTGGCATTGGAGAACTTTCACCACATGAAAGACGCAGTAACGAACTGAGACACATGCTGTTGCGATCCAAGGGGGAGGAATAGGTTCGTCATGTCGAGTTCACCATCAACCCGTGATTTAGAAACGGAAAAGTTGGTAGACGATTGGGAGCTTCTAAAGCAGGAACGGCCTCGTGACCGGACCGGCCCAACATCCAAGGGTCGAATCGGCACAGTGCTTAGCTTCCTTGGCCTACGCTATCAGAACGAAAGTGAACTCACGCTCCGGAAAGAAGACCGGTCAGGAAGACGATGGGTCTACTTTACGTTTGAGACCGACCCACAAGGCAGCAACGCCGTTCGTGGGGCTCCTCAGTTTGGCTCTCAGGCCAATGGCACCTATCACATCTTCTGTCTTTGGGAGGATGCCAGGCCAGATCGGATCTTTCGCAACACAAGCATCGACAAGGCGGCAAGGGGCAATCAGGGCGCGGTCGTTGTTCTCTATCTCAGTGCTCTGACCGAACCCGAACGTCATGACGTACGCCGGGAGTCTTGGGCGAACGACCTTACTGTCCTGATAGTTGACGAAGTGCTGTTGACATACCTTGCCCGTTGTGAGGGTGATAGATTCAGGCCCTTTCTCGAAGTCTCCCTTCCGTTTACAGCAGCCAACCCTTACAACCCGGAAACGGCTGGTTGGGGCTCGAGGGTGGCTCCGGAAATGTTCTATGGTCGTGAGCAGCTGGAACGTGAGATTGTCTCGCGAGGTGGCACCTCACTGATTTTTGGAGGTAGACAGCTCGGTAAGACGGCCTTGCTCAGACATGTGGAGGAAGGGTTCTCCGACCCCGACCTACGACGATTCGCATGGTTCATTGATCTGAAGGCAGCAGGCTATGTGCCCGATGCTGAGTCCGCAAAAGACCCTAGTGATATTCTTGAGGTGCTTCACGACAGCTTTAGACAAGATGACATCCTGGGAGCCGATACGAGCGGTCATAGTCAGGAACAGATGCGTCAGGACATTCTTGACGCCTTCGAGAACGACAGAGACCTTCAGGTTCTGGCCATGTTCGACGAGTCGGATGCATTTCTTCAACGTGACTGGTCTTCTGGCTCTCCGGTGGTGGAGTCGCTCCGAGCACTCATGGACGACACTGGCAACAGGTTCAAGGTTGTCTTCGCCGGGCTCCACAACGTACAGCGTTTCGCCAACCGGCCCAACAGTCCGTTCCCCAATTTGGGCTTCAACTCCAACACTCCTCGGAGAGGGGGGATCGGGCCCTTAAGGGACCACGAGGCAAGAAACCTCGTAGAGCAACCATTCAGTCTGTTGGGCTTTAGATTCGAACCCCTCGCAGTTGACAAAATTCTTAGCTATACCAACAGGCATCCTTCATTGATCCAGTTTTTCTGTCATGAGCTTATACAGTCATACAGGCAGAGCAATCCGGACGGGAGCCCACCATTCACAATTGGAATAGATGAGGTCGACAGGGTGTATCGAACTCAGAGCATACAGGGAGGTATCAAACGGCGATTCAAGGCGACCTTCGAACTGGACCCCCGCTACCATGTGATCGCCTTAGCAATGATCCTGGATCAAGAACATCCAACGCAGAGCTGGGGTTTGGACAAGTTGAGGTCGCACTGCCAGTCCTACTGTCCACTCACGTTCGAGCCGGATAGCCTCAGCAACCTCGAGTTAGCGTCGCTCTTGAACGAATTGATTGGACTGGGCGTTCTCGCTCAGGATGGAGATTCCTACCGAATGAGAAGTTCACTCATCGCACAAATGTTTGGAAGCGAGGATGAAGTAATTGAAATGCTTGGCGAACTTGAGGCTGAGGAGCCGTATTCGGTAAGTTGAATGAATCTCGAGCCACTCGCCTACTCCCTCCCTTCCACACAGTCCTTTGTTCACTCCATTACTGACAACGACGACAACGGTGTAAAGGTCGTCTTGCTTCCAGACAATCTAAGCCGCGAAATGGTGGGACGGCTAGTCAGAAATCGATTAGCCGCCCTCAAACTCACTGTTAGTAGACTCTTCGATCCCGGAGGGGCCAGCCCGGTTTCGGCTAGCGCCAAGGCCATGAATGCCATCTGGCCATCGCCCCGTACGCTCAGAACCGTCCACAACCTGCTGTGCTGCACGGATCTCCCCGATATCTTGTACGTTCACCGAATCGGAGCAAGACAAGAGTGGACCGGATTCATCGAGAGTTGGGCGCGGGAATATCGCATACTGAGGAACTCAGGGAACACTGACATTCCGTCCTTGTGCGTGATTGCCAAGTTGAAAGATTTCGAGTTCATCCTGCCAGAGTCCAAATCAGACCTCACATTCCATTGGTGGTGGGGCTTTCCATCAATGCTGGAGGTAAGACTCTCATGTAGGATAGCGAGCGAGCAGTTCGATAGAGATGATCCAGCCACCTCCAGTTGGAGGGAATACGTGCTTCCTGGCCTTGTCGGCAGTGACATACAGCTCGCCGAGCATATGTGGAGCAGGGTCATGGATAGCACCGATCAAACCATGAGGGGTCTGTCGGAATACTGGGACCGCCTTGAAAATACAGCGCTCAGCGACTCGATTGATGACGTAATAGAAATCGTCAGGGCCAACCGGGGAACGTACGGTGCAGGGCAGGAGCCACCTCTGCATCTGCGCAGACTCTGGGCCAGTGGTGGGCTAATCTACACGCGGGAGTACGGACTTGAGGTTCATCCCGCTTTGCTGGCTCATCGTGAACTCTGGACTAGTGTTGAACACATGCTATGGCGCGGCCAGTCCGAACTGCTTCTTCCGATAGTTAACGAGATTCGCCTTAGGGTATGTCAGGACTTGACTGAAACGTACGGTAGTGACTGGCCAGTCAAATGGGTACCTCCTCACTTTGAGCATGATATCGAGGAGGTCAGCCGCTCTCCTCTAGGCACTGAACTAAGTCACGTCAGCTACCTCATTCAGAATCTGGGCATGTACAACCATCGCCACGACTTGTATCAGAAGCGATTTCTCGGAGAACTGGTTCTAATGGCGAAGACCTTGAGGAATGAAATCGCCCATTACAAGCCTGTCTCATATCAGGACTTTGCAGGACTGTGTGATGAGCGGAACAGGGTGGGGATATAGTGAACCGCCGGCATTGTGTTTCCACTTGACGAGGGGTAGGCGCAAGAATAGAGCGACGACTATCGTTTGACGGCCTCCGCGTCTCCCACCACAGGTAGCAGGATATGTAGCAGGCCCAACTCGGCGGCGAGGTTAAACAGGGAAATGAGATGGCCCGGGTCCGGCTTAGTTCCCTTCTTCCACCGCCATACGCATCGAACGTTCACGCGCAGGCGGCGGGCAAGCCCCCGCCACGACAGCCCGGCGGCTTCACGGAGTCGCTCCAGCCGCTCAGGGAAGTCTGGAGGGAATCGGGAAGGTTCCACGTGATAGACGTTCTGTTGACGGCGCACCAAGTCGCTACTCCCCCCTCCGGGATACAACTATCAGGTCGTCGTCCAACAGGACGCCCAGACCTCCCGGCACCCTTGTCGCCAGCGCCACTATCGCCAGCATAGCACCGCCGTTGGGCCATCCGCCATCGCGCCAGTACTTCAACTGACGGGGGTCTACTCCCAGACAGACTGACATCCCCTCCCAGGTCATTCCGGTGATTTCCTTGAGCGCGGTGAGCCTGTCGGAGAAGTCCTCAGGCAGCAGAGACCCGTCGGGCACAAACAGATGGGGCAGCAGATGGCGTTCTCTACTCATCGCAGACCATCACGACGAAAAGGTCGTCGAACTCGGAGCACTCCAGAGATTCCATGAGCCGCCGCCTAATCGACGGCGAAGGGCATCTCCTGCCGTTGATGAGGCGGGAGAGGTGTCCCGAAGAGACTTCGAGCAGATGAGCGAGGTCGTTCTGGGTCATGTTGAGCCGGTTGAGGCGGTCCCAAACCGCCTCGGCCTTCAGTTGCACCTTCCTAGCGGGGCGCTTACCTGCCACGCCTGCCCTCCTTTGCCGGGATTTCGCCACCATCGGCGGCCAAAGCGGATGCGGAGTCATCCCCCGCAGCGTCCTGCTCGATGAGGGACCGGAAATGAGCGCGAACGATCATGCGGGCCAGGATTTTCAAGCCCTGCAGACGCATCGCGTTCTGCTCTTTGGTGAGACGAGTGTCTCTGCTCAGGTCTCTTGAATTCATGCGTTGCACCCCGGTGGCGCAGTAGTGATCTTTGGTGTATGATAAGCGGAACAGTACGTGTGTTCTGTAATATGGCAGTCTAACAGTAGCGCACACCAATGGGCAATAGCAATCGGTGAGTAATATGGGATCATTGATAAATTGCTTCCTGTAATGTAACAAGTGTTGACCAACTATTGACCTTTTGAAGGTAGGAGCGTCAATGTGACACCGGAGTCTAACGGGGAGGCAGCTATGAACGAGGAGACAGACCGCCGAGACGAGACCATCGGCCAGATGCTCAGACGGCTGCGGGGCGACATGAGCCTGCGGGGAGTCCAGCGCATCAGCGGCATCTCGAACGCCTACCTCTCACAGATCGAGAAAGACCTTCGTCATCCGGGACCCAAGGTTCTCAAGAGACTGGCTGCGCTCTACGGTGTCGGTGTCCAGGACCTGTTCAAGAAGGCCGGATACCTGGAGGAGGGAGAGGAGCCGGAGGTAGACGAGACCGCTGAGGTGGAGAGGGCCTACCAGTACGTCCTGGCCGATCCCGTGTTTCGCGTTGGAACCAGACCCAGAGGTCCCCTTTCCATCGAGTCGAAGCGTTTCATCGTCGAGCTGTACGAGCGCTACAGCGGGAAGAGGCTGCTCTCGTGAGCGCCGTCACGCTGGACGATTTCTGCCGCCACCTCGTGGACGGTGAACCTCCCAACGAGAGACTCCATCCAACGGGCGTGGCTCGGGAGTTCGTGGGATTCTTCGGCCTATCGCCCTTTCCACACATGGACGAGACCGAGTCGCTGCTCAACAGAGCCGTCATCGCTACCGTAGTTCGATCTCATGACATGGCAGGGTTAAGGGGATATCACACGGGAACGAACATCGGCAGCTATCAGATCGTAATCGACGCGACTGATGGCATCGTGGCCCAGGAGCACACGGTGCTCCACGAGACTTACGAGATCATCAAAGAAAGGCTCGGAGACCTCTATACGGATATCGGAGTCCCGCAGGGCAAGAGCATGTGCCGTCAGGCCGACCGGTTCGCCGCTGCGGTGCTGATGCAGCCCTACTGGTTCTCCCTGTTCGCCACGTCGTCAGGGTTGGACATTATCGCCCTGCAAAAGGCATACGGCCGCGCCTATTCGTCGGTGATCTTGAGGCTGGCCGAGGTGATGCGGGATCAGCCGCTCATTGCGGTCCTGTACGAGCGCGGAGAGGCAAGGGAGCCCTACTTTCGGACGACGGCTCCCGTTGCGCACTTCAGGGCTACGGTCGTAGCCCGCACTCCCGGATTCGGGGCGCGCCACAGCCGCGCGTTGTGCGGAACGAAGGGAGGAATGCCGCGATGGGGAAGGCCCCTTCCTCCCGGCTCGCTTGCCGAGGGCGTGGCGCTGACGGGCAAGCCGAGCTACGTCGAGAAAGAGCCGGGGTTTGGCGATGTGGCCGTCGCCGCAAGACCGGTATTCCGGCGGGGACGTTTGAAAAGGATCGTCGTAGTTGCCGTGCCCTATAACGACTGTGCCGTTTTGCTGCGCCAGACCGCAGACCCATCTTTCGAGTCCGCGCGTCGCCTAGCTGTGGCGGCCGGTCCCTGGTAGTTGCAGGTAGATTGCTAGGTGAGTTATAGTAAGACAATGTCATACTACGGAAGGCAAAAAGAGAGACGATGCCAGCAATCCCGAGGAACACCAAGACCATCACCTTCTCCCTGCCGCCTGAGATGGCGGAGCAGGTGCATGAAGTGATGCGGGAAGAGGGCCGGACGATGAGCGAACTGATCCGAGAGGCTCTACGCAACTACATGGAGGAGCGGGAATGGCTCAGGGATATCCGGTCCCAGAGGCTCAGAGAACGTGAGAAAGAACGGGAAGACGTCAGAAGGAGGACTGAAAAGTGATCGATAAGCAACCTAAAGACTACACACCGGCAGCCCTCTACGCCAGAGTTTCCAGCGACCGTCAGGATGTTGACCTGTCCGTCGCCGCACAGTTGAGGGCGCTCCGGGAGCACGCCGAAAAGAACGGTTACATGGTTGTGCGCGAGTATGTCGACGAGGCCGAAAGCGGACGCATCGCCGACAGGCCCCAGTTCCGCAAGATGCTGGACGAAGCCTCAAAAGCCAGTGCCCCCTTCCAGGAGATTCTCGTCTGGAAATTCTCCCGCTTCACGCGGAAGCGGGAGCACGCCGTCGCTTTCAAGTCCATGCTTCGAAGACGCGGTATTCGAGTGACATCGATCACTGAGCACGCCGACGACTCGCCCACAGGCAAGCTCATGGAAGCCATCATCGAGAGCGTGGACGAGTTCTATAGCGAGAACTTGGCCCAAGAGGTCACGCGGGGGTTGCGTGAGGCCGCCTCTCGTGGCTTCTGGATGGGCACCAACGCCCCATTTGGCTACAAGAAAGTCTACGTCCAAGACGGAGCCAAGAAGCGCCCGAAGCTGGAGCCGAACCCGCCAGAAGATGCAGTGGTCAAGCGCATGTTCGACATGGCCCTGCAGGGCATGAGTTCACTCGACATCGCCAGGAACCTCAACGCCGAAGGCATCGCCAGTCCCAAAGGGAAGCAGTGGCTCAAGAGTACCGTCCACACAACTATCAACAACGAAGCATACACAGGCACCGTAGTCTGGGGAGTCAATGCCAAGGACGGCGCTCCGCCGGTACGCGTCGAGAAGGCGTTCCCCGCCATCGTCTCCAAGCGCAAGTTCCAGCAGGTCGCCAACCTGCTGAAATCTCGCGCACCTAAGAGCGTACATCCCCGCCGGGCGTCCAGCCCTTACCTGCTCAGCGGACTGGCAAAGTGCGAGACATGCGGCAAGGCCCTCACTGCAGCCGAGGCCAAAAGCGGCAAGTACACCTACTACGTCTGCCACTCCCTGCTCAAGAAGGGTAAGGGAACGTGCAGGACTCCCAGGCTCAACTCGAAGAACTTTGAGGGCCTGATCGTCTCCAACATCCGCGACAATATCCTCACTGAGAGCAACATCCGCGACCTTGTGAAGATAGTGGACGGGGAGATGGACGGGGTTGCCCGCGAGCAGCGCAAGAGACTGAAGGTAATCGAAGAGGAGCTTGAGGACGTGAAGAAACGGCTGGACAAAATCTGGCACGCCATCGAGACGACCGATATCGAGATGTCCCAAGCCTCGGACCGCATCAAAGAGAACTGGGAGCGCAAGGAGAAGCTGGAAACCTCGGCTGAGGAGGCGCGGGCGGCTCTGTCGAAGCGGAGAGTTACGCTGGACAGGATGGCGAAGATCACGGACTTCGCACAGGAAATGAGGGAGTATCTAAAGAAAAGCGACCTAACCCAGTCGAGGGCGTTCATACGGTCGTTCGTCAAGGAGGTTTCGGTCAGGCCCGGCAAGGCCACGATCCACTACACAATGCTCACTCCGGAGGATAGTCCCACATTAGGCGGCGACACCGCAGAGGTCATCCTGAACGGAGGAGTTATGAATATGGGAGTCTCAAGTGGGGAAGGAGGGACTCGAACCCTCACGCCTTGCGGCACATGATCCTAAGTCATGCTCGTCTGCCAATTCCGACACTTCCCCACGGGGCGATGACGGGGTATGTCGATTATAGCTGGGTGGGTGGGGCGGTGCATAGGAAGGCCGGCTGGCGAGGGGGATTCACCGCAGAGGGCGCGGAGAGCGCAGAGGGGATAAGAGGGCCTTCGGTAGGCTCAGGGCGAGCGAAATGACGTTGCTCGACAGCGCACCTTCAAAAAGGCCCCTCTAAGGCAGGTCTTCGGCGGGGAGGCCTCCTTGTTCTCGCAGATGAGCGGCAACGGCGCCGTTTCCCTTCTCGATGGCTATGTCGAGGGCGGTCTTGCCTTCGTCGGAGAGCGCGTTGATGTCCGCGCCGTGGGACAGGAGGAACTCGATGCCGATGAGAGGATCGCCGTAGCGCTCCTCCCAGGACGGCGGGTATATCATCGCCTGTAGGTTAGTCTGCCCGCGCCGGTTCTTTCGATTTACGTCCGCGCCATGCCGAATGAGCAGACCGGCGACTTCGAGGTTTCCCTTGGTGGTGAATTCCCCTAGGTGGGTGCGTCCCGTCTGACGACGAGTGACTTCGACGTCCGCCCCTGCGTCGATAAGCATCCTGACTGCCTCCAGCGAGGTCTCGACGGGCAGGTCGACCGCGAGCGGCAAGGCCATCTGGTCCCAAGATCCCAGGCCGTTCGGGTCCGCGCCCGCCGACAGCAGGTACTTCAGCACCTCGATCTGGCCGGAGCGGATTGCCCAGAGCACAGGGGGATCGGACCATTCGGCCCCGATCCGGCGGTTGACGAATTCGGGGTCGTCCTCGACGCATTGCTTGATCTCGTCGAGCATCCCCAGGCAGATGAGCACCTGCGGAGTCGCCTCCGCGCCCTGCTCGATGAGGTACTCGCCGACCTCTTCCTGGCGGCGGAAGGCGGCCCATTCGAGGGCGGTGCGGTTCCGGTATATGTCGCGCCGGTTGATGAGAAACTCCTCGCCTGTCAACTGGCGCTTGACCTGTTCGAGGTCGCCGACGACCGCCGCGGAGAAGATGTCGTGCCTCGCGCCGTAGCTGAGGAGAAGGTCGATCTTCCACGGGTCCCAGTGGTTGATGGCGGAGTGAAGGGCCGAGCCTCCGTGAATGGCGGGCAGATTGGGGTTGGCGCCCGCCTCCAGGAGAATCCGGACGGTCTCCCTCGATCCCTCCCAGCAAGCGAGCACGAGAGGGGGCGACCACTGGTGGTTGCCCTCGCAGCCGTAGGCGTCTACGTCCGCGCCGTACTCGATCAGCAGGCGAAGGAGCTCGGCGTGCGTATACGCGGCGAAGTGTACGGCGCGGACCGTTTCGCCCTCGGACGGGTCTCCCCAGAGTGAGCCCCAACCCCAGTCGCCCCGGATGGCGGCAGTGCCTCGCACGTCGGCGTTCGCGAGTGAGGGATCCTCATCCAAGAGTTCGCGCACGCGGTCGAGGTCGCGCGCGCCGACGGCCACGAAGAACTCGTGGTCGGGCGGGAGCGCGGCTTCGTAGGCTTCGCTGCGGGCAGTGTAGGTGGAGGCCGGTTCGATCTCCGTTCGGAGGGCGTCCCAGTCGTCGAAACCGTACTCGTGGGCGACGGCGTGTCGGGCGTCCGCCATGGAGAGGGTAGCGCCGTCGTCGTTGGATGCTTGTTCGCTCACGAGGGCTTGGGCCTGATTTCTGAATATCCTGAGGTCGGGGTCGGTAGGGAGCGGTTTGGGGGTGGTCATGGCGATTCCTTTCCGTTATCCGTGGGGTTCATTCACCGCAGGGACGGAGCAGATTATGCTCGCGTCTTGAAGTATTTTGCGTCCTTTCTGGCGATCTGGAATGCGGTCTTGCCGCTCTTGTTGAGGACCGTCGGGTCGGCTCCGACTTCGAGGAGAGTCTCGGCGGCCTCGACGCAGCCCTCGTAGGTGGCGCGATGGAGGGGAGTGCGTCCCTTCCTGTCCTGGGTGTTGAGGTCGGCACGGTGCTCGGCGAGCAGGCGTATCATGTCGGCCTGATCGGTCTCGGCGGCCAGTTGGAGAGGGGTGCGTCGTGCCTTGTTGAGGGGATTGACCAAGGCTCCCCGTTCCAGCAGCGTCTCGGCGCACTGCATGGAGCCTGCGCGGGCGGCCCAGTGGAGGGGAGTCATGCCGTAGTCCTCGGTGGCGTCGACCACATCGGCGTCCTCGTCGATGAGTTCCTGAAGGCGTGACGTGTCGTTGAGAGCGCAGGCGGAGTAGATATCGTAGTAGGCCCCGTCCTCGATGAGGATGCGGGCCACGGCAAGCCTGTCGGCGAGACGTGAAGGGTCCTTTCCCCAGTGGCTCGGCGCGACGGCTTCCTGAAGGGAGGTCGAGCCTCGCTCGCCGTTCCCCTTGATCGGCAGCTCATGGTGGACGCCGACGCCGTACTCGATGAGGAGCCTGGCGCACTCGACGTAGCCGCCGACAGCCGCCCAGTACATGAGTGAGATGTTGTCGGGCCAGCCGACGTGGGGCTTCAGGACGGAGACGCCCGTCGCGTCCGCCGCGCCGGACTCGAATACGGCCTTGAGGGTGTCGTACATGCCTCCCCACGCCGCCTCGTGGAGCGTGTTGTACGCCGTTTCGTCGATTTCATACGGGACATCGTGGTCGAGCAAGAACTTTACGGCGGGTCCGCATCCCTTCATGCCGACGACAACCTGGAGCAGGTGCGTGCCTATGCGGTCGAGGACCTTCGGGTCATCTGTGAATATCTGTGCCATCTGCCCGACATCGGGTCTGCCGTTCCATCGCTTCGGCTCCTGCCCCATCGCCGCCATGATGAACTCTCGCTCGGCGTCGGTAAGGTCGGGTATCTCAACGTCGCGCAGGAACCAGTTTTTCTCGAACAGGGCTACGGCTTTCGTGGTTTCCATGTGATTGTCCTTAGAGGGTGTCTAATGTATCCCCTAGAACCGTTCGTGGTGAGCCTGTCGAACCATGAATGGTGTTACCACCCTTCGACAGGCTCAGGACAGGATGAAGATTCACCGCAGAGAACACAGAGAACGCAGAGGGGGGAGGATGGATTCCCGCGTGCGCGGGAATGACGGGTGCGGTTGGATCATTCACCGCAGAGACAGAGTAGATCATGCCCGTGCCTTGAAGTATTTTGCGTCTTTGCGGGCGATCTCGAAGGCGGTCTTGCCGTTCTTGTTGAGGACCGTCGGGTCGGCACCGACTTCGAGCAGAGTCTCGGCGGCATCGACGCAGCCCTGGTAGGTGGCGCGATGGAGGGGAGTGCGTCCCTTCCTGTCCTGGGTGTTGAGGTCGGCATTGTGCCGGGCGAGCAGGCGTATCATGTCGGCCTGATCGGTCTCGGCGGCAAGCTGGAGAGGGGTGCGTCGCGCCTTGTTGAGGGGATTGATGAGGGCACCCCGTTCCAAGAGCGTCTCGGCGCACTGCATGGAGCCTGCGCGCGCGGCCCAGTGGAGGGGAGCCATGCCGTAGTCCTCGCCGGCATTGATCACGTTGGCGTCCTCGTTGATGAGTTCCCGCAGGCGTGCGGTGTCGTTGAGGGCGCAGGCGGAGTAGACATCGTAGTATGCGCCGTCCTCGATGAGGATGCGGGCGACCTCGCGCTTGCCGTCAGTCCGCAGTTTGTCGCCCCATTGGCTGGGCGCGAGAGCCTCGTGCAGAGAGGTCGTTCCCCTCTCGCCGTTGCCCTTGATCGGCAGCTCGTGATGGATGCCGACGCCGTACTTGATCAGGAGTCTGGCGACCTCGACGCGACCGGGTACTGCTGCCCAGTACATGAGGGTGAGGTTGTCCGGCCAGCCGACGTGGGGCTTCTCCACCGAGACGGAGGTCGCGTCGGCCACGCCCGACTCGAACACGGCCTGCAGGGTGTCGGACGCGCCTCGATAGGCGGCGTTGTGCAGGACGTTGTATGAGTCCTGTTCAATCTCGAACGGCGTGCCACGGTCGAGGAGGAGCCTTGCGATCTCGCCGCATCCCCTCTTATCGATAACGGCATTGAGGAGGTGTTCGCCAATGCGGTCGAGCGCCGTCGGTTCTTCGGCCAGAATCTCCCGCACCAGCTCGATGTCCGGGGCGTGCACGGCATCCCATCGCCCCGGGTGCTCGCCAACTGCCGCCGCGATGAGCAACTGTTCGTTTGCGGTGAGTTCCGGCAGTTCCGCGTCGCCAATGGTCCAGTGCCGTTTGAATCGCTCTATCTGAGCTGTGACGTCCACATTAGCCAGTTTGAGTTCTCTGCTTGTCTTTCCGCCATGCTCGCGGAGGAGGTCGGCGGCGGGGCGGTTCTCCCTGTCTATTGCGGCGTCCAGCGGCGTCTTGCCGTTATCGTCGACGAGGTTGACGTCCGAACCGGCGGCAAGCAATGCCTCCATCGTCGCCTTTACCCTGTCGGCAGGGGCCCTGCTGCCCGCGAAGGCGGCGAAGTGGAGCGGCCCTCCGACCGCCCATGCGGTGGCCCGATGATTCGGGTCGGCCCCGCGATCCAACAAAGCCTTGACCGCCTCGGTCTGGGCCTCCCATGCCGCCCAGTTGATCGCGCCGAAGCCGTCGCCGCCGGGATTGGGACTTCCCCCATAGTCCAAGAGCAGCTTCACACACTCCGGGTCCTTGTTCCGCCACGCGGCCGCATTCACGGCGAGGTCGGATGGAACGGCCCCGTGTTGCAGCAGCAGACGACAGCTCTGCGTATCGTCGTAGAAGGCGGCTCGTCTCAGCGGCGACATGGCGTTTCCGTAGGAAACGTTCGGGTCGGCCCCAGCCTTCAAGAGCACCTCAAGCACCTCGTGGCTGACGCTCCAGGCCGCGAAGCAGACAGGGTTGGTCCCGTTAGCCAGGCGAGAGTCGGCAGCGCCGGGGTCGCTATCGAGTATCCGCGACAGGCTTTCAACGTCGTTCATCGCGGCGGCGGTGAATGCGTCCATCTCCGCGCCGTGCCGGACCAAAGCCCGGACGATCTCTCGCCCCGATTCCAAGAGCGCAGGGTTCGACTCAGCACGAGCGGCGGCGGTCTGGAGCAGCGTGTAGCCGTTGTCGTCCCGCTGCTCCAGGAGACCGGGGTCGCTCTCGACGCGTTGGATTATCCGGGCGGTGATTCCCATCTCGACGAGACTCCACGCCGTAACCGGAGCGCCGTACTCTTCGAGCAGGTTGTGGCGGTCGATGCTGTCATGATGGGCCGCGGTCTCGAGCGCGGCGACGCCGTGCGCTCCGCTCACGTCTGCTCCGGCATCCAACAGCAGGCGCATCATGTCCAGCCCGCCCTCCCAGGCTGCGAGGGTTATCGGCACGCACAGGTTGTTGTTGCCGTCCCAGCCCACGTTGTTGAGGTCGGCTCCTCGCTCCACAAGCACGCGGGCTACTTCCAGCACATCGGGCGTGGCCTGGCGGAAGAACCCCGTGGACACCAGATGCAGGGCCGTCCTCGTCTTGGTCGAAACCGGGTGCGGGTCGCTGCGTATCGCCTCCCGGAAGGCATCGCCCTCCAGCATGTAGTTGTTGTCCAGAAGTCGCGCCTCGATGAGCGTTGGCTGTGCGTCGAGCGAACGCCTGACGCCGTCGGCGTCCCGGTCCTTTACCGCTACGAAGAAGGCGATCAGGTCGTCTACGGAGTACGGGGGTTCGGCGCTGCGCCGGACGTGAGCGACGAACTCCTGCCAGCTACGGCAGCCGTGCTCTATGGCGATGACGCGCTGGGCGTCGTGAAGGGCGAGCTTGGCGGAGAAGACCTGGTCGTCCGAGTACGCGCCCAGCTGGGGGATTGTCGTACGGAAACGCAGGGCGGCAGTGCGGTCGCCGGATTTGAGGGCCTTGAGGAGGTCCTTGGCCTGGTTGCGCGCCTGCTCGATATTGAGGCGCACGGGGGTATCGGATTGCATGACACACTCCTTTCTCATTTGGCCCGGTGTCCGCGTGACTCAGGCGAAGAAAAGAGTGTCGATTGTACTCAACATCGACGACGGGGTGGGCCCTGCCCTTCTCGCGAACTTGGCAGCTCCCCCGCGAGCGTGGGCAAACGATAGCGCGTGGAGGATGAGGGTGTCAAGGCTTGTAGAGACCGGGTCTCGTCACGTCACGGGCGAGGGGGACTCACCGCAGAGGGCGCGGAGAGCGCAGAGAGGGGAAAAGAGGGCCTTCGACAGGCTCAGGCCGAAGGGGGCATAACGCTGCCCGGACTGGCTCAGAGTTCGCTGCAGTTGTCTTGCCTCATGCGGATGCTTTGACGAGGGGTTTGATCGCTTGGGTGTCGGTAGAGGCGCGGGCGACTTCGAGATCGTACATCCGCTGGAGGTTCAGCCAGAATTCGGGGGTCATCCTCAGTGCCCGTCCTATTCTCAAGGCCGTGTCGGCGGTAATCGACCTGCGCCGCCGGACTATTTCGCTGATGCGGATCGGGGGTACGCCGATGGCCTTTGCCAACCGGTACTGGCTGATGCCGAGCTCTTCGAGTATCTCCGCGAGATGCTCTCCGGGGTGGATTGGTGAGTCTGTGGTCATGGTGGTTCTCCTCAGTGATAGTCGGTAATCTCTATGTTCATTTGCTATTATTCACACTATCTAACGCGGGAGTGTGCTGAACATGATACTCGAAAGCCTGTTGGAACTCGTTGAAACGCTCAAGGTGCGTATCGACGAGCACGGGGAGCAACTTCGGGGGAGTGAGGCGCTTACCCGCTACGTTCTCGTAGATCCGCTACTCAGGGAACTCGGTTGGAACACCGAAGACCCATCGCTCGTGATACCCGAGTACCAGTCCGGTAATGGAAGGGCTGACTACGCCCTTTTTGACCATGAGACGCCTGTGATGATGGTGGAAGCCAAGAAGCTTGGGACACAGTTGAGGGATGCGGTTCTGAGCCAAGGGATCAACTATTGCCTGATGGAAGGAACCAATTTCTTCACCGTAACCGACGGCCAGCGTTGGGAGGTCTACGAGACTCACAGAGCCGTACCGATAGACCAGAAGCGGGTCGTCGAGTTTGATCTGAAAGACCCTTCACCCGCAACTGTTTGCCTGAAGGCACTTGCGTTGTGGAGGCCGTCCGTCCAGTCAGGTTTTGTTGCTCCCGGGCATGAACCTGTCCTTGAGTCGACTGATGAAGTAGGCACACCCGTGACCCAGGAGACTCCCGACCCCGTTATCCCTTCCACTGCTGTTGACGATCACGAATGGCAATCGTTGACAGAGATCGACAGGGCGGGAAAGGGGGTAACGCCGGTCGAATTGCGGTTCCCGAACGGCAACAAAATACCAGTCGAGAACTGGGCAACAGTGCCAATAGAGACAGTTCGCTGGCTGATGGATAATGGGATGCTGAAGGCAAGTCACTGCCCCATTCTGAGCAATCATTCTAGCAATTCCCGATTCTGTGTACATACCCAAAACGTCCATAAGGACGGGGTGCCCTTTAAGGATCCAGTCGAAGTGAATGGACTATATGTCGATAAAGTTCCTAACGGCCCTGCGGCTTTTGGCAGAACCAAGACTATCATTGAATACGTCGGCCAAAATCCGGCGAACTTCAGGGTCCGGGTTTCCTGAAAGCCGCAAACCTCACTCCCTCCCGTGAGTGTTCAGAGTTGGTGAGGTGAACCGCCCCTCCCCTCTGGACTCCGGCCTTCGCCGGAGTGACGGGTGATGGTGTTCGTACCAACTCTGAATGCGATTGCCCTGGAGACTGGTCCCCCTCACGAGATCGGGGGGCGGTGCTGGATCCAGGGGCGGGCCTGTTCGAAGGCGGCGGAGGCGGCGAGGACGGTCTCTTCGTCGTATTTGCGGCCCATGATCTGGAGGCCGATGGGGAGGCCGTCGGGTGAGAAGCCGGCTGGGACGGACGCGGCTGGGTGGCCGATGGCGTTGCCGTGCATGGTGAACGCGCCGTTCCAGTACTGGACGGGGTAGGACGATTCTCCCGTGATGCTGCCGGGGAAGGTCTCGTTCGGGAAGGCGGGGAAGGACGTGACGGGCGACATGATGAGGTCGTAGGTCTCGAAGGCGTCGTCGAACGTGGCCTTGAGCTCTGCCATGCGGCCCTCGGCGCGCATGTAGTCGTCGGTTGTGACGCGCGACCCCATCTCGATGAAGAAGCGGGCGAACTCCGTCATGCGGTCGCCGTACTCGTCGAGGTACTGCGCGAGGCCGTTGTACGCGCTCGCCGACTGGATCGGTCCGAACGAGTCGTATGGCTCGGGGAGGACCATGTTCACCTCCTCGACCGAGCAGCCGAGCTCCTCGAAGACCATGGCGGCCTTGTAGGTGACGTCGACGACCTCCGGGAATACGGGGGCGAACCCGAAGTCGGCGGTCCATCCGATGCGGAGTCCGTCGATGCCGCGCTCAGTCGCGGCCATGAAGTCGGGCGGGGCCTGGCGTATGGAGGCCTGGTCGCGGCGGTCGAATCCCGCCAGGGCCCGAAGGAGCAGCGCGGCGTCTCGCACCGAGCGGGCCAATGGGCCTGACTGGGAGAAGATGTTCGGCAGTGGAGGCCCTCCCAGCCCGGTGTAGCCGGATACGCGGCCCTGGGTGGGCTTGATGGTGTAGATGCCACAGAAGTTGGCGGGTATGCGGAGGGAACCGCCCCCGTCGCTCCCGGTCGCCACGGGGGAGAGGTAGGCGGCAACGGCCGCGGCCGCGCCACCGCTCGATCCTCCGGGCGTGCGGTCGGTGTTCCACGGGTTGAGTCCGAGCACGCCGAGCGAGTTTTCGCAGCAGCCGACCATGCCGAACTCCGGCACGTTGGTCTTGCCGAGCATCACGGCCCCGGCGCTCAGGACTCGCTCGGCGACGGCGGAGTTCCGCTCCGGCACGCGGTTCTCGTAGACGACCGATCCCATGGTCGTCGCGACTCCCGCGGTCATCTGGGTGTCCTTGATGGGCACAGGCAGGCCATGCAGGGGGCCGAGTTTTTTGCCCTGCATGACGGCGTCCTCGGCGGCCTGCGCCTGCAGCAGCGCGAGGTCTCGCGTCAGGAGGAGGAAGGAGTTGAGCTGCGGGTCGAGCCGGTCGATGCGCTCGAAGAACATCTCCGTCAGCTCGACGGGCGAGACCTGCTTCGTCGCTATGAGTTCCAATAGGTCGCCCGCCGAAGCGTATGCCAGCCGCTCGTCTGCCATGGGTGTGCCTCCATCGGCCTCAGGTATGGGGAGTTCTGTGCCGTCGAACCGCGTCAGGCCGCAATTGTAGAGCAATCCGCCGCCTTGTGTGTGTGATAGGCCGATAGTACACTGTGACCATGTCACGAGTACGCGACGAGGCCGCCACGTGCCGCTGAAAGATAGCCCCTCGACACAGGAACTGCGTAGCGCCGCCAACCGTCATGTTTGGCTGGACGATCACGACTGGAGCAAGGCGGAGGCGGACGGCGGGCCGATGGTCGCCGTCGAGGGCGACGGCGTCAGGGTGACGGACTCGGAGGGGCGGTCGTGGATCGACGTGACGGGCGGACAGGGGGCCGTCAACATAGGGTACGGTCGTGCCGAGATAGGCGACATCGTCTACGAGCAGACTGCCGCCATCAACTACATGCCGCAGCGGTCTGCCATTCCCTCCACCATCGACCTCGTCCGCAAGCTGGCGGAGATCACGCCGGGCACGCTGAGCCGCACGTTTCCCGTCAGCAGCGGGTCGGAGGCGAACGAGACGGCGATCAAGGTCGCGAGGGCGTACCACAAGCGGAACGGCGAATCAGGGCGCTACAAGATTATCAGCAGGTTCGGGTCGTATCACGGCGACCTGGGCCTCGTGCAGTGGCTCGGCTCGTCTCCAGACCACCGCAATGCCGATTACGAACCGGCCTATCCGGGGATGGTGTACGCGCCTCAGCCGAACGTGTACCGGTGCGGCAAGGACGACATCACGCCGTCGGAGTGCGCGGTGCGCTCCGCGAAGGCGGTCGAGGAGCTCATCAAGTTCCATCAGCCGAGCACGGTGGCGGCGGTGATCGCCGAGCCGGTGACGAACGACGGGGTCGTTCCCGGGTCGGAATACTGGCCGATGCTCCGCGAGATATGCAACGAGTACGGCGTGGTGCTCATAGCCGACGAGGTGACGACCGGGCTGGGACGTACGGGCAAGATGTTCGGGGTAGACCACTGGGGGGTAGAGCCGGACATCATGACGATGGCGGGCGGGCTGAGCGGCGGATACATGCCCATCGGCGCGACCACGGCAACGACGGCGATTGCGGACCGCTTCGCTGGGACGGACTCTTACTTCAGGCACGTCTTCACGTTCGCGGGACACCCGGTGGCGGCGGCGGTGGCGCTCAAGAGCATAGAGATTGTCGAGTCGGAGGGGTTGGTGGAGAATGCCGCGCAGACGGGAGAGTACCTCTTGGAGGCGCTCACGACGCTGATCGGCGACCATCCCATCGTCGGAGACGTTCGGGGGCTGGGGCTGCTCTGCGCCGTCGAGCTGGTGAGCGACCGCGCCACGAAGGCCGGGTTCGATCCTGAAATGCGGATGTCCGAGCGGATGACGGCCAAGTTCAGCGAACACGGTCTCATTCTTCCCGTTCGCGGGAACGTCATAGCGATAACGCCGCCACTTACGATCACGCGCGCCGAGATCGATGAGATCATGCACGGGATCGACCTCGCCCTGTGGGAGATCGAGGGCGAGTTGGGCATTGCGTCGATGGCCTGAAGGGTCTGGGAGGAACACGACAAGCCAATGAACACTCTGTCGAAGACCGAAGAGCTACGCCGCGCCGCGCTCGACCACCTGTGGATGCACAACAGGGGCTGGATCGACATGGCCGAGCAGGGCGAGCCGGCCATCATGGTCGAGGGCGACGGCATCCGGGTGAAGGACTCGGAGGGCCGCACGTGGATCGACCCGAACGGCGGGTACGTCTCGGTGAACGTCGGGTACGGGCGGAAGGAGATAGCCGAGGCCGCGCGCGAGCAGATGCGGAAGCTCTCGTTCCAGCCGCCGGGCGCGGCGACGGAGCCGCTCATCCGCGTCTCGGAGAAGATCGCGGAGATCGCGCCGGGGTCGATGGAGCGCGTCTACCCCGTCAACGGCGGTTCGGAGTCGACGGAGACGGCGATCAAGATCGCGAGGGCCTACCACAGGCGCAACGGGGAGCCCGGCAGGTACAAGGTCATCAGCCGTCGCAACTCGTACCACGGCGCGACGGGCGGCGTGCTGGGTATGGCGGGGAGCGCGGCGGCGGACCGCTCCGACTACGAGCCGTTCTATCCCGGCATGATCTACGCCCCGCAGCCGAACCCGTACCGGTGCGAGTCGGGAGCGACGAATGCGTCGGACTCCGCGGTGTACTGCGCTCAGCAGGTCGAGGAACTCATCATCGCTCACAATCCCGACACGATCGCGGCGTTCATCGGGGAGCCGATCGCGAGCAACGCGGGCAACGCCGTTCCGGGAGACGAGTACTGGCCGATGATCCGCGACATCTGCGACCGGTACGGCGTCCTGCTGGTGTCGGACGAGGTGATATGCGGGTACGGACGCTCGGGAGAGTGGTTCGGGATACAGAACTGGGACGTCGTCCCGGACGTGATGGGATCGGCCAAGGGCATCGTGAGCAGCTATCTCCCGTTTGCCGCCGCGGTCGCCAAGAAGGAGATCGCGGACGCCTTCGAGGGTGAGGACAACTACTTCCGCATGGCAAACAGCTTCGGAGGCCACCCGGTCGCCGCCGCCGCCGCGCTGAAGAACCTTGAAATCATCGAGGAGGAGGGCCTCGTAGAGAACTCCAAGCGCATGGGCGAGTATTTCCGGTCGCAGCTCCGGGAGCTGCAGGACGACTACTCGTTCATCGGCGACGTGCGCGGCATCGGACTGATGAACACCGTCGATATGGTCTCCGACCACGACACCAAGGCCGATTTCGACCCGGCGCTCCGGGTGCAGGACCGGCTCGGCGACAAGTTCTATGATCGGGGGATGATCCTGAGACCGACAGGACAGTTCCTGAACATCGCGCCGCCGCTCTGCGTGACAAGCGAGGACATAGACGCGATAGTGAACATTTTGGATGACTCATTCCGTGAGCTAGTTGATGAGGTGCCGCAGCTAAAGGGGTAATGACGTATCGATAGATCTATAAGCCATAAGCTATGAGGGAGGAATTATGACGAACCGTCGCAACAATCGAGGCGGGGGACGCAGGGAACGGGTGGCTATCTTCATTGACGGGAGCAATCTCTATCACAGCCTCCAGGAGAACTGCGGGCGATTCGACGTGGACTTCGCGGCGCTTGGGCAGAGGCTGACCGATGGCCGGGACCTGCTCCGCATCTACTACTACAATGTGCTCCGCGACGCGGATCGCGACCCGCAGGCGTACCAGGACCAGCAGAAGTTCCTGACGGCCCTCAACAACACTCCATACGTCGAGACGCGGCTGGGCACCTCGAAGATGCGGGGCCAGGTGGCGGTGGAGAAGGGTGTCGACATCATGGTCGCGACGGACCTGCTCAGGTTCGCGTGGGACGACCTCTATGACGTTGCGGTCCTCGTGAGCGGGGACGGCGACTTCGCGTATGCCGTGGAGACCGTCAAGAACATGGGCAAGCACGTTGAGGTCGCGGCGTTCACCGCCAACTTGTCACAGGAGCTTGCCGCCGTCGCGGACGAGCGTCACTTCTTCACGCCCGACTATTTTGCGGATATCTGGAGCAGGAGCCGTCGTGGTCCGCGTTTCTCACAGGGCCAACATGGCAGGCGGGAACAGGATGGGGACCAGGCGTCGGAGGGTCAGCAGCGCTCGCACGGGGCGCGACGATTCCTCGACAGGTTTCGCGGCGGCAGGGGCGGTTCGTAGGGGGCGCCCGCCTGAGTCAACGTGGACGTGGGGAGGCCTTCGACAGCCTTCTAATACCAATTCGTTTTGAATACACCGTGAATTGGGCGTGGGACAACCAACTCACCCGTCATTCCGGCGAAGGCCGGAATCCAGATCGTGGGTAGTGCAGAGAACCGTCAAAACCGTCTGGAAACGGTACTAATACCAGTTCCACATGGTTTTGACTGATCTATCGAAGCTCACCCTCACCCCCGTTCTGCAACGGGGCAGGCTCTAGCCCTCTCCCGCGACGGGAGAGGGGATAAGAGGGCCTTCGACAGGCTCAGGCCGAACGGGCTTTCTCGTGGCCACACGCCCCCTGCACGGCCCAAAGCCCGGGGCGTGGCGCTGCTCAGGGTGAACGGACTCTTGTTGGAGTATCGTCCTAGAACGCGTCCTCGGCGGCGGCGATTTCCTCGAGGTCGGCGCGGCTGTATGAACCCATGCTCCTGAAGTCGAAGTCGGTGTAGTTCTTGACCCATCGCATGCCGATCCTGCCGGCCTTGCGGTACCGAACGTCGGCGGCGTCGTAGAGGCGCTGGTGGGACTCGTTGCCTTCCTCGACCTCCTCCTTCAGGAGGCGGAGGATGTCGTCGACCTCGTCGATGAAGAGTTGCTTGACGAGGGCAAAGTCATGGATCGTGCCGGTCTCGGTGTCTGCGGCGGCGTGGATGATGCGCTGGGCGATCTGGGCGGCGGACATGCGTCCGGTGGCAAGGTCTTCCATGAGCGGCCCATGAACTCCGGGCTTGCCGGCGAGGCTGTCGATGCCCTTGGCTCCCCGCCCGTTCAGCCATCCCTCGATGTACTCGATGACCATGCGGACGTTGCGACGGGTGCCCTCCACGGTGATCGGGCCTTCCGGCACGTCGATACGGACCGGGTAGTTGTCGGGGTTATGCGCCTCTGCGGGCGGCTCCCATCCTGTTGCGCGGAGCTTCTTGAACGGGTCTGCCGCCGTCTTCATGTGGAAAATGTGCGCCACCCAGCCGCGCAGGAACCCCTGGTTGGCCTCCCACTCCTTATCGGCCGTAATGGAGACGGCGGCGGCGGCGTTCACCTCGTCATCGCGTGAGGGCAGAGCGGTTGCCATGCCGCCGATGGGGACTGCGCCGTGCTTGAGGCAGATTGCTACGAGGCGTCGGAAGATCGTCGCGAGGAAGGGGGTCGTCTTGATGTCCACGCCGAAGCGGTCGGGCCACACCTGGTCCGGGTCGGCCATGATGTACTCGAAGATGCTGGCCTTGAAGTCCCACCGGGCGGCGTTCAGTCCCGCGGCGTAGGGGCCGAGCGCGTGGAGCATCTCCTCCATCTGGTAGGCGGCGGGCAGCGACTCGACGAGCGGTATCCCACGGATAACGTCCTCGTCACCGAGACCCAGATGCTCCTTGCTGAAGTCGAAGAATTCCCGCCAGAAGCCCGCCTCCTCGGCGGACTCCATCTTGGGCAGGTAGAAGTAGAGGCCCTGCCCTCGCGCCATCTGCGCCCGGCCGGCATGGAACACGGTCAGGGAAGTGCCGAGGATGGCGGCGGAGACGGGCTGCCCGTCGATGGTCATCTCCGGCTCGTCGAGGTGGAGTCCCCGCTCGCGGTGCATGAAGAACGGGAGCTCGCCGTCCTGGATGGTGTAGTGGCGGTTCCTCGCCTCGTCGCGGTGCTCCAAGGTGCGCTCGACGGCGCCGAGACGGTTGCGGGCTGCGGTCACGGTGTCGACCAGCCGGTGTCCGGCGGCGTCCTCGTCGTCGTCGAGGTCGCCGACCGCGCGCTCGCCCTCCGGGCCGGGGTTCAGCGCGTTGATGAACATGTTGGTCACCGATGCCGGGCCGGTGATCTCGATGCCGGGTCGTCGAAGGTCCTCCGGCACGGGGGGCACGTTCCAGTCGGTGGTGTTGATCTCCGAGACGGGCGGGTGCGATGGCAGGACGCCGTCTTCAAGGGCGCGGCGGAGCACCTCTGCCCGCCTGGCGCGCAATTCGTGTACGCGACCTGCGAACTTGTCGTGCGCCGCGACAAAGTACTCCAGGAACTCGGAGGTGAATACCTCATCGGCCCCTTCGACGTTCGCGTATTGAACTCGCTCGCTCGTTTCGGACACGTTCTCCTCCGGCTGCCGGGTCTTGAGTCAAGGCAACATGGTATCACAAGGCTCCAGCGCGGCTGTTTGGGGCGCGCCCCAACGGACGCGGGTGGGGATGAGAATCCCAGAATCGTGTGATGTGGCCTTCGGGGAATGGGTATACCATGTACCCATACCGCTAGTAAGCGTTACAAGCCGGAGCAGTCCCAATTGGGTGTGACGAAGCCGTATTCTCGCCAGATTGTGTTGGCATTTCCCGTCATTCCCGCGAAAGCGGGAACCAGAGATATACCCTCACCCTAGCCCTCTCCCGCGAACGGGAGAGGGGATTAGATTCCCGCTTTCGGAGGCCTTTGAATAACCGTCATACCGGCGAAGGCCGGTATCCAGAGGGGTGGGGTTGAGGTTCGGTAGCATTGGTGTTTCATGCCAAGGTCTTCCCGCACGGTGGGTTACGCAAAGGTCTTCTTTCGCGGGGATGATAGGTGGTGGGGCGGTATCGGGGAAGGGCAACCACAAGGGTTGCCCCTACGGGGGGTGACCGGGGATGGATTCCGGCCCCGTATCGTGGTACGGTCTGGCGTTCGTTCGCGGGGGTGACGGATTCACGGTGTATTCAAAACGAATTGGTATAAGTCTGCCGAGAGCGTTCGTGGTGAGCTCGTCGAACCATGAACGGGGTTGCCACCCTTCGACAGGCTCAGAGCTTGCCCCGTACTTGATACGGGGGCGAACGGGGTCCTTTTTCTAAGGGGAGGTTGGCACGATGGATAGACGATTGATGCTTCCGTTGATGTCCGTCTTGACAGTCGTCGTGCTGGCCGCGTGCTCGGAGTCTCCGCCGCCGAGTCCCACTCCGACGGTCGCGCCCACTGTTGCCCCGACCTCGACGCCCGTGCCCACGCCCAGTCCGACGCCGGTTGTCCCATTCGAGGACAGCCTTTCGAGCGCGGACCTCGCCCGGTTCCAAGCGCTGCCTGAGGAGATTCAGGAGGCCCTGGTCGACGAGTCGCTGGAGAGTGGGAATGACGGCGCTCTCGTGTACCTGCGCGACATGCCGGACGATCCGGCGTCACTTTCTGACATACTCGAACCGGAGACTCTGGCGTTATTAGACACTATCGACGAGCCGTACCGCCGTCAACTGCTGCTGGAGGGGTACCCCAATTCGACCGTCCAGCATTGGAGAAAGTCCTGGCTTTCGGGAAACATCACCGACCTCGAATACCGGTACGGCAACTTCGACCTGCTGGTCCGTGGGGTGCATCAGACGCTGACAGAGGACGGCCACCTGTTGCCGCCGTTGGAAGAGACCCTTTCGGCCTCCGCGCTCAGCAGATTCGAGTCCCTCGACCCGCCGATTCAGGCGTCGTTCCGGCTGTGGTGGGAGACCGAGCGTACGCTGTCGCTGGAGGAAGAAGTCGGCCGGTTTGAGGAAAGACTGCTCAATACCCCTACCGAGTTGCCGGATATCCGATCGCTGGGGCTAACCGAGGATTCAGAGGACCTTCTGGAGAAGGATGACGAACTGTGGAGCTATGTGCAGAGGACTGTGGCAACCGAGCTTGTCATTGAGCATGAGTGGGCATCCGAGGATGCCGACCGATTGCAGAAGACCATAGACGCCTACCGTGCGCCGGGAGGCAGGGAGGCCTTTGAACGAGGCCTGCGTCCGGGCGAATTACAGCCGTTCCTTGCGCTCATGGCGTGTCTGCCGTTTCAGGGGTGGTTCGTGCCGACCGAGTCGGTAATTCCGCAACCGTACCGCGGCGTGCATCCCGCCAGGCTCGTCTACTACTGGCCCGAGCCGGAGGACGCCTTTTCAGACGCGGCGTTGGCGAACTTCAGACTTCTCGACGAGACGATGCGTGAGGCTTTCGAGGTGCGATGGTACGGTCACGGGCTTCCCCATGCTACGCACTTCATGGCGTGCCTCGTGGCCGAGTGGGACCGGGGCTTGGCCGACACGCCGTTCACGTCGATGCCGGGGCCGGAGGTATTTCTCCCAGAGGACAAGCGCAAGTTCTACGACGAGCTGACAGACCATGAGAAGTGGGCAACCGAGCTAAACCTGGCGGCAGCCATCCTCAAGGGTGATGTCTGGTTCCACAGAAGCCGGTTCGGAGAGACCGAAACGGTCTCGACACTGGACTCGCCAGAGAATTTCCTTGAAGGACTGCGCTTCCAAGCCGTCGAGTGGCTTTGCGGCTTCCATGGTCCCGCCTGTCAGTAGGTCAAGTAGTATGCCGCCGCTGTGGTGGTAAGAGGGTGTCTAATGCCTAGTGAGTGTGATGAGACCGTATTCTCGCCAGGTTGTGTTGACATTTCCCGTCATTCCCGCGAAAGCGGGAATCTAATCCCCTCTCCCGTTCGCGGGAGAGGGCTAGGGTGAGGGTATATCTCTGGATTCCCGCTTTCGCGGGAATGACAACTTGATCGGGGATAACTCAGTGAATTCCAAGAATGACAACACAACCTAATCGGGATTTCTGGATTCCGGCCTTCGCCGGAATGACGGGTGGCTTGGTTGTGTCACGGACGATTCACGGTGTATTCAAAGTGAATTGGTATAATAAGTCTGCCGAGAGCGTTCGTGGTGAGCTTGTCGAACCATGAACGGGGTTGCCACCCTTCGACAGGCTCAGAGCTTGCCCCGTACTTGATACGGGGGTGAACGGGGTCCTTTTTACTAAGAGGAGGTTGGCACGATGGATAGACGATTGATGCTTCCGTTGATGTCCGTCTTGGCAGTAGTCGTGCTGGCCGCGTGCTCGGAGTCTCCGCCGCCGACTCCTGTGCCGACGGTCGTGCCCACCGTTGCCCCGACCTCGACGCCCGTGCCCACTCCCAGTCCGACGCCTGTCGTCCCGTTCGAGGAAAGCCTTTCGAGCGCGGACCTCGCCAGGTTCCAAGCGCTGCCTGTGGAGATTCAGGAAGCGCTGGTCGACGAGTCGCTGGAGAGTGGGAATGACGGCGCTCTCGTGTACCTGCGCGACATGCCGGACGATCCGGCTCCCCTGTCGGCGATTCTCGGACTGGATACCCAGACGCTATTGGACACCATCGGGGAGCCGTACCGCCGTCAACTGTTGCTGGAAGGGTACCCCAACTCGACCCTCCGGTATTTCAAAAAGCAGTGGCTGGCGGGAGAATTTTCCGACCTCGAGTACCAATATGGCGACTTCGCGTCGATGATCGATGAGGTCCACAAGACGCTGTCGGTGGATGGCCACCTCTTGCCGCCGCTTGAGGAGACTCTATCGCCTGCCGCGCTGACGAGGTTTGAGTCCCTCGATCCGCTACTGCAGGACTCGTTCCGAATCGTCTGGGAAACTCGGCGGACGAAATCTCCGAGTGTTGACACGGACAGGCTGGAGCAAGACCTCCTCAATGTGCCGGCCAAATTGCCAGGTATTCAGGAGCTTGGCCTTTCAGATGCGGCGGTCAGGGTGCTTGAGCAGGAGCCGGCGATGAGGGACTATGCCCTTGGTTCGGTTGCCGCCGCCCTCGTGTTTGACCAAGAATGGGACAGCGAAGATACTGCTCGGTTGCAAGAGCGGATAGAAGCCTACGATGCGCCCGGAGGCAGGGAAGCACTTGCGCGCGGACTGCGACCGGGTGTAACCGACACATGGCATGCCGTAATATCATGCCAGCCTGCGGGGTGGGGGCCCATACCGCCGGACAACGTCGTTCCCAAGCCGTTTCGTGGAGTCCATCCCGCTCGGTTCATCTACTCCTGGCCTGCCCCTGAAGAGTCGCTGTCCGACGCGGCGTTGGCGAACTACAATCTCCTCGACGATACGATGCGCGAGGCTCTCGAACACTGGTGGTATGGCACCGGGCCGCTCCCTTTCAAGGCGCTAATCATGAGGTGCCTGATCGCCCAGTGGGACCGGGGCATAGCCAACACGCCATTCACCTCGATGCCGGGGCCCGATGTCTTTCTGCCCGAAGACAAGAGGGGCTTTTACGACGAACTTTCGGACTACGAGAAGGAAGTCACGGTACGAAGCTTGGCGCATGACATCCTGTTGGGAGAGGTCACTTTCCAGAGGAGCCAATTCAGAGAATACGAAACGGTTACGACATTCGACTCCACGCCTGAGGAGTTTCTTGAAGGGCTGCGCTTCTCAGCCGTCGAGTGGCTGTGCGGTTACCATCCACCCGCTTGCAGGTAGTCCTGGTCGTCTCTCGCTTTGATCGGGCGATTGAAGCGAGGATGCCGGCATAGGGCGTAAACGGCGCCCTGAAAGCGTCTGCCACGAATTGACCTTGTACTACGCTTGTGCCACAATCCTGCATATCGTCAGCGTAGTGTCACGAATTGCGATGAGATTGTAGGAGGAGAGCAATGTCGACCACCGATATCTCCCTGATGGCACACTTGATGCGGCGGGCCGGAATGGGCGCGACGCGGGACGAATTGGAAGCGCTGGTGGCCCAGGGCTATGAGGCCGTCGTGGACGACCTGGTCCACCCGGAGCGTTTTTCGCGGGGCGACCCGGACATCATCCACCCGTACCTGCACGGTCCCCTGCCGGAGGAGCCGTCACCCGACGACAACGAGGACATCCTGCTGCGATACTATCGCGGCATCGGCGCGCCGGGGGCATCGTCGCCGGGGAAGTGGATCTTCCTGATGGTCAATTCCAAGCGCCCGCTGAAGGAGAAGATGGGCCTCTTCTGGCACCAGGTATTCGCCTGCGCGCCGTCGAAGTCGGCGCATCCGAGGACGAACCGCCGCCAGCTTGAGATGTTCCGGCGGGTCGGTATGGCCGACTTCCGCACGATCCTGCTCGAACTGTCGATGGACCCGTCGATGCTGTTCTGGCTGGACAACAACGAGAACCACAAGGACGAGCCGAACGAGAACTACGGACGGGAGCTGCTCGAACTGTTCTCGATGGGAGTCGGTAACTACACGGAGGAGGACGTCAAGAGCTCGGCGTACGCCTTCACGGGGTGGAGCTTCGTTCAGCCCGCGCACGGCGCGGTGCCGTACGGCAAGTGGGCGACGCGGTTCGAGTTCCGCGAGGCCGATCATGATTATGGGGATAAGACGTTCCTCGGGGTGACCGGCCCGCTGGACGGCACCGACGTGATCGACATGGTCATCGACCAGCCCGCGACGGCGCGATTCATCTCAAGGCACCTGTACAACTTCTTCGTCGCGGACGAGCCTCCGGTGGCCGCGTGGAACGAGATACCGCCCCTGGACCCGGAGGCCATCGACACGCTCATGGCGGCCTACTTCGAGTCGGGCGGAAGCATCGCCCACATGCTGCAGGTGCTGTTCAACTCCGACTTCTTCAAGAACGCGCGATTCGCCAAGGTCAAGAGTCCGACCGAGCTCGTGGGCGGCGTGCTCAAGCTCATCGGCACCTACCGCGAGGCGAACCCGGGGATAGACCACTACGCCGGGGCGACCTCCCTCATGGGACAGCAGTTGATGGGGCCCCTGACGGTAGAGGGCTGGCAGACCGGTTCAGGCTGGATCAATGGCGGCACACTGAACGAGCGCGTGAACTTTGCCGTCGATGAGGTGTCCGATCCCGACAAGCCGGGCATCCGGGACATCATCGAGCGCCTGCGCGCCCGGAACGGCAGCGCGCTGACGCCGGAAGAGCTTGTGGACGGGTGCCTCGATCTCGTCGGCCCCATCGAGGTCGAGGAGGACACGCGACAGGAGCTCATCGCCGAGGCGGCAGCAGATGGCAACATCGTCTTCAACGGCAACAGGGAAGCTACCGACGAGCGGATCGTCAACATGCTTCAGCTTATCGTATCGACGCGGGAGTTCCAGTTCGGATAGGTTGGCAGCCCAAATGCAGCTTCGCAGGGGTTCCTGCGAAAGGAGAACCACAATGACAACCGCAGAGCGTGATCCCGTACTGGTAATCGTGCAGCTGGTCGGCGGGAACGACTTCATGAACACGGTAATTCCCTACACGAACCCCCTGTACCACGACGTGCGTCCGGGCCTCGCATTTTCCGAGGACGAGGTGCTGCCCATCGACGACACGCTGGCGTTCAACCCCCACGCCGCGCCGCTCAAGGAGATGTACGACGAGGGCAAGATGGCGGTCGTGCAGGGAGTGGGGTACCCGAACTCCAGCCGGTCGCACTTCCGCAGCACGTACATCTGGCAGACGTGCGAGCCGGACACCATCGCCACCGAGGGCTGGCTGGGGCAGGCCATCGGCGAGATGGACCCCGACAAGGAGAACTCCCTTACGGGCGTCAACTTCGGACGCGGACTGCCGCAGTCCTTCGTGTCGAAGGGAGTGCCCGTAACGTCGGTGGCCGATCTCGACAACTACGGCATCATGACGAGCATCTCCGATCCCGACCGCCGGAGCCTGTCCTTGGAGCGGTTCAAGAACATGTACGCGCCGGTGGCGGGCACGGGGCCGGTCATGGACTACCTCTCCGAGACCGGCCAGGGCGTGCTCAGCGGCGCGGACGACCTCAAGAGGGCCCCGGCGATGTACAAGTCGGACGTGGAGTATGCGTCGAACCCGCTGGCCAAGAGTCTGCGCGACATCGCCCGTGTGCACCTGGCGGACCTCGGCACGAGGGTCTTCCACACGAGTCACGGCGACTACGACACGCACTCACGGCAGGAGATGACGCATGAGCAGGACATGGTCGAGCTCTCACGGGGCATCGCCGACTTCTTCCAGGACCTCGAGGAGCACGACGCGGCGGACAACGTGCTCATGCTCGTCTGGACGGAATTCGGACGAAGGCTGGCGGACAACGGATCGGGGACCGACCACGGTTCCGGCGGCGGCGCGTTCCTGATCGGCAACATGGTGTCGGGCGGGATGTACGCCGAGTACCCGTCGCTGGAGCAGCCCAAGCTCGCCAACGGCGAGGACCTGGCTCACACCTATGACTTCCGGGGACTCTACGCGACCATACTGGAGCAGTACCTCGGGATGGACTCGAAGCCGATTGTCGGCGGCACGTTCGAGCAGCTTTCGGTATTCAACTAGGCAACTCGCGCTATCGCATGATTCTCCAAGACCGCCAAATGACTTTGAATGAACTGGACGAGTCTGCTGAACTCGGGCACAGTCTCATGATAGATCATTCGTTTCCAGAGACATTCGCCGACGAACTTGCTCGTCGCGAAGTGTTCAACAAACACCTCTTCCGTCCTAATACGTATCTGCACAAGTGGTGGGCGCGGCGTTGCGGCACAATGTTCCGGACAATACTCAAACAGTTCGTGCCCGGAACCGAACGGCGTGATTACTATGCGCCGGGGGGGCTCGAAGGCAAAACCGTACTGGACCCGATGATGGGGGGTGGCACAACTCTTCATGAAGCGATTCGATTGGGCGCCAATGTGATAGGAGCGGACATTGATCCTATCCCGGTCGTGCAGGCGCGGACCTCCCTCAGCTATGCCACGACGGAAGGCCTACGGGCCGCGTTCAATCACTTTCATGCCAACCTCTACAGTAGTTTGGGACACTACTTCATAACTGAATGCCCAACCTGTCAGAAAACAGTCGATATTCAGTACACCCTGCAAGGGTCGCGTAAAGTATGTGGTTGTAGGGAAGTCATACAAATCGACCAATATGACTTGCGTCATGAGGCTGATAGGACGATAAGCATTTCTCCCAGCGATATGGGCATTCGTGACAACCATGATCAAGAGGCGTCAGATTCTAACACATTACGTTTGATTACGAAATCTGAAACAAAATGTCCAAACTGCGGACAGAAATATCGAGATCTGCTTGACTTGCCCTTTTATGAACGTTATTCGCCAATAGCGATTGTTGCCGCTTGTGTTGAGCACGGCATCTTTTTCCGTGCCCCTGATGACGCAGACCGACAGCGCATCAAGCAGGCCGATGAGAGGCGACATGAGTTGAATATGGGTCCGATTGAGGACTTTCGCGTGATAGATGGGCCGAAAGCTGGCGACCTGCTAAAGCGTAATGTTCACTCGTATCTTGATCTCTTCTCGTCCCGACAGCTCTTATACCTTCATCAGTCTATTCGACAATTGCGAGAATACGAAGAGGTTGAGAGGCTCAATCTAGCGATGCTCGTCTCGGCGTCTCTCGAATTCAATGCGATGCTCTGTGGCTACAAAGGCTGGTACAAACGTCGTCCAGGCGCGATTCGACACGTCTTCGCCTTGCACGCATACTCTTTCCCATACACCGCGTTGGAGAATAATCCGATCAATCCTCGTAAATCATCGGGTAACTTGCAATTGCTGTTTCGTGATCGCATTGAGCGCGGTCGCAAATGGGCAGCCCTGCCGATTGAACGAAGAATCGGAGAAGACGGCAAAAGCCAATTGGTCAAGATGCCAGGAGAATTGGATGCCGGCCTTGAAGTTTTCGATCAGGCCGATCTGACATACGGACTGCGGAAGTTTTGGCTCATTTATGGCGACTCTCAAGACTTGCCCGTCGACAGCCGCTCCGTAGACCTCATAGTGACTGACCCGCCCTACTATGACAGTGTACAGTACAGTGATCTTGCGGCCTTCTTCCGAGTTTGGTTGACACGCTTGCTTCCAGACGAACTTGAATGGAGCTATGACCAGTCCAATAGCGCGGTCGCGACGAATGGCACGAGTGACGGTAGCAGTTTTACAAGAGTGTTGTCGAGAATCTTTGCCGAATGCGCACGCGTGTTGAAGAGTCAGACGGGTCGCATGGTGTTTACCTTTCATCACTGGGATCCCGCTGCGTGGGCAGAACTGACGATAGCACTTAAGACCGCTGGCTTTAGGCTGGTGAACTCATATGCGGTATACTCTGAGCATCCTATCTCGGTTCATATCAGAGATTTGAACGCAATCACCCATGACAGTATTCTTGTCCTTGCTCTTGACAGCGATAATCAAGATACCCAGTGGTCAGTCCCAACCCGCATTAATACCGATGATAGTGAAACGTTTTGCAGACAATGCGGCGCGACTCTTGGTTGGTTGTTAGATACTCAATTGTCTCCGTCCGAGATACGTACGATTTGGAAAGAGTTGATTGAGGAAGACTACATTGTCAACTAAACCAGGCAATCGACCGATTGAAATTTTTGGTTACCCCATATGGAACCGGACTAAGGAGGCGCAAGACGCTCGTAGACGTTACTGGTGTCCATTCCAAGAAGTCCAATGCACGAAGAAGAGTCGACTCATTGATTTTCCTTTTGGAGTTTGTTCTGCGGAACATGGTGGTGGATTTCGCGCGATTTGCCCGAATCGCTTTGAGGAACAAGGCTCAATTCATGGCGTTTCAAAAGTTATTGAAGACGTCACGTTACATTACTTTGGAGATTCCAACAACATTATTGTCTTTCCTGAAGTCAACCTTCCCAATATCGGCAACATTGACTACGTTCTTGTGAGACACAAGCCCATGAAGCCCGAAGTTGATGACTTTATATCTGTCGAATTCCAGTCCAATTCTACGACAAGCACAAGAGGGCTGGTTGATGGAATGACCGAATTCCTTCAAGGGGATGATATCCAGAGCGAATCATACAAATTCGGTATGAACACATATGATTCTATAAAACGTGCAGTAACTCAGCTCATAAATAAAGGCATTGTATACGAACTATGGGATACGAAATGTTATTGGGTTATCCAAGAATATATATACACTAACTTAGTAAATAGGTACGGTTTCAAGACAGAGGGATATTCAGCAAATCATGCCTCTCGCTTCGCACTGTACAATCTTGTTCCAAAAGGTAATAGACTGTCCTTGAAAGGTACGCGATTCGTCTCCACCACTGTGGACGAGGTGTACCGGGCGATGCGAAATAACCCTAGTATTCCAAAGAAGGATGAGTTTGTGAACAAACTGAATGCTAAACTGCGGCTTGAGCTGAGTATACATACCGGCTGAATATATGAGGGCAGAGCAATCGCTATGAATAAGACCACGCTCAGGAACATCGCCATCGTCGTGGGCGTAATCTTGTTCGTCCCGGCCTTTGTGATCTCCCCTCCGTTTGCGGTTATCCTGGTCGTCATTGTCGTTGGCGCGTGGTACGTGGCCACGCAGATTGTCGGCAATTCCGAAGTAAGTGTGAAGAAGGAAGGGAAGACCGACCGGCTGTACAAGATGTGGATACCCGTACGAGACGAGATGTCTGAAGTGGTGAGAATGGGCGGCAAGGTGACGTCGTCTTTTTCGGTGTGGACCGCCGTACCGAATCTCTACAAGCAGGAGACGCCCGCGACGTTCCACCAGGGAATGGAGCGGTACGTCAACAAGCGAGCAGAGGTCGCGGCGCTCGTGGTCGGCAAGACCAGCACGGAAGAAATGTGGCAACAGCAGGAAATGGACCAGCAGGAACTGCTGTTCATGAGCCGGGAGCTGCTTGAAGAGGCAAGGAAGGGCGTCAAAGCCCTGTCGGGTTCCGAGCAGACGGTCGGAAGCGAAAGAGCCTCACGGGTGGCAGCGAAGGCCCAACCGACGAGAGCCGCTGCAACCCGACCGAGCGCGACATCTGGTGTTGGGAGGCCACGGCCGAGCGCGGCATCCCGTGCCACGCAAGCACGGCCCCCAACCCGTACACGCACGACGCCAACCCGTCCTGCTCCGTCTACGATGAGAAGCGCCGTTGAGAGTCCCGCGCCCGCACCGCCACGAATAACAGCCGCGCCCGAGCCGCCGGGGCCTGTCGTGGCTGCTCCCACTCCTCGCGAACGGGAACACACACCGGAGCCGGCTGCGGCGTCCGTTTCCACTCCGGGAGTTGCGTCGGAGCCGGAGGTGGTGGAGGAAACAAGACCACCCGAACCCGCCGTTGTCGCCTCAACTCCCAGTGTGCCGGAGCCTGCCGCTACTCCACCCGAACCTGCCGTTGTCGCCTCAACTCCCAGTGTGCCGGAGGCTGATGCGACTCCAGGTGAGCCGACGGGCGACCTGAGCCTCGACGTGGCGTCGGTGTGCGAAGAACTCTTCAATCCCAAGATCATGAGCTACGAGGCCAATCGTCTATTCGACGACAGGTACAAGGACGCGACCGTCCGATGGACGGGCACGATGAGGCGAGCGAGCACGTATTCTTACGACTTCAACTTCGGGGACGGTGGTGGAACGAAGGCCGAGTTGGACGTCTATGAAGTGAAGCAGCAGTACGGGAGCCGTACGGTACGCGCGTTTGTGCAGCTTCCGATGGAGGCCGCGGACGCTATTGGCGGGCGTATCGGTGAGGAGATGCAGTTCGAGGGCCGTCTGATGACCTGCGAAGGCTCCGCGAGACGCCTGTACGTTGCCGACGCCCACCTGGTGGACTGACCGGGAGGACCCAAAGGGTCATTCAAAAGGGAGAATTCGATGCCGCAGCCATACGCACTGTTGTGAGCGGGATTCCCGTGGATGCCGTCGGCGTAAAGGGCGCATTGACGATCCGCTGTGCATCGAGAGTTCGGCGACGAGAAAGACCTCTATGTGACAGACCATGACCTACAGGTATAGGACCATCATAATCATCGCTGCCGTTTCCGGCGCCATCTTTCTGACGATGGTGTACAACTTCCTTTCCGAAGCAGTGGCAATCTTTATAGCGATATTCTCCATTTTTTTCACCATCGGGACATTCCTGCTATTGAGGAACGTCAACACCCCCGATGAATACGTGGAGCACTTTGGGGAGGCCGACGTTCTGAACAGGATGTGGTACCCCATTCAGGAAGAGTTGATGGACGTGGTAAATGGCGGGGGCAAAGTGACGGAACCTGCGTCGGCCTGGAACACCGCTCCGAGTCTCTCCAAGAGGGAGACCAACAGGAATTTCTTTACAGGAATGCAGCGATATGTCCGGCAGCGAGAGCACGTCGCCGCGCTTGCCGCCGGTGACCTGGCGACTGAGGAGAGCCAGCAGGAATTGGCATCGGAACAGCAGGAATTGCTGTCCATGGCACAATGGTTGGTCGTGCAGGTCAACAGGGCCATTGATAAGAACCCTGCCTCTGCGACGATCGCAAGAGGGACCAGGCGTACGCGGCCAAGACCCCAGACCCAACGAAAAAGGTCTGCGACGGCGAGACCGGCGCCTCCACTCCCCAGGCCAACTTCCTTGAGGAGTGTCGAGACTGCCAGGAAGCCGAGTACGCCTCAGCCGGCTTCTCGTCCTGCGCCACTGAGGATATCGGACGTGCCGGAAACGCCTGAGCCGCCGGTTGCGCCGCCCGCTCCAAGCGCACCGGAACCTGTACGGATGCCTAGCGCGCCTCCCGACCCTGTACCATCGGTCGCGTCCGTCCCGGAAGTGGTGGAGGAGTCCAAGCGCCCTGAACCTGCGGCACCTGCACCTCCGCCTGAACCTGCCGTTGTCGCCTTAACTCCCAGTGTGCCGGAGCCTGCCGCTACTCCAACCGAGCCGACGGGCGCCCTGCGACTCGACGTGGCGTCGGTGTGCGAGGAACTGTTCAATCCCAAGATTATGAGCTACGAGGCCAATCGTCTGTTCGACGAACGGTACAAGGACGCTACGGTCCGATGGACCGGTACAGCGCGTCGAGCGAGCACCTATTCGTACGACTTCAACTTCGGGGACGGCGGCGGAACGAAGGCCGAGTTGGACGTTTACGAGGTCAAGCAGCAGTACGGAAGCCGCACGGTCAAGGCGTTCGTGCAACTGCCGGTCGAGGCCGCCGGCGACATCGGCGGTCGTATAGGAGAAGACGTGCAGTTCGAGGGTCGTCTGATGACCTGCGAGGGCTCCGCGAGACGCCTGTATATTGCCGACGCCCGAATAGTGGACTGATCCGCAGGACCCAAAGGGTCATTCAAGAAGGAGAGTTCGATGCCACAGCCATACGCACTGTTGAGAGCGGGATTCCCGTATTTGAAGACGGTCGGGGTCAAGAACGTCATCGACGACCCACTGGATGTTGCGTTCGGAGGGGATGGGCGAGTCTACGTGCTCGGCACCGCGCCGATTCGCATCACCAACATCGACCATGAGGACCTCGGAACGATCGGCAATCGCTCGTTCGGCGTCGAGTACGGCAGCAACGGGGATGTCATCTCCGTGCCGGAAGGGGAACTCTTCATGCCGGTGCAGGTCGTCCTTGACGGCGAGGACAATCTGTACGTGACCGACGAGGCGTGTCACACGGTCTCGATATTCTCCAAGGGCGACGAATTTCTCGCCCGCTGGGGTGAATACGGGACGGAGGAAGGACAGTTGAACCGTCCCTCCGGCATGGCGTTCGACGCCGACGAAAACCTCTACGTCGTCGATACCATGAACCACCGCGTGCAGCAGTTCACGAAGGACGGGCGGTATCTCAAGGGATGGGGCGGCTTTGGCGACGGCGCGGGGGAGTTCAACATGCCGTGGGGCGTGGCCCTGGACGACGACGGCGACGTGTATGTCTCGGACTGGCGCAACGACAGGGTGCAGAAGTTCACGCCCGATGGCGAGTTCATCTTCGAGTTCGGCAAGACCGGCGACGGCAGGGGAGAGTTCGTGCGTCCGGCTGGCATCGCCGTCGACCATGACTTCGACATCTACGTCTGCGACTGGGGCAACAACCGCATCCAGCTATTCACCCCGGAGGGCAGGTACGTCCAGCAGTTCACCGGCGACGCGACGCTCTCCGAGCCCGCCATCGCCGCCATGCGGACGCGCCTCCGCACCGTTCGCCTTCGCACGATGGCAGATCTTGAGACGGAGAAGATGTTCCGTGGGCCGCGCTCAGTTCGCGTCGATGAGCAAGGCCTCATGTGGGTGCCCGACTTCGAGTCGTACCGCCTGCAGGTCTACCGCAAGGAGGCCTTCCAACTCGAACCGCACCAACTCGCCCCGCCGTTGAAAGCGCCGTCTCTCCAGCCGAACTAGGGACACTAGCCCTACGGTCTAGCCTTAGCAAGATCGCGGGTTAGCTGGGCCTGGCCGTAGTGCTCGGCTGCATGGCGCGCCACGATTACGAGCAACTCGCGTCCGGCTATGCACCCGTAGTTGGCATGGTCCCGCTCTCGGTCGAGTTCGGATGAAGGTAGCTTTTCGATGGCGTCCGATATCTGTCCCTTTAGCTCGTTCCAGCGCGATACGATTTCTCCGGATGAGGCACCCACAGCTACGAATTCAGCATCTCGGTCGCGAGTGATGGGCAATTCGCAAAGGACGTTCAGAAGGTTGAACCGTACGTTGCCCATCGTGTGAGTGGCCAGGACGTAGAGGCTGTTGGCGTCTTCGAGTGGCTTCCAGTTCAGGGCGTCGCTGTCGAGACCTTCGAGGCAGGCGACGAGCTCGTCAACGGTGTTGCAGATCTTCTGCCAGTAGAGATCAATCTCCTGGGAAATTGGCATAGTGTTTTCCTTTCGAGAATGGGAGCTGCGCTGCGGAGGCTCCAACAACCGAAGGCTGTGCTATTCGCAAACGCGGAGCCCCAAGTATCCACCGCGGTCCAGTTGGTGACAACCCTAGAGAGGTTCCCCAAGCCCGTCAAGCGCCGGGAGGCAATGGAGCGAAACGGGGTCTACGGGTCCGAGCCGGTCTTCGGTGTGCTTCGTCCGTCCGTCGCGGTTTCAATTCGCCTTGCCTGATCGCACGAAGGATGCCAGCATACTGGTAGAAGTGGATTGATCGCGTGCTGGAATCACAAAGCCTCGTCATTTCCTAGGGTCGAGGATTGTCACGGTCGGGAGCACACCAAACTGGCCGCTGATGAGGAGCGTCTCTCCATCCACTGACGTGACGGTTATCTCGCGCTTGTACTCACCCGACGGCACGATCTCCCGGGTGGTCCTGGACGGCGTCCCTTCCGGCAGCGGGAACATGACCTCCGTGCCGGGCTCGATGAGGGTGAACACCTCCGTGTGAGAGGCGGGGCCCGTGATTACTACAGTCACAGTCTCAACCGGCTTCGTGAAGGTGCATCCTGCCGTGTTTATGCCGTCGAACCCCGTTGGAATCGTGCCCCTGTACTCGAACTCGATGGGAAGTTGCGCTGCTCTCGTCATCCGGCAAGGACCTGTTTCGAAGGTGGTGGACTCGGCAGTGAATGTTGTTGTCTCTTCATTGACGATGACCGAATAGCGCTCTCCGGGAACGAAGTCGGATCCCAGCGGTATCTCGGTCATCACCGACGGGAGGTCGGCAGTGCAGGGGACTGGCTGCCCCGGCGCGACCCTCAGGTGCGTGACCTTCACCTCGATGGTGCCGTGTCCCCGGCGTGAAATGTCGTATCCGTTGAAGACCGAGCAGGTACTGCCCCGTGGCAGGACCGAGTGTACGTTGAGGGAGTAGCCGGGCGGGTTCGAGTCCGAGGCGACTACTTCGATGTTCTCAATTGGAGACTGCTCCAAGACCCAAGAACCAATGCGATCATTGCGGACCAGGAAGGAGTTCGTCACCTCGCCGTTGACTATGACCTTGTAGGCCTCGTCGGGCGTCAGGTCGCTGCCCAGATTGATCACGAACTCATGTGTGTCATACGTCGCTATACATGCGATCGGCCCTTCCGGCATGAGGTTGACTACGTTGACGACAATGTCGGTTCCTTCAAGGTCCACTTCGTAGCCCCCGAATGAGACACAACCGCTGGTAAGGCCTGAGACGATTCGCAGCGAGTATTCCTTCGGGTCGGAGTCCGAAACGACGACCGCGACACTCTCGATAGGGGCAGGCTTCTCAACCATCGCCTCGCTTGTGGGTTCGGGTTCGCTGGGGCTCCCGCCCACTCGCACGAGGACCATGTCCACGTGATGGGGGTTGTCGCGCGTAATGACGTCGTATGCCGTGTCGTTTATGAACGCAAGATCGTCGCCCTCCATGATCCTGACCTGGATCGCGTACGTGAACCTCTCGTCGATTTCATCGGCGTCGTACTCGATCTCGAAGCTGATGGGGACCTGCCCGGGGTTTCGGATTGTCAGCTCCTCTATGGTGACTGACGGAGCGTCCTGCAGCGAAACATCGCTGAGCGTCACCTCCACGACCGCGTTAGGTGACAGGGCGATCCGCTCGCGATACGTGATGGTGCCCGTAACCTTGGAGGTCCCGGACTCCTCGGTAGTAGGTTCGGCAGTAGGAGACGGTTGAATTGGGGTTGCCGTCGGCGCTGGTACAGAGGTTGGCGGAGTAGAAGTCGCGGTCGGTGCCGGTTGAATAGGAGTTGCACTCGGCATCGGAACGGGAGTCGGCGCCGTCTGCGTTGGCATTGAAGACGGTGCGTCTTCTCCGCAGGCGGTGATGAATGCGAGAAGGAGGCAGAGTGTGATGGCTCCGGCTATCGCGGCTCTCATGTAGTGGTCACCTCATCAAGATTTACTGTGCGTCTATTGAATATGACGAACAGGATGGGAGTTTTGTTCCCTGCCAAGTTCCGGCGAAGCTGCGTTCGCATCAAGCGTCCCCTCCGCGTCCTGCCTGCTCCAGCCCGCCACTTTCCGGCCACTGGATGTTATCCGAGGAGAACGCTGGAGATGGCCGGCTCAGCCTCGCCGCTCCACGGGATGTCCTATTGATCTCACCGGTACCCGTATCCCTAATGACCGCATCAGAGGGGAAGGAGGTACTCCGTCATGATTGAATGGCTCGGCATCAGCCACCTTGAGGAAAAGTAGGCTGAGTACAAGGCGCGGGTGAAGTACAGGATATTCCCCGGCGTCTATTGAGAAGGCCGCCTATCGAGGGCACGCAGCGCATCGCGACGGCCTAACGGCATTGACTTATCAGGCCGGTTCGCCCGTGTAGAACCCTGTCGTGCGCCTTGCCGCCGCGAGCGCGTTGTCGGGGTCCATTCCGGCCGCAATTGAAGCCTGCCCCCAGCTTTCGCTGCTTCCGGTGATGAACGCCTTGCCGTTGGGCGAGGTGACAAAGGCCATCTCGTCAGGCTTTGGATCGTTCGGCTGCTCGAAATGAAAGGCGAGACCCAAGAGTGCCAACTCCCAGCCGACGCCGGTCGCGCCCGCTCCGTAGGTGTCCCAGTGTTCGGAATGGCGGGAGGTGTGCGTGATCGCAAGCCTCGCCCGACCGGCTCCTTCGTCCGAGACGTGTACGTCCACCCAGCTGAGGTCACCGCCGAATTCCCACGTGAGAGAGATATGTGACAGCCGTTCGCACGACGTGATCACACCTCCCGCGTTGCCTTCCAACTGATAGCGGCCTCCGAGTTCAAGATCGCCGCTGATCGGCATGGCCCAGTGTGGGATACGTTCGCCGTTCGTCACGGCGTCCCACAGGTCCTCGACCGTCGTTTCGTAGCTGCGAGAAAGGGTGATCGCCCGCGCGGGGCTTCCATCGCGTTCCGGCGACGACACGGTGCGATCTGCTGCGCTGAGGTGACAGTCGACATCGAAGTTCATTGTTTGGCCTTACTCGCGTGATAGGGGAATTGTCGAGGTAGACCCTACCCTAGCTGCAACAGTTCCAGCCAGTTGCCGTCGGGGTCTTGGATGTAGCAGGCGACGCGGCCGGGGGCAAGCTCTGCGGGCGGGTTCATGGGCTTTGCGCCGCCGTCGATGAGCCTCTGTTGGACAGCCTCGATGTCGTCCACCAAGATGGCTACGTGGGGAGCGCCGATGGTGTTGCGCTCCGTGGTTGGCCGCTCGTTGGGAGGCGGATTGAGGTACTGGATGAGTTCCAGGATGTGGCCGCCGCCGAGGTCGAGGTTGGCAATGATGAGGTGCGTGTTCTCATAGCCGATGACGGCGTCGATGCCGGGTCCGATGCGCTCGTACTCGGCGATGAGCTTCAGGCCGACCACGTCGCGGTAGAAGGCGACGGACTTGTCGCGGTCGGTGACAACGAACCCGGTGTGGTGAAGTCGGTTAATCATGGTTGTGCCTCCCAGTGTCCCGTTTCTGAAGTTCAGTGCATGAATTGGATGAGTGAGTTCCGGGGAGCCACTCTCACCCTCACCCTAGCCCTCTCCCACGACGGGAGAGGGGACTTTCGCGCGCCGGCTTATTCGATGAATCTCTGAGGCAGGACACAAGTCAAAAGCGGTCGATGGCGGATAGGGCGTGGGTGATCCGCTGCCTCAGGTCCGCCACCGCCTCGTCGTTCCATTCGTAGAATCCCCGTCCCGACTTGACGCCGAGATCGCCCCGTTCGAGCATCGCGGTTATCGTGGGCGAGTTTTCGCTGCTGGTGTCGAGGTCGGGATATAGCTCGTCGATGATGTGCGAGATGGTGTCCCAGCCCGCTATGTCGAACACTTCCAGCGGCCCCGCGACCGCGAGCCGCCTTCCGAAGCTGGTCTTGACGACGGTATCCACGTCCTCAGCCGACGCGATGCCCTTGTCCACGACGGAGAGGGCCTCGCGGAGGAGCGCAAACTGCATCCGGTTGCCGATGAAGCCGAGCGACTCCTTTTGCAGGACGACCGGCCGCTTGCCGATTCCCTCAAGTACATCCTTGGTGATTTCGATGGTCTCGTCGCTGGTCTCCGGGCCGCGAACTACCTCGACCAGCGGAAGCAGGTGGGCAGGGTTCCACCAGTTGGCGACGACGACCTTGTCAGGGCGATTGGTGGATGGCGCAAGCTGGCTCGTCATGTAGGACGACGTGTTGCTGGTCAGGACGGTGTGAGGAGGGCAGTGCGTGTCGAGGTCGGCGAAGATGCGGCGCTTGAGGTCGAGGTCCTCGAAAACGGCCTCGATTACGAATCCCACGCCGTCCATCGATCCGGCCATCGAGGTGCTCGCGCGAATGCGTCCGGGGACGGCCTGCGCGGTCGGCTCGTCCACCAGTCCCTGCTCCTGGAGCACGCCGAGCGTTGCGGAGACGTTCTCCATGGCCCTGCTGAGGTTCTCCTCCGTCGTGTCGATGAGGACGACCTCATGCCCTCCCACGGCGAAATTCATGGCTATGCTGTGGCCCATGAGGCCCGCGCCGATCACGCCGATGCTTCCGATGTTGTCCATGATTGGGTTGCTCCGAAGGTGTGCACGAGTGTAGTCGCGGTATGGTCATGCGTCAACACACGGCAGAGCGCGTGACACGCTACAATAAGCGCATGGACTTGGAACCGGACATTGTGCTCGCCTCGGAATCGCAGCGAAGGCGTGAGATCATCGGAGCGCTCGATTCCGCTGTCGAGTTCGTCTCGCCCGGAATTTACGAGCGTCCGCCATACCCTGGCGAGGACGCCGAAGAGTACGTAAGAGAGTTATCGCAGGAGAAGGCCCTCGCCGTAGAGTCCAACGGACATTCGGAGACACTCGTGATAGGGGCGGATACTTCCGTCGTCCTGGGCGAAGAGATCCTCGGAAAGCCGGTCGATGAGGCCGATGCGAGGGACATGCTGATGGAGCTTCGAGGGCGCTCACACCGTGTCGTTACGGGAGTGACCGTCTTGCGCAAGGGCTTTCTGGCATCGACGGTCGCGAGCGGCGACGTGGCGATGCGGGAGTACACGGACGCGGAGATGGAGGCGTATATCGAGTCGGGTGAGCCGTTCGACAAGGCGGGAGGCTATGCCATACAGGACGAACGGTTCGCGCCCGTTTCGGGTCTGACGGGATGCTACCTGAATGTCGTGGGGTTCCCCCTCTGCGAGGTCATGCGAATAATGTCGAAGGTAGGAGTGGTCGCCAAACTGAAACCGGAATGGCGAGCGCCGGAACGGTGCCCAAGCAACTGCCCGGTCCGCGTTGTTGGTAAGGTGGCGGTGACATGAACATCTTCGGAATGGGTCCGCTCGAAATTCTTGTCATCGCGTTGGTGGCCTTCATATTCCTGGGGCCGAAGAAGATGGTTGACGCCGCGCGGCTTCTGGGGAAGGCTACCAAAGAGGTCCGCCGGATGACGGACGAGCTGCCCAAGATCGTGCTCGATGAAGAACAGGCCGGGCCGTCGCGTGCGCCTGCACCTCGGAGCGATCAGGAGACGGGGGATGAGGCCGGAGAGACGCAGGAGGAGGAAGCGGTTGTCGATGGCCCTGTCGCCTTCCGCTCCGGTCGCAGTCGCGGAGATGCCGCCAAAGTAGAGCAGAACCAAGGGCGAGACACGTGAGTAGCGATCAAGACGGCAACAGGCTGACCATGGGGTCGCACCTCGACGAGCTGCGGAGCCGCGTCACGAAGTCCGTGCTGGCGGTCGTGGTGACGACGGCCATAGCGTTCGTGTTTCACCGTCAGATCCTGCTCGTACTCATGCAGCCCGCCAAGGGGTTCGACCAGACTCCCTTCGATGGGCCGATCTACACGCACCTGACGGAATTCATCAGCATCGCGTTCAAGGTCTCGCTCCTTGCCGGCTTCATCCTTGCCCTGCCATTCGTGCTCTTCCAGATCGTCATGTTCGTCGCGCCGGGCCTGACTCCTAAGGAGCGTCGCTATCTGTACACGTTGGTGCCCGCGTCATTCCTTGCCTTTATCGCCGGAGCGGTGTTCGGCCACCAGGTGCTCTTTCCACCGGCGGTGAGATTCCTGCTGAATTTCGGCAGCGGCATCGCTACTCCGCTTCCCGGCATCGGCCCCTTCATAAACCTCATGCTGACGCTCCTTCTGTGGATGGGCCTTGTGTTTCAGACGCCGATAGTGGCGTTCTTCCTCTCCAAGATCGGCGTGGTGACGGGCGACTGGCTTGCCAAGCAGCGCAAGTACGCCGTGATCGTGGCCTTCATCCTGGGAGCGATCATCACACCGACGTTCGACCCCATCAATCAGACGATCGTCTCCGTACCCATCATCGTGATGTACGAGCTTGGCATCTGGCTCGCCAAGCTGGGCAGTCGCGGTCGCAAGAAGGCCGCGCAGGAGCTGTCGGGGGCCGACTCGTAGGGGGCAGAGAGTATTGCGTGGAAAATAACCTCCCGTAGGGGCGATTCGCGAATCGCCCCTACGGGTTTCGTAACCTCCCCAACGCGATGTGCTACAATTACTGTCCAGGCCCCGATGTTTCGGGGTCAACTTGTGAAAGATACTGGGGACGGTTCTCAAGATGGTAACGAACGAACGGCCAAGCATTACCCTGTCGGACAGGCAGATTGTCGGCAAGAAGGTCAGGGCCCTGCGCCGCGAGGGCTTCGTGCCGGTGCACTACTACGGCAGGGGCATGGAATCGCTTACGCTTCAGGCCTCCACCGGCATGTTGCGGAAGGTTGTCGATGAGGCAGGCGCGAATATCCCGGTCGAGGTGGACGTCGAAGGCACCGACGGGAGCGACATCTGCTTCGTCCGAGAAGTGCAGTGGCACCCCGTCAACGGCTCGCTGCTTCACGTCGATTTCATGCGCGTGGACATCACTGAGAGAGTCACCGCCGAGGTCCCGATAACACTCATCGGACAGTCCGAGGCGGTACGGGAGCTTGGCGGAGTGATTATCCAGCCGTTCCAGACTTTGCCGGTTGAGGCCCTCCCCCTCGATATGCCGAAGGAGGTCATCGTAGACGTCACTCCTCTTGTGATGTTCGGGGATGCGGTTCGCGTCGGCGAAATCGAACTTGAAGGCGAGAGCGAAATACTGCGTGACGACGACGACCTGCTCGTTACCGTGCAGGAGCCCAGGATCGAGATCGAGGAAGAGGTTGTCGACGAGGAACTCGAGGGTGAGGAACTCGAAGAGGGTGAAGAGGGCGCCGAGGGCGAGGGCGCGGAGCCTGCCGCGGAGTCTGAGGAAGGCTAAAGATGGTTCAATCAACGGACGTTGCCGGTCACCTGAATACCGAGCAGTTGGAAGCTGGGCTCGACCACATTCGCCGTTCGCCCGCGGACAGCGGCCAACTCCTGATGATCGTGCGGAGGCCGGACGTCGACCAGCGCGAGGTGCTGCCGGAGGGCGACCTCGACGTTGACGTTGGTCTCGTCGGAGACACCTGGATGGACCGCGGAAGCGCGAGCACTCCGGACGGCAGTTCGAACCCCGAGGCCCAGGTCACCGTCATCAACTCTCGCGCACTCGACCTCATGGCTCAGTCCGAGGACCGCTGGCAGCTTTCGGGCGATCAGCTCGTGGTCGACATGGACATCACCATGGAGAATCTGCCGGCAGGGACGCGGCTGTCCATCGGGTCGGCGGTAATCGAGATTTCCGAGAAGCCGCACACCGGCTGCGTGAAGTTCGCCGACAGGTACGGCAAGGACGCTCTCAGGTTCGTCAGCACCCCACAGGGGCGTGACATGCGCCTGCGAGGCGTCAACACCCGCGTCGTGCAGTCGGGGACTATCCGCGCGGGCGACACCGTCGCGAAGGTCTGACGTTAGGTTACATCGACCTTTTCAAAGCCTCGCCAACAGTCCGCCTTAGATCGTCATTCCCACTAGAGCAGACCCTTGCACGACCCCCGTCATTCCCGCGAAAGCGGGAATCCACATGGCTGGTACCGTTTCCAGATGGTTTTTCGAAGCACACCCTCACCCTAGCCCTCTCCCACGACGGGAGAGGGGATAAGAGGGCCTTCGACAAGCTCAGGCCGAACGTGCTTCTTCGTGGCCACACGGCAGTTACTGACACCCCGGCATGGCCCCAAACCCGGGGCGTAGCGCTGCTCAGGGTGGGACGGGAAACCCTTACTGCTCCCCCTCAACCTACGCGCAGGTCCTCCAGTACCTCGTCGTTCAGATCGATGCCCAGGCCAGGCCTGTCGGGCGGATGGACGACTCCGTTGTCGACCTGCAGCGGCTCCATGCACCACTTGTCGTACATCGGGTCGGTTGAAGCTCGGTAGTACTCTACGGTCAGGCCGTTGGACACGCCGGCGACGACGTGTACGCCGATATCCTGGTTGCCGTGAGGGGAGATGGGCAGGTCGTGGGCTTCGGCCAGCGCGGCCACCTTCTTGATTTCCGTGATGCCGCCCATGATGAGCGGGTCGGGCTGCAGGATGGCGACCGACCGCGTCTCTATGAGGTCGCGGAAGCCGTAGCGGGTGTACTCGTTCTCCCCGGTCGATATGGGAATCGAGGTCGCCTGGGACACGAGCTTGTGCCCCTGGTAGTCGTCAGGGTTGACCGGCTCCTCGAACCAGAATATGTCGTACGGCTCCATCTTCCTGGCGATCTTGATGGCGTCGTAGTACCGGTAGGCGGCGTTGGCGTCCACCATGAGGTCGATGTCGGGTCCGACGGCCTCACGGACGACGCGCACGCGCTCAACGTCCTCGTTGATGGGAGCGCCTCCTATCTTCATCTTGACCGCCTTCGCGCCCATCGAGACGCTCTCTTCCATCTCCTGCGCGAGGTCTTCGAGTCCCTTGCCCTCCTCGTAGTAGCCTCCGGCGATGTACACCGGAACGGAGTCGGAGTACCCGCCGAGGAGCTTGTAGACGGGCATGTTGGCCGCCTTGCCCTTGACGTCCCACAGAGCGTTGTCGATGGCCGATATCACCCTCGTGGTGAGTCCGCGCCTGCCGATCAGCTTGGGCTGCCACAGGTCGTCCCAGATCTTCTCGTTGTTGAGCGGGTCCTGCCCCACGACGACCTGCTCGAACTGCTCGCCGATGGCCTGAAACACCTTGCCGTCGTCCGTCATCCCACCACCCAGGCCGATGCCGGTGACCCCTTCGTCGGTTGCGATCTTCACGACGTTCAAGCCCGCGTCGGAGTAGGTGTACATGCCGTTCCGAATCGGCTTGTTGCGCTTCCAGCGATATATTTCCGTCCACATCTTCGTGATCTTCACGTCGGGAACCCTCCTTCTCGAAGCGACGGGCATTGTAGCACAGCGCCCCAACAGTGAGGTTGCTGATATACTTTCCCCGCCGATGCGGGTTGGCGTTCAGGAGCGGATATGACACAGGCAATCGAGCTGAACGGAGTGACGTATCAGTGGCCGAAGAGGCCGGTCGTGGTCGTGTGCATCGACGGGGGCGATCCGGCGTACTTTGAGCGTGGGCTGAGCGACGGAGTCCTGCCCAACATCCGCAGGTTCCGGGAGCATGGGTTCAGCACGGTCGCTCATGGTGTGATGCCCAGCTACACGAACCCGAACAACATGTCGATCGTGACCGGCAGTCCGCAGTCTGTTCACGGCATATCGGGCAACTACTTCCTCGATCCCGAGACGGGCGAGGAACACATGATGAACGATCCGGTGTTCCTCCGGTCGGAGACACTACTCGAAAAATTCTCCGCAGTGGGGGCAAAGGTCGTCGCGATCACGGCGAAGGACAAGCTGCGCCGGCTCCTGGGCCGGGGACTGGACTTCGAGAACGGGTGCATCAACTTCTCGTCCGAGAAGTCGGACACCTGCACCATGGAGGAGAACGGCATCGAGAACGTGCTCGATATGGTCGGCCTGCCGCTGCCCGACGTGTACTCGGCCGATCTCTCGGTCTTCGTGCTCGAAGCTGGAATCAAGATACTCGAACGTGGCGGCGTCGACCTGATGTACCTGTCGCTGACCGACTACATCCAGCACAAGTACGGGCCGGGAACGCCTGAGATCAACGATTTCCAGATGCGGCTCGACAGCGCGTTCGGTCGACTGGCGGACCTCGGGGCGGTCGTCGCGGTCACGGCGGACCACGGCATGAGCGACAAGTCCCTTCCGGACGGCTCCCCGAACGTCGTCTACCTCAAGGACGAGTTGGACGCCCGCTTCGGCGATGGTACGACAAACGTCGTCCTGCCGATCACGGACCCGTACGTCAGGCATCACGGCGCGCTCGGGGGATTCGCGCGGGTTTACTGCACGGACGGGACGGTGCCGGACGAGGTGCTGGGATTCGTCGGAGACCTGCAGGGCATCGAGGCCGTCTACGACCAAGAGTCCGCCTGTCGCGAGTTCGATCTGCCGCCCGACCGTGAGGGCGATGTCGTCGTGGTCTCCAACGCCAACACCGCCATCGGCAGGTCGGAGGCCGAGCACGACCTCTCGGAGCTGCAGGGCTACCGGCTCCGGTCGCACGGCGGGCTGGCCGAGCGGTACGTGCCGATCATCCTGTCGGAGCCGCTCACCGCCGACTACGCGCGGCGAGCGACGCAAGGCACCATCAACAGCTATGAAATCTTCGACTACGCGATCAATGGCGTCTGAAGCGGAAGAGCCGATACGCCTGGGGCGGCGAACGGAGCTCTTCCGAGGTCCAGTGATAACGCTTGTCGAGCGGGAGGTCGAGGACAAGACCTACAGGGTCGTCGAGCATCCCGGCGCAAGCTGTGCGGTGCCCGTCACGCCGGAGGGCAAGATCGTCCTCATCCGCCAGTTTCGGGTCGCCGTCGGGGAGTGGATATGGGAGATTCCCGCCGGAACGCTGGAACCCAACGAGTCCCCCGAAGAGTGCATGGCCCGCGAGGTCGTCGAGGAGATCGGCTGGGAGGCCGAGAGCCTCGAATCGCTCGGCAACATCTTCACCAGCCCCGGCTTCAGCAGCCAGCGGATGCACCTGTTTGTTGCCCGCCTGTCTCGGTACGTTGGCACGCAGCACGAGGATACCGAGAGGATCAACGTGCACGAACTGGACTGGGACGAAGTCCGTCGGATGATGGAGCGCAACGAGATACGGGACGCCAAGTCGCTCGTGGCGCTGTACCGCTACGAGAGCCGGTACGGTCGGGACTAGGCCAGAGGCCGGCCCCCTGCAATCGAGGGCGTTGGTCTTCCTCTGAAAATAACCCCCTGCCAACCTCGCGTAGGGGCGATTCGCGAATCGCCCCTACGGCCATTTTCATGGTTAGTGGTGTCGGTGGCAACCGACATGAGGGATTGTTAGAAAAAGGAGACCCTAATGCAGCAACCTTGGTTTCGAGAGACGGAACTGTTCACGGCCGGAGCGGGCGGCTACCACACGTACCGCATCCCCGCTCTGATCGTCACTTCGCAGGGCACCGTGCTCGCCCTCTGTGAGGGGCGCATGTACAGCCAGTACGACCATGGGAAGATCGACATCGTCATGAGGCGGAGCCACGACGGCGGCACGACGTGGGGCGACACGCAGGTCGTCCACTCCGACGGAGACCACACCATCGGGAACGCCTGCATCGTTCAGGACCTGACGACGGAGAAAATATGGCTGCTGTTCTGCAAAGACAACGACACTGTCTTCGCCATGTCCTCCAACGACGACGGGGCAACGTGGTCGGAACCGCGTGACATCACGACAGACATCAAACCGGACAACTGGACGTGGTACGCGACCGGCCCCGGACATGGCATCCAGCTAACGAGCGGACGCCTCGTCATCCCGTGCGACCACAGCGAAGGGACGAGGCATCACTCGCCGTTCTACTTCTCCCACACGATACACAGCGACGATCACGGCGAGACGTGGCAGGTGGGCGGGAGCACGTCCGGCTCTACCGATGAGTGCCAGGTCGTCGAGCTTACGGACGGCAGGCTGTACATGACGGTTCGATCTGCCGACCGCAGCCTCACGACGCGGCTGGCTTCCTGGAGCGACGACGGGGGAGAGTCGTGGTCGGAGCCGGAGCCGGTACCGGAGCTTATCGACCCTGTCTGCGAGGCGATCGTCGTCCGTCTGACCGGCGGGCCGAATGAACGAGACCGCATCGTATTCTCCAACCCCGCAAGCGACAAGCGCGAGCGCATCACCGTGCGTCTGAGCTACGACGAGTGCAGGACGTGGGAGGTCTCGAAGACCCTCTACGTCGGCCCGTCCGCCTACTCCGACCTGGCCGTCCTGCCGGACATGACGGTGGGCTGCCTCTACGAGCGTGGGTCCGAACGTCTTTCCGAGAGCATCCGTTTCGCGCAGTTCAATCTCGAATGGCTGACGGACGGCGCGGACTCGCTGGAGTGAGGAGCTAACAGAGGCTGTAGAGTTGGAGTCCAGAGCTTCGGTCGGAAGGTGTAGAATGGATTATTGAGGCAAATCTTGCTTCCTGCGGTTGCAGTCTTTCGCGCATAGATCTATTCAGGGCAGAGGAGCCCCAACGGTGAAACTCTCAAGCCTCACCATACAGAACTACCGGAGTCTCCGTGACGCCACAATTGAGTTGGATGACCTCACGCTGTTTATCGGAGCCAACGCATCGGGGAAGAGCGCCATACTCGACGCTCTTCGGTTCCTGAGTGAAGCTGTCCAAGCTCGCGATTTCCGTCCTCCAGTATTTTCTCGCGGTGGGATTCTCAATCTAGCATGGAAGGGCGAAGAGGCTGACCAGATTGGGCTGGAAGCAGTCTTGCAAGACGGAGACAAGCGGTTCGAGTGGTTTGTGAAGTTGTTTAGACACGGACATGAGTTTCGTGTCGAAGAGAAAGTCTACGAAATCCTCCAGTCTCCCCCTCATATCCAACTGCTCAGTGCGGAGGACGGCGAGGGTTCGTGGTGGTCGGGGGAAAAAGTCGCGGAAGTCAATCTCAAGCAACCACCGTCAGTCTGTGCGCTCGCGGCAGCCTCTGCTGACAGATCATTCCCCGCTAGGGAAGTCGCTGAGTTCGTTGGCAGGTGGGGATTCTTCGACCCCAACCCCTTCTTGCTGCGTCGTGACTGGAACCTCTCTGACTCAGGAAGGTTCGATCCCTATGGACGAAACCTCGGAGAGACGCTGTACCTCCTAGACAAATCGTCACCTGAAGTCTTGCAAAAGATCGTCTCAGCGACCCGTTCGGTCGTGGGCTTGCCGAACGACATTGAGGTACGCGAATCCGAGGACCGCTTTTACTTCGTGCAGGACGAACCGGGTCTCAAGTTCCCGGTGCACCAGATGGGCGTATCAAGCGGAACTTTGCGTATGCTCGCGCTGATGACCGCGCTCTACGCTTCTCCGGAAACTGCGCTGATCGGGATCGAAGAGCCTGAGAACTACATCCACCCCGCCGCTCTGTCTTCTTTCGCCGAGCATATGCGAGTCGCGCTAGGCCGCGTTCAGTTCATGGTGACTACCCACTCGCCCATGCTGCTCGATATTCTGGACGACCCTGCGTCGGTCAACATTGTGAGTCGCAGTAACTCTGAAGGAACAACTGTCGAAAAAGAGCAAGACCCCGACGGCGTAAGGAAGGCGTTAGACGCCTCGGGCTTCGGGCTCGGAGAGTACTACGAGACCAAGGGCTTCGGGGGCTGACTGAGTTGAGCAAGAAAGTGGTGGTAATAGCTTCGGGAGAGACCGAGAGAAGAGCATTGCCCCATCTGTTGGACCATCTTCATGAACGTGACATCAGAGTTCGCATTCCACCTCGCAATCGCGCGCTCAATGTTAGGACGGCCTTTAGTCTCATTCAGGCTTCCTTGTATGACTACGGTGACCGATCGCCAGACAAATATGTCATATTAGTGGATGCCGATGGCAAGGATCCCGACGTAGTGTTGGGGTCATTCAAGGAGCAGTTGCCGAATCTTCTTGGGAGTCAGTTCAGGCCAAGTATCCAATACGCATTTGCACAGTGGCATCTGGAGGCATGGTACTTTGCCGACGCCATGAATCTCAGGCGGTGTCTTGGTGGGCGTGACTTGGGAAGCGTAGATGCTTCCCAACCTGACAAGATCCAAAATCCTAAGCTCCATTTGAAAAACTTGCTCAGTGACGATGTCTACACTGCTCGTGTCTCAGAAGAGATTGCAAAGACCCTGAACGCTGAGACTATCTCAGGACGCAGTCCCAGCTTCAACGGTCTGCTGGATGCAGTCAAGAACGGCGAGTCACATACTGTGGCAGACTGACAGACGGCGCGGACTCGCCGGAGTGAGGCGCAGATCCAGCTTGCGGCGCCATATCTCTCGTTCGGCCTGAGCTTGTCGAAGGGCAGTTCGTTCATGGTTCGACAGGCTCACCACGAACGGAAAGCAAGCTCACCACGAACGGAAAACAGGGGTGCCGGTAGCTGCCTCCAAGCCCACCCTTTTCCCCACTCTGTGATCTCTGTGTCCTCTGTGGTGAATCTCCCGTTCGCCCTGAGCTTGTCGAAGGGCAGTTCGCTCATGGTTCGACAGGCTCACCACGAACGGAAATGCAGGGGTGTCGGTAGCTGCCTCCAAGCCTACCCTTTTTCCCCACTCTGTGATCTCTGTGTCCTCTGTGGTGAACCTCCCGTTCGGCCTGAGCTTGTCGAAGGGCCTCTTATCCCCTCTCCCGTCGTGGGAGAGGGCTAGAGCCTGCCCCGTTGCAGAACGGGGGTGAGGGTGATGCACCGACGTAGGCGAGGGCAGTCCTTTCATGGTTCGACAGGCTCACCACGAACGGAAAGCAGGCTCACCACGAACGGAAAGCAGGCTCACCACGAGCGGAAAGCAGGCTCACCACGAGCGGACTCTTCCGTACGACAACCTACAAATGCTGTACGGGTAGGTCGGCGTGTGGTACACTGCTCTGCGAAAAGACTTAGAGAAAGAAATAGGATCGCAAATTAGGAATGGGACTGGACACTAGCGTTAAGGAAGCGGTCGTCAAAGAGTATAGGACGAAGGACGGGGACACGGGATCGGCGGAAGTACAGATCGCACTCCTTACCACTCGCATCGTCAACCTTACCAGCCACCTGCGCGAACACATCCACGACGAGTCGACCCGACGCGGTCTGATGAAGCTCGTGGGAAGAAGGCGGCGACTACTCAAGTACCTCAACAAAGAGGACGTGGGACGTTACCGTTCCATAGTCGCTAGGCTAGGTCTCCGGGGATAACTCCCTGCAAGCACCCGCACTTCGGGTGCTTTTTCTTTATTTGCCCTTGTAACTCAGAGGAGAGAATACTTCATGTCCAACACGTTTGAAAAACAGATAGGTGACCAATTGTTCACCATTGAGACCGGAAAGCTTGCACAGCAGGCCAACGGCGCGGTCGTCGTCCGACAGGGCGACTCGATGGTGCTGGTCACGGCGACGATGGCCAAGCCGAGGGAAGGCATCGACTTCTTCCCGCTGACCATCGACTTCGAGGAGCGCCTGTACGCGCGTGGCCGCATACCCGGAGGGTTCCCCCGCCGGGAGGGACGGCCCACCACGGACACCGTCCTCACCATGCGCCTCACGGACCGTCCGCTGAGACCGCTGTTCCCCAAAGACTTCCGCAACGAAGTGCAGATCATCACCACCCCCCTTTCCGCAGACCTTGAGACCCCCCTCGACATCATGTCCATCGTCGGCGCCTCCACGGCTCTGTCGATTTCGGACATCCCGTTCAACGGCCCGATAGGCGTGACGCGCATCGGCTGCGTGGACGGCGAGTTCGTCATCAACCCGACGTACCAGCAGTCCGACGAAAGCACCCTCGACCTGGTGGTTGCCGGATCGCGGGACGGCGTGCTGATGATGGAAGCCGGCGCCAGCGAGGTAACCGACGAGCTGGTCCTCATTGCCATCAAGCTGGCCCAGGATACGAACCTTCAGCTCATCGAGCTCCAGGACGAGATCGTTGAGGCAGTGGCAAAGCCGAAGTCCGAGTACAGCCCGTTCGGCTATCCCCAAGAGCTTGACGGCCTGGTCGACAAGGCCGTCGAGGACAAGCTGGCCGACGCGATGTCGCCCGAGGGCGGCAAGGCCGACATGGCCGCCCGGCTCGACGCGCTCAAGGACAGTGTCAAAGAGGAGATCGGCGAGGAATACGAGGGCAAGGACGTCTCCGAGGCGTTCGAGACCTTCGTGGAGAAGGAGTTCCGACGGCGCATCATCGAGCTTGGCGAGCGTCCCGACGGACGGAGCGTCAAGGAGATCCGCCCGCTCCTTTCCGAGACGGGAATCTCCCCCCGCGCGCACGGCACCGGACTCTTCCAGCGCGGGGAGACCCAGGTGCTGGCGTTCACCACGCTCGGACCTGTAGGCGACAAGCAGAAGATCGACAACCTCACGCCCGTCGACTTGAAGCGGTTCATGCTGCACTACAACTTCCCGCCGTTCAGCACGGGTGAGACCGGCAGGATGTTCACCGGCAGGCGGGAGATCGGCCACGGGGCGCTTGCGGAACGCGCCATCGCCTCGGTGCTTCCCTCCGAGGAAGACTTCCCGTACGCGATCCGCGTGGTCGCCGAGTGCCTGAGCTCCAATGGCAGCACGTCCATGGCGAGCACGTGCGCGGGCATTCTCGCCCTGATGGATGCCGGTGTGCCGATCACCAAGCCCGTGGCGGGCATCTCCATCGGACTCGTCACCGACGACGAGGGCCGCTTCGTGACCCTGACCGACATCCAGGGCATGGAAGACCACTTCGGCGACATGGACTTCAAGGTCGCCGGCACGGCAGACGGCATCACGGCTATCCAGCTTGATATCAAGGTGCAGAACATCGGCTTCGAGGTTATCGAGCAGACCCTCGCCCAGGCGAAAGAGGCGCGGATTGAAGTCCTCGCCAAGATGGCCGAGGCGATAGCGGCCCCTCGCGAAGAGGTCAGCCAGTACGCCCCGCGCATGACCTCAGTCAGCATACCGGTCTCCAAGATCGGCGCGGTCATCGGCCCCGGCGGCAAGACCATTCGCGGCATCATCGAGGAGACGGGCGCGCAGGTCGACGTTCAGGACGATGGCACGGTATTCGTCTCGTCCGTCGACGGCGATGCGTCCAAGCGGGCCGTCGAGATGATTGAGAACCTGACCAAGGAGGCCAAGATCGGCGACATCTACACCGGCAAGGTCGTCCGCATCCTCGCATTCGGGGCCTTCGTCGAGATTCTCCCCGGCCAGGACGGCATGGTCCACATCAGCGAGCTCTCCGACCACCGCGTCGAGTCGGTCGAGGACGAGATCGAGATGGGACAGGAGCTTACGGTGCAGGTGATCGACGTCGACCAGCAGGGGAAGATATCCCTGTCACGCCGCTCCCTCCTCCTGGATGAGGACATGGAGACGGTGGCCGCGAGGCGTCAGGGAGCCGGGGGCAACGGCAGGCCCGGCGGTGCGGGACGCGGCGGTCCTCGTGATCGCGACCGTGACCGCGGAAGGCCCCCGCGACGGGATGGCCCGCGCCGCGACTATGGCGGAGGAGGCAGGCCTCCACGACGTGAGGGCCGTCACGAAGGTCGAGGGGGCGGACGAGGCCGCCGATAAGCGAGCCCCCGTCAGTACAGTCGAGTTACGCTGCTATGCGGCTGTCACAGTGCAGTCGCATATCTCGGTCTACGAGTGATAGATTGTGGATTCCCGCCTGCGCGGGAATGACGAGTGGTCTTACTAAGGTCGCATCACTCTATTGGGAGGCTTGCGATGACTGAGCAGATACGAGTTGCCGTACAGGGCGCGTTGGGGCGCATGGGCCAGGAGATCGTCGCCACGCTCGACAAAGAACCGGACATGGTTCCGGTGGCCGGCGCGGACAAGTTCGCGACGGTTGATTCCCTCGCCCTGCCCGGAGGCTCCGGCACGATCCCAATCTCGACCTCGCTCGCCGACGCGATAGGCGACGCGGACGTCGTTGTCGACTTTACGAACGGTGAGGGGGCTGCCGATGCTATCGACACGGTACCTGCCAGCGGCAAGCACCTCGTCATCGGCTCAACCGGCATCCCGACGGACGCCATCGAGAGGGCGGAGAAGCTGGCCGCCGAACACAATGTTGGGATCTTCATCGCCCCGAACTTCACCATCGGCGTTGCCGTAATGATGCACCTCGTCAGGGAGGCCGCGCGATTCTTCGACTACGCCGACCTCTTGGAGACGCACCACGAGGCCAAGATCGACGCGCCGTCAGGCACCGCTCTCGCCATCGCTGCCGCTGCCGCCGAAGCGAAGGGTGGTTCATTCAACGCCCCTGCGGCCGAGAAGGAGCTCATCGCCGGTACGCGGGGCGGTGACCACGAGGGCGTGGTCATCCACTCGGCGCGTATGCCGGGCAAGGTCGCGCACCACGAGATGGTCTTCGGCCACGTCGGCCAGACGCTCTCGATCAAGCACGACTCGATCAACCGCGAGAGCTTCATGCCCGGCGTAATGCTCGCCATCCGCGAGATAGGGAACCGCCCCGGCCTCACCATCGGCCTGGACAAGCTGATGGGGCTGTAGGTAGCGTAGATTTCCTCGTAGTCGCTCCCTTGCTTCCAGCATATCGGGTCGTCATTCCCGCGAAGGCGGGAATCCCTTCCCTTCTTGTTGCAGTCTCTCATGTCGGTTGCCTTCGACACCACGAAACATGTAGGGGCGATTCGCGAATCGCCCCTACGCGAGGTTTGCCACCCTTCGACAGGCTTTCAAGTAACTGCTCAGGACGAAGGGATTCACCACAGAGGGCACAGAGATCACAGAGGGGAAAAGAGGGCCTTCGACAGGCTCAGGCCGAACGTACTTTCTCGTAGCAGCAGTTGCTAACACCCCTGCACGGCCCCACTCTGGGGGCGTAACGCTGCTCAGGGTGAACGGGATCCTTTTAGACACCCTCTCAGAAAATAACTCCCGGCCAACCCGTCGTAGGGGCAACCCTTGTGGTTGCCCTTCTTCTGCGCCAACCGACATGAACGATTGCTAGAAGAAGGGAATAGATTCCCGCTTTCGCGGGAATGACGGGAAATTCCCCCCTTCGTGAGAGTCTTTCTTCAAGCCCCAGGGCAATCGCATTTCACACAGGTTCGGGCGTTGGGAGACCTCCCAACCCACCCCTCTGGACTCCGGCCCCGTATCGGGGTACGGGGCAAGCTCTTCGCCGGAGTGACGATTGCTGGTGTTCCTATCAACTCTAAATGCGATACCCTCCACAATCTCCGGACTCGCTTGACAGCCCCAAGGCGCTTTGATAGCTTGCCGATGCTCTTGCCCCGGACGATGGGGCGGGGCGTCCCAATCTTCTGAATCCCCTTTGGGTGAGTGAGTCATGCAGCAGCGCAGGATACCCAATACCGACATCGACGTTTCGGTCGTCTGTCTCGGTACGATGACCTTCGGCACGCCGGTCGATCAGCAGGGCGTCAACGGCATCATCGACTGGTGCCTCGACAACGGCCTGAACTTCATCGACACGGCGGACATGTACGAGGGGTACACTCGGTTCCTGGGTTCTCCCGGCGGTAAGTCGGAGGCGTACATCGGGAACGCGCTTGTGGGTCGCAGGGATCAAGCCGTCATCACGACGAAGGTGGGCAATCCTGTCGGCGACGACACCTACAGCGGGACGGGTCTCGGACGCGACCACATGCTCCACCAGATCGACGCCAGCCTCGGACGGCTCCGCACCGACTACGTGGACATCTACGAGATGCACCGCGACGACCCCGACACGCCGCTCGAAGAGTCTATCGCCACGATGGTGAGGCTGATAGATGCAGGCAAGGTACGCCACTGGGGATTCTCCAACTTCGAGCCGGAGGATATCCACCGCATGATCGCCCTGTGTGACGACAACGGCTGGCCGCGACCGGTCATCGCGCAGCCTCAGTTGAGCTGGCTCGTGCGCGACTCCGAGGAGGCGTTTATTCCCGCGTGCCTTGAGTACGACATCGCCGTCACGCCGTACCGCACCCTCCAAGCCGGTCTGCTGACGGGCAAGTACAAGCGTGGACAGGGTGCGCCGCCGGGGAGTCGTGGCGATGAGTCGTCTTGGCTGGACGACCCTGACGACGACCTCTGGGACCGGATCGAGGAGTTCGAGCGCGAGGCGGCGGGGGCGTCGCTCACGCCGACGCAGTACGCCGTGAAGTGGCTGCTCGACCGACAGGGCGTGACGAGCGTGATCGTCGGCTGCAAGCGACCCGACCAGCTTGAACCGTTCGCGGAAGTTTTTGCATAGTCTCGGTCTGCTTTAGGAAGTGTTTGTATTCTCGATTCCCCTTCACTATCCCGACCTAAGTGGTCATTCCCGCGAAGGGAGACCTTTGCACAACCTTCGTCATTCCCGCGAAGGCGGGAATCCAGAGACGTCTGCAAAGCTGGGAGATGCCCTCACACTAACACTCTCTCAGCGAGAGAGTGGTTACGCAAAGCTCTCCGAAGGCGGGAGTCTATTCCCCATGGGGAGCATATCCGGTAGCCGATCTGGATTCCGGCCTACGCCGGAATGACGGGAAATGGAACGGAGCAATTTATGCCGTCAGCCAACAACGTGACCGGCAGTCATCTGATCGGTAAGACCCTCAGGGCGGCGGGGGTGTCGACCGTGTTCACCCTGGCGGGCGACCACAATCTGCCGCTTCTCGACGCGCTGGCAGACATGGACTTTCGCATCATCGACACCCGTCACGAGGCCGCAGCCGTCCACATGGCCGATGGGTGGGCAAGAGTCACGGGGGAGCCGGGCGTTGTGACCTATACGACACCGGGGTTCGCCAACGGCATTCCTGGCCTGAGCAGCGCCATGTACTCAGAGGCCCCTCTGCTCTCGATCTCCGGCTCGGCCCCGCTGAGCGAGCTTGGACAGGGAGCCATGCAGGAGATCGACCAGATCGGCATGGCGAAGCCCGTCACCAAGAGCGCGGTCATGGTCACCGATGGGCGGCAGATTCCGGGCGTGATCGCGGAGGCCCTGCGTACCGCCTATTCGGGTCGAAGGGGGCCCGTCCATCTGACGGTACCCATCGACATCCAGGAACGCGAGGTCTCGGCGGGCGAAGTGACCGTTCCCCAAGCGGATGAATTCCGCTCGGATGCGTTGCCCGTACCCCCAGACGAGCAGATTACGCAGGCCGTCGCGCTGCTGAAGTCGGCGAAACGCCCGCTCATCATCGCCGGGAGCGCCGCGTCGTACTCCGGAAACGGGGAGACCCTCCAACGCCTCATCGAAACGACCCGCATCCCCCTCATGACCGAGTCCTCCGCTCGCGGGCTGGTTTCTGACGAGCACCCTTACAGCATGGGCTTCTACGACAACGGCCTCAATCGAGCGGCCCGCAAGCTGCGGGAGGCCGACGTGATCCTTCTGCTCGGCATGAAGCAGGACATCATCATCGGCTACACGCGCCCTCCGACCGTGTCTCCCGACGCGAAGATCGTCCAGGTCGATCCCTCGCCGGGGGAGATTGGGCGAAACCGCGAGGTTGCGGTCGGTATCGTGGGCGATGTGATGGACGTGGTTGCCCGGATGAACGACGAGGCCGCCAGGCACAAATGGCGCGATCTCCCCTGGCTCGACGAGCTCCGAGAGGCCAGGGCTGAGCAGGTCGCTGAGATGGAGGTGCTCGCCGAGCCGTCCGTCCCGATCCACGCCCTCCACGTCCACAAGACGCTCCTCTCCTTGATAGACGAGGGCGATTTCCTCGTATTCGACGGAGGCGATTTCTGCCACTGGGGACGCGCCTATCTTCCCGCGAGGACGCCGCGAACGTGGTCATACTTCTCCGGCCTCGGAATGCTGGGGACCGCCATATCCACAGCGATGGCGGCGAAGCTCGCACACCCGGACAGGAGGGCCATCGTCATCTCAGGCGACGGCGCGTTCGGCTTCAACGCGCTGGAGTACGACACCGCCGTCCGGCACGGCATCGCCATAACGACCGTGCTCGGCAACGACGCCTCGTGGGGCATCGACCGCCAGATACAACTGCAGGTCTACGGCAAGCCCGTGGCCACCGACCTCCTGCCCGTGCGTTACGACCGTCTCGTCGAGTCCCTCGGCGGCGAGGGGCTGTACGTCCAGGACCCCGCCGACCTGCCCGACGCCCTCGACCGCGCCCTCAACTGCGGCCGCCCGTCCCTAGTCAACATCGAGGTCCAGCGCGCCATCAGTCCCCGCGGCCAGGCGGCAGTCGACCGCTGGAGAAGCGCGGCCCCCGAGCCGTTTTAGGCTGGCGCATTATTCACGTCCTTTGAAGAGGCGACTTCCTCTTCCCTGTTGTGAACAGCCCTGTATAATACCGCCCAATTCTGAGCATGGTATTCACAGGTTCATCACATGTTAGCCAAAACACTGACCTGCGCCGTTGTCGGACTCGATGGATATATCGTTGAGGTTGAGGTGGACATCTCGCCGGGGCTTCCGGCGTTCCACGTGGTGGGACTGCCGGACACTGCGGTCCAGGAGGCGCGTGAGCGAGTCCGCGCGGCCATACGAAACTCCGGCTGCGAGTTCCCAATGCGACGCATCGCCGCCAGTCTCGCGCCCGCCGACCTGCGAAAGGCGGGGCCGTCATACGATCTGCCCATAGCCCTGGCCGTCCTGATAAGCGCGGGACAACTCTCCGGCACCCCTCCGCTGACCATGTTCCTCGGCGAACTGGCGCTGGATGGTCAGTTGCGCCACACGAACGGCATCCTGTCGATGGCCGCCGTCGCCAAGGACGAGGGGTTCCTGCGAGTCTTCGTCCCGGAGTCGAACGCTCCCGAGGCGGCGCTCGTGGATGACATGGAGGTCATCCCCGTCCGAACCCTGGCGCAGGCCGTGGCCCATCTGCGCGGCGAGGAGCAGATCCTGCCGTGGTCGCGCCGCGTGGCCCCGGTCGACGGTCACGCCTTTGAGGTTGAGGATGCTTCGACCGACGGGGTTGGCCCTGTGGGAGGGGCTGATCTCGCAGACATACGCGGCCAGGAACACGCCAAGCGCGCGCTCGAAGTCGCGGCGGCGGGAGGACACAACCTCCTCATGAGCGGTCCTCCCGGCAGCGGCAAGACGCTTCTGGCGCGGTCGATGCCGTCCATCATGCCGGCGCTGACCAACAATGAAGCCCTGGAAGTCACCAAGATCTACAGCGTTTCCGGTCTGCTGCCGTCGTCGTCGCCACTCATCAGCTTCCGCCCGTTTCGGTCGCCCCACTACACGATATCGAACGCGGGACTCGTGGGCGGCGGCTCCATCCCCAAGCCGGGCGAGATCACCCTCAGCCACCGTGGCGTGCTCTTCCTGGACGAGCTGCCTGAATTTGGGCACACCGTCCTCGAAGTGCTGCGCCAGCCCATTGAGGACAAGATCGTGACGATCAGCCGAGCGAAGGGGAGCATCACGTACCCGGCGAACTTCATCCTCGTGGGAGCCATGAATCCGTGTCCGTGCGGGTACTACGCCGACCCGACGAAGGAGTGCGTCTGCAGCTCCTCGCAGGTCAGCCGGTACAAGGGACGCATCAGCGGGCCGCTGCTCGACCGCATCGACGTGTTTGTAGAGGTGCCGCGTATCGAGTACGATAAGCTCGTCGCGCCGCCCAACACCGAGACTTCCCAGCAGGTGAGCGAGCGCATCAAGAGGGCGAGGGACGCCCAGCGGAGGCGATTCGAGGGGACGAGCCTGATTACCAACTCCGAGATGGGGCCGGTCGAGGTGTGGGAGTATTGCCGGCTCGACGACGCGGCGCAGTCGCTCATGCGCTCGGCGATGAAGAGCATGCACCTCTCGGCGCGGGGATTCCACCGCATCCAGAAGCTCGCGAGGACCATCGCCGACCTGAGCGAGTCGAACGAGATCGACATTGCGCACCTGGCCGAGGCCCTCCAGTACCGGCCTACATCGTGGACGTAGGGGCGATTGAATTACCCTTGACGTAATGCGTAATTCCCTGTACAGTTCGCGATGATCATCGGCTATCGCGACAGGAAGACCGGAGATTTCGCCGTCGGGAAATGGGTCGGAGCCTTCTCCGGAATCGAACGCTCAGCGCGGCTGAAGTTGGACCGCCTCGAGGCGGCCTCGTCTCTCAAAGACCTTGCCGCGCTCCCCGGCAACCGCTTCCAGACTCTGAAAGGGGATCGAAAAGGCCAGTACAGCATCCGCGTCAACGACCAGTGGAGAATCTGCTTCGAGTGGCCGCGCGGATACCCGGGCCCGATCAACGTGGAGATCGTCGACTATCACTAGGAGAACCGCCATGACCACCATACCCGCAATCCACCCGGGGGAGCATCTTGCGGAGGAATTGAACGAACTTGGCATGAGCGCCGCCGAACTCGCGCGACACATCAGCGTTCCCACCAACCGCATCACCCAGATACTCAACCATCGACGCGCCATCACGGGCGACACCGCGCTCCGACTCGCGCACTTCTTCGATACCACCCCCGAATTCTGGCTCAACCTTCAAAAGATCTACGAGCTCCGCCTCGCCGAACGCAAAGCGGGCGAACACATCCGCAACCTTCCAACCCTCAAGACCCGCCAGACCGCCAACACCTAACCCCAAGCAACCTCTCATCCGCCGGGCGAGACACACAGAGAAGGGAAAGCCATGTCACTTCTTAACGTCATAGCCGCCACAGTCCTGATTGCCGCACTGACCATCGCCTGCGGGAGCGCGGAGGAGACGCCCGCCCCCGACGATCCGGCGCCCACCGCGCGTGCCGCCGCACCGCCTCCCCCGTCTCAATCCCAAGACGCCGCCCAGCCGACGGCCGCCGCTGAGGCCGAGCCCGCCGAGGAGGCGGAGGGACCGCAGCCTCCGCCGAAGGACGAGCTCATCAAGTTCGCCAACTGGGACGACAACCCCGTCAAGCTGCTCAACTGGATCGCCGCCTACATCGTCGCGCACGGGCTCGACCGGCCCATCCGCGTCATCGACGTGGAGGACGGCGCGTACCAGGACCCCCTGCTCGTGAACGACGTCGACATCGTCATCGCGGCGGACGGCGCGTGGGCCGACGAGCAGGCCGGCGCGGGCAAGGTCGTGCGACTCGTCAACGCGTCGCCCACGGACCCCGAGCTCGCCGTCGTCATCCACCCCAGCATGAACCAGCGCGCGCCGGACGTCGTGCAGCTCCTCGAACGGCTCACCATCGAGGCCGACCTCCTCGCCAAGCAGGCCGGCTTGATCCGCGGCGGCAGGGTCGGGTTAAAGGAAAACGTCGTCGGGCTGAACTTCCTCAAGCGCGAGTACGCCGCATGGGTGAACTGGGTCGGCGAGGACATCGCCGCGCTCGTCAACCAGGCCATCGAGGACGGCAAGATCGGCCACTGCCGACAGTTCATCAACTACGCGCCCGACCGCATGGGCAACGAGGGCTCCCGCTACTGCAAGGACGACCCCACCAAGACATCGGGCAACACGTAGGGTAGGGGCGGTTCGCGAACCGCCCATGTATCGGCGCGGAGAATGCAGAGAGAAAGTAGGGAGAAGTGAGTAGTCAGAGATACACCCTCGTGACGGCCGACCGCCTCATCGACGGCACCGGCGCGCGCCCCATCGACAGGGGAGCCGTCCTCATACAGGGTGACTCCATCGTCGCCGCCGGACCCCGCGACGCCGTCGTCCCCCCCGACGGCGCGCCCGTCGACGCCCACAACTACCCCCACGCCACCGTCCTGCCCGGACTCATCGACTCCCACGTCCACCTCATCGGCATCGGCGACGGGCGCAAGGGCGACCAGCTCGTCACCCTCCCCGACGAGATACTCACCCTCCAGGCCGCAGAGAACTCCCGCAGGCACCTCCACTCCGGCGTCACCACCGTGCGCGACTGCGGCGCGAAGAACCGCACCACCTTCCTCCTCCGACAGGCCATGGACATGGGCATCGCCGACGGCCCGCGACTCCTCCTCTCCGGCCGTCCCGTCGCCATCATCGGCGGACACCTCAGCTACTTCGGCGTCGAGGCCACCGGCGTCGACGAATGCCGCGCGGCCGTCCGCCAGCTCATCAAGGAGGGGGCCGACTTCATCAAGATAACCGCGACCGGGGGCAGCACGGCCACCTCATTCCCCAATCTCCCTTCCTTTAATACGGACGAGCTCACGGCCATCATCGAGGAGGCCCACAAGTTCGGCAAACACGCCGCCGCCCACTGCGCTTCCTCACAGGGCATGGTCAACGCCCTCGACGCCGGCATCGACACCATCATCCACGGATACTTCAAGGAACCCGACGGCTCGTTCCTCTACCGCCCCGAAATAACCGACCGCATCGCCGAGCGGGGCGTCTTCGTCAACCCCACCCTCCACCAGGCCCGCAGCCGACTCTGGCGCTTGGAGGACAAGGCCGAGACCGACGGCCTCACCCCGCAGGAGCAGGCCGACCTCGACGACGGCATGCGCATCCTCGACATCCGCTACGACCAGGTCGCCCGCATGATCGCCGCCGGTGTCCGCCTCACCGCAGGCTCCGACGCCGCATGGTCATTCCTCCCCATGGCAACCTTCCAGCACGAAATACAGTCCCACACCGAGGCCGGACTCTCACCCCTCGACGCCATCGTCTCCGCAACCGGCGACGCCGCAAAGTCCTGCTGGGCCCACGACACCCTCGGCACCCTCCAACCCGGCAAGCGCGCCGACCTCCTCCTCGTCCACGGCGACCCCTCCCAAGACATCCACGCCCTCTCCAACATCCTCGACATCTTCAAAAACGGCGCCCGCGTCGATAGGGACGCACCCTCCTATCGATCTCACCCCCCTTGGGGGAGAGACACAGAGAGGGGGTTCCCCTCCCCCTCCACGTAGGGGCGGTTCGCAAACCGCCCTTACGGGGTGGAGGGGGACCCTCACCCTCACCCTAACCCTCTCCCACGACGGGAGAGGGGATTAAGACGCGGTTGTGGTGGCGGGATCATGTAGGGGCGGTTCGCGAACCGCCCTTACGGGGTGGGGGCGGACCCTCACCCTAACCCTCTCCCACAACGGGAGAGGGGATTAAGACGCGGTTGTGGTGGCGGGATCATGTAGGGGCGGTTCGCGAACCGCCCTTACGGGGTGGACAGGGACGCACCCTCACCCTAACCCTCTCCCACGACGGGAGAGGGGAAAAGAGCATTCACCACAGAGACCGCAGAGACCACGGAGGAGAGAAAGAAGAAAGTATTGCGAAGGTCACAGGGGGGAGGATTCACCACAGAGACCACAGAGGCAAGAAAAGCGTAGGTAAAACGAATTTGCAACCATGATCCCGCCCCCTCCCCCTTCTTTCTACTTTCTTCTTTCTCTCTCCCCCCCTCCTATCCCCTCTCCCGTCGTGGGAGAGGGCTAGGGTGAGGGTCCTCCCCTCTGCGGTAAATCCTCTCTCCAGTCTCCCACCGTCATTCCGGCGAAGGCCGGAATCCAGTCTCCCCCCCTCCTATCCCCTCTCCCGTCCTGGGAGAGGGCTAGGGTGAGGGTCCTCCCCCCTTTCCTTTAACACCACCACCACAACACCACGCACCCCCACGACCCCTCCACGATCCCACCCCACTCTCGCCTTCTCATTCTTTCTCTCCTCATTCCTCAACCATAGACCATTCGTTCGCATCCGTCAACCCCCGACCACACCCGCCCACGCCCTCCGCCACCCCCCAACCCCCCGACAACCCCCCGCTTCCAATGCCGCCCAAAATACTCCCAAAAACCCTACGCAACCCTTGCATCGCTGTGCTATACTCCCTTCCGACAATTCCGTTCGGGAATAAGAACCAACGAGCAAGTCCAGCTACTTGACACCGGTTTTCCCCGATGGTATTGTTCTGGCATCCATGTTTTGTAAAGTTCTAGGCAAAGAGAGGGCACGCATGAAGAACACATCAGCCTACGCAGTATTGACCCGCTTTGGCATCATCGCCGCCGTAGTGGCGACCTTGGTGCTCATCGCGCCTGCGGCATCCGCGCAGCCGGATTGCAAGTTGGACGGGAGCACGGTGAAGTGCACGTATAAAGAGAACGGCACGGGTCCTGTTGCGAACTTCAGCGCGACCGACGATGAGGGAGACGCCTTCACGTGGTCGTTGAAGGAAGAAGACGACTACAAGAAGTTCAGCATCAGCAATGCGGGCGTGCTCACATTCAAGTCCCCGCCGGACTTCGAGAGTCCTGGCGACGGCGGCAAGGACAACGTATACAACGTGACGGT
>DAOUKG010000033.1:0-42878 GCA_034421575.1 Dehalococcoidia bacterium
ATTGGGTGTGATGAGGCCGTATTCTCGACTGACTGGGCTTTCTGGATTCCGGCCCCGTATCGGAGTACGGGGCAAGCTCTACGCCGGAATGACGGGCGAGTTGGTTGTGTCACAGCCAATTCACGGTGTATTCAAAACGAATTGGTATAAGCCTGAGACACGGGGCAATGGTCTTGTCTACGCCCCCGCTGCGCCAAGCCCTTGACCCTTCCTGCGCGATCTCGTGAGGTTCCACGCCAGGAACACCATGCCCCCGATGACGATGATGCTCAAATAGGTAATCGAGCGGTCGACCAGCGCCACCGACGCCGCATCGTGCCGCGCCATTCCGAGCACCAGCAGACCGGTCACCCCCGGCTCGACAGCCCCGACCCCACCCGGCGTCGGCACGGTACTCAACAGTGCGTGTCCGAGCGCGGCGATGAGGATGAGGGCCAGCGGCACGTCGAAGTCGAGCGCCTGCACGACGAAGTAGAGTCTCCCGACCTCCAGTATCCACCCTGCGAAGCTGAGCAGGAACGGCACCCGCAGCTCACCAAAGCTGCCCAGCGCCCCTTCATGGAACCGGCGGTACGCCCGTTCCAGCCGGTCGGGGAGAAACCTCGCCAACCGCCGTCCATACCCTCGCATCACGGCCAGCACCGCAAGGAGCGCCAGCGCCATCACGAACGCCGCGCCGACAACGTAGACCGTCCCGGAGAAGTCCGCCGTCAGCGAAAACGCCAGGGCACCCACGACGATCAGGACGAACACGGCGATCATGTCCATGACCCGCTCGCCGAATATCGTGCCGAGGCTCCAAGAGAACCCCGTCCTCGCCTCGTCGGAAAGCGCGTAGGCGCGGTAGGCGTCCCCCAGCCTCAGCCACGCCACCGAGTTGACGAACCACCCGATCACGATGAGCTGAGAATAGCGCCACGCCGACGGTGTCCGCGAATTCGGGATCTCCTCGATGCCCGCGCTCCGCGAGAGTATCCGCCATCGCAGCCCACGGAATACGAAGCTGAGGTAGTAGAGGAGCAAACCCAGCGCGTAGAGCATAGGGTCCAGAGCCTTGATATTGCTCCACGTCTGCTCCCAGTCCAGGTCGAACCGGACCGCGAGAAAGTAGATAAACGCGACCGCTATCGCCAGGGAGAGCAGGGTGTAGGGGGAGAGAACACGCTGTCGGAGCGAGACCGACGGTGCTTCGTTGCCGTTACCGTTGGGCATGGACATGTCGGCCCGCTGATGTGATGCTGCCCATCCGGGAAAGGGTCATCGGTCTCTCCCCCGGCGGGGGAGAGATACAGAGAGGGGGGCGTGAGCGATTCATCGAAAGTATGATAGACCTGAAACTATAGAGGGCGCTTGGAAGGTATGCCCGGCCGTCTCGGATAGTTAGGAGGCGTCGCCCGGTGCTTTTCAATGACAACGAGCGTCCCCAGCCCGACCGGTGGCGAAACAAGCATACCACGATCCTTGAACTTACCGCCCAGAGTCTCGATGGCGTTTCGCGCTTGGTCAAGCTCTTCCTCCACGTTCGGCCCTTTCTGCGCGACCATCATTCCGCCCTCCGCGCAAAACGGCAGACAGAGTTCCGTGAGGACGTCCAGCCGCGCAACGGCTCTCGATACCACAGCCCCGAACTGCTCACGCATCTCCTGCCTGTGCGCTTCCTCCTCCGCCCGTCCCGTCACCACCGTGACTCCCTCAAGTCCGAGCTTGTCTACTACGTGGTTGAGAAAGGCAGTCTTCTTGGCCGTTGCTTCCAGCAGCGTCAGGTCGATGCGAGGGTATGCGATCTTGAGTGGCAGGCCCGGAAATCCCGCGCCTGTGCCCACGTCCAGCACCTTGTCGGTGCCATCGAGAACGTTTGTGGGAAGCGCTGATGCGACGGCCAGCGAATCGAGGAAGTGCCGTTCCTGCACCTCTTCCCTGCCCGTAACCGCCGTCAGATTGACGGTCTCGTTCCACGAGATCAACTCGTCGTAGTACGCCCTGAACCGCTCGACCTGCTCGCCGTCCAGATTGATGCCCAGGCCAGCGGCGCCTTCGACCAAGCTTTCCATCGAAGCCAACTCCTTACCAGCGAACGACGGATGTGAGTGATTCTAGCACCGAATACTCCATTGCTTCTTGGACCTCCCCCACTTGAAGGAAATGTGTAACTGTTCAGTCTTGGTGAGGCGATCACCCTTACCCCTGTGGATACCCGCTTTCGCGGGTATGACGGAGGTGGGGGATGTTCACCTCACGAAGTCTGAACAGTCACGGCAGGATATAGCGCCTTGACAATCCACCCGTGTACGAATAAACTCCCCCAAAATCAATAGACCCGGGGGGAGCTTGGGCAGGCCAGGCTGAGAGGTCCCGCAATTGCGAGGGACGACCCCACGACCTGATCTGGGTAATGCCAGCGAAGGGATGCGGTACCGTCCTCCATTCCTAAAGGCCACCAGATTCAGAGGGTGGCCTTCTTGGTTAACCGACCTGATGGAGGATGACAATGCTGGACGCCGGACTCGCAGTACCCATCGCGCTCATTACCGCCGCCGTCTTCGTCGTTGCCGGAGTCTTGTATGCCCGGCGTGGGAGAGGCGGAGTCGAGGACTACCTCGTCGCACGCAACAGCGCCGGCAGCACGCTGGCGACCGCTACCCTCGTGGCCTCCGTTGCCGGAGCATGGATCCTGTTCAGCCCCGCCGAAGCGGGCACCTGGGCGGGCATAGCCGCCATCGTCGGATATGGCATCGGACAGGCCGCGCCCCTCATTGCGTTCATCTGGCTTGGACCGAAGATGCGGAGCGTGATGCCGGAAGGCCACTCGCTGACCGAGTTCGTCTGGTACCGCTACGGACCTGCCATGTACGTATTCACCCTCGGCGTGATCATCTTCTACATGTTCGTGTTCCTGTCGGCTGAGCTGACCGGCATCTCCCTCGCCCTCAACCTCCTCGCCGACGTTCCCCTGTTGCTGACCGCCCTCATCGTCGGACTCCTGACCGTCGGATACACGGCCTACGGAGGCATCCGCGCCTCCATCTTCACAGACGGAATCCAGTTCGTTCTGGTCATCCCTCTCCTGCTCATCACGTTTGTCGCCCTCGTGGTTGCCGTCGACGGCTTCGGCACGGTGTTCGAGCCTGTCAACGAGACGGCCCCACACCTGCTGTCCTTCACCAACAAGTCCGGCATCGACTTCGGCCTCACGCTGATAATCGCCATTCTGGCCGCCAACTTGTTCCATCAAGGGTTCTGGCAGCGTGTCTACACGAGCAAGGACGATAAGGCGCTTCGCAGGGGATTCATGGCGGCGGGCGTGGTGGTCATCCCGATGATAATAATCGGCGGACTCGCCGGAATCATGACCGTCGGCAAGGACCTCGTCGGAGACAACGCCTCGGTTGCCATGTTCTCCCTGATCGTCGGGGTGCTTCCGACGTGGGCGGTGATCGTCGTCCTCGTCCTGGCCCTCGTCCTCGTGATGAGCAGCCTCGATACTCTCCTCAACGGCATCGCCAGCGTCGTCACGTCTGACTTGGCGCGGTTCAAGCCCGAACTGAAGGGAGCGACGGTGCTGAGTTCCTCTCGCGCCATCACAGTGGTCCTCATCATTCCCGCGATCCTCATCGCATCGCAGGGATACAGCGTTCTGTACCTGTTCCTGATAGCCGACATGGTCTGCGCCGCCGCCGTGGTCCCCGTCTTCTGGGGCCTCTACGCGCCGCGCTTCTCCGGCAGCGACGCCCTGACCGCCAGCGCGCTCGGACTGGTCGCCGGGATCCTCTTCTTCCCGACACCGGAAGCGCCCTACCTGACGGGTTGGATCATCACCATAGACTTCGCCAGCCAGCTTGTCGTGAGCTTCGCCGCCGCGCTCGGCGTCTCGATCATCGTGAGCCTCGTCCTCACCGCCCTGCGCAATCGTCCCGAGTACGACTTCGCCCAGCTCCGCGAGCAAGTCCGGTTGATAGATTAGGTTGTGTTGACATTTCCCGTCATTCCCGCGAATGCGGGAATCCAAAGTCGGGTACACATGTACTCTCTATGAGGAATAGATACCCGCTTTCGCGGGTATTACGGTGGCTGTGAGCGTTGAGCGCTCTCACAAAGTCTGAACAGTTACTAGCGCGAGACTACCGGCAGATGCCTGTTGACATCGACTCGTTGATGCTCTACATTGCTGTTGCAACTGGTTGCAACAAGCATGAGCTGCGAAGACCATTCCGTACAGACGCTGCGTGACTCCGGGCACCGGCTGACACCCCAGAGGGTGCTCATCCTCTCGTCGCTCCGCCACGCCGACGGGCACGTCACCGCGTCGGAGATACTCGACCAGGTGCGGGAATCTTATCCGTACATCGACGCGTCGACGGTCTACCGGACGTTGAGCGTCCTCAAGAAGCTGCGACTGGTCTCCGAGACCGATCTGGGCGCGGGCGAGTCGATCTACGAGTGGCTCCACCAAGACCGGCACCATCACCTGATCTGTCGGGGCTGCGACCAGCTTGCGAGACTGGATAACGAGTACATGGTCAACCTGGGTACGGAAATACTCGACGACTACGGGTTCAAGGCCGATGTCGACCACATCGCCATCTTCGGACTGTGCGCAGACTGCATTTCCTAACCGGCAGTGAACTGAACAATGAACGGGGAATGAGGTAAAAGAATGGATATCGAAACCGGCGCGCTGGCAGTGCTCATCCTGGGGTTCCTCCTGGGACTCAAGCATGCCACGGACGCCGATCATGTAGTTGCGGTCTCCACGATCGTGACGGAGCAGCGAAACATCTGGCGAGGACTGTGGATCGGCGCATCGTGGGGAGCGGGCCACTCCACTCCCCTGCTCATCTTGGGCCTCATCATCCTCGTATTGAAGGACCTGGTGCTCGATCAGTACGAGGCCGTCGCCCCGTTCCTCGAGTTCGGCGTGGGCATCATGCTGGTGTACCTCGGGGCGAGCGTCGTGTGGAACATCTGGCGGGGGAAGGTCCACATTCACCAGCACACTCATGACGCTCCGCACGTACACATCCACGCCTCGCACGAGGTGCGCTCCGGACACGGTCCGGCGCATGACTCCGCCTCTGAACGTCACAACAGCTTCTACGCCTTCGGCAAGCCCGTCTTCCGGGTAAAGTCCTTCGTCATCGGCATTGTCCACGGACTGGCGGGCAGCGCGGCAGTCATGCTGGCCCTGCTCCCGACAATCGACTCGTTCGTGACGGGCGTCGGCTACCTTGTGCTCTTCAGCGTCGGCACGATGTTCTCGATGGCCGTCGTCACCGTCGTCCTGGCGGTGCCGTTCGTCGCGACCGGCGGGAACGCAATACTGAACCGTTCGGTGGGTGTCGTCGCAGGGGTATTCAGCGCCGTCATCGGCTTCGCCGTCATGTCGGAGATCGTGCTGGACGTCAAGATCATTCCCTTCTAGCGACGGCGACTTGACCGGCTCCGGCGTGTGGTATGCTTGCGAACCACAACGCCTGAGGTGCGGACCATGCTTACCGATCGTCAGAAAGCGCACTACGAGGCCTTCGGGTTCCTCTTCCTGCGGGAACTGTTCTCCGCAGACGAGATGTCCCGCTTCGCCGAGGAGGCCGACAGGCTCTGGCAGGAGGAGGCCCAACGGCCCGGCTTCCAACTCTCCGATCAGGGCAGCCAGCACTCGTCGTCGTTCGTCGAGCGGTCTCCGCTCCTGTCGCGGATCGTAGAGGACGACCGGATCTACCTGACGGCTCTGGGACTCGTCGGGGAGGGGATGGTCTGGGCGACCTCTGAAGGGAACATCACCGGCTACGGATCGGCCCCATGGCACCCGGACCGCCGCAACTTGGGACCGGGCGACCTGGATTACCCTCGCCTCAAGGTCATGCTGTACCTCGACGAGGTCTCGGCGGCCAACGGCGCTCTGCGGGTGATACCCGGCTCCCACAGCAACCCGTTCCACGACTCGCTGTACCCCTTGCTGCGAAGGCAGGACGACGGCATGGACTGGGACCCGATACCCGAGGCGGACGACCCCGCCGATATGCCGTATGGCGTTGCGGGCGACCGGATGCCGTGCCACATCGTCGAGTCGAAGCCGGGCGACGTGCTGTTCTTCAACCAGTGCCTGTGGCATGCGGCGTACAACGCCTACGCCGGCCGTCGCTACATCGCGCTGAAGTTCGCCGGCAACCCGACGACGGACGGGCATCTCTCAACGCTGCGGTTGTACAGCGGGAACGCTTTCTCTCCGCACGAGGCGTTCCTGAACAGCGACAGCGAACGCTTGCGAGGCCTCGTCACGCGCATAGCGGAGCTGGGGAGCGGCTAGGGCCGTTTCCAGATGGTTTTGATGGTTCTCTGCACTACCCACGATCTGGATTCCGGCCTTCGCCGGAATGACGGGTAACGGTTGTGATTTATCACTTTCAGATGGATATGGTACTAGCAACGGCGCCCACGAATACCGTCGATGTGGGTATGTTCTACTACGAAACATAAACAGCGTTATCGTCATTCCCGCGAAAGCGGGAATCCACTGCTCCCTGAGGAGAGACGCTGAATAATTCAGAGACAGCCTCTCTGAGGGTGAGAGACCCATCTATAAACAGGTCTCCCACCCGATGAATTCAGGTGTTGGTCCCGTCGGCTAAAACTCTGACATCTCGTCGAACGGCGCAGGCGTCAACTGTCCGAGGAACCCGGGGTCGACATCCTCATCGGAAGCGTACTGACTGGGCCTCTCTATCGGAGAGGTGCGAACGCCTACCAACTGCTGTTCATCGTCGTGTTCTTCCAGTCCCAATCTCTCGCGCCCCTCTTCCGTGAGGTCGAACCGGGCGGGAATGAGCCTGCCGATGATGACGTTTTCCTTCAGGCCCCGCAGGTTGTCCTTGGCGCCGTTGACTGCCGATTCCGTGAGAACGCGTGTGGTCTCCTGGAATGAAGCGGCCGCGAGGAAGCTGTCCATGTTCAGCGAAGCTCTCGTGATGCCGAGCAGGACGGGACTTGCCGTCGCCGGCTCTCCGCCCTCCGCGAGGATTCCCGCGTTGATGTCCTCGAACTCGTAGCGGTCGATAAGCTCGCCGGGCAGCAGCTCCGTGTCGCCCGCCGCGTCGACGCGCACCTTCCGCAGCATCTGGGCGACTATGACCTCGATGTGCTTGTCGTGAATCGTAACGCCCTGGGAACGGTAGACCTTCTGCACTTCCTCGATGAGGTAGTGCTGAACGGCCTCGCGCCCCTGGATCCGCAGGATCTGCTGAGGGTTCTTCGGTCCTGTCGTCAGCGCATCGCCCGCGGTAACCTCATCGTCGTCCCTGACCACGATGTGCGCGGAGGCGGGGATGACGTACTCGCGCCTGTCCTCGTCCGTCCACAGGATGCTGAGGGTGTTGTCCGTCGTGTCGACCACGCCGGAGACACGCGCCGTGACATCGTTCGTCGTCAGCGCCGAGGTGTCCTCCTCGTCCTCAGCCTCGGCGAATGCAAGGCGGTCGCCTATGACCACTTCCTGCCCGTGCTCGACCGCGAGGGTATGGCCCTCCGGCAGGACGTACTCGTCGCTGTACTCTTCGTGGCTGGTGACGGTCACCGACCGTCCCTCGGACGACTCGTGAATCTCAACTGCGCCGTCGATCTCCGTGAGGACGGCCTCACCCTTTGGCGACCGGGCTTCGAACAGTTCCTCCACGCGCGGCAGGCCGCTCGTGATGTCCGATCCCGCGATTCCGCCCGTGTGGAACGTTCTCATCGTAAGCTGGGTGCCCGGCTCGCCGATGCTCTGTGCCGCGATGATGCCGACCGCCTCGCCGATGAGCATGGATTCCCACGTCGCCAGCGACAGGCCGTAGGCCTTTGCGGATATCCCACGCGGACTCTCGCACGTGAGCGGCGAGTACACCGAGACGCCCGCCACGCCCGCCTCGGCTATCGCGATGGCGGTCTCCTCGTCAATGACGCCCTCGGCGTCGAGGATGATCTCACCGGTCTCCGGGTGCACCACCGGCTCCGCCACGTACCGGCTCTTGATCCGGTCCTCGAACGGAGTCTTCAATGGAGCGTCCGGCTCGTTCGGGATCCAGAATCCCGACTCCGTGCCTAGCTCCGGCGCCGCTATCACGACCTCCTGCGCCACGTCGATGAGTCGCCGTGTGAGGTAGCCGCTGTCCGCCGTTCGGAGCGCCGTGTCCGTCAGGCCCTTCCGTCCGCCGTGCGTCGAGATGAAATACTCGAGGACGCTCAGTCCCTCGCGGAAGTTGGACTTGATCGGCCGCTCGATGACGCCGCCCCTCGGGCTGGCCATCAGCCCGCGCATCCCGGCCATCTGCTTGATCTGCTGGATGTTGCCCTTGGCCCCCGATGTCGCCATCAGGTAGATGCCGCGGTACTTGTGCAGGTCGTTCTCGATGACCTCCGTAAGCTGGTTATTGGCCTCCGTCCAGATATCGACGGCGTTGCGCTTGCGCTCCTCGTCGGTGATGAGTCCGTCGAGGTACTGCCCTTCCAGCATCCCGACCTTTTCCTCCGCCTCCGCAATGATCGAGTCCTTCTGCGGAGACACCTCGATGTCGTTGATCCCGATGGTCGTGCCCGACTTCGATGCGTACCGGAAGCCGAGGTCCTTGATGCGGTCCAGCGTCTCCATCGTCCCCTGGTTGCCCAGGCGGCGGAAGCACTCTGCGGTGATGTCCTTGAGGGCGCCCTTGTCCAGTTCCTGGTTGTAGAAGCCAAGCTCCGGAGACAGCGCGTCGTTGAAGATGATGCGTCCCGCACTCGTCTCCAGCCAGTCCGACCGGCCCAACTCCTCGCTGCCGTTGATCTTCACCAACTCCGTCTTTGCGCCGTTGCTGCTCCCGTTGGAGCCGCCCGACCTGATCTCCGCGACCGGACGGACATTGATGAGCGCGCGCAGGTCGATCTGGCCAAGCTCGTAGGCCAGCTTGACGTCCTCGAAGCTGGTGAACCGCCTGCCGGTCCCCTTGGCCTCCTCCTTGATGATGGTCATGTAGTAGCAGCCGAGCACGATATCGAGCGTCGGCGCCGCGATCGGTTCGCCGGAGCTCGGAGCGAGCATGTTGTGGGAGCTGAGCATGAGCTTGCTCGCCTCGAGGACCGCTCCTCGCGACAGCGGCACGTGAACGGCCATCTGGTCGCCGTCGAAGTCGGCGTTGAACGCGAAACAGACGAGAGGGTGCACCTTTATCGAACCGCCGTCCACGAGGACGGGGTTGAAGGCCTGGATGCCCAGCCTGTGCAGCGTCGGCGCGCGGTTGAGCATGACGGGGCGGGTCTTTACGACCTCTTCCAGGATGTCCCACACCTCGGGACGCGCTCGCTCTGCCAGGCGCTTCGCGCTCTTGATGTTGTGCGCGTAGCCCTTGAGCACCAGCTTGTTCATGACGAACGGCTTGAACAGCTCCAGGGCCATGCGTCGCGGAATTCCGCACTCGTTCAGCTTGAGGTTGGGGCCGACGGTAATCACCGACCGTCCGCTGTAGTCGACGCGCTTGCCAAGCAGGTTCTGCCGGAACCTGCCCTGCTTCCCTCGAAGGAGGTCGGACAGCGACTTGAGCTTGTGGTTGTGGCTGCCCGCAACCGGCCTGCCGCGGCGTCCGTTGTCGATCAGGGCGTCCACGGCCTCCTGGAGCATTCGCTTCTCGTTGCGAATGATGATCTCCGGCGCCTGCAGGTCGATCAGCCTCTTGAGGCGGTTGTTCCTGTTGATTACGCGGCGGTACAGGTCGTTGAGGTCGCTCGTGGCGAACCTGCCGCCGTCGAGCTGCACCATCGGGCGCAGTTCAGGAGGCAGCACGGGAAGGACCGAGAGGACCATCCACTCCGGCTTGTTGCCGCTCTTGCGGAACGCCTCGACCACGCGGAGCGTCTTGATGGCCTTCTGCCGGCGCTGGCCGGACGTCGTGCGGATGGTCTCCTGGAGATCGACACGCCGACTGTCCAGGTCCATGTTCTTGAGAATCTCAAGGACGGCCTCCGCCCCCATGCCGTCGGTGAATATCTCCGGGTACATGGCGCGAAGCTCGCGATGCCTCGTCTCAGTCAGCAAATCGCCCACTTTGAGGGCCTCGACATCGTCGATCTGCGACTCGTACTCGTTCTCCAACTCCGCCAGGTCCTCTTCGAGCTTGGTGTTGACCTGGACGATTTCCGCCTGGGCCTTTTGGACCTCTTCACTCGGCGGTTCCTGTTCCTCTTCCGATTCCTCCACCTGGGGAATGAGCGCGGACAGCTCCTCGACCTTGGCCTCGGCGGCGCCTTCAAGTTCCTCCGTCTTCTGCTCCAACTCGAACCGGAGACGTTCCACTGCGGCCAGCTGGAGGTCCTCATCGACGCTCGTCACGAGATACTGCGCGAAGTAGATGACCCTCTCGAGGTTTCGAGGAGACAGATCGAGCATCAGCCCAAGGCGGCTCGGTATGCCCTTCGAGAACCAGATGTGCGCGACTGGGGCCGCAAGCGTGATCCTGCCCATGCGCTCCCTGCGCACCTTGGAGCGGGCCACCTCTACGCCGCAGCGGTCGCAGATGACGCCCTTGTAGCGGATCTTCTTGTACTTGCCGCAGTAGCACTCCCAGTCCTTCGTCGGACCGAAGATGCGTTCGCAGAACAGTCCGTCCTTCTCCGGTCGAAGGGTCCGGTAGTTGATGGTCTCCGGCTTGGTGACTTCTCCGTACGACCAGATCTTGATCTGCTCGGGGGAGGCCAGCGAAATGCGGATTGCGTTGAAGTCGTTACCGGTCTGAACCATGTGCGCGCTCCTGTCGAGATTGTTGCCTCTCCGCTCCGCTGTGGACGCGGAGAGGTGTTGGGCGTAGTCGAAATTGTCCGGGCCGGCCCGTCGGGACTAGCCGTCGCCGCCCGAGACTTCGGTCGGCTCTTCGACAGAGGTCCCGGTCTCCTCCGAGACCGGCTCTTCGGCCGTCTCGGCAGCGGGCTCGTCGTCGAAGGTCGGTATCTCCGAAGGCATGGGCCCCAGATCGTCGAACCCTGGGATGTCCGTCGGATCTCCCAGCGACGCGACGCCGTCCATGAGGTCGTCGATCGACGGCTCTTCGGTCAGGCCCAAGTCCATGTCGGGCTGCTCGTATATGAGCTCCACCGACAGGCCAAGGCTCTGGAGCTCCTTCACGAGCACGTGGAAGGACTCCGGGATGCCGGGCTGGATGATGTCGTCACCCTTGACGATCGCCTCGTAGGTCTTGACCCGGCCGACAACGTCGTCCGACTTGACGGTGAGCATTTCCTGCAGGTTGTAGGCGGCGCTGTAGGCCTCCAGCGCCCAGACCTCCATTTCGCCGAAACGCTGGCCGCCGAACTGGGCCTTGCCGCCCAGCGGCTGCTGCGTAATCAGCGAGTACGGACCGGTCGAGCGGGCGTGAATCTTGTCCTCGACAAGGTGGATCAGCTTCAGCATGTAGATGTAGCCGACCGCTATGGGCTGGTCGAACGCCTCGCCGGTTCGGCCGTCGTAGAGTCTCGACTTGCCCAGGATCGGGACCGACACCTGCTGCTCGCGGTCGATTTCGAGGGCCGCTCTCTTCAATTCGTCGATTGAGAGTTCGGACATGTCCATGTCCATCTCTTCTTTGAACCAGATCTTGAGGCATGCCTCTCGCGCCTTGCCAAGACCGTTCTCAGACATCACTTCGTCGAACTCGTACCCACGCTCGTTGAGCCAGTCGCGGGTCTTGGCGAGGTCCACTCGCGAGGGGCCGTCGCCGTTCAACGGACGAGGATCGACGGCTCCCGAACGCTCGATGAGCCACGACTGCGCGAGGCCGTTTTCGATGGCGTCGTCGACTGCCCCGTCGAACACGGGTGTCACCGCCCTGTAGCCAAGCTCGTGCGCGGCCATGCCCAGATGCGTCTCCAGCACCTGTCCCAGGTTCATGCGGGACGGGACGCCGATGGGGTTGAGAATGATGTCGACCGGCGTTCCGTCTTCGAGGTACGGCATGTCCTCTTCCGGCAGGATCTTTGCGATGACGCCCTTGTTGCCGTGCCGGTTCGCCATCTTGTCACCCTCGGTGACCTTGCGCGTCTGGGCTATCCAGAGTCGGACGAGCATGCTCACGCCCGGCGGGAGCTCGTCGCCCTTGTCCTTGCTCAGCACCCGCACTTCGATGACCTTGCCGCGCTCGCCGTGCGGCACGCGAAGGGAAGTGTCCTTCACGTCGCGGGCCTTCTCGCCGAATATCGCTCGCAGCAGTTTTTCTTCCGCGCTGAGTTCGGTCTCACCCTTGGGAGTGATCTTGCCGACGAGGATGTCGCCGGGCCCGATCTCTGCGCCGATGCGGATGATCCCCTCCTCATCGAGGTTGCGGAGGCTGTCCTCGCCAACGTTGGGAATGTCCCTCGTGATCTCTTCGGGGCCGAGCTTCGTGTCTCGCGCCTCGACTTCGTGCTTCTCGATGTGGATGGAGGTGAACTTGTCCTCCTTGACCATCCTCTCGCTGAGGATGATCGCGTCCTCGAAGTTGTACCCCTCCCAGCTCATGAACGCCACGAGCACGTTGTGCCCCAGCGCGAGCTCGCCCTGGGATGTCGAGGAGCTGTCCGCGAGGATGTCCCCGACCCCGACACTGTCGTACCGGTCTACTATCGGGTGCTGGTTGATGCAGGTCCCCTGGTTGCTCCGCACGAACTTCTTGAGCTTGTACTCGTGCTGCTCGCCGTCGTCGTCGGTGACGACGATGCGGCTGCCCGTGACTTCGGTGACGACCCCCGCCGAGCGGGAGAGCAGGACCTGACCGCTGTCGACCGCCACCCTCTTTTCCATGCCCGTGCCCACCAACGGGGCCTCAGGCTGGAGCAGGGGAACGGCCTGCCGCTGCATGTTGGAACCGAGGAGCGCTCGGCTGGCGTCGTCGTGCTCCAGGAACGGGATGAGGGCCGTCGATACGCTGACCAACTGCATCGGAGAGACATCCATGTACTGGACGCCCTCCGCGGGCTCCATTGCCACCTCATCGCCAATCCGGGACTCGACTCGCACGTCATCCGTGGTGTCGCCGGCGTCAACGAACTCGCCCTTTTCGTTCAGCATGGAGTTCGCCTGTGCGATGACGACTTCCTCTTCCTCATCTGCCGTGAGATACACGATGTCTCCCGCGACGTAGGGCCGGACGGAGATGCGCTGCTCGGGAATCTTCGATATCCGGGTGCGCAGTCCCTTGGACACGACCCCGCCTGCATTGAGGATCGTCCTGCCGTCGGCGCCGACGATGGTCTCGTCGACCGTGCGGCCAACCAGGTCCGGGTCGGTGCTGAGAATGTCCCGCTGCACCCTCCGGTACGGCGTCTCGATGAAGCCGTGGTTGTTCGTCCTGGCATACGTCGCGAGTGACCCGAGAAGGCCGATGTTCGGGCCTTCCGGCGTCTCGATCGGGCAGATCCGCCCGTAGTGCGACGGGTGAACGTCTCGAACGTCGAAACCCGCGCGGTCTCGCGAAAGACCGCCCGGCCCGAGGGCGGAGAGCCTGCGCTTGTGCGTCAGTTCCGCCAGGGGATTGGTCTGGTCCATGAACTGCGAGAGTTGAGAACCCCCGAAGAACTCACGTACCGACGCCACCACGGGCCTGATGTTGATGAGGGCGGCCGGCGTGGTGGTGGCCGGATCGACCTGGGTCGTCATCCGCTCCTTGATGACGCGCTCCATGCGCATCAGGCCCACGCGGATGTGGTTCTGGATCAGCTCGCCGACCGCTCGCACGCGCCTGTTGCCGAGATGGTCGATGTCATCGGCCTCTCGCTCGCCGCGATTCACCAGGATCATCGCCCTCAGGAGGTTGATGATGTCCTGCCGCGACAGCGTGCGGGTATCCTCGTCCTGGTCACTCGGCGGACCGAGCTTCCGGTTGAGCTTGTAGCGCCCGACTCTTCCGAGGTCATAGCGCCGCGGGTTGAAGAAGAGGTTGTCAAGAAGCGTCTTGGCGTTCTCGACGCTCGGCGGCTCACCGGGACGAAGCCTCCGGTAGAACTCCAGCAGCGCCTCTTCCTCGCTTCCGACGGCGATGTCCTTATCGATTGTCGTGTTGATATAGGGATGGTCGTCATCGACGTCGACATCCTCGAACAGATCGCGGATCTCGTCGTCGGTGGTGTAGCCGATAGCCCGGAGCAGCATGGTCACCGGGGTCTTGCGCTTCCGGTCGACCTTGACCGAGATCACGTCGCGCTTATCGGTGTCGAACTCCATCCAGGCCCCGTGGATCGGGATCAGCTTGGCGGACGCGAGGACACGGCCGGTCGTCGGATCGGTCGTGGTCGTGAAGTACACGCCCGGCGAGCGCACAAGCTGGCTCACCACGACGCGCTCGGCCCCGTTGATGATGAACGTGCCGGTCGACGTCATGATGGGAATGTCGCCGATGAACAGCTTCTGGTACTTGATCTCCCCTTCGCCGGGACCGGAACCCTTGGTGTGAAGCCCAACGGTCACGTAGAGGGGCGCGGAGAACGTGGTCTCTCGCTCGCGGCACTCCTCCTCAGACTGCTTGGGTTCCTCGAATTGGTGACCCTCAAATGTCAGTTGGAACCTGCCGCCGGGGAAGTCCTCGATCGGCGATATCTCCTCGAACAGCTCTTTGAGACCGTCGGTCTTGAACCATTCGAACGAGTCCAACTGCACCTGGATCAGGTTCGGAACGTCGAGCACGGTCGATGTTTGCGCAAAGGAACGTAGCTCGTGGCCATTGCGGACGCCGTTTTCGACACCAACACTCGCAAGTGTCATACGATTCTCTCTCCTCGAAGTTAAATGGCGCTGCTTAGCAGCCCGAAACCGCGGAGGGCGCGGCGGACTACGGAATTAGAAGAAGCGGAATGGGTGTGAGGAAATGTCGTGAGTTGACGAAAGGCATATCGCGACATCAAAAGCGTACCATAGGAATATAGGCCTGTCAACGGTTTTCAAGCCCCGACAGGAAAAGTCGCGCGATATTGCGAAAGTACCCTGCAAATCTCCGCCGGCCGGGATGGCTCCAACTGACACCCCCTGCACGGCCCCGTTCGCCCTGGGCCTGTCGAAGGCCCTCTTATCCCCTCTCCCGTCGTGGGAGAGGGCTAGAGCCTGCCCCGCACTCGATGCGGGGGTGAGGGTGATGCCCCGACGTAGGCGAAACCAGTTACTTGAAAGCCTGTCGAAGGGCTTCGAGGAGACCGGCGCTGGAGCGGGAGACGGGATTTGAACCCGCGACATCTTCCTTGGCAAGGAAGTGCTCTACCACTGAGCTACTCCCGCTCGCTTTGCCTGCGACGCGCCGCTGGTGCCGAGGGCCGGGATCGAACCGGCGACACCAGCATTTTCAGTGCTGTGCTCTACCAACTGAGCTACCTCGGCGTAGGTTACTTATCGTAGGACTTCGTCGAGAGCGCTGTCAAGGTAAATCAAAGCAGGGGGACTGTCTGGTTCATCGTGGTGGGGGTGTTAGAATGCTCGTAAGGAGAGCAGCCCGCCATGAACCTGTTGGTCACAGGTGGTGAGCATCGGGCACTTGGTATAGTTTTACTTCGTAGGAGTCTCATCCCTCACTAGTCAGTCGCAAGTCCCACATACGTCACTGCGAGAATCAGCAGGATCCACAGTGTGGCGATTCCGAACGGCTGAACGTAGGCGAGGTGCGGCAGGGGTTCAAAGCGTTCGCCTTCCTCCTTTTCCCACCACCTTTCGGCTTTGGTGGTGTCGTGTCCGTTCACATAGGCCAGCCACGCGAGCGACGCCGCCCAAGTCGCAAAGTTGATCCAACTGACTAGGGAGGCGAAGTGTGCGGCTGGGGCGAACACGCCCTCTGCGCTCTCAATCAGTTCGTATCCCGACCGGATCGGCATCCATAGCCAAAACACATACAGGAGGCCGTAGCACCACTTCACTAAGGCTCGCGGCAGCCGGTTTCCTGCCAGTCGGTTGACCAGATAGACCCACGGCAACATCAGCATCAATGAATACAGTCCGCCCGCGAGCGCATAGCGCTTGGCGCTTAGGTCCCTGTTCTTTGCGCCGACTGCGCACATTGCGCTTGCGAATGGCGCCCACAGCAAGCACAGGCCGAATAGAAACGGGAAGACGAGGAACATGCCGAAGACCCCTATCAAGATCACTGTATCTATCATGCCCTTGTCTCTCCCGTTCGTTTTTGTTCAGTATCGTCGCCGTCGCGGTACATTTGCATGAATGCGCCGATATTGAACATCCTCCCCCAAACTGCTCTAAAGCCAACTCGACGAAGACAGCGGTACACAAAGCAGGGGCGACGCCAGTGAGGCTAACGCGCTGCCCTATCTAATACCAATTGGGTGTGATGAGGTCGTATTCTCGGCTTACCGGACACTGGATTCCGGCCTACGCCGGAATGACGGGTGGCTTGGTTGTGTCACGGCCAATTCGCGGTGTATTCGAAACGAATTGGTATAATCGGGGGGAATCAAGCGTCCCGATACGCCTTGCCCCGCTTGCGGACACTACCCAAAAGCGATTCATCGAACGGCTCGATGTCATACCCCTCTGGCTGCGGAGGGTTGAGAGGCAGTCCCTTCGCCCGAAGCACTGCCTGACTGCTGTAGTACCCGGAGTACGTCTCTCGCACCAGTACCGCGAAGAACTCCGGCTCCTGCAACTCCATCTGCTTCAGCAGCGCCGTCCTGTCATCGTCCGAAAGGCTTGAGAATCCCTGCGAATGTGCGCTTCCGCTGGCTGCCTCGATTGCCTTCAGCCCGCTCGTGAGGAGCGCCCGCGATTGCGGAGAGACGCCGCAGATGCCTTCGACGTGCTGAGCGGCTCCCACCTCGCCCGCGCCCGGCACGCCGTCACCCGGCGGGATGATCCGGTCGACGGCCGCCGTGAGTATCTCCCTCTGGCTCGGCGAGAGAAAGCTGCTGCGGTCGTGTGCGTGGTCGTAGGTGGTCATGGTTTTGTCAGTCGAGCAGGTGTCGCGCGTTCCCCTTGAAGTGGTCGGCCACCCGGAGTGCGAGGGCCTGTATCGTCGAGGTCGGATTGACGGCGCCGCTCGTCACGAACAGGCTGCCGTCGATCACGAACAGGTTCTTGACGTCGTGCGCCCGCCCATATCCGTCCACCACGGAGGAGTCGGGGTCGACGCCCATTCGCGCCGTCCCCAGCAGGTGCCAGCCCGCCCCCCGCATCGTCCGATTGGATGCCGTCCCGACCGCGCCCGCCGCCACCATAACTTCCTCCATGCGCTCGACCGCCTCGTCCATCATCCGCGTCGAGTTCTCGCTCATGGTGTAGTTGACCTTCGGAGCCGGTATGCCATGCCCGTCGGTCAGTTCCGGGTCGAGCACGACCTCGTTGTGGAGCTCCGGCAGGTCTTCGCCGAGAGCCGCGAGGGGAATGATCCTCCCGAACCGCCGCTCGAACGTCTCGTGGTGCTCATCGCCCCAGGGAATCGGCTTTTCGAGAGGGCCTCCGAGCGAGGTGTTCACCGGTCCGAGCTGCCGGTTGGACTGTAGCTGGTACCCCCGCACGAACCCCCTCGAAAGATTGGTCTCGCAGTGCTCATAGCTCGTGACCGAGCACGCCAGCGGCCCCTTGTATCCTTCGAGGTCATCTTCGAATATCCCCACGGTCGCGGCAACCGGGTGAAACATCAGGTTCTTCCCCACAAGACCGCTGCCGTTTGCAAGCCCATCGGGGAACAGCGCGGACCTCGAATTGAGCAGCAGCCTTGGCGTCCCGACGCCGTTGGCCGCCATCACGACGACCCGCGCCTTCTGGCGTTGTACGACTCCCTGGGCATCGTAGTACGCCGCGCCGTCCGCGAGACCGTCCGGCCCGACGGTTATCTCCGCCACACGCGCTCCGGTCTTCAACGTCGCGCCGTTGGCAATAGCCTTCGGCCAGTAGGTCACGTCCGCGCTCGACTTAGCCTTCACATAGCACCCCGTCACACATGGGCCGCCGTACGTGCATGCCGGACGCCCGTCGTAGGGGGCGGAGTTGATCGCGCTCTCCGCCGGCCACCAGTGCCAGCCCAGCCGCTCGAACCCCTCCACCAGCTTGTTGCCCTGCTTGCCGATGCCAAGCGGGGGCGTCTGGCGCGGAGGCATGGGCGGATAGGCGGGGTTCCCCGCAAGGCCCGCCACTCCCGTCATCTGGTCGTTCAGGTCGAAGAACGGTTCGAGGTCGTAGTAGGTCAGCGGCCAGTCGTCGGCCACGCCGTCCAGCGTCTTGACCCGAAAGTCCGACGGCCTCATGCGCGGGAAGTGCGCCCCCCAGTGAATGGCGCTGCCCCCGACGGCGTTGTACATGAACGGGACTATGGCCGAATCGTCGGTGTTGATCGGGTAGTCCTCCGGCAGCCCGCGCACGTTCGGGTCGAAGTGGTAGTCGGAGGAGAGGTGAAGCTCCCAGTCCTCGCGCGTCGAAGGATACTGACTTGGTATGGGCCAGCCGCCCTGTTCGAGGCACGTCACCCCGATGCCGGCCTCGCTCAGACTCCACGCGAAGGCCCCGCCGGACATGCCGGCCCCGATCACTAAAACGTCTGCCGTGTCGGTCTTGTCAGACATTTGGCCGCCCCAAATCAAGTGGCCGTAGTCTATGGACGGCATCCAGAGATGTCAATTCATGGGCAACGGCTCCGACTCTGTCAGAGCGCTCGATACACACAGCCGCCGTCCCTGCCTAACACTTGAGGCATAGCTGCGTTTAGCGTACCGTTCGTGGAGGGGAAACGCGCGTCACGTTTTGGCGTCGTGGCAGTGGCAGGAGGCGGACATGCGAATCGCCGTCATGATGATCGCGGTTATCGCGCTGCTGATTGCTTGCGGCAATCAAGAAGAGAAGCGACCTGAAGAGTTGGTCGCTCCAGAACCGACGGCTGTCAAAGGGCCGGGAACCGATGAAATACGTGCAGCGGATCGACCGGCAGCCGCCGCCGAGCAGGACCGCGCGGTCGAGGAAGAAGCGGCAGAGCCGATAGAGTACGGCTGGGGAGAAACCCACCCCGCAGTCGAGGCATCAGGCCACAGGAACCCCAGTCCTCTGTCACTGAGCGAGCGCATCCTGCGGTCCGATGTGATCGCAAGGGCAAGGTTGACCTCAGTAGCCCCCTCTTCATGGTGGTACTACTACGGCCAGCACAAGGCTTACGCCCCGGCGGTCGCCTTCACGTTCGACGTGAAGGAAGCCCTGTATGGAAGTCCCGGCGATTCGGTAGTCGTGGGTCTCTTGCTATCCAAGCCTTGGGAAAACCAGGTCCCCGCCGAGCCTTACAAAACCGAGGCCAAGGCCCTTGAAGTAAGCGGGGTTTGGAATGAATCCCGGCGCGTCACCGAATGGGACGAGCGCGACGCGATCATATTTTTATCGCTGGCATCCAACGTCTCCGAGTCTTGGGCCGACGGAGTCCCTTCGACGGTCCAGTATGTTTTCGTCTCGGAGCGGTCAATTGGGGGAAATGCCAGAATGAGCGAGGATGAGTACACCATCCACAGCCCGAAGAATCAGGTGTGGCTCCCAGCGGTCTCGGTAGGAGAGGCCGGGAGCCAAACATTCTACCTCGACGACCCGAAAATCGTGAATCTCCCCGCGACAAATTCGCTGGCAGACCTGAAGACTGCCATCACAACCGCGACCGCCAAGATCGAAAGTTCGATACCCGGCTATAGAGAGTGCCTGTTAGCCAAAGAGCAAGATGAACGCGACGGCAGGCCGACGTACCCACCGGCGTTTTGGAGCCAAATCGACAAGACTATTGCTTCGGGACTGCCGACCGACACCGTGCTTTCAGATCTTAGTGGATGGAAGGGCATTGGCGGCTATCCCAATCTTTTCTTAGAGGGACCGGACTCCACCCGCTTCAAACAAGTATTGTCCGATACGGATACCAACCCGGAGAACCGCTTTGATGTCCATATCCACACGACACGCCCACTGCCATTCGGTGTGTATGAGATTCACACGAACCATCAAACGCACCGTATGAAGCCCTGCAACTATGTCCCGCCTTACCGCGTCAAGTGGTTGGTAACCGTCGAGCCACCGGACGGCACATTGCACGAGCTGTTCTTCGATCCCGGCACGGACGGCTCAGCCGTCACAGCCGACAACATGAACGGCGTACTGAAGCCCACATCATTCACGGACGCCAACGGCGCATCCGCGACCCTTAGCAGCATCTCGTATGAGTCTAGCACCGTCATGATGACCCTCTCGCCTCACAACGGTCTTACGGGCCACATCCTAGATTTCATCGAGTTGGACGGTACGGTGTCACTGTCACTGAACGTTGGAGACGCGACGGTGGACAGCGCGAACAACACCCTGAGTTGGACTGTGTCGGAACAGCCCTGGCACGATGGCGACAAGCTGATGGTGCGGATACGCGATGACCGCAAGTAATCGCGCTCGCTCCTGCGCCTGCAACCGTTCCGACTCCCTGAGAGCGCTGTCTGCGGTGAATCCTCTCACCAGGACTGAACAGCCGCCCGGCCTGCCTAGCACTTGAGACGCAACTGCGTTTGACGTACCGTTCGTGGAGGGGAACCGCACGTCACGTTTTGGCGTCGTGGCAGTGGCAGGAGGCCGACATGCGAATCGCCGTCATGATGATCGCGGTTATCGTGCTGCTGATTGCTTGCGGCAATCAAGACGAGAAGCTCCAGCCGACAAATGACACTGTCATAGAGCCGGGAACCGATGAAATACGTGCAGCGGATCGACCGGCAGCCACCGCCGAGCCGGACCGCGCGGTCGAGGAACCCGCGCAGGCTGAAGCCCCGACACCCACACCTTCTGCGGAGGCTTCTCTAGGCACTCGTGTAGGTGGTGGGACGGTGGCATCGCCGGAGAAGGCGATCCTAGTGCCGCCGGGAGACCTCATAACCGTCGAAGAGCACATCCTGACATCCGACGTGATCGCCCGCGTCCGACTGAACACTATCGCCGCCTCTTCAAGGCTGTACGATGCGGGCAGTTGGTTCCGCCACGTCCCAACCATTCACTTCACCTTCGATGTCCTTGAGGTCCTTCAAGGCAGCGTAGGCAGCTCGGTGGTCGTGGAAATGACTGCGGCTGACTACACCCGATACCAGACGGCGGAAGAGGCGGTCGACGCGGCCATGAATTGGATCGCAAACCGCGATTCAAGCAGAGACGACAGAGAGGCCCTCGTCTTCCTGTGGTCTCTGATCAAATCATGGAATACTGATACTCTGCAAGGTCGTCCGGATACCGTACAGTACGTGTTCGCTGCGAATGGCAATGCCGACTGGGGAGACAATTACTCGATCAAGAGTGAGACGAATCGTGTTTTGCTCCCGGCGACGACATCAGGGGCTTCGGGAGCTTCAGGGTCGTCAGGCACGTCGTTCCATCTCGAAGAGCCGCCCGAAGGGGAACCGGGCGATACCATCTCGCTCAGCAACATCAAGACGAAGATCACGACCACCCACGACATGGTCGACGACACGATACCCGGGCATGAGGAATGCCTACTGGCAAAGCTTAAGAAAGAGCGGTCGGGCACACCGAAGCTCCCACTGTTTCATGCAGAGCGCGAAAGGTCAATCGGATCAGGACTGCCCGCAGGCACGGCCCTCGTTACGGTTACCCTAACCGGAAAGAGTACCGATGAACCCTATGACAGGTTCTTCCTTGATGGGCCGGACAGCGACCGCTTTCAGGTGACGACAACCACATGGGCACCCGTCGCCGGGGAGTGGTGGTACAGCCACGACTACTCCTTTGAGACATTGCGCCCTCTGCCAAAGGGCGAATACGTCTTCCACTTCGGTACCCAGAGGCAAGAATTCTTCCCGTGCAACTACACACCCTCGACTCGCGCTAAATGGACGGTCGATGTCGAAGCGCCGGAGGGTACGCTGCACGAGCTATTCTTCGACCCTGTGACCCTTCGACAGGCTCAAGGCAGGCCATCGGTGGTCGTCGCGGACGCCTCCAACGGCGTGCTCAAGCCCACGGGGTTCACCGCCTCCAACGGCGCGTCTGCGACCGTCGGGAGTATCTCCTGGGAATCTGGAATGGTGGAGATCGAGGTTACTCCTGACGACGCGCTTGCCGGTCAGACCTTGGACATCATCGAGTTGGACGGCACGGTATCTCTATCCCTGAACGTCGCTAACTCGACGCTGGACAGCGCGAACAATACCCTGAGTTGGAGCGTGTCTGAACAGCCCTGGCATGACGGCGACAAGCTGATGGTGCGGATACGGGAGGGCCGCAAGTAATCACGCGCGACCCTGCAACCGTTCGGACTCCGTGAGAGCGCTCTCCGCAGTGAATCCTCTCACCAAGACTGAACGCTTGCCCTTGACCGATGCGCGCCCCTGCTCCTATCATTCACTGAACACGATGAGGTTCGGCTTTTCGCAATGGACTTGAAGCAGTACATCCGGGACATTCCCGACTTCCCCGTCGAGGGGATTCTCTTCCGCGACATCACCCCCCTGATGCAGGAACCGGAGGCCTTCCGCTACGTCATCGACCGCATGGCCGAGCATTACGAGGGGCAGGGAGTCGACGTGATCCTCGGCATCGAGGCGCGGGGCTTCCTCATAGGCGCGCCGCTCGCCTACAAGCTCGGAAAGCCATTCGTGCCGGTCCGCAAGGAGGGCAAGCTGCCCTACGAGACCAAGTCGGTCAAGTACGCCCTGGAGTACGGCCAGAACGTGGTCGAGGTCCACACCGACGCGGTGTCGAAGGGCCAGAGAGCCGTCATCCTCGACGACCTGCTGGCGACAGGCGGCACGATGGCGGCGGGCGCCGAACTCGTGGAGTCCATGGGCGGAGAGGTCGCCGGACTCGGGGCCGTGATCGAGCTTATCGACCTTGACGGCCGCGAGCGCCTCAGCGGCTACGGCGTGTATTCCCTAGTCCAGTACTAAGAATCTATCTCAATATACCCACCGAATAGTTGTGAACACGGAACCGGAAGCAGAAAACACGTTCGCCTTGAGCAGTGCTATGCCCCGCGCTGGGGCCGTGCAGGAGTGTCAGTAACTGCCGTGTGGCCAAGAGGAAGTACGTTCGGCCTGAGCCTGTCGAAGGCCCTCTTATCCCCTCTCCCGTCGTGGGAGAGGGCTGGGGTGAGGGTGATGCCCCGACGTAGGCGAGAGCAGTTACTTGAAAGCCTGTCGAAGGGCAATTCAACATCAAAGCCGACAGATTCGATACAGATGCCAAGGGAGATTACCTAACGTGTCATTCTTCTTCATCCAGCTAAGCGATCCCCAATTCGGCCTGTTCGAGTCCCACGGCCTGGCTCCGGGTGACGGCTCCTTCCCCGAAACTCCTCTCTACGAGAAGGCCATCGCGTCGGCGAACAGGCTGAAGCCCGCGTTCGTCGTGGTCACGGGCGATCTCGTCCAGGACTCCGACGATCCCGTGCAGCACGCCGAGTTGATGCGGATTACGGGTCAACTCGACAAGGACATCCCGGTCTATTTCACGACCGGCAACTGCGACGTTGGCAATACCCCGACGAAGGAGACGCTCCGCGTCTACCGGGAGAAGTTCGGGTACGAAAACTACTCGTTCGACGCGGAGGGAAGCCATTTCGTGGCCCTGAACAGTTCCGTCTGCCAGGACCCGTCCGAAGTCCCGGATGAGTGGGACTCCCTCCTCGATTTCCTTCGCAATGACCTCGAAAGCAACGCGGCGGACGCCACCCATTCCGTAATCTTCATGCACCATCCGCTGTTTTCCGGCGCTCCCGACCAGCCCGACGACGGCAACAAGATAATTCCCCGCGCACAGCGGATGCCTGTGCTGGAGATTCTGCGGGAGCACGGCGTGTCGGGCGTCTTCTCCGGTCACTGGCACAGCAACAACTACTCCAGCGACGGCGATATGCTCATGATCACATCCGGCCCCGTCGGATACCCGCCGCAGGACGACCCTTCCGGCCTCCGCATCGTCAAGGTCTACGACGACCGCATCGAGCACCAGTACTACGGCATGGACGACGTTCCCGACTCCGTCACCCTCTAGCGTCCCCGGCTCCTCGGCAGATAGGGCGTCTTAAGTAACTCCGTTGACCCTGAGCAGCGTTACGCCCCATGCGCAGGGCCGTGCCGGGGTGTAATACCATTTTGTTTTGACTACACCGTTAATTTGCCATGCACAGCCAAGTCTCACCCGTCATTCCGGCGAAGGCCGGAATCCAGAAAGTCCGATAAGTTGAGAATACGGCCTAGTTACACCCAATTGGTATAAGTAACCGCCTTAAACACCACCTCTTTTCCCCTCTGCGCTCTCTGTGTTCTCTGCGGTGAATCTTCTCCTGTCGAAGGTCCTCTTATCCCCTCTCCCGTCGTGGGAGAGGGCTAGGGTGAGGGGGATGCCCCGACGTAGGCGAGAGCAGCTACTTGAAAGCACCGTTACGCCCCGCGCCGGGGCCGTACAGGTGGAAGCAACTGCCTCTCAGTCCGCCCTTTCTCCTCCCTCTGCGCTCTCTGTGTTCTCTGCGGTGAATCTTCATCCTCTCCTGAGCATTTACTTGAAAGCAGCGTTACGCCCCGCGCCGGGGCCGTACAAGTGGAAGCAACTGCCTCCCAGTCCGCCCTTTCTCCTCCCTCTGCGCTCTCTGTGTTCTCTGCGGTGAATCTTCTCCTGTCAACAAGCTCACCACGAACGGACTCGGAGCCTTATTGGACGCCCTCCAAGTGACAACCATCGCGTCAATCGCTACAGTGTGTCTGCGATGACTCTTTGGCGCTTCCCTTCCTTGCCGTGACTTCCTCCAAGAATCCCAACCTGAGGCCGGACGAGGCGGGCTTCATCCTGCCGCTGGTGCTCATCATCGTCGCCATCGGGGCGATGGTCGTCATCGGCCTGGTCGGATACGCCACAGGACTGTTCCGTGCCGGTGGTCAAGACACCGACGCCCTGAGAGAGCTGTACGCCGCCGATGCCGGAGTCGCTCACGTCAAGAAGCTTCTTCAACAAGAAGCCCGGTACGATGAAAACTTGCAAATCGAAGTCAACTCGTTGGAAGTGAATATACGGGTGATCCCCGTCAGCCCACCCGGCACAGCCGTGCCGACCCCTCAGCCGGTGCCGATAGTCCCGGATCTCACTGCGGTGCTCCGTGAACCCCACCGCGTAACCCTCAATTCCGTGCCGGCGGGAACAAAGGCTTCCATCTTCTGGGTGTTCACGCCACCCTCTCCCACACCAACACCCATTGGAGGGGTTTCTTCACCTACCCCCACACCCGAACCCGTGCTTCCTTCTATCTCAAGCACATTAGACGATGGGTTAGGAACGGTGATAGAGACGCGCGTTCCTTTGCCTAATCTAATCCAAGGGGAAAACTCCATTCTCTTGGAATCGGAAGAGGAACTCGCCGCCCCGGGAACCTACATTGTCACTTTCGATCCGGGCACAGTAATCGGATTGGAATCTGTCGAGTTTACGGAAGATCCCGAGGACTGTGGAAAGCGCGTCAATCCCAAGTTCTGCCTGACAACGCCACCGATGGACTACATCGTCATCTCCACGGCAGGTCAGACCACCGTGACCGCATACCTGCGCCAGTTGCCCAAATGGGATTCGTATGTGGGGTATGCAGGAAGAATTAGCTACACGTTCTCCGGTGGAGAGGTCCACACCCTCTCGTGGAAGCCGTACCCGCCGGACGAATGACACCCCCAACGGCTGAATTCCGTTCGCCCTGAGCCTGTCGAAGGCCCTCTTATCCCCTCTCCCGTCGTGGGAGAGGGCTAGGGTGAGGGTGAGGGTGATGCCCTGACGTAGGCGAGGGCAGTTACTTAAAAGGCATCCCACGAGCGGTTTGACCCCCTACAGGCTGTCGATGAACGCAAGCTCTTCTTCCAGCACGTCCGCGTCGTAGAAGTGCTCCATGAGCAGCTTCGCGTCGAGGTACTTGATGCGACGGTGCATCTCCGTCGGCAGCGTTCCCCTGTTGAGGGGCGCGTGGGAGTCGACACGGCCACGTCCGTCGTAGAGGTAGTTGTCGTTCCAGTGGACGTGACGGATGAGCTCCGGTCGCGACAGGAACGCCAGAACGCGCTCCTCCCGCTGCTCTTCCGGGAAGCGGTGGGCGTAGGTCACGACGTGGCTGGAGTCGAGACAAAGCCCAACGTTGTGGCGGTCAACATCCACCGCGACCTGCTGCCACTCCTCCGGCGACATGCCGAAGTACTCGTTGCGGTCCGACCAGTCGACCTGGTCGTGGGAGGTGTCAATGATGTCGTCGGTCCAGTAGGAGTTATTGTTTTCGAGCACGAGCTCAATGTCCCGACTGTCGCAGAACGCCGCGACCTGGCGAACGCCGTCGATGAGCAGATCGTACGTCCCCTCGCATCCTTCCGCCTGAGAGAGGCCGTTCCAGCGCTTGGGAGCGAAGTGCATGTTGATCTGCTTGACGTTCGGGTACTCCGCCGCCCTGCCGATGTAGTCGACGATCTCCTCGATGGACTTCTTCCGAAAACTCTCGTCCGTGGCCGCGATGTTGAGGCGCATGTCCCCGACGATGGCCGGCGCATGGGCGCTGACGAGAATGTCGGAGTACTCGTCCATCTCGTCGATGTCCTCCGCCATTGACGCCTCGGTGTTGAGGCCGAATCGGTTGAGCGTCTCGACTCCGGCGGAGGCGGTCACGCCAAGTTGATGCTTGAGCTCGGTGTATTTGGTCACGGTCGTATTCCTCTCGAACGGCGTTAACAGAGTCCCCTCTCCAGTCGTGGGAGAGGGCTGGAGCCTGCCCCGTACTCGATACGGGGGTGAGGGTAACGGCAGCGAGCGCGTCCATCTACCCTGCGGAACCGACTTCCTATTCGGGACACGCTAGGCGACCGCCGCGACCTTCGCCAGGCCCAGCCGGCGCACGGCCTCGCGAGCCGCCGCCTTCTGCTCAGGCGTCGCGCCGAGATTGGGCGGACGCGGGTCTCCCGTCTCTATGCCCAGTCGCTCGCCGACGGCCGTCTTCAGCGCCCCGATGTAGCCGAGATCTATCAGGAAGTCCATGACCTCGCTCGCCTTGGCCTGGGCTTCCTCCGCGCGGTCGAGGTCACGAGCGTTGTAGGCCTCCCATATAGCGACCCAGAGCTCAGGGGCCAGACACGGTGGCCCGTCCACGCATCCGGCCGCTCCGACAGTCAGGGCGGGAAGCATCATCCTGCCCATCCCCGTGAACACCCGCAGGCCCATCCTGGCGAAGTTGTAGACGTCGTTCATGTCGGGCGCCGAGTGCTTGAGACCGGTGAGGTGCGGAATGTTGTCCTGGAGCTGCTGCATCAGGTCGGGGGTGATGTTCACTCCCGTGGCCTGGGGCAGGTTGTAGACGAACAGCGGGAGGTCTGCCGCCTCGGCGACCGTCTTGTAGTAGTCGACGATCCCCCCGTCGCCCGGTCGCACGAAGAACGGCGGTACGGCGCATACGGCGTCCGCGCCCGCTCTCGCCGCGTGTTCCGCATTGCGGGCCGCTCGCGCGGAAGTCTGCGCTCCCACGTGCATGATGATCTTCGTCCTCCCCTGGTTCTGGTCCACCGCCGCCCGCGCGATTCGATGGTTCTCTTCGTCCGTCAGGAGGACGCTCTCGCCCGTGCCTCCCGCCGTCCAGAAGCCGTGTACCCCCGCCTGGATGTTGTCCTCCATGACGGCGCGGAACGCCTCTTCGTTGATCTCGCCGTCCTCGAACATCGGCGTGATGATTGCCGGAACTACTCCCTCAAACTCTGGCACGTCGTTCTCCTCCAAGTAATGGTCGAAATTCGCCGCGTATTGTACCACTTGGACGATACTCGGTGTTCGCACCGTTGTGGCCTTCTACCCGCATGGAGATTCCTTGTAGGGTGTCCATTGGATCGATCAAATCCGTTCGTGGTGAGCCCTTCGACAGGCTCAGGACAGGCTTGTCGAACCATGAACTATGCCGTTAACCCTTCGACAGGCTCAGAGCTTGCCCCGTACTTGATACGGGGGTGAACGGGACATCATTAGACGCCCTCATGGATGAGAGAGGCGAGCACCGCTCTGTAGTCTATCCATAGACAGGCATCGACGCTAACATACGTATCAGTTACGCACACATAGCGTGGAATGAAGTGCACCATTCGTCGCTCCGGCGGAGGCCGGAGTCCAGGGGAGGCGAGATTGGGAGACCCGCCGATGAGAATCGCGATCTTTGGGCCTCTAATCGCACTCATGCTGTCGCTATCCGCCGCATGCGGTGGCGAGGAGCTTCCAAAGGAGGACGTACCCCTTTCAAAAGAGGACGTGCTGAACAAGCTCGCGCCGTCGCTGGTGACTATGCAATTCCGGCGCATCAATGGCGGCAGCGGTTTTCTTGTAAAGGGGAATTACATCGTCACGGCGGCACACGTCGTGTGGGGGTTCCCGGAGATGGATGTCCTGTTGCACGACGGTACGCTGCTGGAGGACGTACCCGTAATCGCCTACGACTACTTTACCGATCTCGCGTTCCTGGGCCCAATCGACACCTCAGCGCCGCCATTGCAATTCGCCGAAATCGATGCTCTAACTACAGAAGACAGAGCATTCATCTTCGGAGATCCGAGAGGCCCCGGGGGACAAAAGGTCAGCGAGGGCAATTTCCACTCCACGTGGAATTGGCCCGAAGCGAATGCCACGATCTTGACTGTGTCGGCCGAAGCCAAGCTGGGTATGAGTGGGGGGCCCATAACCAACGAAGAAGGCGAGGTGATGGGCGTCTTGGTTCACAGGCATGGTGACGAATTTGCTTCGGGACCTTCGTCGGACACCGTCAAGGATCGGTTGGAAAAACTGGCCAGGGGCGAAGAAATTACGATTCTGGGAAACCGCGAGCTTCCCGATGCCCGGGAGGGGAGCCGGGAGTTCGAATTCGTGTTGCGTGACCGCTGGGACACGGCGACATTTGTTTCTGTGGGCTCAACCCACAGCCTTGAGTTTGATTCCTACCGGGATGTTGATTATGGATTCTTTGATATTCACGGCAATGGAGTCTTCAGGCCAGATTTCCGTTCTACCCAAGATCGGCTGACCGACCGATGCTGCATAACGGGTCCCGGTTTTGTCGAGGTTAGACAACCGTTCGACATAGAACGCCATGTCACGTTACGGAGCGAGGCTCCCCTGATCCGTCGCGATGACCCCGATGACGGAAGGCCTCTTCGTTTTGGCAGAACCATCATGGGAGCCATCGATACTCCGGGCGACATCGACCGGTACACCATCGATCTGTTTGGCGGTGAGAGCGTTGCCCTAAAGCTGTCCAGCCTCGATTCCTTGCTTGTTACGATTGATCACCCGCATGCTCCGCCCTACGATACCGTTTCACAAGAGTTGTATATCAAGGAAATCAAGTATCGTGCGCCGATCAACGCCACGTACGCTGTTACCCTGCAGATGAGTCCTGACGAATTTGGATCCCCTCTCGGCTATACCCTCACCGCCCTCGACTCATCTTGGTACCCTAGACCACGGGACGATTCCGCCGTGCTCGACAGCCCTGTCGGCGACATGCTCCGACACAAGTTCGATCACCGCGTTCCCACGATCCAGATCGACTATCCCGTCAACATAACCGGCGGGGATAAAAAGGTAATCGCAGCGGAGCTATTCGAGCAGGACCGGTGGGGCAGGACCGTCACACTGGAGAAACGGGACCTGATCCAACATAGAACGCAGCCCGACGAAGTGCTTACCGTGGACGACTACATGGAGCGCTCCGTCCTGTCGGGCGCGTTCCCCTACAAGACCGAGAAAACCGTCACAGCCAGCCGCGAGATCGAGACCCCTTCCGGCAAACCTGTCCTCATCGAGGAATTCGAAGCCGATGACGGCGGCATGAAGGGTGTGCGCTTAGCATACATCCACGAGGGCGAGACCGGCTTCATGGCCATCTTCTACGCGCCCGGCCAGGTCTTCGACGAGTGGCGACCCGTCGTCGACTACTGCATCGGCACCTTCTCTATCGGGGACTTCTCAGTGGCGGACGGAATGTCGGACGGGTGACGCTATAGGAGGCGGCCTGGTGAGAATCACGTTTGGGGGATTGTTGGCGGCTCTCCTGCTGTCACTTTCCGTCGCCTGCGGTGGCGAGGAGCTCTCGGACGCGGACGTGCTCGAAAAAGTCGTCCCCTCCATGGCGGAAATCAAACTCCAGACCTGGACTCTGGGAAGCGGATTCCTCGTAGAAGGCGGCTACGTTGTCACGGCCGCCCACGTAGTATGGCCGCTGAATAGTATCGATGTCGTGTTCAGTAACGGCGCCGAGCACCGGAATGTTCCTGTCGTCTCATTCGACCAATTCTCCGATCTCGCGTTCCTCGGTCCTATTGACACATCGGCTCCCCGCGTCGAGTTAGCAGATACCGAGGGGCTGCACGTGGGGGACTCCGTTATGAAGCTCGGCTATGCTCGAGGAGAGCCGACCATTCTACGAGGAAAGTTAGAACGTTCCGGGAGCTGGCCGGAAGCAGATGTCACGTGGGTTAGGTCAACCGCCGAGGGAATGGGCGGTATGAGTGGCGGCCCGATGACGAACGACAAAGGTGAGGTGATCAGCTTTCACATTAGAGGTAGTGCAAGTGGAAGTACGGGCATAACTTCGGACACCATAAGGAGTCGACTTGACAGGATAGCCCGCGGCGATGATGCCTCGGTTCTTGGGTCTCGCAGGCTGTTATCCCCTGAGGAAGCTAAGCACGAGCATGAGTTTGTTCTTCAGGGCCGCTGGGACACGGCGGTATATTGGGGCCGAGCGTCATCGGCCACCATCGACTTTGATTCGCATTGGGATGTGGAGTACGGGCTCTTCGATTCCGACGGAGGGTCCTATTTCAGGCCTGCGTTTCGATCAACCAAAGACGGTGTCAACGATGCATGTTGCACAACCAGAGCATGGTTCGTAGTTGTGAAACCGGAGTTTGGCATCGAGCGCCGCGGCGTCATCAAGTCCTCCGTTCCGTTGGCGCGGTATTATGACCCTGATGACGGAAGGAAGTTGCAGATCGGAGATACGATCATGGGAGCCATCGACACTCCAGCCGACATCGATAGGTACACCATTCAACTATCACGCGCCCAAGGCATCGCCGTACAAGTGACATCCTTCGAACAGATCACAGTAACTATAGATTACCCCGACGCTGCGCCATACGAAATCGTTTCGGAACAACTCTACTTTAGCGAGATAGATTACCGGCCTCCCCGAGATGGCGAATACACCATATCCCTCCGGCAAAGCGACGAGACATTTTCTGGTCCTGATGGCTATACGCTCACGGTCTCCCCGCGACTAATAATCACCCGCCTAGACGGACCCGCAAACACCCTCGACAGCCCCGTCGGCGACATGCTCCGGCATGAATTCGATCACCCAATCTCCAAAATTCAAATCGACTACCCTGCGAACATCACAGGTGGGGATAGAGAGGTAATTGCGGCGGAGGTGTTCGAGCAGGACCGATTTGGTAGAACGGTCACACTGGAGAAACGGGACCTGAGCCAACATAGAACGCAGCCCGACGAAGTGCTTACCGTGGACGACTACATGGAGCGCTCCGTCCTGTCGGGCACGTTCCCCTACAAGACCGAGAAAACCGTCACAGCCAGCCGCGAGATCGAGACCCCGTCCGGCGAGCCGGTTCTCATCGAGGAATTCGAGGTCGATAACGGCGGCATGAAGGGTGTACGGCTCGCGTACATCCACGAGGGCGAGACCGGCTTCATGGCCATCTTCTACGCGCCCGGCGAGGTCTTCGACGAGTGGCAGCCCGTCGTCGACTACTGCATCGGCACCTTCTCTATCGGGGACTTCTCAGTGGCCGACGGGTCGTCGGGAGGGTGACACCTACACCTCCCTCCGCTACGCAGTGATCCGCACCTGCATCCCCAATGCGCGAGTAATCCGCATGACTGTGGCGAAGCTGGGGTTGCCATTTTCGGACAGCGCCTTGTAAAGCCCTTCGCGAGTCATTCCGGCTTCACGCGCCAAGCTGCTCATGTTCTGAGCCCGCGCAATGTCATTCAGCGCGACGCGAATCAGGCTCCCGTCCCCAGGGTCTTCCTCGGCGCAGGCCTCTAAGTACAGGCGCACGTCTTCTTTGGTGCGCAAATGATCCGTAATCTCCCATCGGGTAAATGTTTCGGGCATGATTTACCTCCAGTCTTGAGCCAGCCGTTTAGCGCGTTCGATATCGCGCTGCTGGCTGTCCTTATCTCCCCCGCAAAGGAGAACAATGACCGTTGAACCCTCGCGAATGAAGTAAAGGCGATATCCGGGGCCGTAATGAATTCGCATCTCCGATATGCCGTCGCCTATGGGCCGAGTGTCGCCGAAGTTGCCTATTGAAACGTTTCTCAAACGAGCATTGATCCTGGTGACAGCGCTGTGATCCCGCAAGCTGCGAACCCATCGCTTGAAGGTGTCGCTTTCAACGATTTCGACCATGCCAATATTGTAAACCATAGTTCACATTTTGTGAAGCAGATTCTTGGGATCCCGCGTTGACACGACTCCTACGCGGTCGTACACTCACTCGCCGAGCATTGCTCGCACATCCCCGCGTGAACGCCAAAGGACCCGTCCCCCATGCCAAAAGAGAATCTCCGCGATCTGATCGTCGGAGCCGCAGCCGCGGTCGCGACGCCATTCGATGACAACTACGAGGTCGACCTCGGGAAGATGTACGACCTCACACAGTGGTGGGTCGCCAACGGACTGGTGAAGGGCAATGGCATCATCAAGGTCGCCGCGGCCGCCGGCGAGGGCCCCATGCTCGACGACCCGGAATGGGCCGCCCTGCTCCGCACAACCGTGCAGGCGTCCGACGGCAAGGCAACCGTCATGTGCGGCCTCCACTATAAGGACACCAAGCGCACCATCAAGGACGCCCTCGTCGCGCAGGACATGGGCGCGCACGCCCTGCAGGTCTGCCCTCCCATCTTCAACGACCCGTCCCAGGAAGACCTCCTCGACTACTACGGCGACCTGTCCGACGCCATCGACATCGGCATCATGGTCTACCACACCCACTGGCTCAAGGGGGGACGCATCGACACCGACACCCTCCTCAAAATGAGCGACTTCGAGAACGTCGTTGCCATCAAGTGGAGCCCCCACGACGGCCAGGTATACGAAGAAATGGCCCAGTTCGTCGACCGCTTCAACATCATCGACAACACCGTCAACCCCGTCCGCTGCGCCAAGCTCGGCGGACACGGCTTCGTCCAGACAAGCGTCGAGGCCTACCCGCCCCACGACCTCAAGGTCTGGGAACTCATCCGGGCGAAGAAGTGGGACGAGGCCGAGGCCCTGTACCGCAGCGTGCAGGGACCCCTCCGCAAGTTCGGCGAGAAGATCGGCCACCGTTCCGGCGGACAGGGCAGGGTGATGAAGGGCATCATGGAAGTCCTCGGAGATCCCGTCGGGTCTTCCCGGCCTCCTTCGAAACCGCTGAATGACGAGGAAAAGCGGGAACTTCAGGGAATCATCGAGGGCTTCGGCTGGCCCATTCCCGTGCGCTAGTCCCTCAAACCTGACGCATTCCACAATGTGGCCGAATACCTAGCTTGGCTATCTATTGACAATTCGTAGGGAATTCTGGTTCCATTGCGCAAACTCTCGGAATCATTGCGAAGTGCTTGAGCAAAAGTCGGATTCCACGGTTCAATTCGGAGTCCTCACTTAAGGAGGAGAGACTTGAAGAAAGTACCGATTGCATATCGAATAATGATCGCCCTCGGTGCCGTGCTCGCCCTGAGCGTGGCGCTGTCGTGCGCGGCAACGGAGGAGCCTGCGCAGCCTGCGCCGGCCCAGCAGGCCCGTGCTGCCGCCCCTGCTGCCGATCCCGCTCCCGCCCAGGAGATACCGGCGGCAGAGGTAGCGGCACAGCAGCAGCCTGCCCCCGCCGCCCCTGCCCGCCCTGCCGCACAGCCGGAAGCACCCGTTTCGGGCGGAGTCGCGGCCGCCGCTCCTGCGCAGGCTGAGCGTATGGCCCCCGATTCCGGCATGGACTCGGGCGCAATGGCATACGTGGCCAAGCCTCAGGCTCCGGGCGCATACTGGGCATACCGCGAGGAATACAGCCCGCGCCCGACGTCATTCAACGAGAGCCCAACGTTCGCCCAGATGGTGCGCGAGGGCAGCCTGCCTCCCCTCGATCAGCGACTCCCCGTAGCTGAGGACGTCTACGTCTTCGCCCCGCCCGACGAGATCGGCGTGTATGGCGGCGAAGGCCGGCTCATCACCGGCGGCAAGACCAGCAGGTACCTGAAGTTCGAGGCATTCGGGGGCAACGGCACCTGCATGCAGTACGACGCCAACGGCGTCAACTTCTACCCGCTCGCCTGCAAGGCCGTCAGCCTCAGCGAGGACGGCACCACCTACACCGTCACGCTCCGCAACGGTCTGAAGTGGTCGGACGGTATGCCCATGACCATGGCGGACGTCGAGTGGGTATGGAACGAGGACGTGCAGTTCAACCCCGAGCTCAACAAGGCCTATTCGGGGACCGTCAAGGACCCCGTCACGGGCAACGTGGTGCAGTTCAACAAGGTCGACGACCTGAACTTCACCCTGAGCTTCGACACCCCGTACTTCACCTTCCTCGAGGGTGGACGGTTCCGGCAGGGACAGCATTGCACCCGCACCCACGCCTGCATGTACGAGCCCTTCCATTACTCGCAGCGCTTCCATCCCAAGTACGCAGACCCCGCAGAGTTCAAGAAGATCATGGACGAGAAGGGCTACACCGACTGGACCCAGGTCTGGGTCGGCAAGTACCACGTTCGCTACGACGCCGACGTTCCCTTCCTCGGCCATTTCTACAACTGCGAGGGCGGCAACGACGACTCCCAGACCCAGTGCGCCAACCCGTACTACCACGGAGTAGACCCCGAGGGGAACCAGCTTCCCTACATCGACTCCTACACGTGGTACCTCACCGAGAGCCGGGACACCTCCATCTTCCGGTCGATGAACGGTGAGACGGACGGCCCCTACAACGCCAACTACGTCCTGTATGAGATGCCGCTCTACATCGCCAACATGGAAGAGGGCGACTACAGCCTCGGCCACTGGCCGGAGACGAGCGGAAACGACGCCGGAACTCAGATCAACACTGAGTTCAACGATGACATCGAACTGGCCACGCTGTTCCGCACCCACGAGTTCCGCCAGGCGCTGAACCTCGGCATGGACAGAAGCGAGATCAACGAGGTCGTATTCCTCGGTCTCGGCACCCCGCAGGCGTGGGTCCCCCATCCGAGCACGATCTTCTATCCTGGTGACGAGTGGCAGCAGTACAACGCCATTCGCGACGTCGCCAAGGCCAACGAGCTCCTCGACTCCCTTGGACTCGTGGACACCGACGGCGACGGCATCAGGAACCGCTCCGACAACGGCCAGAACCTCGTGATCTTCTCCGAGTTCCGCGAGGAGTTCATCAAGGTCGCAGAGCTGTTCTCGAGCCAGTGGGCCGACATCGGCGTTGGCCTCGACTACAAGGAAGGCCGAAACAGGGCCTTCGGCTCGGGCAATGCCCCGATCCGGATGCGAGCCATGCCGCAGATGACCAACATGTGGGTCTGGACGCAGTTCCTGCCCTACCGCGCCAGCCATCCCGGACGTGAGATGGGCCGGTACTTCGAGTCCGGCGGCGCTGAGGGAATGGCTCCCGTCGGCGCGCCGCAGGTGGATTGCCCCGGCTGCTCCGAGGACGAGTACCTCCCGCTGGCCCCCGCAGGCAACTACCCCGCCGACCCGACAGGGTTCCTCATGGAGATGCAGAACCTCTACGGCGAGGGCAGGTCCTACCCGATGCTCGATCCCAGGCGCATCGAGAACGGCAAGCGACTGTATCAGTTGAACCTTGAGAACGACTACCACTTCGGCAGCATCGGGTTCACCGGCAGCAGCCACGGCATCGTCTTCAAGCGCAACAACATCAGGAACGTCCCGAACCGCCACATGCGCGAAGAGGCCGGCGGCTTCGGCAACATGCTCACCTACTTCGAGGACGGCATCGACAACGTAAACCACCCCGGCAACAGGTCCACGCGCTACGCGAGCACGCACTTCCTGCAGTGCCCGCACATCGCATCCGAAAAGTGCTAATGCCGAGGCTAACGGGTAGAAGTGCTTTCTTCCTGTAGGAGACATGAATGAGGGACAGGACAGAGGCGACGAGCCTCCCCTGTCCCTCTTCGTTTGCCGCCGGCGGGTAACTGTTCAGACTTCATGAGACCGCTCGACACACACGGCCCACCGTCATTCCGGCGAAGGCCGGAATCCAGAGGGGCGGGGAGGTTCACCTCACGAAATCTGAACAATTACGCCGGCGAGCGACCCTTGAAATGACCCGAACGACAGAGGATAATTCCAGTCACACAGGAGGGTACCTGACGTATGCCGGTTCTCATCTGGTTTAGGCAGCGAGGATTCGTATTCTGGTTCTCGGCGTTCCTCGTCCTGTTGACGTTTGGCACCCTGATCGGCATGCTCACCTACATTGGCGAGGCCCAGGGAAACATCAGCTTTACGTTCCTGCAGGCCAAACCCGACCTGACGCTCTCCATAACCACATCCCCGGAAACGGCTGAACGAAACGGATCGCTGGTCTACACGGTCACGGTCACCAATGAAGGACCCGGAGTGGCCAAGAAGATCGTCGTCGACACCACCCTTCCCAATGGCGTCACGTTCGTCTCGGCAGAGCCCGCGGACCCTGCCTGCTATGAAGTTCAAGGCGTGGTCAACTGCCGGCTCGGCGCAATCGACACCACCGAGAGCACCCAGGCGACCATCTCCGTCAAAGTTGCCGAATCCGCCCCTCAGACCCTCACCACGACCGCCGTCGTCGAAACCAGCCGCCCCGACTCCGACACCTCCAACAACTCCGCCACCGTCTCCACACAGGTGAAGTGAGTAGGACCCACAACGAATCCCGTTCGCCCTGAGCCTGTCGAAGGGCCGCCCTCCTTACGCCCTTACCCAGTCAAAGGCCTCTCCCGTCTTATCCCCTCTCCCGTCGTGGGAGAGGGCTAGGGTGAGGGTAATTCACCCCCGTTCGCCCTGAGCCTGTCGAAGGGTCGCCCTCCTTACGCCCTGACCGAGTCAAAGGCCTCTCCCGTCTTATCCCCTCTCCCGTCGTGGGAGAGGGCTAGGGTGAGGGTATTTCACCCCCGCTCGCCCTGAGCCTGTCGAAGGGCAATTCCCGCAGCACCCACGCCCCGTCATTCCCGCGAACGCGGGAATCCATCCTCCCCCTCCGCGCCCTCTGCGGTGAATCCCGCTCGCCCTGACGCTGCCAGTCAAAAGGCTGCCCAAGGGTGTATTGTGTATAATCCCAACTCATCCGAATTGAGCCCCACCAGGACACCAGCCATGAACCGACTCCAACTCCTAGACGACGGCGTGATCTACCTGAACCCCGAACCCGGATTCAAGGCCGAATGCGCCTTCCTTCCCAACGTCGTCCCCCTCGACGGCGACGAGGCGATCTGCGTCTACCGCATCGGGCAGGCCTTCTACTCCACCGACGGCACCCTCAACGTCGCGAGGTCCACCGACGGCGGCAGCACATGGTCGCAGGAGGGCCGCGTATGGGACGTCGCGAACGACGATCGACCCTACAGCTATTCGGCCCCGCACACCTTCAGATTGAGTGACGGCACGCTCGTCCTGAACGCCTTTCGCCTCGACTACTCCGACCCTCGTCCACAGTTCAACCCCGAGACCGGCGGCATCCGCAAGTCCGAAAAGGTGGTCCTGTTCTCCGATGACGACGGCAAGTCTTGGACTCCGCCACGAATCATGGACCTGCCGCTCGACAGCCAGCCCGACACACCGTCGTCCATCATCGAACTCAACGACGGCCGGTGGTGGATGGGCCTCGAGTTCTGGAAGACATGGGACGACCCCGCCCCACTGCACATCAAAGGCTATTCGACCTTTTCCGACGACCATGGCGAGACCTGGTCGGACGCCATACCTTTCGAGAGCGCGTCCGACAGCGACAAGATGTTCTCGCACAGCCGCTATGTGAAGATGCTCGATGGCCGGGTCGGCGCCCTCCAGTGGACCCAGAAGCCGGGCTCGGCCGAGGACTTCGCCGCGCACATCACGATTTCAAACACGGACGTGAGCGCGTGGAGCTACCCGGAACCCACCAACCTCATGGCGCAGACCTGCTGGATCGCCGACCTCGGAGACGGTCTCGTCGCAGCGGCCTACACCGACCGCGAGGGCATGAATCCCGGCATCAACGTCGTCCTCTCCTCCGACGAGGGCAGGACATGGGACGTCGAAAACCAGGTGCAGGTCTGGGACGCCGTCGGCCAGGAGTACCTCGGTGTCGGTCGCATACCCGAATACCCCAAGAGCCACGACAACATCGCGTTCGGCAAACCCAACCTCGCGCGCATGGAAGACGGCACCCTCATCGCAAGCTGGTGGTGCACCCAGGCCTCAGTCACCCACTGCCGGTTCGCCCGCCTCAGAGTCGAATAGCCGACCTCGCTGAGAGGCTGTCCTAAGACTCCGTTCGCCCTGAGCCTGTCGAAGGGCCAGCCTCCTAGGTGCACACCCCGTTTCCCGTTCGCCCTGAGCCTGTCGAAGGGCCAGCCTCCTAGGTGTACACCCCGTTGCTCCGTCATTCCCGCGTAGAGCCTGCCCCCGTGAAGACGGGAGCGGGAATCCATGCCCCGGCCAACCTCCCGTAGGGGCGATTCGCGAATCGCCCCTTCTACCCATGATTGGTGGTGTCGGTGGCAACCGACATGAACGATAGCTACGAAAATAGATCCCATCAACCTGTCGTACCGGGCGGGTTTCAAACCCGCCCTTGGTGCGCAAACCACATTTTCATTTCAGGTGATGAGGGTGGCACCCCTCATAATATATTCTGAGGGTGCCAAGAGAACCCCCTTCACTCTGAGCAACATTGTGCCCGCGCGCCCTTCGACAAGCTCAGAGCCAGCCCCGTACTGGATACGGGGCCGAGGGGTGTCAGCAACTGCCGTGTGGCTACGAGGAAGCAACGTTCGCCTTGAGCCTATCGAAGGCCCTCTTATCCCCTCTCCCGTCGTGGGAGAGGGCTAGGGTGAGGGTCATGTCCACACGGGACAGAGATACCGACAACCACAATCTCTCCCCCGCCGGACGCTGACAGGGGGCCGTGTCGTAGCCGACTGCCTACCGGTCATGGACAGGCTCTCGTCCCTCCCCACTCGAATTTGACCAACATGCACATGTGTTCTATCATATCCCCATGTCCGTGAACACGACGCACCACGGCGCCCTAACAGGACTGCATGAAATGTCCCAAAATGTCCCGCAATGTCCCTCGAAATTAAGTCTCCTCCTCCATGCCTGACGACATATCACATCAAATCGCCCCCACGGGCTATGTCCCAGATGTCCGATAATGTCCGCGAATGTCCGTCAAAAAAAATGTATCCAGCCCATTCTGGTAGACTGTGCGTCGATAGACCGATGTGGCAATTCCCTCTGTGGAGCGTCATCGGAACGCCTGCGTACGAAGCCTTCGAATTCCTGAGGAGACCGAAATGACGCCGCCATACCGCGTAGGAGTCACCGGTGCGGGCCTCAAGGGCACTCAGCACGCCCGCGCATACCAGCTCGACCCTCGCGCCGAGGTCGTCGCCGTCGCGGAGAAGGACCCGGAGGTACTCGAACTCTTCCGCCGAAGGTTCGGTCTCGAACGCGGGTACACCGACTACCGCGAGTTGCTCGCCAACGAGCGGATCGACATTGCCGCCCCCATCCTCCCCTCTACCGTCATCCCAGAGGTCGTTATGGCCTCCGTCGAGGCCGGAGTAAAGGGCGTCTTCAGCGAGAAGCCCATGTGCGTCACCCTCGAAGAGGCCGACCGCATGGTCGAGGCCTGCGAATCGAACGGCGTCCACTTCGCGTCGGGCGACGCGGAGCGCAACTACGACTACCTCTGGAAAGCGCGAGCCGTCATCGAGTCGGGCGAGATCGGTGATGTCCTGTCGTTCAGAACGTATGGCGCTACGGGCGAGATATGGGGAGGCGGCTGCCAGTTCCTCAGCGTCATGCGAATGTTCGCCTGGGACGCCGAAGTGGACTGGCTCACCGGCTGGGTTGAGAATGACCCATGGCAAGACAACGACCAGGGCATGGGCGGCAGCATCCACTTCCGGAACGGCGTCAACGGATACATCTACATGCGGACGGGAGACGTGCGGGGAATGGAAGTCATCTGCGAGGATGGCTACCTGTCGTACGACTGGAAGCAAGCGCGCATCTACAGGCGCGGGGCATCGGGCGACGAAGAGGTCATCGCGTACCCTGAAAACAAGCACTTTGGCCCAGACCTCGACGAGGACGGCTGGATAAGCATGGCCACCCGCCAGGACAACAGCACGCGCTCGTTCCTCGACACGATGGAGGCTGGCGTCGAGCCGCGATGCAGCGGCGACAACATGCGTAAGGTGCTGGAGATCATCGTCGCCATGCGCGAGTCCCATCGGAACGGCTACGCCAGAGTCGGGTTCCCCATCGAGGACCGCACCCTGGGCGTCCTGCCCACGCCCGCGAGGGCATTCGGCCAGAGGAGCGTCGAGGGAAGGACCGACTGGTACTGGCCGGCGCTCATGTCCCAGAAGCCTGAATAGAGGAGGCGAGACCGTGACCGAGACTGCGAAGTACAAGGTCGGACTGATCGGGGCCGGACGCGCCGGAGTCCCCCGCGCCAGGGCCTTCGACATGCACCCGTTGTGCGAGGTCGTTGCCATCGCCGACACCGACAGGGCCAACCTCGATCTCGCGGCGCAGCGCTTCGGCGTGCCGGGCTACGAAACGTGGGACGAGATGCTGGAGAACCATGAGTTCGACATTGGCATGGCCGTCCTGCCCGTGCGGCCTAACGCGGACGCCGTGGTCGCCCTCGCGCAGTCGGGCGTCAAGACCATCTTCTGCGAAAAACCGCTGACGGGAAGCCTGGAGGACGCCGACCGCATGGTGGAGGAGACCTCGTCGCGGGACATTCCCCTCATCTGCGGGGTCGTCGTTTCCAGCACTCCCGACTACCAGAAGGCATACCAGCTCGTGGCCGATGGAGAGATCGGCGAGATCGTGCGGATCAACCTCTACGAGAACAACAACCAGATGGGCACGCACGGCCTTAACCTCGCCCGCCGTTTCGCCGGCAGACCGAACGGTGGCCTCGCCATCGGATGGGTCTCAGGAGACCCCCTCGCCGAGGCCGAGGACGAACATGAGGACGGCACTCCGGGCTACGGCGCGCTGGGCGGATACATTCGCTTCGACAACGAGGTCGAGGTATTCAGCAACTACCGCCTGCCCAACCACCACTGGCGCGGTATCGAGATAATGGGAACTCACGGCGCGATCTTCAACTGGAATAACACCGGGCCGGGCCTTCACCTCGTGAAGGCGGAGTCGTCGGACCGCCTCCCCGTGTGGGAGGAGTTCATGGACGTGCAGGGCCTCTTTCTCCCGCGCGACTCCATACGTGAACGTGATTACGATGAGGACGGCTGGCGATACCCCGGCAATGTGATGCTTGGCATTGTCGATGAGATGGTGGAGAACCTCGAGACCGGCGCTCCCATAGGAGCCTCCACGGGCGATGACATGCGCCATGCCCTCGAAATCTCCGTTGCCCTGCGGGAGTCCGCTCGAAACGGCCACGCCCCGACGCGATTCCCGTCGGAGGACCGCAGCATCTCGATGCTCCCCCAGAAGTCGCGCTGGTTCTACAAGAAGACCCTGATGGGCGATGAGGCCTACATGGAGCAGCTCGCCGACCAGAAGAAGGACTGACCGACGTGTGTAATACCAATTCGTTTTGAATACACCGTGAATTAGCTGTGACACAACCAACTCATCCGTCATTCCGGCGTAGAGCTTGCCCCGTACTCCGATACGGGGCCGGAATCCAGAAAACCCGGTCGGTCGAGAACACGGCCTCATCACACCCAATTGGTATAAGAGGACTGACCGACGTGTGTAAGAAGTTGCCCCACACCGTTCGTGGTGAGCTTGTCGAACCATGAACCGCCCTTCGACAGGCTCAGGACGAACCGGTGATGTTGTTCGACGGGGCCTTCTCGCACACCCTGTTGGGGAGAGACACAGAGAGGGGGGTCTCCGCCTCGGCATCCTTGCCTCTCACGCCGGCACCACCATGCAGGCGATAATCGACGCCTGTGACGAAGGCCGCCTCCATGCCGAGGTGCGCGTGGTGATCAGCAACAACTCACGTTCCGGGGCGCTGGAGCGCGCCAGGTCTCATGGGATCCCCGCATACCACCTCAGCGGTGCGACCCACCCCGACCCCTGCGACCTTGACGCGGCAGTGCTGGAGAGACTGACCGGACACGACGTTGACGTCGTGGCGCTCGCCGGGTACATGAAGCGACTCGGTCCCCTCGTGCTCTCGCGCTTCAGGGGCCGCTTGCTCAACACCCACCCCGCCCTGCTGCCCAAGCACGGCGGACAGGGCATGTATGGCGACAGGGTACACGAGGCCGTGCTGGCGTCAGGCGAAAAGGTCTCCGGCGCGACCGTCCACCTGGTCGAGGGCGACTACGACACCGGCCCGGTCCTCTCGCAGGTCGAGGTACCGGTGTTGGCGAGCGACACCCTCGATACCCTCCGCGACCGCGTCCAATCGGCGGAACGGGAACACTACGTACAAGCGCTCCACCGCATCGCTATGGGCGAGATCAAGCTTGACGGACTAGCAACTTAGTACCAGTTCCATTTGGATATGACAGCTAAATCGAGAAGCGGGTATCCCCTCTCCCGTCGTGGGCTGACAGGGGTAGGTAAAATCGGATTGCAAGTACAACTGAGTAGCTGTCATGCCCCCCGAGTGCCTGTCATTCCGACCGTAGGGAGGAATCTAAAATGCTACGCCATCGC
>DAOUKG010000034.1:0-2459 GCA_034421575.1 Dehalococcoidia bacterium
TGCTCAAGGCCGAAACATCCACCAAGCGCAGCATCGCCGGCAAACGAAAAGACGCCGCCTGGGACAATGACTATCTACTCAAGGTCCTTGACCAATAAGATGCGATTGCCCTGGGGTATAGGTACCCCTGAAAGCTAATTCGTACTTGGCACGCGCCAAGACGCAGCCAGCATATACTGACATACTAGCCCATGGGACGGCGGACTCGAAACCGGACAAGGAGCCGGCTCAAGTCCTCTCTATTGGGGCCACGTGCGTCTGAACGCGGAGGAGACCACGTTCGCCCTGAGCTTGTCGAAGGGCAATTCTCAACAAGCGCGGATGGTCCAGAGGCGGTCTCTAAATCCCGTTGGTGCGACGGAGCGAAGTCTACGAAGTCACCGCGCCCTGCGACGCCGAACCCACCAGCCGCGCGTACTTCGCCATCACGCCGCGCTCGTACCGGGATTCCGGCGACTGCCAGGACTCGCGCCGTCGCTCTAGCTCCTCGTCGGAGACAAGCACGCTGAGCTCCCTCGTCTCGACGTTCATGCGAATCGTGTCGCCGTCCTGAACGAGACCGATATTCCCGCCGACAGCAGCCTCGGGAGCCACGTGACCGATCATCGGCCCGTGAGTCGCCCCGGAGAACCGCCCGTCCGTGATGAGCAGCACGTTCGAGCCGAGGTCTCCCTGGCCCATGATCGCTCCCGTCACCGCGAGCATCTCCTGCATCCCCGGCCCGCCCTTCGGGCCTTCGTACCGGATGACGACCACGTCGCCGCTCACGACCTCGCCTCTCGTCACCGCCTCGAAGCAGGCGCGCTCGCCGTCATATACCTTTGCCGGACCTTCGTGCGCGAGGTGCTTCGTGCCCGCCACCTTCATGACCGCCCCGTCAGGCGCCAGGTTCCCCTTGAGGATGACCAGACCGCCCGTCTTGCTGCGAGGCTGGGACGCCGGGTAGATCACCCTGCTGTCCGGCGGGCTGATATTCATTTCTGCCAGGTTCTCGGCCATGCTCTTGCCCGTCACCGTAAGGCAATCGCCGTGCAGGAGACCCGCGTCGAGCAACTCTTTCATGACGACCTGAATGCCGCCCGACCGGTCCACGTCGGACATCACGTACTGCCCACCCGGTCGAAGGTCGGTCATGTACGGCGTCGTGCGGCTCAGACGGTCGAAGTCGTCTATGTGCATTTCGACCTTCGCCTCGTGCGCGATGGCCAGCAGGTGCAGCACCGCGTTGGTCGAACCGCCCATGGCCAGCACGACCATCATCGCGTTCTCGATCGACTCTTTCGTGATGATGTCGCGCGGCTTGATGTCGCGTTCCAACAGCGTGTAGAGAGCCTCCCCCGCGCTGTAAGCGATTCCCTCGCCTCGCCGGTCGACGGCAGGTATCGACGCCGCGCCGGGCAGGGACATGCCCATGGCCTCGATGGCCGACGACATCGTGTTCGCCGTGAACATCCCGGAGCACGCGCCCTCGCCCGGACAGGCCACCTTCTCCATGCCCGTGAGGTCGTCTTCAGAGAGATTACCGCGAGACCAAGACCCGACCGCCTCGAACATATCCTGGATGTTTATGTCCTTGCCGTGGAAGTTGCCCGGCAGGATCGCCCCGCCGTAGACGAATATCGAAGGGATGTTCAGCCGCGCCATCGACATGATGCAGCCCGGCATGTTCTTGTCGCACGCCGCCACCGCGATCAGCCCGTCCATGCTCTCCCCGAAGCACACCGTCTCGATGGAGTCAGCTATGACCTCGCGGCTCACCAGCGAGGCCTTCATGCCCTCCGTGCCCATCGATATGCCGTCGCTGATGGTGATGGTGCCGAACATGAACGGCACGCTGTTGGCCGCCCATAGACCGTCCTTCGCTCGTTCCGCGATGCGGGTCAGGTGGACGTTGCATGGGGTGACGTCGCTCGCGAGATTCGCCACGCCCACGAACGGCTTCTCCATGTCCTCGTCCCGCAGGCCAACTGCCCGCAGCATCGAACGCGCCGGCGCGCGGTCGGGACCGAGACTGAGTGCGGCGCTCTTCTTCTTCAACAAGTGTGGATCGGCGGCGATGGTCATGTGTGGCCTCCCAGGTGCATGATTTGCAGACGGTCCGCCCGTCGCAATCATCGGACGTTGCATAGGTATCGAAACTCTAACGCTAAAGGGTACGAGGGCAGTTGGCGACGGTCAAGGGATATGTAAGCCTGGTAAGTGTTCAGAGTTCATGGGATGAACATCCCCTACCCCCTATGGATACCCGCTTTCGCGGGTATGACGGTGGTTATGCAAAGGACTCCTTTCGCGGGTATGACGGTGGTTGTGTGAGTTGAGCGCTCTCACGGAGTCTGAACAGTTACCAATACCAATTGGGTGTGATGAGGCCGTATTCTCGACTGACTGGGCTTTCTGGATTCCGGCCCCGTATCGGAGTACGGGGCAAGCTCTACGCCGGAATGACGGGCGAGTTGGTT
>DAOUKG010000035.1:0-97962 GCA_034421575.1 Dehalococcoidia bacterium
CACGCACCCAACTCTCCAGCGTTGTTCGCTCGTGATCAGTCAATTCGATAACCGTTGCTACAGCCATGCGCAGAGCGTAATATATAACGCTGTACATTGCAACTAAACACTAGATACCAGAGCAGTTGTCCCAAAATGAGCGTTAGTCCATCTGGAAGAGCCGGATAGCGTCCTCGTCGAACTCGAGGCCGAGTCCGGGTGTCTGCGGCAACACCAGATCGCCGTCATCCAGCATGGGCGGTTCCTTATACAGTGGCAGCGACCACGGCATGTACTCAGTGTAGATGCCGTTGGGTATTGCGGCCATGGCGTGACAGAGGAACTCCGGCACCAGGTGACTCACGACAGGGACGTTGAATGCCTCTGCCATGTGTGCCACCTTCATCCAGCGAGAAAGTCCTCCAACACGCACGAGGTCGATCATCACGATGTCGATTGACCGCCGTTCGAGCATGTAGCGGAACGGCTCGATTCCGTAGTGGTACTCTCCTGCCGCAATAGGCACCGTCAACGCGTCGGCGACGCGGGCTTGCCCCTCCAGATCGAGATGGTCTATTGGGTCCTCGAGCCAGTACAGCCCATATTCTTCCAACTGCTTCCCGATGGTAACGGCCTGGTTCACTGACCATCCGCGATTGACGTCTGTCATGAGATCGATGTCGTCACCGACGGCCTCTCGCAGAACGCGGAGTCGCTCAACCTCCTTCGCCGGACTCGACTCACCACCGATTCGCAGCTTCATCGCTTTGAAGCCCTGCTCGACGAACGCTTGCGCCGCTTCAGGCATATCTTCGGGACGATGAGGTCTCCAGAAGCTGCCGCTGGCGTATACCTTAACCCTGTCGGCGAATCCGCCCAATAGCTTGTGCACAGGCTGGCCGGTCAGCTTGCCGCGAATGTCCCACAACGCAACCTCGATGGCCGCAATTGCGTGAACGGCCACTCCGGCCGTCGATCCGGCGCCTGCCGCCCAGTACAGGTTGGCGACTATGCTCTCTAGGTCCATGGGATCACGTCCCACTACTTCCTCTGCAAGCGCGTCGACGGCAGCCTTGAGGGCGTTGTTCATCGCCCAGGGCACGAGGGTGGCGTGGCCCAAACCCTCGGCGCCATCGTTCGTGCGCAACTGCAGTGTCACGAACACCGTCGCGGGCGGCTTATCGGCTATATCGGTCGAAGCGCCGGGCTCGCGTGGCACAGCGACGACGTGCGTTTCAAAACTCTGTATCTTGGACATCTTGGCCTCGGTCAATGAATGCTCTAGGGCACTCGGTGTGGCATAATCTGCGAGAGTCTACTGGCTGTTCTGAACCGCCAACACAAGAATGACGACGACTACAGGAATTATGATCATCCAGAGTATGCGTCGGGGGCTGATCTTCACTGTCCGCTCCTTGTGATGCCGTTTCGCCCAGAATCTTACCATAGGCCCCTTATCTGACCCGACATGGAATATAAGCTAATCGCCCTCGATATAGACGGCACGATACGCAGCAACGAACATCCCCTGTCGAAGAGGACGTGTCGGGCCCTGGAAGCGGCACGCGAGGCGGGGGCGATCGTCACCATCGTCACCGGCAGGATGTACCTCTCGGCGCTCCACGTGACATCCGACCTGAATCTACAGTCGCCGGTCGCGACCTACCAGGGCGCGCACATAGCCGATCCTCTCACTCATCGGGTCATGTGGCACCGCCCTCTCACTTCGCAAATGCTGTGTGACGCGCTCGACGTTGCTGATTCCGGTGATAACGAGATACTTGCCCACCACCGAGGCCACGTCTACGTGGGTCGTACTTCAGAGTGGATCGAGGCCTACGTCGAGCGCAACCACGTTCGTGTGAACGTGGTCGACGACCTTCGCAGCCTGGGAGAGGAGGGTGTGACCAGACTCATCGTAGGTGGAGATGATGACTCCGTGGACAGGGCAACATTAACGCTGAAAGAGACATTCGACTCAAGGCTGCAGATTGTCAGATCCCTGCCGTACTTCTGCGAGGTGCTGCACCCCGACACGGGTAAAGACGTGGCGCTTGAACGGCTGTGCAAGATGCTCGGAGTTCCACGAGAGGACACCGTCGCATTTGGCAACGGAGACGAGGATGCCGCGATGATATCGTGGGCGGGACTTGGAGTCGCGATAGGCGACGGTACCGCTACTGCCAAAGCCGCTGCCGATGAGGTTGCCCCGCCGCTGGGCGAAGACGGAGTCGCGGAGGTTGTCGAGCGGTTGCTTGGCAAGGGGTTGATGGGGTAAGCATGGGGACGCTGGATTTCCCCTACTCATAAGGTTGAGGCTGATATACTGGAGCTTCAATCAGAATTGAGTGCCGCTGGAATTCACCGCGAGCCTGGACTCCAGAGAGGAGAGATGAGAATGACTTCCACTATCTCAGAGCTCATATTTGAAGTAAGTGAAGACGAAATCGATGGTGGATACTCTGCCAGCGCGTTGGGATACGGCATTCACACTCAAGGCGATACGATTGAGGAACTTCGCGAGAATGTGAAAGAAGCCGTCGAATGCTATTTCGACGAAACGATGAAACGGCCGATATTTGTTCGTCTCCACTTCGTCCGTGACGAAGTCCTGACGCTATGAAACTGCCTCGCAACGTAAAGGGCGCCGAACTCGAGAAAGCACTTCGGCGCTTAGGATACGAGGCTACACGGCAGCGTGGTTCCCATGTTCGAGTGACAACCCGGACAGATGGCGTACATCATGAGGTCATTCCCAGCCATAGCCCTATAGGGACCAAGACGCTGTCCAGTATTTTGAAGAGTGTCGCAAGTCATCATCGCATGAGCGTCGATGAACTGATTGCATACCTCGACCTGTAGTTCCACTCTTGCTTACCCCTGCCTTGGTAATCTCTTGAATTAGCAGTTATGACCCAATCCCGTCCCAAGATCGTCGTTCTCGGCAGCATCAACATGGACTTGGTCGCTATCGCGCCGTCGCTGCCCGCGCCGGGTGAGACGGTGATGGGAAGTGAATTCGCAACACTTCCGGGTGGCAAGGGAGCCAACCAAGCCGTGGCGGCGACTCGTCTCGGTGCGGACGTACGCATGATCGGCAGAGTGGGGGACGACGTGTTCGGTCCCACGCTGGTCGAGAGCCTGCAGGCGACCGGGGTCGACGTATCGGACGTGACGACCACGGCTGACATGTCATCCGGCATTGCCGTGATCCTTCTCGACGAAGGGCGGGAAAACTACATCGTCGGCATTTACGGGGCAAACATGGCGTGCAACGAAGTCCAGGTCGAGGCCGCGAGTCGCGCGCTCGATGGAGCCGATGCCCTGCTGCTTCAAATGGAAATCCCCCTCGAAGTTTCCCTGGAAGCCGCCGAGATCGCTCGCCGAATGGGAGTTCGAGTCATCTACGACCCGGCTCCGCCATCGACGATTCCGCCGCAGGCCTACACGGCATTCGACATCATTGCTCCCAACCAGTCCGAGGCCGAAGTCCTTACCGGCATCACGGTAAGCGACATAGTGTCCGCTCATGAGGCGGCGAAGGTACTCAGCTCGCGGGGCGCTCCTACGGTTATCGTCAAGCTCGGTGAGGACGGAGTCGTCTATGCGTCCGGCGATTGCACCGGCCACGTCCCCGCATTTCAGGTTGAAGCAGTCGATACCGTGGCGGCGGGTGACGGTTTCACCGGCGCGCTGGCCGTGGCTCTCGCTGAAGGACGGTCGTTGGAGGATACGCTGCGATTCGCCAATGCGGCCGGAGGGTTGGTCGTAACAAAGCGCGGAGCGCAGGACGCCATGCCCGACCGCGCCGAAGTCGAGCGGCTCCTGGACTCGGCATAGTCAAAAGCGCCGCTTTAGAGGTGTTCGCCCCCGTGGTGCGCCCGTTCGGCTATAATCGGGTGAATCCTACCCTCAAGCGGTTCTTCTATGAAAAACACTCGTACCGAGTACATTGCCTATGGAGACAGGCAGCTTCCCATCGATGTGCCTGAGCATACCCGCACCATCGTTGCCAAGCCTCCCATGCCTACCGTCCCCGACATCGAGAGTGCCGTGCGCGAGGCGATAGCGAACCCCATCGCGCACGAGCCCCTGCACAAGCTTGTAGGCCCGTCATCAAAGGTCACAATCGCATTCGACGACGCGTCGGGCTCGTACTTCCAGACCAAACGTACCGACTTTCGCCAGACTGCCATCGAGGTGATTGTCGAAGAGCTTCGCAAGGCTGGAGTCGATCTTGGAAACATCACGCTCTTGCTCTCGCAGGGACTCCACCGGAAGTTGACGCGCACCGAGATGGAGACTTTCCTCGGACGCAAGCTCGTCCTCCAGTTCGGCTACAACCAACTCTACAGCCACGATGCGGAGGACCCGGACCAGCTTGTCCACCTCGGATACACCAAGCGTCGCTGGGACGTGGAAGTGAACCGCGCGATCATCGACTCCGACCAGTTCATCTACCTCAACACGATGTGGGCGCCGTTCAACGGAGGCTGGAAGTCGACCGCGGTCGGCTTGGGCACCTTCCGCAGCATCCGGCACCATCACAGGCCGTTCCCGATTGCGTCGGGGCAGTCGGTCGACGACCCGAAGAACTCCTCCTTCAAGAAGTTGGTCTGGGAACAGGGCGAGGTTATCAAGGACGCGCTTGAAGAGAAGGGGCGGCGAATCTTCACCATAGAGACCGTCTACGACAACGGCGATCCCCACAAAGACCTGATCGCCATGTACGCCGGTCATCCGACCGAGGTGCACCCGCACACGTTGAAGGCGATCGACGAGCAGCTAACTGTCGACGTTGACGGCCAGTCCGACATTCTCATCTCGGGACTGTCAAACGTCGAGTGTTACTCCAAGTTCTCCGTGATGAACCCAATCCTGGCGGCCAACCAGTCGATGGCCAATACCATCATGCAGTTCCAGGGCAAGCCGGTCGTCCGCGAGGGCGGGATAGCCATCATTGCCCATCCCTTGCACGCCCGATTCGACAGAGCGAGGTTCGCTCCCTACGTCGAGTTCTACGAGAGGCTGCTCTCCCAAGAGCACGACCCCTACTGGCTGTGGGAGAATCACGTTGAAGACTTCGCGCACAGGCCCGAATACATCTATGGGTATCGCCACAAGTATGCCTACCACGGCGCGCATCCTTTCTTCATGTGGAACAGCACGCTGATGCCGAAGCGCTACCTGGGCGACATCTACTTTGCCGGCGTCAAGGACTTCGACGCCGCCGAGCGTTGCGGATTCCGCGCCTTCGCGACCGTGGAGGAGGCCATCGAGGCCGCGCAGTCTGAACTAGGCAGCGACGCCAGCATCTCGCTCCTGCAGCGCCCACCGACGTTCATACCGCGCGTCTCTTAATGTACAACCTCAGACCGATTGTCGCTGATTTCTCTCTCGACAGGCAGACCTGGGTACGGGCAGGTTTCAAACCTGCCCGTGTTGCTACAGCATCGCCTCGTTGATAGCCACGCCAAATCCCGGTCGGTCCAACGGCGTGAGATAGCCGTCGATGACCCTCGGCTCGTCCAGCCATAGCACGTCAGCCGACTCCTCCCATCGTTCGGGATGCGTCTCGGCGAGGTCCTCGCAGTCCGTCGCCGCGATGAAATGCAGGCCCCATATCTCGCCCCCGCGATGCGGCACGACCGGCACCTCGTACTCGGCCGCAAGGTCGAGGATCCTGAGCGTCTCGGTAATCCCTCCGCACCACGCGATATCGGGCTGCCAGATGTCGAGTGCGCCTGCCATTGCAATCTGCCCGAATCCGAATCGAGTGAATTCGTGCTCGCCTCCCGCCAGGTTGACCGGATGGATGATCTCCCGCAACGCCGCCTGTTCTTCCAGGTGGTCTGGCGTTGTAACATCCTCGAACCAGTGAAAGTTGAACTCACGCAGGGCCTCGGCCATCACCTTCGTAGTCTCGAAGTCCCATGACATGTAGCAGTCGGTCATGATGAGCGCATCGTCGCCGAAGAGCGTTCGCGCCTGCCTTGCATTCTCTACGGTCTGCTGTATGTCAGCCTCAGACGCAGTTTTCCCAGGCGGGAACTTTGCGGCGGTGTATCCCATGTCCCGATACTGCTGGAGTTTTCCACCCGTAGCGTAACCGCGCACCTTTGGCTTCTGAATTCCACCGAGGAGGTCGTACACCGGCCTTCCCTGCGCCTTGCCGAGGAGGTCCCAGAGCGCCAGATCGAGGCCGCTGAGTGCCATCACCGGCAGACCCTTCCGTCCATAGGGGAGCGACAGCGCGTAGACGCGGTCCCAGAGCGTTCGTATGTCGTTAACCGTCTCGATCTCACTTCCGACCACCAGCGCGCTGAAGTGCTGGTTGACCACGAGGCACGCCGGTTCGCCGCCGCCGCCATACCCGTAGCCGACGACACCGTTGTCGGCCTCGACCCGAACGACGATCTGCCAGAAATGCGACTGCCAGACGCCTTGGGGGAGGCGCTGCCACTTGGGATAGACGGCGCTGACTTCGGTGATTTTCAATGATTCGTTCCAGTTCGTTGAGCGGGACGGTAGCGTACCAAAATCCCCCATGTCCGTCATTCCCGCGAACGGTCTGCCCCGTACTCCGATTCCGGGCGGAATTCATTGAGGCCGGCAAGCGAGAGAACGGCGTAATCATCCAAAATTGGTATTTGGCAGCTATAGAGTGCTAGACTTCATCGCGTTTAGGGAAGCGAGGTTCGGAAGTGACGGCAAATCCCCCGGCGACTATTCCTGCAAGAGGCGGCAGGGCTGCCTTTATCAGGAGTGGTCAGCATGTCAAGGTTATCAATACCCATGGCCAGCAGGTGGTTGACACGTGGGCATTCAACCAGGCTGATCTACGGGAGTTCATGTCCATGGAGCATTCCAGGACGGCATTGGGCCGGATAATGGCCGATGTGGGAGACTCCATGGTGACCAACCACAGACGTCCGATACTGACTGTGGGCGAAGACACGTCAGGCGGCATCCATGACACACTGATAGCCGCCTGCGACCGCTACCGCTACGAGCTCCTGGGCTGCCTAGAGTACCACGATAATTGTACCGATAATCTGGCCGCGGCTCTGGCCGAACTTGGTCTAACGCCCCCGGAAACCCCCAGCCCATGGAACCTGTTTATGAACATACCCGTGAAGTCGGACGGCAGCTTGACCTTCGAGCCGCCTGTCAGCAAGCCCGGAGACTATGTGCTCCTGCGAGCGGAAATGAACTGTGTCATCGCCTTTTCCGCCTGCCCACAGGACATTGTCCCAATCAACGGGGTTGATTGCATACCAACTGAAGCGCACTTTCAGGTGATATAGCCTTGTTGCCGAAGTAGAGTTACTCCGTGTGACTGCTATCGGATCCCTTCAAAGGACGGAAAGCACTTCGATATAATTGATGTCCAGCCGCTGGTGACGCTTCGCGATTCCATTTACTGTCTCCTCTTCCACCCCACCTTCGCCCTCCTGCCACTCTCGTCTCCCCACTAGGGTATAATCGCCGCACTCTCCAAGTCCGGACGCCGCGATGACCACCAACGGCCCCAAGTCCATGCTCGACGCCAAGCCGCTGCTGATGCTGATGGACGGACATGCGCTCGTGCATCGCGCGTGGCACGCCATCAGGGAGCCGCTCACCGTCAGCGCGACGGGCGAGGACGTGCGCGGCGTCTACGGGTTTGTGAATTCACTTCTCAGCAACCTGCAGGAGTGGCAGCCGACCCACTGCGCCATCGCCTTCGACCTGCCCGCGCCGACGTTTCGGCACAAGCGATACAAGGACTACAAGGCGCACCGGCCTCCAACCCCACCGGAACTGCGGTCGCAGTTCGATCACGTCCGGCAACTCATTGATGCGTTTGAGATTCCGGTCTACCAGTGCGAGGGCTATGAGGCCGACGACGTGCTCGGCACGCTCTGTCGCCAAGCGGAGGAACAGGAGATCGAGACGGTCATCCTTACTGGTGACTCCGATATGCTGCAGCTGGTCTCTCCGTGGGTGCGGATATGGATGACAAGCGGTTTTCGCCCGCCAAGAGTCTATGACGTTGGTGGGGTTCGAGATCGATACGGGGGAGTGGGCCCTGAGAACATCGCGGATATAAAGGCGCTTCAGGGCGATACGTCTGACAACATCCCAGGCGTTCCGGGCATCGGTGAGAAGACCGCCATCAACCTCGTGAGCAAGTACGGCGACGTCGAGCAGATCATCGCCCACGTTGATGAAGTCAAGCCTCCCCGCGCAAAGAAGAATATCAGCGCCGGAGTCGACCAGCTCCGCGAAAGCAAGGTACTGACGACCATCGTCCGAGATGCTCCGGTTACGCTCGACCTGGGGGAGAGTCGCTTCGGACATTACGATCGCTCAAGGGTCGTCCGCTTCCTCACTGATCTTGAGTTCGTGAGCGTGGTTTCACGCGTTCCCGCGCCTTCTGGAGACATGGCTGAAGGTGAACAACAGTCTTTCGATACGGGTTTCGACGCGCCGGATGTGGACTACCGGATCGTCGATACGCCGGAGTCACTGAGTGCCCTGGTGTCGCAGCTCGACTCGCCGCAAGGCTTCTCATTCGATACCGAGACCACCGGCGTCAATCCGATGTCGGCTGATCTCGTGGGACTGTCTTTTTCAAACGAGCCTCACAAGGGCTGGTACGTTCCGGTTGGGCACAACGAAGGCCAACAGCTTCCGAAGGATGACGTGCTGGAGTCCCTGCGTCCGCTGTTCGAAAGTGAGAGCGTCCCCAAGTGCGCCCACAACGCCAACTACGACGTGACAGTCCTCAAGAATCACGGCATCGAGGCGCGTGGCGTTAACTTCGACACGATGATCGCCGCTGCCCTGATCGGACGAAGGAGCATCGGTCTCAAACACCTTGCACTCAATGAACTGGGAATCGAGATGACCGAGTTGTCCGATCTGATCGGCACAGGTCGCAGTCAGATCTCCATGGCCGAGGTGCCGATCAATCAGGCCGCAGACTACGCCGCCGCCGACGCGGACCTGACGTGGCAGCTTCGCCCTCGTTTCGAGCAAGAGCTTGAGAACACGAACTCAATGCGCCCCATGATGGAAGTGGAGATGCCGCTGCTGCCGGTGCTGGTTCGGATGCAGGAGAGCGGCGTGTCAATCGACGCCGACCTTCTCACGCAGATGTCTCAGCAACTGGGTGAGGACATGGCCCGCATTCAGGACGAGATGTACCAGTCGGTCGGACGCCCCTTCAACCTCAACTCCCCCCAGCAGCTCAGCGACATATTGTTCGATCAGCTTCGACTGCCGCCCACCAGGAAACGACAGAGGGGTTTCGCCACCGATGCCGCGTCTCTCGAGGGCTTGAAGGCCACGCTCGACGCCGGCAGGGGTGGGGATGTCGATCCCGTCGCCCGCCAGGTACTCGACAGCATCCTGGACTACCGGCAACTTTCCAAGATCAAGTCCACCTACACCGACTCGCTGCCGGGCCTCGTCAACCCAAGAACCGGCCGCATCCACACGAGCTACAACCAGGTCGGCTCGGCCACGGGTCGCGTATCCAGTAACGATCCCAACATCCAGAACATCCCCGTCCGCACGGAGTTGGGCAACGAGGTCCGCAAGGGATTCGTAGCGCGTGACTGGCCGGACTGGACGCTGCTCGGAGCAGACTACTCGCAGATCGAGCTTCGCATCCTCGCGCACATCTCACAGGACCCGGCGCTCCTGCAGGCCTTCCACGAGGGACAGGATATCCACGCCGCCACGGCGTCTCTGGTCTATGGCGTAAGTCACGATGAGGTCGATTCGGAGATGCGGCGGGTCGCCAAGATATTGAACTTCGGCGTCGTCTACGGCATCAGTCCTTATGGCATCAGCCAGCGGGCGGCCCTGTCCGTCGAAGAGGGCAAGGCATTCATCGACACGTACTTCGGCAGCTATCCCGGCATCAGCGACTACATCGACGGCATCAAGGCCAAGGCCAAGAACCTCGGCTACGTCGAAACACTCATGGGACGCAGGCGATACATCCCTGAGATCAACTCGCGCAACTTCCCTTCGCGCAGCGGGGCCGAACGCGTCGCGATCAACACGCCCATCCAAGGCACCGCCGCCGATGTCATCAAGCTCGCGATGGTCATGCTCCAGGACCGCATGGATGAGATGGGACTCCGCTCCCTGATGATAGTACAGGTGCACGACGAGCTTATCTTCGAGGTCCCGTCGGAGGAGGTGGAGGACATGCAGGCCATCATTCTCGACATCATGCCCAGAGCGATGGAACTCGCCGTCCCCCTGGAGGTTGACCTCAAATCTGGTCAGAATTGGGGCGTGATGAATTGAGCTCGCGGCGCCTGAGTCGCGTTGACACCCATCGGCCCATTCTCTAATATGGTGTCGAGACGGGAATTCGACGCATATCCTGAACGGGTGGCGGGGAGGAAGTAATACCTTGACTCAAGTTACCGAGTCGATGACGGTGCTGGAAGCCGTTGGAGCGTACGCGGGGAGTCTTCGGCCCAAGGACGGTGAGCAGAACGAGTCGCACAAGCAGCTGCTGCGCTTCGTTAGCTGGTGTGGCGCGGATCGCAGGATTTCAGAGATCGCTCCCTCCGAGATAGGTGAATACAGCGATCAGTCCAACGGCGGTACACAGTCCGCAGAGCGATTGCAGGAAGTCAAGAAGTTCCTCGCCTTCGCCAGCAAGCAGGGACTCACCGAGCAAAACCTCGCTCGCCATCTGCGTATTCGCAAGGCGCGGTCGCGCGCAAAGTCCGCAAGCGACGATGAGAGACGCGCCAGCGTCATCGAGCTTACTCCTGAAGGCCACAAGAGCCTGATGGAAGAGCTCGAAGACCTCAAATCGCAGCGTGGCCCCATTGCCGCACAGATTCGCAGCGCTGCAGCCGACAAGGACGTGCGCGAGAACGTCCCGCTCGAGGCCGCCAGGGAACACCTCGGACAGGTCGAAACACGCATCCTGGAAATCGAGAACACCCTGACCGCCGCGGTTATCGTCGACCCGTCCGCCCGGAAGAAGTCCACGGTGCAGGTCGGCTCCCGTGTATGGCTTAAGGACACCTCGTCAGGTCGGGAGAACCAGTACACCGTCGTCAGCGCCTCCGAAGCCAAGCCCTTGGAGGGCAAGGTCTCGGACGAGTCTCCAGTTGGCAAGGCGGTCATCCGACGGCGCGAAGGGGACAACGTCGACGTCCAGACCCCGCGAGGTACGACGGTCACCTACACGATTCTCAAGGTCGCGTAGCCACAGCTTACCGTCGCCATCCTTCCAACTTAGGCTCTGCGTTGGCAATTCAGAGTCTAAAGGGTGTATCCGAGTTCCGTGAGCCCCATTCGTGGTGAGCTTGTCGCACCATGATCCGCCCTTCGACAGGCCCAGGACGAGCGGACAATAATCACCTTTAGATGTCCCCCGGAACACTTCGGAAACACCCTCTTGGTTGTCTCCGTCACCTCAGTTCGTCCCGCCGTCAGTCATCTGAACCGCGGAATTGGTGCCTAATCTCGGTCCTCGCCCCTGCGCCTGTCAGGGACGTAACTGGACAATAACGAGGTCATATGGCACGAAATGGCACGAAATGGCGTACTTATTGCCTTTGCTCTCATCCATGGCGGCGTCATAAAGCCTCATGGTAGGCCTCGCGCGTAATGTACAATTGCTACTTGCGACAACGGCGCCTATAACCTAACCTAGCCGGTCGCTTCCCTAAACATGACCATGCTTGCCAAAGACGTTGAACGAGACAGTAGCGATCTCATAGAGGAACTGCGCCGGGATGTTGACGGCGAGGTCCGGGCCGACCGCATGTCCCGCCTGCTGTACAGCACCGATGCGAGCATCTACCAGGTCGAGCCGGTAGCCGTGGTCCTGCCCAGGACGGCGGATGACGTTGTGGCCGTGGTCTCGACCGCCGCCCGATACGGGGTTCCCGTCCTGCCGCGCGGCGGAGGAACGAGCCTTGCCGGACAGACGGTCAATCACGCCATCGTCATTGACTTCTCCAAGTACATGAGGAATGTGCTGGAGGTTAACGCGGAGGAACGCTGGGTGCGTACGCAGCCGGGCATTATCCTCGACGAGTTGAACGATCAGATCAGAGACACCGGCCTCATGTTCGCGCCCGACCCCAGCACGAGCAACAGGGGAAACGTCGGTGGAGCGCTGGGAAACAACTCGTGTGGGTCCCACTCCATTGTGTGGGGCAAGACCGTAGACAACACTGTCGATCTTTCAGTGGTTCTTTCGAATGCAGACACGGCTGCGTTCGGAGCTTCCAACGGTACCGCCCTCGACGCCAAGCGCCGTCTCACCGGGCTGGAGGGAGACATCTACCGCAGCCTCGACGCCATTGGACGAGCCGGTCGTGAAGAGGTGCTCAAGCGGTATCCCAAGATTCAGCGCCGGGTCTCCGGCTACAATCTCGATGAGCTTCTCGACCCGGACGCCGTTGACCTCGCCCGCTTCGTCGTCGGCTCCGAGGGCACCCTCTTGACGATCACCGAGGCCACCCTGAAACTTGTGCCGCGTCCAAGATTCAAGGGCTTAGCGGTCATTCACTTCCACGAGCTAATAGAGTCTATGGAGGCGACGGTTGCAGTGCTGGAACTGGGCCCGACAGCCGTGGAACACATCGGCGGCATGATCCTCAACCAAGCCCAGGCCAACTTGGAATATTCGCGGATGACCGGGTTCATCGAAGGCCGCCCCGATTCCCTCCTTGTCGTCGAGTTCACGGGCGAGTCTGCGCCCGAGGTTGAGTCGAAGATCGATGCCTGTGTCGCTCACATGGCAAAGCGCGGCCTCGGCTACTCCACCAAGAAACTCATCTCCCCCGCCGAGCAGGCGATGGTCTGGAACGTCAGGAAGGCAGGACTCGGCCTGATGATGAACGTGCCCGGCGACGCCAAGCCTCTGCCATTCGTCGAGGACACCGCCGTTCCGCCCGAGGTCCTCCCACAGTTTGTCCGGCGCTTCGATGAGATCGTCAAGGAGCACGGCACCGAGGCGGGCTACTATGGACATGCGAGCGTGGGGTGTCTCCACATCCGTCCTCTTGTCGATCTGAAACGGCAGGACGGCGTTGGAAAGATGGCGTCGATCGCCAATGCCGTCAGCGACCTTGTGCTGGAGTTCGGCGGCTCGATGAGCGGAGAGCACGGAGACGGTCGCGCGCGTAGCATCTGGAATGAGAAGATGTTCGGCTCGCAGATATACGACGCCTTCAGGCAGGTCAAGCGGACGTTCGACCCCGCCGGCATCATGAACCCGGGCAACATCGTCGACTCCCCACCGATGACCGAAGACCTCAAGATCAGTCCGTCCTACCGTCCCCTTGAACTAACGACAGGCTTCCGATTCGCGCAGGAGGGCAGCTTCTCCCATGCGATAGAGATGTGCAACGGGCAGGGCGCGTGCCGGAAGCTGACCGGGACGATGTGTCCCTCCTACATGGTCACCCGCGACGAGGAACACTCCACTCGCGGACGCGCCAACGCGCTCCGGTCGGCAATGTCCGGCGCGCTACCCGTCGACTCACTGACGGGAGAGCGCCTCCGCGAAGTCCTCGATCTGTGCCTGGAGTGCAAGGGCTGCAAGGCCGAGTGCCCCTCGAACGTGGATATGGCGAAGCTCAAGTACGAGTTCTCCTATCGCTACCACAGGGCAAACGGCTACCCGCTCCGCAACCGCATGCTCGCCAACGTCAGCCAACTCGGCAAGCTCGGTTCATTCTTCGCTCCAATCTCGAACTGGTCGATGAAGCTGGGCCCGGTCAAGGGGCTTGCCGAGAGCATGGTCGGCATCGACAAGCGGCGTTCTCTCCCACCATTTGCGAGCCAGACCTTCTCCCAGTGGTTCCGCGCCCGGGGTGGAGCGCATGTCGTTGGCCCGCCCCAACGGCGAGTTGTTCTGTTCTCTGACACCTTCACCGAGTACAACCACCCCGAACTTGGTCACGCCGCGGTCAAGGTGCTCGAACACATGGGATACCAGGTCATCGTCCCCAAGCCGCTGTGCTGCGGTCGCCCGATGCTCTCCAAGGGAATGCTCGACTCGGCCAAGCGCAATGCCGCGAGAAACGTCGCGTCCGTGCTCCCGTACGTGGAGCAGGGAGCCAAGCTCGTTGGCCTCGAACCAAGCTGTATCCTCAGCTTCCGCGATGACTACGTAGACCTCCTGGAAGGCGACGCGGCTCGCAGGGTCTCGGAAAGCACCATGCTCATCGAGGAATTCGTCCTGCACGCGCAGGCAAACGACGGCGCCACCATCCGCTATTCCGGCGAGCCGGGCCGAGTCATGCTGCAGGGACACTGTCACCAGAAAGCCCTCGTCGGAATGGGCAAGGCGTTGGACGTGCTGTCCGACATACCGGGCTGCGAGGTATCGGAGATACCCTCGGGCTGTTGCGGCATGGCCGGATCGTTCGGTCTGGAGAAGGAGCACTACGACGTTTCCCTGAAGATAGGGGAGCAAGTCCTGTTCCCTGCAATCCGCGAGCGCGAGGCTGGAGCGGAGGTGGTGAGCGAAGGCATGTCCTGCCGCCACCAGATAGAGGACGGCACCGGCGTCAAGGCCAAGCACCTCGTCGAGGTACTCGCCGACGCCATCTAGCGCGGCGCGCTGCTTCCCGACGATTGACTCACCACGCCGTCGCGCCTACACTCTTGCCACATATCTACCCCTGAGGTTATTCATGGACCGAGAAGAGATTCGCAGACAGATGGTCGGAGTCGTTGCAACCGCACCCACCCCTTTCGACGACGAATTCAGGGTCGACTACGGCCTGATTGCAGCCGCCACGGAGACATGGGTCGACAGGGGCCTCGTCGAGGGCAAGGCCGTGTTGAAGGTCGCCGCGGCCATGGGCGAGGGGCCCCAACTCCGCGAAAATGAGTGGCAAGGACTGATTCAGACGGTCGTGCAGGCGGCCGACGGTCGAGTTCCCGTCATGGGAGCGGTGCACTACAAGGATACCGTCCGCACCATTGAGGACATCAACATCGCCGCGGACGCAGGGGCAATCGGCTGCCAGGTATCTCCGCCCATTTTCAACCAGCCCACCGAGGACGACATGCTCCGGTTCTTCGGAGACGTGTCCGACGGCATCGACATAGGAGTACTGGTCTACAACACCCACTGGCTTCCCCACGGGGGCATCTATCCCAAGACGTTCGAGAAGATGACCGACTTCGAGTACATCGTCGCCATCAAGTGGAATCCGCCCGAGGGCGCAGAGTACGAGGACATCTTTTCGCTGACCGACACATTCAACATCATGGACAACTCCGACCGTCCCATAGACTGCCACCGACTGGGTGGTCGGGGCTTCCTGACCGACGGGGTGGACGCCTACCCGCCGTTCTATCTCAATGTCTGGGACCTCTTGGAGGAGGGCAAGTACACCGAGGCGCAGGCCGAGTGGGACAGGGTCATTCCCGAACTGCGCGCGTACTACCGCGACGTCACCCAGTATTCCGGTGGCGAGGGCCGTGTCGCAAAGGGCCTGTCCGAGCTGATGGGTGTTCCGGTCGGGCCTCCGCGTCCGCCGTCTCAGCCGCTCAGCGACGACGACATGGAAAAGCTCCGCGCGTTGGCCATCGGGTGGGGCTGGCCCGTCCCGGACGACGAATAGTCAGACGCCAACTCCAAGAGTGCCTTCGATAAAGGGCGTCCTGTTCGACTCCGGCGACACGCTTGTGGGAAGGGCACCTTCTCGCTATGTCGCTCTGTCCTCGACCACCAGTGTGCGGCCTACAGCTTCAAGGGCCTTTTCGACCTTGCCGATAGGGGTGCTATGGCCGGGGTCGAGGAGCTTTCTGATCTCGGACTCGCTGGCGCCGAGTCGCTTGCCCAACGCATCGTCGGTAACGCCTTGGCTTCGCATGGCCGTATAGAGGCTCAACTTTGCCGCGATCATAAGACGGACCCGGATCAACACCTGCCCATCGATTCCGGCGCTAGGAGGCGGGATGTCCTCGCGCCTGTCTACGTAGAAGGTTAGAGCATGGCCCAGACAGTCTTCGGCCATCGGCAACGCTTCTTCCCAAGACCAACCGCAGGTAATGGCCTCCGGCACGTCGGGAAAGTTCACGTTATAGGCTTTCCTACCGGTTGTTCTCTTTTCCTCTTGGTCGAGTTCAATGTTGCAAGGATAGAGATATCGCATATGTTAGAACTCCCGACGATTGATTTGCAGCTGCCCAAGCATTGATGCCAAAGTTCCGGGGGCTATCTCACCGTGCTGTACAGTGGTGCTTCTGTTACCGATAGTGAGTTTGCCGTGGCTGCCTTCCCCCGGCTGGGATCGAAAATGAAGTCTAGGCCGTTCTTGCGGGCGTATCGGCGAGCTCATCTCACGAACTCCTTTCCGTTCATATATCTATGATTGCACAGGAGAATGCGCGCATCAAAACGCCGCCTACACCATGTGCCGTCTGATTTCCTCGGCGATTTCATACTCGCGTTCGAGGCTGACGGTCACGTCATGCGCCGGTGAGGTCGGTACCTTCCCTTCAAGAGTGGCGATGTGTGGAGGGCCGTTGCCCCAGTCGCTGCCAACCCTGCGACGGGGGACGACGTGCATGTGGAAGTGCGGCGCGGATTGCCCGGCGACAACGCCGTTGTTTTGTATGAGATTCAGGCCTTGGGGGTCGTATGCACGGATGAGCGCGTCGGCCACGCGGCGGGCTGCGCGCATGACGGCCATGGCCTCATCGTTCGTCAAGTCGAACAGGGTTTGGGCGTGACGGCGGGCACAAACCAGGACTTGGCCCAGTTCGAACTGCTGCCAGTTGACCATGGTTACGGTCTGCTCCGTCTCCTCGACGATCCCCTTGTCCTCGCGTCCGGCGATTGCCTCGCAGAGAAAGCACGGGTCTTCCGGGCGCGGCAGTGTGCCCCGTCGCGCGCCGCCGGGATTGGGAGGTATTTCAATAGGCAACTGTCCCTCCTTGCCGAGTTTTTTCGACACGTGCAGAATCGCGGATCACTCAGTTCAGATGGACGGTTTGAGGTGGGATGAACCCGTCTAGGCCAAAACCGCTGTCTTCGTAGCGGATGCGTGCTGTTCGTCCGCGTGGTACGAGCTTCGCACCAGCGGGCCGGACGCGACGTGACTGAACCCCAGCGACGTTCCGATCTCGGCCAGTTCGTCGAACTCGCTGGGGGTATACCACTTCGCGAGAGCAACATGCTTCTTGGAGGGACGCAGGTACTGGCCGATGGTCAGGAGGTCGCAGTCGACAGAGCGCAGGTCGCGCATCGTCTCGATGATCTCGTCCCAGCTTTCGCCGAGGCCGACCATCATCCCGGACTTGGTCACGGCGTTGGGAGCGATGTCCTTGGCGTTCGCCAATAGCTCCAGCGATCCGTCGTAATCACCCTTGGGCCGAACGCGGGTGAAGACGCGCCGCACCGTCTCGATGTTGTGGTTCAGCGTGTCGGGCCCGGCGTCCATCACCTTCCTGAGCGCGTCGCGGTCGCCCTGGAAGTCGGGTATCAACACCTCGATCTTGGTGTTCGGCATCCGCTTGCGGACCTGGCGAATGGTCTGCGCGAAGATGAACGCTCCACCGTCCGGCAGGTCGTCGCGGTCGACCGAGGTAATCACGGCGTAGCGAAGGCCCATCTGCTCCACGGTATCGGCAACGCGGACAGGCTCAAGCAGGTCGATTCCCTCAGGCTTGCCGGTGTCCACGGCACAGTAGGCGCAGGCACGAGTGCAGATATCGCCAAGAATCATGAACGTAGCGGTTCCCCGGTCCCAGCACTCTCCGATGTTGGGGCACTGGGCCTCGGCGCAAACGGTGTTCAGTTGAGCGCCCTCCAGCAGACCCTTGATCTGCCGGTAGCCCTCGCTGCCCGGCATCTTGACCTTCAGCCACTGTGGCAACCGTCGTTCTGCGACCATGATTCCCCCACCGAAACGTGGACTCTATGTTATCAGAGACGAAGGGGAGGGCGCGAAAAGCATTGCGGAGTGGTGTAGTTGTTCAGTCTTGGTGAGGGGGACGCCCTCACCCTAGCCCTCTCCCGCGAACGGGAGAGGGGACTGGATTCCCGCCTACGCGGGAATGACGGGTGGGCTGTGTGTCGGGCGGTCTCATGAAATCTGAACAGTCACCACCGCAGAGACTGTTTCAGAGGGGTACGTGGCAAGCTCTTCGCCGGAATGACGGGTGGGCTGTGGGCAGGGGGTAGACGCGCCTACAAAATGAAACGGCTTCGGATTTGACGAAAGACTTTACCGGCAAGATGCGCTTGACTATACTTCCCCAATGGAAACGCTCAGCGCGACTCCCAACCCCTTCGGCGGTATCGTCCCTGACCCTGACCTTCTCCCCGCTGACCCTTCGGAGTTTGCGTCCCGGCTCAAATTCTCCCTCAAGGAATGGACGGATACAGGCTATAAGCTCATCTGGCTGGAAGTCCCGCTGACCAATGCAGGGCTGGTCCCCGTTGCCGCCGGTGAGGGTTTCACGTACCACCACGCCGACGACAGCTACGTGATGATGCTCAAGAGGCTGGAGGATGAGGCATTCGTGCCGAACTACTCGACGCACTACATCGGCGCGGGCGGGGTCGTGATCAACGCCGACAACGAGATCCTGGTGGTTCGCGAGAAGCGAGGAGGAGTTGGTTCCGGCTCCTTCAAGCTGCCGGGCGGGCACTTACACGAGGAGGAGCATCTGGCCGACGCCGTTGTGCGCGAGGTCTTCGAGGAGACGGGCATCCAGTCGCGATTCGTCTCCCTCGTGTGTTTCCGACACCAACATGCCTACCGTCACGGCAAGTCGGACATCTACTTCGTCTGCCGTCTGGAGCCGCTGACAAACAGCATCGCCATGCAGGAAGACGAGATCGCCGAGTGTGTGTGGATGCCGGTAGAAGCGTACTTGGATGCCGAGAGCGTCAGCATCTTCAACAAGGAGATCGTGCGCGCGGCGATCGAGACGCCGGGATTCGGGCCAATCGCCATCGACGGCTACCGCGATCCGGACAAGGTCGAGGTGTTTTTTCCCAAAGACGGTGTGGGTCCAGGATAACCGGAAACCGTGACGACTGAAGTCTCCATAGAAGGCATTGCGCGAGCGCTCGAACACGCCAATCAGCGGAGCGAAGCTCTCCTCGAAGTTCTGCGCGCCCTCCAGAGGGCGGTACCGGCGGATGAGGAAGGATCTTCGTCCGAGTTGAAGGAGACCTTGACGAACCTCATCATCATGCGGACGCGCCTCAACGAGCGGCAGTCGGCCCTTCCCGCACTGCTGAGCGAGGCGGCCGGTCAAGGCTTGACTTCCATCTCTCTACCCGACGACGTGGCGGAGCAACTGCACCTGACGTGAGATACCGGGCCGTCATCTTCGACCTGTATGGGACGTTGGTGGATGAACTCAGAAACCCACGCAGACAAGAACTGAAATACCGGCGCTGGAAGTCGAAAGCTGCCGCCATTCTCCGAATTCCCGTCGACGATTTTACGCGTGTGTGGTCGGAGACCGTTCCGGGGCAGAGTATTGGCGAGATCGCAGGGGGCCGTGCTCCATACGAGCTCATATGTGACACCCTTGAGGTTGGCGTGAGTGAAGATCAATTGGAACACGCCGCCGAAGTTGGCTTGGAGTACGTCCGAAGTGCCCTGAAGCCAAGGGACGGTTCGATTGAGACGTTGGGAAGACTCCGCGATGCGGGCGCTAGGACCGGGGTCATAAGCAACTGCCTCGGCGACACCAGCGAATTGTGGTCTTCCACGCCATTCGCGCCCCTATTGGACGCGTCTATTCTCTCGTTTGACGTTGGCCTGGTGAAACCCGACCATAGAATCTACGTAGTGGCTTGCGACCGTCTCGGAGTCGAACCCGGCGACTGCCTGTTCGTCGGCGACGGTGGGAGCAACGAGCTAACCGGCGCGACGAACGCCGGGATGGAAGCGGTGCTCATTCGTGCCTCGGATGATACCGAGAACGGTGACCGCGAGGACTGGCAGGGCAGGAGAATCTCGTCGGTGGCCGAGGTTCTGAAGCTGGTGGAGTGAGTAGGCTCGACCCTTCGACAGGCTCAGGGTGAACGGGTATGTTTGTGTGCACCCTCTGACGCTAGCCGCCATTCTCCCAGCCGGCGATGAACGACTCGGTATCGACGCCGTCGGGCAGGTCGCTGAAGTAGTAGCGCATTGGGCCTGACTGGAATGACGGCTCGAACATCTCCTCGTCGGCCTGCAGCATCCCATCCAGCGTCTCGAACCGCGTCCACAGGACCTTCGACTCCTCATCGGTGAACCTGTCCGCGAAGTCCGGTCCCCAGTTCAGGGTGATTTCATGGGTCGACGACGCGCGGCTTCGGGACTCCTCCGGCGCGTCGAAACCCGGGTCCTTCAGCGCCCGGATGTGCAGCGCGGCCTTCGAGAGGTAGATCGTGAGAACCGTCTTGCCGTGGGGTCCCGCGCCGGGCTGCAGCGAATCCAGCGCCGCCCGGTAGCCGCCAGCGTCCCTGGAGATGACGGCGCGGAGGGCTGCCTCGGTGGCGTTCTTCATGTCTGCGCCGCGGCGAACGAAGGTCTCGAATTTGTCTCTTGCCGTTGGAGCGAGGCTTTCGGCGAAGCCCATCTCCGGGTACTGCCCGAATATCGCGTGGCCGCCGTGGAGGGTACGACGCTTCTTGGTCGTGTAGTTGCTGCCTGTGTGGAGGAGGAAGTTGCTGTAGACGACGCCGTCTCCGGCGTTCAGCTCGACGGCAATGCCCTCGGCGGCGTTCTGAAGGCGTTCGTTCGAGATCTCAGAATACCCCGCCATGTCTTTCATGAACTCGGCATTCTCCCTGTCGGTGTTGCGTCTGCGGTGGCTGCCGGGGACGACCCAGAGGACGCTGTCGTCGTACATCGGCACGTTCCACTGGGTGTATCTCGGCCCGTTCTCCATCAGGTCGGCCGCAAGCGCGTCCATGGGGGCCATGTCAATCGGATGGACGTCGCGATGCCAGCCCGTGCCGCCCGGCCAGTCGCGCACAGGGTTGCACATCATCATCATGCTGGTGACGTTGGGCTGGGGATTGCACAGGAGCTGCGAGGCGATATCCAGCGTCTTGTCGGCAACCCAGAAGTCTTCGACGACATTTGCAGTCTCCTCGTTGATCAGCCCGGGCTGCTCCATGTGGACGCGGGGCTGCCGTACCATATCGTGCTGTCCGCCCGGTGGATCGTCAGGCCCTCGCTCGCTGGCCCAGACCGCCTTTTGCCTATCCAGGATGGTCTCGCAACTGGCGCGCATGGCCTCCAGCTTGTCCGGCGGAATCACGTTCCGAAGAATCAGGAATCCCTGCTCCATGAACTTGTCCCGGTCAACTCTCATATCTTGTGTTCCTCTCGCCGGAGGTGAATTGCTCGACGCTACCCCGTGACCATTTGAAGTGTCGACGGTTCGGGCGCATGAGTGCGGGCGATTAAAGCATGCGGGAGTGGTGGTTGCAAGAGAACTGAGTGGCGCATGAGTGTTCAGTCTTGGTGAGGTAAGTACCCTCACCCTCTACCTCGAACGGGAGAGGGGATTAGATTCCCGCTTTCGCGGGAATGACGGCGGTTATGCAAAGGTCTCCCTACCCGGGAATGACGGTGGGTTGCGTGTGTTGAACGCTCTCACGAAGTCTGACAGTTACGCTGTGAGAGGAATGGTTCAATATCATGCCATTTTGGTGGTACACTACCTCGCAGGGCCTTTTCGGCGGGCCGCAAGCATTATCCCTGAGCAAGTTGATTGTGGTATAACTGCGTGTCGCGTCGAAGGTAGGCTAATCTCGATCAAGACGTATTGGGCACTTAGGAACGGAAATGAACGGCCAGTCGGACAACATAGTCATTCGCGCGTCGAACATAGAGAAGCTGTATGGAGAGGTCGTCGCCGTGGACGGCGTTTCCTTCGCGGTGAGGCGTGGCGAGACGTATGGGCTTCTGGGTCCCAACGGGGCAGGCAAGACCACCACGATGCGTCTCATGAGCGGTCTTTCTCCGCTGACCGGCGGGGAGTTGACTGTGGCGGGCATAGACGTGTCCCGGCAGGCGAGGGAAGTTCGCAACGTCCTGGGCGTGGTGACGCAGCAGGACGGGCTCGACACGGACCTCAACGCAAGGGACAACCTCGTCGTGTACGGATTCATCGCCGGACTTTCACACGCAGAGGCCGAGGAGAGGGCCGACGCCGTTTTGATGTACTTCGATCTCACCGACAAGGCCGACGAGGAAATCGACAACCTCTCGGGCGGCATGAAGAGACGCCTCGCCATTGCGAGGGCATTCATGACGAAGCCCCAGGTCATCGTCCTCGACGAGCCCACGACCGGCCTTGACCCGCACGGACGCAACAGCGTCTGGCAGGAGCTTGAGACAATGAAGCAGGCGGGGGTAACGGTATTCATGTCCACGCACTACATGGATGAGGCCGCGGCGCTGTGCGACAGGCTGGCCATCATGCACCATGGCAAGATACTGGCTGAGGGAGCGCCGGACGAGCTGGTGAACCTTCACGCAGGCACGGAAATGGCGCAGGTGCGAGTCTCCAACGGTTCGCGTCAAGACGTGGTCAAGTGGATACAGGAGGCAGGGTTCGACTACCGGGAGGCGGGGGCGATGATCACGGTGGCCTCACGCGGCGGCGTCCGGCCGGACCTGTCGGCTCTCGATGGAGTGCGCGTGTCGTATCGGCCCTCCAACCTTGAGGATGTCTTCCTGACCGTGGCGGGCACGGAGCTTACGAACGAGTAATGTTAGCTGCACAAGGCACGTACATCGGTGGGATAAGGCTTCGCAGCATAACCGGGATCTGGTTTCGTCACGCCCTGGTGCTGCGGCGCACGTGGATACCCTCTTCGACGTGGTACTTCGTCGAGCCCTTCGTGGCGCTGATGGCGCTAGCCCTCGGCGTTGGCGCGCTGGTAGGCGACGTTAACGGTGTTCCCTACGCTCAATTCGTTACGCCCGGCATCATTGCCGGCTCCGCCATGTTCCATGCCATCTTCGAGTGCTCGTGGGGGGCCTTCTTCCGCATCCAGAAGGGACTGTACGAAACGACCATGACCGCGCCCGTCAACACGCGGGAAATCGCCATGGGCGATATATCGTGGGCCATGAGCAGGGCGCTGATAACGGCCACCTGCATCGGGGTCGTAGCGGCCATTCTGGGATGGATCGATCCCGTCACGGTACTTGGCATATTGCTGGTGGCGGCGATGATCGGGATGCAGTTCGGCGCTATGGGCCTCATATTCGCGGCGCTGTCGCCGAACGTGCATATCCTTTCCCTGACGTTTACGGTGGTGGCGTCGCCGCTCTTCTTCTTCAGCGGGGCATTCTTCCCCGTATCCGTGCTGCCGGAGTGGGTGGAGCCGATTGCATGGGTTGCGCCTCTGACGCCATTGGTACACCTGGCGCGAGGATTCGTCACGGCATCTCTGGATATCTCCCACCTCTACTCCGCGCTGTACGTGCTGCTCCTGACGGCCGTGATGTTCCCCATCTCAGTGAGGTTGCTGCATCGTCGGCTGGTGAAGTAGGCATTGTCGTTGTCGGCTCTTGAGCAAAACGACAGTCGCTCAACGGCGCGGAGTCAATCGCACCAAACTTAGCAAGGGTGAGCGTCCTAGCAGAGTGTTCTTCACCCTTCGACAGGCTCAGGGCGAACGTAAGTCTTTGGGCTGTTCAAATTGAAGCGAATTTACTCCTACTCGATGGGCACTTTGTCGCCGTGCCAGGGGAAGGCGTAGCTGGGATTGTTGGAGAAGCGGTCGAGGCCGCATTCGAGACGGACGGAGGTCATCGGTGGAAGCTCGACGGTGAAGTGCTTGCCGTTGACAGTCGTCGACGCGCAGTCCGTCGTCTGGTCGGCGCGGGTGCGGAGGCCGGGGTTGATGCCGTCGTAGCTGTACGTCGTTTCGTCGAAGGACACGTCGGTGAACGAGTGCTCGCCGAATGCGCCCGCCTGAACGATCAACGAACGGGTCTCGCAGGAGCTTGTGTTGACAAGCCGGATGGAGACCTTGTCTGCCGATAGTTCGTCGACGAGAGCGGAGACGTCGGCGGGGAGCCCCGGGCGACGCTCGCAGGCGTCGAAGTAGCGGACGGTGGCGCGGAGGATGCCTCCGTTGTACAGTGGCGCGGGCGATCCCATGGTGGTCTGGATGAGAGCCTTGACGATGACGGGGTTGGGAGGCCAGTTGTTGTCGTCGATGATCTCCTGGACGGTTCGCGTGTCGCGCTCCATAGCCTCGATGGAGCCGGCCACCTGCTCGTAGTCGGCAGCCATGGTCTGCACGGGCCAGTCGGGATTATTGCCGTCGTAGTACTGGAAGCGGGAGAACTCGGTGCGAGCGCCTCCACGGTCGCCTGTCAGGGGGATGTCGTTCCAGTCATCGCCGCCTCCGTTCATCCAGCGGTCGCGGACGCGGGTGATGGTGTCGTAGTCCCCTTCGGACATCGATGCGTGGTGCAGGTGCGTGAGATGTGGAGGACCGCCGCGGATGCTGAAATCGCCGTATGAGTCCCAGCCGTCCGCGCCATAGCTGGTGGGCACGACCATGCAGCGGCTCTCGGTCTCCGTCTCGATGGAGTTCTCCATGAGGACGCGGACCTGCGAACGCAGCAATTCGAGGTAGGAGTCGTCGCCGCCGCTGAGCAGGTGGGCGCACTCGGCGCCGATAATGAGGCCGAGGAAGAGGCGGTCGATGGCGCGCTCGCCGGTGCTCCAGCCGTGCAGGCCGCCCCACCACTGTCCGTCGCGGGCCTCGCCGACCACGCCGGTCGGACCCACGTTGTCGGGAATGATCCCGCCGTTGGCCTCGATGCGGTCGATCCAGCCCTGCACATAGTCGAGCACCCACTTCTTGTACTTCTCATCGCCTGTGTAGAGGTAGGCGTTCGTCACGAGCGCGGTGGCGCACAGGTTGCTCGGCTCGTCGCCCTGGAGCACCATCTCGTCGAAGATGTCGAGTATCTCCTCGCGCCGTGCCTCGTCCTCGTACCAGCGGGGTTCAAGCTCCTTGATTCTTGGATAGAGGAAGTGCGGGAGCAGAGGTTCCGTGCTGGGGTTGTCCTCCATCGTACCCCGGTGGCCGAAGTCTCCCAGCGACCTGCGGTCGAGCCAGTGGCGCACGAGGTGGACGTGGTCGGAGACGTTGCCGTCGGTGTGGACGATGCCCTTGTGCTTCCGGACTTCGGTCAGCGGACCTGCGCCGCCGTGCAGGGGCGACCTGAAAACCTTGTGCTCGGGGTCCCAGTTGGGCGCGTCCGGGTCCTCGCCGATGTACATGGCGGCAAACTTGCGGGCGCGTTCGCGGTTCGAGGGATTCGTCGGGTCTGCCAGGCCGAAGTCGTAGAGCATCTGGTTGCCCTCGCCCATGTGGAACCAGTCGGCGTTGAAGGGGATGTCGAGGTTCCAATACTCGTTCCGAAGCTGCGGCATGTACATCGGGTGATTCGGGTCTTCGTCGGTGAGCTGCCGCTCCTCGCTGTAGAGCCACGTGATGGCGTCCCACTCGCGCTTGGCGATGTCGAGGAAGCGGCGCGGGCCGCCGAGGGCGTAGTAGATGCCTCGCATCGAACGGCTCTCGTAGGCGTCGTCCACGTCGAAGAAGTGGTAGACGCGCCCATCGGGCCTCGCGTACTTCTCCGTCGCCACATCACCGGCGTGGGCGATGATGTCGAAGAGGCGGCGCTGCAGGAGCGCCCAGTCGGGCGGGGGAGCGATCTTGGTTGCGGTGATGGTCGGTATTTTTTGTATAGTGCCCATGTCTGCCCCCTTGATTTAAATCGTGGGATTGGTTCGGGTGATTATAGACGAAAACGGGGGGAAGGGGTTACTCGAACGCGGGAAGCAATGGTCGTGATGAATAGGCGGGGTATCTTGTAGGACTAGGCATTTTACCCTCACCCCAGCCCTCTCCCGCGAACGGGAGAGGGGGTAAGAGGGCCTTCGACAGACTCAGGCCGAACGTGGCTTTCTCGTGGTTGCACGGCAGTTACTGACACCTTTGCACGGCCCCGGGCGCGGGGCGTAACGCTGCTCAGGGGGCGAACGGGTCTTCCCTGCAGACGTGTGTTGGGGAATCGTCGGGGTGTGCGGGAGGCGGAGAGACACGCTAGAGGGCATTCATACTTCCGTTGGCGCGCCGATACGCCTTCCGGCATACAGGAGATGGTTCGCCATCCCTAAAATGCTGGGGTCATCGGCAGTCCTCATGACGACATCCAGGGCCGCTTGATAGAGCGCTGGATCGCTGGTCGCCAATTCGGAGAGTGCCCGTTGGTTGTTCACTGCGATACCTTCTGCCGACAATAGGGCCAGCGTAGTGAAACCATGCTGCTCGAAGAAGGGAGACACCTCTTCGGGCAGTACTCCAAAGCCATCCGTAAAGCGGCCGGGCACATCGTTAATGAACACCCCCTCTTTCAAAATTCGCTCGATGAAGTCCGGCTGAGCAAGGTGACGGCGCTCGTCCGGAATGTCCAGGGTGCGTCGCAGGAAGGCGTATCGAGGCATGAGCGCTACGAACGCGGTGCCATCAGCGCGAAGAACGCGATGCAGTTCTGCGGCGGCACGATCTCGGTCGCTTGGATCGGGAAGATGGTAGAACGGCCCCAGACTCAAAACTGCGTCAAATGAGTTGTCGGGCCAATGCGATAGGTCGCGGGCATCGGCTTCAATGACCTCCTCAACCATTGTCTCCACCCCAGCTTGGCCGATCTTTGTACGAGCAATGGAAAGAAGTTCAGGACACAGATCGGCGAGACTTACGTGATGGCCGCGCTGCGCCAGCCAGATTGCGTAGCGTCCAGGTCCACCGCCTATATCGAGCACCCGTGCGTGAGGCGGAAGGTGTGTGGCAAGCACCTGACAGGTAACTTCAAACTCTATCGCGCCATCGTCCGGGTTCTCGAGTCTTGCCCACTCTCGCTCATTGATGCCGGCATAGTAGGCCCTGACGGGATCAGCGTTCATGGACTTTGCTCCTCCCTTGTTCTCAGAAGCGGTGGATTGCCGTCCGACCAAAGGGCAGGGTTGAAACCTGCCCCTATCGGTCGCGACTGGCCCTTCATGGTGTGTCGAACTGGGATCATAGCAGTGACAGGGTGGCGCCTCCCGCTGCGGAGAGGAGGACGACGAGCCAGGGGGGCCATTTCCAGAATACGAGGAGGCCGAAGGCGGCGGCTCCGAGGGCCAGGTCTTCCCGTGAGGTGATGGCGGTTGTCCAGACGGGGTCGTAGAGGGCGGCGCCGACGAGGCCGACGACGGCGGCGTTGACTCCCATGAGCGCGGCGCGGAAGCTGGTGCGCGACCTGAGGCTGTCCCAGAACGGGAGGATGCCGATGACGAGAAGGAAGGACGGGAGGAAGATTGCGGCGAGGGCGAAGAGGCCGACCGTCCAACCGCCGTGGACTGTGCCAAGGTAGGCGGAGAAGGTGAGGAGGGGGCCGGGGACGGCCTGGGCAGCGCCGTATCCTGCTATGAACTGGTCTTTGGTAGCCCAGCCCTGTGGGACTACCTCGGCCTGGAGCAGCGGGAGGATGACGTGTCCGCCGCCGAATACCAGTGATCCGCTCCGGTAGAAGCCGTCGAAGATGTTCAGCCATTCGGTCTCGGCGACCTGCCGGATAATCGGAGTCCCGATAAGCAAGAGCAGGAATACAGCTAGGCACGTTAGGGCGAGCCAGCGACTAATGGAGACCTTTTGTGTAGTTGGATCGACTGAGTCGGTCTGGTCGTGGAGCAGCCGCCAGCCGACGAATCCCGCGATGGCGATGACGACGATGTTGGCGACGGGGTGGTCCCAGAACAGGAGCGCGATCCCAGAGATTACGGCTATTGTGGCGCGCTGCCTGTCTGGGGCGAGGTTCTTGGCCATTCCCCATAGGGCGAGGGCGACGACCGCGACGGCGACGGTCTTGAGGCCCCGCAGCCAGCCCTCGGTGACGAGGTCGTCGAACTCTGTGACTCCATAGGCGAAGAGGATGAGGAGAGCGGCGGAGGGTAGGGTGAAGCCCAGCCATGCGGCGATGCCCCCGAGTAACCCGCCGCGCGTGATGCCAACGGCGATGCCAAGCTGGCTGCTGGCGGGACCGGGGAGGAACTGGCAGAGGGCGACGAGGTCGGCGTAAGAGCGCTCGTCGAGCCACTTGCGGGCGACGACGTACTCTTCGCGGAAGTAGCCGAGGTGGGCGACCGGACCGCCGAAGGAGGTGAGGCCGAGTCTGAGGGCGACTAGGAGGATTTCGATGAGACGACGGGGCGTGGCGAGTGTGGGGGAGGGCGGAGATTCCGGGCTTTCGGTGTTCAAGTTTCGCTAGTCGGTGGCATGTTTTCGAGATTATGGGGACCAATCCTGTTCAGGACGAGATTCCCACGACAGGAGGCTATTACAGAAGTCGCCGTGATGGAAGGCTCTAGGGAAGAGCACGAATTCCGGGTGGATTTGCTGAGTGAGTAGGAATCAGATCACGAGGTCAGAGCATCTCTGTGTCGGAATTTCTTTGAAAAGTACGCCATTTTGCGCCATTCGACGCCAATTTCGTTGTTATTGTAAAGTTGCTGGGTCAAACGCTTCGGCTTGGTATAGTGGCCCGAGGAGGCGTCAACTCGCGCATTTCCCTAGAATTTGTAACATTTTGTAACCCTCGGGACCGTCGCACCTGTTGAAGAAATTTCTCCCACTTGCAGTGTCGTACATGCGTTCGTGATTGTCAAATCGAGGGACTTTGGGGTCTCGGTAAGACCTGCGAGCTGTCGTTCGGGACAGTTCCGGAGGTGGATTGGCTTGCCAGAATAGGTCGCTGACCCTCACCCCAGCCCCCGCATCGAGTGCGGGGCAGGCTCTCTCCCACGACGGGAGAGGGGGCCAGACGGTGGTCTCCGAAATCGGATCTAATACTGGAAGGGGACGGGAATCGTGTCGCCGTGCCAGGGGAAGGCGTAGCTCGGCTTGTTGGAGAAGCGATCAAGTCCTGCGTCGACTCTGCTCGAGGTTCCCGGAGGCAGATCGACGGTGAAGTGTTTGCCGTTGACCTCGGTGGCCTGGAGGCCGTCGCCGGTGCTTGTCGTAACGGTGGTGAAGGTGTGCTCGCCGAAGGCCCCGGACTGGATGATTACGCTGCGGGACTCGTTGCGGTTAGTGTTGACGAGTTGGACGCCCACGCCATCGGCACGGAGCTGGTCGACGAGGACGGCCACGTCGGGCGGAAGGCCGGGTCTCATGCGGACGGGGTCGAAGTAGCGGACGGTGGCCCTCAGCAGGCCGCCGTGGTAGAGGTACTGCGGCGAGCCGAACATGACGTGGGTGAGAATCTTGGTGAAGACGGCGTTTCTTGGCTCCTGGTTGTCGCGGAGAATTTCAGGGACTGTACGATCGTCGTTCTCCATCGTGTGGTAGTTCTCCAGCGCCACCTGGTACTGGAGGGACAGGGTCTTCTCCGGCCAGTTTGGGTTCTTGCCGTCGTAGTACTGGAAGCGGCTGTACTCGCTGTCATGCTCCGCCCTTGCAGGGCCGAGGTTCTCTTCGTTCCAGTCGCGCATCTTGTCTCCATCCCGGACACGCAGGATGAGGTCATAGTCCTCCTGCGACATGGAGGCGTGGTAGAGGTGCGCCAGTTCGTAGAGACGCAGGTTGGTTGAGGAGGTGGCGTCCCACTTATCCTCCTCGACGTGGGCGTGTACCCAGCCGTCGGGAGTAGCGCGATTGGGCACGAGAAGCTGGCCGTTATCGTCGGTTATCGAGTTGTCGAGGAGAACGTTGATCTGCGAGCGCAGGAGCTCGAGGTAGGAGGCGTCCTGGGTCACGAGGTGGGCGCACTCCGCCGCGACGCCGAGCGAGTGGAAGATGTGGCTCCAGCCGACGTAGCTGTTCCAGCCGTAGAGGGTGCCCCACCAGACACCGTCGCGGTGCTCGCCCGGCTTGCCGGTAGGGCCGACGTTGTCGGGGATGATGCCGTTGTTCTGCTCAATGCGGTCCATCCACGCTTCCACGTAGTCGACTACCCACTGCTTGTACTTGTCGTCGCTGGTGTAGAGATAGGCGTTCGTCACAAGCCCGGTGGCGGCGAGATTCGCGGCAGAGTCGCCATTCAGGACGACTTGGTTGAAGATGGCTACGATCTCCCGCGCCTGCTTGGGGTCATCCCACCAGCCGGGTTTAAGTTCCTTGACGGCAGGGTAGAGCGACCCGCGCACGCCCATGGACTTGGCCTTCCAGCCGGGGGACGAGGCGTGGCCACCGTGCAGGTACGTCTTCACCATGTCGAGCGTGGCGTCGTGGAATGGACCGAGGCTGCCGTGCATGGGGGAGCGGATGATCTTATGGACAGGATCGTAGATGGGAGATTCGGGGTCTTCGCCGAGGAACATGTCGGCGAACCGTCGGGAACGGCGCACGTTCTCGGAGATCGTCGGATCGCCGAGGGCGAGGTCGTAGAAGGCCATGTTGCCCTCGCCCATGTGGTGCCACTCGGCGTCGCCGGGATGGACGATGCTGAAGTACTCGTTGTGGATGTTGTGCTTCAACCGCATCGGGTTCGCGCCATGGTGGTATTCCATGTTGTTGATGCGGTTGCCGTCGCGGTCGTCGAAGAGGCGCGTCGTGGCGTTCCAGTGCTTCAGGGCGAGGTCGACGAGGCTCTCGTCTCCGCCCATGTTGTAGAGCAGACACCAGTTGTACGAGCGCTCGTAGTAGTCGTCGAGGTCGTCGGACCAGTACCACGCGCCGCTTCTCTCGGCGTACTTCGCGCTCATCATGTGCGCGCCCTTTTCCATGAGGGCGATGAGCTTCAATTCCAAGAGCGCCCACGAAGGGGGAGCGGCGACCCGGCTGGCTGTGATTGTCGGCATGTTAGTCATGGTGTACCTCGTTAATGGGAAGGCGGCCTCTGATTCGGTGGGGCAACTTATGCTATTACATGGTCAACATAGTTTTGATATTGCAAACAACCCTCACCCTAGCCCTCTCCCACGACGGGAGAGGGGATAAATCGCAATCTGTCCGATTTGCTATATTCAAGTTGACTGAGTACTTGGTGTTAGCTATTCGTGGAAGGGGATGGGGACGCTCTCGCCGTGCCATGGGAAGGCGTAGCTGGGCTTGTTGACGTAGCGGTTCATCCCAGCGTTTAGGCGGATGGCCGTTGACGGGGGAAGCTCTACGACGAAGGCCTTGCCGTGTACCTGCTGGACGGTGTCGCCGTCGTCGCCCTCCCGGTGGTAGGAGACCTCGGTGAAATCGTGCTCACCGAACGCGCCCGCCTGGACGATGACGCGGCGGGTCTCGCCGTGGTTCGTGTTCACGAGTTGGATGCCCGCGCCGTCCGGGCGGAGTTCGTCGACGAGGGCGGCGGTGTCGGCTGGGAGGCCGGCACGCCCACGGTCTTTGTCGTAGTACCGCACGGTCGCCCGCAGGAGGCCGCCGTTGTAGGTCGCCTGCGGGGTGCCCATGGTTACCTGGGTGAGGCCCTTGGTGAGGACGAGATGCTGGGGCATTTGATTTGTCGTGATGATGTCGTATGGCAGCCGATCGTCCTCCATCATCTCCTCGTACTTGGTTATGGCCTCGTTGTACTCGGCAGTGAGAATCTTCATCGGCCAGTCGGGGTTCTTGCCGTCGTAGTACTGGAAGCGGGAGAACTCGGTCTCACCGGAGTTCTTCTCGCCCAGCCGGTCGCCGACCTCGTTCCAGTCGCGGCGGACGTCCTGATCGCGGATGCTGGTGATGAACTCGTAGTCCTGTTGTTCCATCGAGGCGTGGTAGAGGTGCATCATTTCCTGTGCGCGCATGGGGCTAGGGCCCTGCATGACGCCGCGCGAGGGGATGCCGTCGTTCATGCCCCGTCCGACGGGGGGTGTGAGTATCCAGCCCTCCGGGCCGTAGCGGACGGGTGTGATGAGCTGGCCGTCGTCCTCGATCTTTGCCGCGTCGACAATGACCTTGAGCTGCGAGCGCAGGAGGTCGAGGTACTCGTAGTCGCCCGTGAGCATCAGGGCGCACTCGACGGCGGTGTTGATGCCGTGGAACATGATGTTGTAGCCCTGGTAGTGGTTCCATCCGTACTGGCCACCCCAGAACACGCCCTCGCGTCCTCCGCCGATGACGCCGTCGTGGTCGACGTTGTCTGGGGTGACGCCGCCGTTCTGCTTGGTACGGTCGATCCAGGCTTCGAGGTAGTCGAGGACCCACTGCTTGTACTTGTCGTCGCCGGTGTAGAGGTAGGCGTCAGTGACGAGGGCGGCAGCAGCGAGCGTGTTGGGAGTGTCGCGCTGGAGGACGAGCTTGTTGAAGAGATCGACGATGTAGTTCCGGCGTTGCGGGTTCTGGAACCAGTGGGCCTCGAGGTGCGGCACGATGGGGTAGAGACTTGCGCGAACGCCGTAGTAGTTGACCTCGCCGCCGAGGTAGCGGCCCGCGAGGAGCATGGTGTTTGCCCAGTGGACGTCGCCTTCGAGCACGGGACCCTGGCTTGACTGGAAGGGAGATCGGATTATCCGCTTGCTGGCGTCCCAGAGATCGGCCTCAGGGTCCTCGCCGATGTACATGCCCGCGAAGCGGCGGGAACGGCGAGCGTTCTCGGAGATCGTCGGGTCGGCGACGCCCATGTCGTACCATGCCATCAGGCCTTCGCCGAGGTGGTGCCACTCCATGGGGTGGTTCATGCCCCAGAACTCGTTGTGCTGGGCCGGGGTGAACTTCTTGGTGTGGTTGTTGTGGATGGGGCGATGGTTGAAGCTCTGGTCGCTGATGCGGTTCGTGGCGTTCCACTGCTGGAGGTGCAGATCGAGCATGTCGTCCGCACCGCCGAGCGCGTAGAAGAGGCCGAAGTTGTAGAACTGCTCGTACAGGTCGTCGAGGTCCTCGGCCAGCAGGGTTGCTCCCCCGCGTTCGGCATACTTGGAAGTGTATGTCCGCGCGCACTCCTCCATCAGCGAGAAGAGTTGCCGTTCCATGAGCGCCCATGCGGGAGGGGCGGTGACCTTGGTGGCCGTAATGGTCGTGCCGTTGGGTATTTCGACGGTTCGTGGGTGCATTTTGGGGCCTCCCCTCCAGGGGTTCGAGTAATTCAGTATCTAGTAGAGGCTTCCCGGCTTTGTGACCGGGCACCATCGGGCGGTCATCAGGTGGTCGATGAGTATCTCGGTTGCTTCGGGTGTGCCAATGCGCTTGAGGGCCTCCGCTGCGTTGCCGAGCACGTAGCGGTTCGGGTCGTTCAGGAGGTCGGAAAGGGCGACAACAGCCTCCTCGGCCATCGATCCCAGCTTGGCTATTGCCAGTGCAGAGTTTCTTCGGACGGTCTCGTCCTCGTCGGAGAGAGCGTCGATGAGGGCGGGGACGGCATCGGACGTGGTCTGCGCCACCTGGCCGAGAGCCTCGACCGCCTGGCTCCGCACGAACGGGTGGATGTCGCGGCTTGCTTCGGAGAGAGGTCGGAGAGCGTCGCGCGCGCCGAGACCGATGTCGCCGAGCGTTTCGGCGGCGAGGGCCTTGTCCCATTCCTCCGAAGTCACCATTGAGTCGACGAGGGCGGGGACGGCAGGGGTTCCCATGGCGGTGAGGGCATAGCTTGCGTTCGCCGACTGCTCCATCTGGCCGGGTATGCGGCGCAGGCGATCCTTGTCGTTGTACCAGTTGTCGGCGCTCCCGGCGCGCATGGTGTCGATGAGAGGCCCGACGGCAGGCTCTCCCATGGCGCTCAACGTGTACGCTGCGTCAAAGGCTGCTGGTTCGGAGTCGCCACACAGCGCAGCGATGAGGTCGTTGACGCTTCCGCCGCTTCCTCCGTTCGCGCCGTTCGTATCGGCACGGAACCAGTCCCAGGCGTGTGATAACAGGCGACCGTGTTCGCCGTCATCGTCCCCCCACTCGGCGTCTTCATTGTCCCAGCTTGGCGCGGCAGGTTCGCCCATGCGGTTGAACAGGAACTTGACCATGTAGCGCTTGCGGTCGGTGTGGTTGGGCATTCCTCTATGGACGATGTCGTAGTTGGCTATGACGACCCGGCCCGCGTCGCCGGCTGCGCCGCTCTCGCGGTCATACGAGTCTTCGGGGATGACGTTGGTGTACTGTGTGCCCGGCACGACGCCCGTGGGTCCCATCTCCAGCGGCGTGTCCTGGGGATAGTAGAAGGTCACCAGCCAGCGCGCGTGATGCCGTCTGCGCGTGAACGAGTCCTTGTGCAGGGTCTGGCCCTTGCTGTGTGGCTGGTTGAAGTGGACGAAACGGTGGGGTTCGAGGTAGTAGTCGTCGCCCATGATGCCGGCGAGGGCGCCGCGCGTCACAGGGTCGTCGTACAGCAGTTGAAGTTCGGGGATTCGAGGAAGGACGTTATTGCCAGGGTTCCCCTCGGTCTGGAAGATTTCATCGACCTTGGCGAACATCTCATCGTGGTATTCCCGGGGCAGGTTGGGGCGCACGGTGATGTATCCGTCGCGGACGAAAGTCCGCATCTGGTCGTCGGTCAGCCTGACCACGTCCATGGCGCGCCTCCAAGCGTCGGGTAGGCTATGCCAACGTGGGCGGGGTGTCAAGGGAAAGGGGGACGGTCTGCCCCGCCATCACCCATAAACATACAAGAGGGGAGGGGAGGTTCACCTCACCAAGACTGAACACTTGCGAGGAACTGCCCGCTCTTGACTCGCGAGAACATGCGTACTACAATGGACGTATCCGCTCTTGATGCGGGGGTGAAGGTGATTCACCGAGGAGGGTAATCAGGTCGTCTATTCCGTTCGGCCTGAGCCTGTCGCAGGCCCTCTGAACTTGACAATAACGACGGAAATGCCACAAAATGCCACACTATGCCACAAATTTCGACCTTTCCCCGGCCCTCTCCGCGCCCTCTGCGGTGAGTCCCTACCCCGTTCGGCCTGAGCCTGTCGAAGGCCCTCTTATCCCCTCTCCCGTTCGCGGAAGAGGGCTAGGGTGAGGGCGATTCCCCGAGGAGAGAAAGGCACGCCCCTCAACCGCCCGACCCTGCGTGAAATGCGATTGCTTTGGGGGTAAGAGATCGTTGCGTGGACTGCAGGAACGACCGGATTCCGTCACCGGATCCAGCCCCTCCCATCTGGATACCGGCCCCGTATCTGAGTACGGGGCAAGCTCTTCGCCGGTATGACGGTTTTGCCGGAATTTTGCATCTGATGCGTTGTGGTCAGGACAGGGGAGCGTCTGCGGTCCTATTCGACGGTCACGGTCTTCGCCAGGTTTCGGGGCTGGTCGATGTCGCAGCCGCGGCGCAGGCCGATGTGGTAGGCGAGCAGCTGCATGGGCGGGGCCAGCAGCATCGGCGTGATCTCCTGTGAGGCGGACGGCACATAGATCACATGGTCGACCATGTCACGTATGGCATCGTCACCCTCGGTGGCTATCGCCACTATCCTTCCGCCTCTGGCCCTGGCCTCGCTGATATTACTGAGCATCTTTTCGTGAAGAGGCCCGTGAGGATTCAGCGCCACGATAGGCAGGTCCTTGTCAATCAGGGATATAGGCCCGTGCTTCATCTCGCCCGCGGGGTAACCCTCGGCGTGAATGTAGCTGATCTCCTTGAGCTTCAGCGCGCCCTCCATGGCGAGTGGGAACGCCAGCCCTCGCCCGAGGAAGAGAAAGTCGGAGAGGCTGAAGAACTCGTTTGCCAAGGACTCATACTGCGATTCGTCGGCCACCAGATCGCCGAGCATCAGGGGCAGGTGGCCCAGTTCGCCAATGAGCCTGGCAGCATGCTCTTGGGGAAGCGTTCCTAGTGAGAGTCCCATCCGCATGGCAAACATCAGCAGGCAGGTCAGGGAACTCACGAACGTCTTTGTGGAGGCTACGCAGATCTCAGGCCCGGCACGGAGGAGGATCGTGCCGTCGGCAACCCGCGTGGCCTGAGAGCCGGGGTTGTTGACGAGGGTGACTTGCTTCGCTCCGTGCCGTGCCGCAAGATCCATGGCGGCGAGGGTGTCGGCAGTTTCGCCCGACTGGCTGATCGAGATCACCAGGGTTCGCTCGTCGATGACCGGATCGCGGTAACGGAACTCCGAGGAGTTGTCCACCTCGCTTGGTATGCGGGCCAACGACTCCATCCACAGCCGTCCGACCATCGCAGAGTGAAGGCTCGTGCCCATGCCGATGAAGACTACCCGGTCGATCCCGGCGATCTGGTCGTCCGTGAGCGGGAACTCATCCGGGTTGATCGTCTCCCTGTTGAACGAGACGCGGCCCCGGATGGTATCGAGCGCGGCCTCCGGCTGTTCGTGAATTTCCTTGAGCATGAAGTGCTTGTAGTCGCCCTTGGCGACCGACACTGCATCGTAGGGGACAGCCACGGGGTGCTTTTCCACCTTCCTACCGTCCATCTGCCGATAGCTCGCGCCATTAGGAGTGGTCGAGACCAGTTCTCCGCTGGCGAGATAGACGACCTTGCGCGTGTGGTCGAGCAGGGCGGGGAGGTCGCTTGCGAGCAACATCTCGTCTTCGCCGTAGCCGACGACGATCCCGCCGGCGTTGCCTGTTCGGAATGCCACGAGTTTATAAGGCTCGATGCTCGACGCGACCACCACGGCGTTCGTCCCACGCAAGCGGCTCGCCGTCTTTGCCGCGGCCTCTTCAAGGGAGTATCCGTCCCGAAGGAAGAGCGAGATCAGAAAAGGGATGCACTCACTGTCGGTCTGGGAGGTGAATTCATAACCTGCGGCTTCGAGTTCTTGGCGGAGTTCCAGGAAGTTCTCGACGATGCCATTGTGGACGACCGCGACCTGCCTGTCGGGGTCAGTGAAAGGGTGCGCGTTCTCATCTGATGGTCTTCCGTGAGTCGCCCACCGCGTGTGGCCAATGCCTACAACTCCGTGGGGACTCCGTCCGTCCAAGGATTGCCTAAGCCCTGAGAGCTTGCCCTCCTTCTTTCGGACGGATATTGCCTGTCCGTTGGACACGACGGCCAATCCGGCGCTGTCATAGCCGCGATATTCGAGCTTGGCAAGCCCGTCCAGCAATATAGGAGTTGCCTGTCTAGCACCGGTATAGCCGAATATCCCGCACATGTGGGTCTCTCAGTCGCCTATCTTCCGAAGGGTATGGGTCATGTACTATCGGACGCTACGGGTGCAGTCTGAACCGGGTTGTTCTGTGAACCTTCATCCTCGCTGCCGGTCCGATACACGCCTTGGTATTCGCGCGGAAGCTGCATGGCCACGCGCTCCATGATCATATCCGTTAGCGAGTTGAGGACGGCGGTGTTGGGCCGCCCCTCGATCTGTGGCAGGGTGAAGGCCCGTCCGATGCTGATGCGAAGCTGGCCGGATGGACGGAATACGTGAAGCGGGCTGTTCATTCCACTCGTGCCGGTGATGCCCACGGGCACGATGGCAGCTTGCGATTTCATGGCGAGTCTAACGACGCCGGGCTGGGCCTTCTTCATGGCGCCCGTTCGGCTCCGAGTGCCCTCCGGGAAGATCATCAGGCACTGGTCGTTCGCCAGCTTTTCGAGCGCCCACCGGTAGGCCGTCGGGTCGGTGGCAGACCGGTTTACGGGATGAGCGCCGTAGGTTGTGAAGAACCACTTGCCCGGCCCTTTGAACAGCTCCTTCTTGGCGAGGAACCATATTCGGCGTGGGAAGCTCGCCGACACCAACGGTGGGTCGAAGTTGCTCACATGGTTGGCGACCACGATGACCGGTCCCATCGGGGGGACGTTCTCCTGGCCGTCGACGCTCCAGTCGGAGCACAGGCGCAGCGTTCCCCTTTGAGCGATGCTGCAGGTCGTGTTGAGGAGGTCGGTCATACGTCCTCGATGAGGTCGATTATCCTATGCGCGGTCTCGCAGGCGTCGAGGCTGTCGGTGTCGATAATCACTGCGTCTTCGGCAGGTTTCAGGGGAGAGTCGCTGCGTTCGGAGTCCATTCTATCACGGGCTATGAGGCTATCGAGCACTTCTTCGTACGAGGGCGAATCGGACCGATTCTTCCGCTCCTCAAAGCGCCGCAACGCCCGCGTCTCCACTGACGCGTCGAGGTATATCTTGAGCGGCGCGTCGGGAAGGACGACCGTTCCTATGTCGCGTCCGGTCATCACAATCGGCCCGTCCTCGGCAATTTCCCGCTGCTGGTGGACGAGCGCTCTTCTTACACCTGATATGGCGGCCACTGTCGAAGCACCCTGGTCCACAAGGGGTTCAAAGAGCAGGTTGGTGACATCGCGCCCGTCGATGAGCAGGCGCTCCCCGGATTCCGTCTGCAAGAGGCGCATTGTCAACCCCTCGGCGAGACGGCTCATCTCTGATTGGTCGCGCAGGTCGAGCTGTGCGTCAAGCCCGGCGTGAGCGACGGCGCGATACATCCAGCCGGTATCGAGGAACCTGAAGCCGAGCTTCCGGGCGACGATTCTGCCCACCGTCGTCTTTCCTGACGCGACGGGGCCGTCGATGGCGATGGTGATGTGGGGGGTCAAGGTATCCCTCGGTGAAGGGTAGCGGGATAGGCCGATTATATCCACGCTCTCAATGCGGCGGCAACGTACGAAACGGACTTGTGACACCCTATCTTCCCCGCCTACAATGCCTTCTCAATGGAGGTGCAGAGATGATCACCAAGTTTGGGAGCCTGTACGCTGGACATGTCGACCTGGACGATATCGGCTTCGACGGACTTCCGGTCAACGACCGTTGGCTCTCGGACGAGCAAATAGCAACAGTCTTTGACAAGGCGGAGGCAATCGCCAAGACCCTCGACCGTGGCGGATTCGACACCATGTGGCTGGCGGAGCACCACTTCCAACGGGAAGGCCACGAGTGCGTACCGAACATCCTCATGCTGGCCCTGCACCTGAGTCATCTGACGGAGCGGATCAAGTTCGGCTGCGGGTTCAACATCACTCCGATGTGGCATCCGCTGCGGCTTGCGGAGGACTACGCCATGGTCGACCAACTCACGGACGGGCGGGTGATATTCGGCATCGGGCGCGGCTATCACACGCGAGAGGTCGAGGTATTCGACGCGCCGCTACGTGACAACGATGCCAACCGAGCGTTGTTCGACGAGCAGGTGGAGATCATCTTCAAGGCCCTGCACGAGCCTTCCTTCTCGCACCGAGGGGAACATTACACCATTCCGCCCGCCGTTCCGTATCGGGGGTATGAGCTGGAGGACATAACTCTTGTCCCGCCTCCGCGCAGTCGCCCCGTCGAGTGCTATCAGCCCATAGTCAGCGCCAACCCGAACTCCCTGGACAAGATGGCCCGCTACGGCATCAAGGGGATGATCGGGGGCGGCGCGGCAGCAGGAGGCGCACACGACGCGACCATGACGGCGTGGCGGGACGCCCTCGCGAGGGCGGGTCGCGAGACGGAGCTTGGCGAGGACCTGATCATCGGGCTGGTGTTCCACATAGCCGAGAGCAAGGAGCAAGCCATCGCCGAGGCTCGGCCCTTCTACGAGGAGAACATGAAGATGTTTGCGCCGCTGGGCTTCGTGCGGGGGCTTACGGAAGAGCAGATCGCCGCGACGGGCGACCCTTCACGTATCCGCGACGCCGGGCTGCCGACATTGGAAGAGGCCGCAGAGTCGGGTTCGTGGATGGTCGGCCCTCCAGAGGCGGTGACCGAGTCGCTGATGGAACTGCAGGAGCGGTATCCGGGCCTCAGAGAGGTCAATGTCGGGTCGGTCGTCGGGACGCCGCAGAGCGTGGTGGTGGAGCAGCTACAGAGGTTCTCTGAGGAGGTGATGCCCGCGTTCAAGGGTGGGGAGTAGCAATCCAGCGTCTTAGTATCAAGTCAATCGATACCGTTCGTGGTGAGCCTGTCGAACCATGATGTTACGCCTTCACCCTTCGACAGGCTTTCAAGTAACTGTTCAGGACGAAGGGGATTCACCACAGAGGGCACAGAGATCACAGAGGGGAAAAGAGGGCCTTCGACAGGCTCAGGCCGAACGTACTTCCTCGTGGCCACACGGCAGTTACTGACACCCCTGCACGGCCCCAAACCCGGGGCGTAACGCTGCTCAGGGTGGACGAAGCCCTTTAGACACCCTCTGTAAGGGGTGATTCCCCTGCCTAGGTGACAATCACGCTACTCCATGTAGTCCTCTGCTGAGTCTTGTGGGATGTAGCCGAGGACCCGGCGGACGTGCTCGATGTCGCGGTAGTTCCACCTGTTGTTGGAGACGGCGAAGAAGATGTCGTACAGCAGGTCGTCGGGCGCGTCGATGCACCGGTGCAGAACGTCAGCAACGTCGCGATGGCTGACCCACGCCGCTTTCTCCCGGACGGTCGTCGGGCGGTTCGCCGCGGGGCAGGCCCCTATGCGGACGCAGAGGACGGACAGGCCGTAGTCGGCGGAGTAGACCCGGCCAAGGACCTCTCCCCACACTTTTGATGCGCCATAGATGGTTCCCGGCCTCACGAGGTCTTTCGTGACTTTCGGCCACTCCCAGCGCGAGACCGCCTCGTAGTCACCGGCAATGATCTGGCTATAGGGCGGGTCATGGTCGACGCCCCGTATGGTGTCGCCCGAACTGGCAAAGACCACCCGCTTCACTCCGGCCTCACGAGCCGCCTCGTAGACGTTCCACGTGCCCGTAAGGTTGCCGCGCACAACGTCCTCCATCGGCTCGCTGGCAACGTGAGCGGCGAGATGGACCACAACGTCCTGTCCCTCGAACGCGGGACGGATAGAATCGAGATCGCCGATGTCGGCTTGGACCGTCCGTACTCCGTCAACGGGTCGACGGTTGAGGGCGGTCAGCTCGTAGCCGCCGAGGGACTCTAGGTGTGAGCGGAGGATTCCGCCGATGAGTCCGGACATTCCGGTTATGAGTATCTTTTTCATGTTTCGCCTTTCGCAATCTTCTTGAACGCCTTGCCAGTAATCAACGACGCGGATGCGCTCTTGAGTATAGAAGTCTCGCTTGTTGGTGAATTTCACACCGATTTCTAAGAGAAATTTGAAGAACCCAGGGCCCGGCATTCCTCTACCCTTGGCAACCACCATGACAGTCAATATGCCCCTTCCCGCGGCGTATTCAGCAAATGCTATCTGATTCAGCATCTCTGATAATGCACGACTGCGGGGTGCAAGTGAAATCGTACGAATCTCACGAACGAGTTCTGATACGGCTATTGTTCGATCCTCTTTGGCACACTGAATGAGAATCTGCCGAGCCTCTTCTTTGGCCTCTTCCCACAGTGTCAAGGGGTGACCATGAGTTTCTATCATGCGTGGTCTCCTAGGGTCAGAGAATGGAAGATTCCGCTTACCCCCGACCCACGTAGAGTTGTTTGACCGGCAGGACGGTCGTATCGAGCATGTTGGCGTAGGGAGGCAGCAGGGCCATTGCCAGGGCTGCGATCGCTATGTCGTCCGGTGACATCATCGGTTCCATGTCCGATTCTCGGGTGCTGGCAGCCCGCCACTCGACCTCGACGTTTCCGGGGTGCAGCGCTCCCACGGAGATTCCGTATTCCCGGCCTTCGAGGGCCGTTGACTTGGTGAGGCCGATTATCCCGTGCTTGGAGGTGGTGTAGGGGGCCGAGTTCATTCGCGGCATCCGCGACGAGATGCTGCCGATGTTGATGATTCGCCCGCTACGCTGCTTCTTCATGATCTTCATCGCTTCCCTCGTGCAGAGGAAGACCCCGGTGAGGTTCACGTTGATCACCTTCATCCACGTGTCCAGCGAAATCTCGTCAACTGGGCCGCCGTCGAACGCTCCGGAGTTATTGACGAGGATGTCCAGCCGGCCAAACTGTTTCATTGTCGTCTCGAACAGCTTCATGACCTGGTCTTCGCTGGTCACGTCCGTCTGCACCGCGAGAGCCTCAACTCCGTAGCCGCGCATCTCTTCGGCGCTCTCATTGAGCCTGTCGACCTGCCGCGCGGCAAGTACGAGAGATGCTCCCTCCTTCGCGAAGGCGCGAGCGGTACCGCGTCCGATGCCGGTGCCTCCGCCTGTGATGATGCTGACCTTGCCTTCGAGTTTGCCCATGTTTTGCTCCCTCTATCCGTTATCCGTTTGTACGACGCGGTTCAGTTAAACAACCACCCGCCGTGATGTCAAGGCGCGGCGATCTTATGGGAGTGTTCAGAGTAGGTGGGGGTGAACATCCCCTACACCGAATGGATACGCGCGAAAGCGGGTATGACGGTGGCTGTGTGCGTTGGGCGGTTTCATTAGGTTTGAACAGTTACGATCTTATCCGTCTCGAAAGTCGAGGCGCGCGGTAGACGGAATATTCCATGAGGGCTGCCATCGGCACCACGAAACATGGAAATATGTTGACGCAGAAGACGGGCAACCACGAGGGTTGCCCCTACGGGAGGTTGGCCGGGGGTTATTTTCAGAGGAATCTCTCATGTTGGTTGCCGCCGACACCACGAAACATGGAAATTGTAGGGGCGATTCGCGAATCGCCCCTACGGGAGGTTATTTTCAGGGTAATGACAAGTGCGAAATGCCTGTTTCAGGTATCTCAATATTGCTTGAAAGCCTTTGTACGCGTGATTATAATTGGCCGCGAGTGAGGAGTGGACTCGTAGCTTCCGCCCCATCGATCAGGAGGTCTGTTGATGACGTACGTTATTGCCGAGCCGTGTATCGGAGTCAAGGACGCGGCTTGTGTTGATGTCTGCCCCGTCGACTGCATCTATGAGGCGGAGGAGCACAACATGCTGCTCATCAGCCCGGAGGAGTGCATCGACTGCGCCGCGTGTGAGCCGGTATGTCCCGTTGTTGCCATCTTCGCCGAGGAAGACACGCCGCCGGAGTGGGACAGCTACATCGACCTGAACTACGAGTACTTCGGCGAGACTCGATAAGCCGGACTGTCTGGACATGACAAGTTGACCCGGGGGCGACCCGCCTTCGGGTCTTCTTTGTGTCTGGCATAAATTTTTGCGACAATGACGGTGGAGAGAATCCCGCCTGAACATACCTCAAGACCGAACGAAGGAGAGGGACACATGCAAGTTGACTCCACCCCCCTCATGGCAGCCAACACCTACGCGACCATGCGAAAGAACCTCAAGGTCATCCGGCAAAGAGTTGGGCGACCGCTCACGCTGGCCGACAAGATTCTACTTGGACACGCCGTCGACCCGAAAAACCAGGAGATTGAGCCGGGGGTGAGTCAGTTGGCTCTCAACCCGGACCGTGTGGCCCTGCAGGACGTGCTCGGCCAGACGGTCATGCTGAACTTCATGCAGACGATGCGGGAGCAGGTCGCCGTACCGACCACGGTTCACTGCGACCACCTCATCCAGGCCAGGGTCGAGGGAGGAATCGACCTCGTCCAGTCCATGGAGGAAAACAAGGAGGTGTACGAGTTTCTGAAAAACGCCGCCGCGAAGTACGGCGCGGGATTCTGGGGCCCTGGAGCGGGCATCATTCACCAGGTGGTGCTGGAGAACTACTCGTACCCCGGAGCGCTCATCATCGGAACGGACTCTCACACGCCGAATGCCGGTGGGCTTGGAGCCTGCGCCGTCGGCGTAGGGGGTGCAGACGCCGTCGAAGTCATGGCCGGTCTTCCCTGGGAAGTTCTCTATCCCCGGCACGTGGGCGTCTATCTCACCGGCGAGAAGAATGGGTGGACGGCTCCGAAGGACGTCATCCTCCGGGTGGCAGGGGAACTGACCGTATCCGGCGGCACCAACGCGATTTTGGAGTATTTCGGTCCGGGCGCAAGCTCCATCAGCTGCACGGGCAAGGCGACGATAACCAATATGGGCGCCGAGATCGGCGCGACGACCTCCATCTTTGCCCACGACAGCCGCATGACGAAGTACCTCAACGCGACACGCAGGTCGGCAATCGGTCGCCTCGCGGAAGAGAACCGCGACCTTTTGACTCCCGACTCGGAAGTTGAGGCCGACCCTGAGAGCTTCTACGACAGGGTGGTCGAAATCGACCTCTCCAAGCTGGAGCCGCACGTCGTCGGCCCGCACTCACCTGATCGCGCCCGCCCGATTTCGGCCCTAGCGGCTGAGGTGAAAGACGAAGATAGCGAGTTCATCGACGAGATTCAGACGGCCCTCATTGGAAGCTGCACCAATTCCTCATACGAGGACATGAGTCGTTCGGCTGACGTTGCGGGGCAAGCGAGCGCACACGGCCTCAAATCCCAGGCGGAATTCATGGTGACTCCCGGCTCCGAGCAGATCCGGGCGACCATTGAGCGCGATGGACAGATGGGAGCACTCAAGGAGATCGAAGGCACCGTCCTTGCGAATGCCTGCGGTCCCTGCATCGGCCAGTGGAAGCGCGAAAAGGTACTCGATGGAGTCCCAAACACCATCGTCACCTCCTACAACCGCAACTTCCCGCGCCGCAACGACGGTCGTTCCGAGACCATGAACTTCATCGCCAGCCCCGAGATAGTCACCGCATTCGCAATAGCCGGAAAGCTGTCCTTCAACCCACTCACCGATGAACTCACCGGTGACGATGGGGAGACGTTCAAGCTGGAGCCGCCGAAAGAGGCGCCCGAAGTTCCATCGAAAGGCTTCGATGCAGGAAATCCCGCGTTCTTCGCCCCGCCCGAAAATGGCGGCAACATCGATATATCCGTCGACCCCGAGAGCGAGCGAATCGAGATACTGAGGCCCTGGGAACCCTGGGATGGCGAGGACTACGTCGACCTGCCCGTTCTGATGAAGACATCAGGGAAGACGACCACCGATCACATCTCTCCCGCAGGCCCGTGGCTGCGCTTCCGCGGTCACCTGAGCAAGTTCTCCGAGAACATGTTCATGGGGGCGATCAACGCCTTCACCGGCGAGACGGGGAAGGGCAAGAACGTCGTTTCCGGCGACACCGGGCAGGCCATCTCGCGCATAGCCACATCCTATCGTGATTCCGGGCTTCGCTGGATAGTCGTCGGAGACTCGAACTACGGTGAGGGAAGCAGCCGCGAGCATGCCGCTCTGTCTCCCAGGCTTCTCGGCGGCGCGGCCGTCATCGCGAGAAGCTTTGCCCGCATCCACGAAACGAATCTCAAGAAGCAGGGCCTGCTGCCTCTAACGTTCCAGGATCCGGATGACTACGACCTCATCCAGGAGGATGACCGCATCAGCCTGATCGACCTCGACAAGCTGACGGAGCATAAGCCGGTTACGTGCATTATCAAGCACGCGGACGACAGTGAAGACAGGTTGGAACTCGACCACACCTACGCTGAGTCACAAGTTTCATGGTTCAAGGCCGGCTCGGCGCTGAACCTGCTTCACGAGGGTGGATAGCGAGACGATGGTGAACACTCCCTAAGGGGGGTGTCCAATGAAACAATCGAAACCGTTCGTGGTGAGCTTGTCGAACCATGAACCACCCTTCGACAGGCTCAGGGCGAACGGGTGATACTCACTCTTGGATGTCCCCAAAAGCACTTCGGAAACACCCTCAAAGGGGATCGTAAATCAGAATAGGAGTGGTTAGCCCGGGGCTGGACGGCTATTCGCCAGGGTGCTGGCCGTTCTTGTTGGCCTTCTTGGCGCTGGCTCCAACCCAGCCGATCTGGGAGATATCGATCATCACGCCGTCGGGGCCGGAGTAATTCAAGGCGACGTTGCGCCCGCCATGTCCCTCTCCCATCTCCGATTTGCGGACGGAATTGATGTCCGAACTGGGCTGCACCTCGGCCGCCTGCAAACGCGCATCGGCCTCGGAGAGATCATCCACCTGAAATCCAATGTGATGGAGACCGCTGTACTCTACGCCGAAATCCTCGCCGGCCAGCGTCTCATTCTTGAACCGCAGGACTGCTATGCTTATGTCCCCGTCACTGAGGTAGACGCCCTCGGCGTTCTCGCCGTCCACATTCCCCACCTGCTTGAGCCCGAACACCTTGCGGTAGAATTCCGCCGTCTTCTTGGGCTCCTGACTTGCAATAGCAATATGCTTCAGTTTTGCCATAGTACTCCCTGCAAGGGATGTCACTGCGGCACAATGCCGCAAGACGAATTAGACCAATGGTCTTCTCATCTGCACACCGCATGAAGTATAGGAAAGGCATTCTCGCGATGTCAAATAATGGCCGGCGTCCACATCACGTTGACATGCCGGAAGTACCGTTGCTACGATCTTTCTGTCACATGACCTGCAGGTCATTGGCGACGGCAGCTGGGGAGGTCTCCGAGTGACGAACGTCACGTCCGACGCATCGAGTTCGCCTCCCCCACCACTCCCCTCCGTTTTTGGGCGGTACCAAGAATCCATCGACTCAGCCCTGCGGGACCGTCTGTCCGTTTCAGATCCCTTCGTCTACTCGATGCTCCGCTATGCGATGGGGTGGTCGGACACCTCAGGTTCGCCGGTGTCCGCCCCCCAGGGTAAAGCTCTAAGACCGACTCTATGCCTGCTCACTTGTGAAGCCGTATGCGGGGACTCCAGGCGGGCTATCCCTCCCGCGGCCTGCCTCGAGCTGATCCATAACTTTTCCCTAGTCCACGACGACATTCAGGACCGTGATGAATATCGGCGCCACCGTCCGACTCTCTGGAAAGTCTGGGGTGAACCGAAAGCTCTGACGGCCGGCAACGTCATGCGAATCGTGGCAGATGCTACGGTCCAGGGACTTCGAGCCGACTCCGTGCCCGATTCGGAGATCAACACCGTAAATCGTGTCCTCACCGAGGCATCGTTGGAGATGATCGAGGGACAGCATCTCGATGTCGCGTTTGAAGGGCGGTCGGACATTGGAATGCAGAGCTACCTCGACATGATTTCGCGGAAGACCGGCGCGCTTATCCGAACGCCGATGCACGTCGGCGCGATAATGGGCACGCGCGACCCCAAAGTCATCGATTCGTTCCGGGAGTGCGGGCGTTCGCTGGGCTACGTGTTCCAGATACGGGACGACGTGCTCGGAATCTTCAGCGAAGAAGAGACTACGGGCAAGCCGGTTGGGGCAGACATACGCCGCAAGAAGAATTCTCTACCCATAGTTCACGCGATGTCGCAAGCAGACCGCGCGCAAAGGCGGATGCTCGAAGACACATACGATCACGAGACCGTTACGGATACCGATGTCGAAGCGGTCCTCGATATTATGGATGACCTTGGCACCGAAGAGTTCGCCAATTCCCTGGCCGCGGAACACTGCGAACGTGCCCTTGAAGCGCTGGCGGACGTCGAAATTCCCCTGAACAGCCGTGCAGACATCGAAGAGCTTGCGACATTTCTGCTGGTTCGCCAGCACTGACGGATATCTCGAAGGCCCAAGAGGGTGTCCAGCAAAACAATCGGATCCGTTCAAGGTGAGTTTGTCGAACCATGAATTAGGCTTGCACCCTTCGACAGGCTTTCAAGTAACTGCTTCATATCAGCGACGATGCACGGCCATCTTCAGCCTTCGACAGGCTCAGGCCGAACGTACTTACTCGTGGTTGCACGGCAGTTACTGACACCCCCGCACGGCCCCGTTCGGCCTGAGCTTGTCGAAGGGCGCGCGGGGCATAATGCTGCTCAGGCCGAACGTGCTTTCTCGTGGTTGCACGGCCGTTGCTGACACCCCGGCATGGGCCCTAACCCGGTCAGAGTGAACGGAGCGCGTTTTAGACACCCACCAACAGCAGGAGGAATGGCATTCCCGTCTAAGCTCCGACCGGCGTCCGCTCGTCGATCAAACCCTCGTGCTTTAGCTCCGTCCAGAGATCGGACGGAATGGGGTGTTGGGCCATCTGGAAGTTCTCCTCCACCTCATCGACCGATCGGGGCCCCGGTATGGTCGCCGCCACAGCCGGATTCAGAAGGCCGAACTGGAGCGCCGCAGCCTTGAGTGGCACACCGTATCGGTCGCAGACGAGCTTGATCTTCCGCGCCTTCTCTATGATCGCAGCCGGCGCCGCTTCGTAGTCATACTTCGCGCCGGGGCTCAGGTCCGACGCCAGGATTCCTGAGTTGTACGGGCCACCGAGGACGAGCCTTATGTTCTTCTCCATGCACAGAGGTATGAGTTCAGGCAGACTCGACTGGTCGAGCAGGGTGTAGCGGCCCGCGAGAAGGAAGCAGTCGAAGTCCCCTTCACGGGCGAAGCGGGCCTCCATTTCCCACTGGTTCATCCCGGCCCCGATGGCCCTAACGACACCCTGTGAACGCAGGTCCTCCAGGGTCGGATACGCCTCGCCGATGGCCTGTTCCCAATGGTCGTCGGCATCATGTATATACGCAATGTCGACCCGGTCAAGGTTCAGACGTTGGAGGCTCTCGTCAAGCGATCGCAATATGCCTTCGCGACTGTAGTCGAAGACCGGCTCCATCATCGGCAGCGATTCGTAGTGGGGATCGACCGGCTCTTTATCAACGGGGTTGAGTACACGACCTACCTTCGTGGATATAACGAAGCTGTCGCGTGGTACGTCCTTTAGGATACATCCCAGTCGCCGTTCGCTGATGCCGTGACCGTAGAGGGGCGCTGTGTCAACATAGGTGAGTCCGAGCTCAAGCCCACGCTTGACGGTGGCAACTGCTTCATCATCACTCACCTCGCGAAACAGGCTGCTTATAGGCGCGCCACCGATGCCAAGGCGTGTGACCCGTAGGCCAGCGCCGCCAATCTCCGTTGTATCGAGAGGATGAACCATTGCGATAGCTATCTCGCGGTTACCGCAACCACCGGGTGCATGGTTGCGAGCTTAAGGCACCCAAGTCCGACTTGTTCTACTGGAACAGCCCTGGATTCAATAGCGCGCGCGCCTGCATTCGCAGACGGTCGCGGTCCGATATCAGCGGTTCGATCTTCTCGACGAACTCGGCCATTGTCTCTTCGACCGAAGCCGTGGTCGTGTCGAGCTCGAAGCGGTACCGCAGTAAGGAATGGCCGTAGTGATACTGGAACCGCTCGAGAATGTGCTCGATGTCCTCTTCCTTAATTGTGTTGCGCTCGTGCGGAGACTCCCTCATCCGCCTGCGGATCTCGTCCGCGGTTGTCTTGACGTGGATGAGCACGGTATCCGGCCCCTGCTCGATGATCTCCTTCTCGATACTGCGCGCCATGCTCTCACGGTCGCCGTACTCGCCCGCCTTGCCGTACCCGTAGTACAGCGGAGCATATACTGCCTCTTCGATGTGGAAACCGAGAAGGATGTGGTCGCTGTCCCGGTAGAGCTGCGGCGAGAGGTGGTACGCGAACTGGTAGCGCGTGAACATCTCTTTGAGCGTGGGGCCGAGGTCCATATACTTTTCCAGGTCCTCGTCCGGGATTTCATCCCAGTGACCGAACCACGGAGGAGTGAAGTGATCGTGGTAGGTGACGATTCCGAGCGGAGTCGGCGGGCCCATGACTCTGTCACGCCACTTGACGATCTCCTCCGCCAGCGTAGTCGTTCCTGAGTATTCGCAACCGACAAGTATGAGCCTCATGTGAATTCTCCTCGCGATGGGGTGAAGGTGGGCGCCATTATACCGTCAAGGAGCCCTCCACGTGCGACTAAACTACGGTGACTTCGGACCGATTCGCTATTCGGCAAGCTCCTATAGTACTCGCGTTCACGAACCGGAAACGATTTAGAACGATTGGGGTTGATAGAAGTTATTTTTGTCTATATGATTACGGCGCTCTAAGGCTGGATAAAGACAACTACGGAGGTGCATTCGATGCTCAAGACAGGTCAAGCGATACTGATTGCGTTCGTGCTGGCGGCCTTGGTTTTGGCCGCCTGTGAGCGTGACGAAGATGGGGACGGAGATGCCGCCTCATCGGGCCCATCAGCCGATTCGGTACTGCGCGTCGGCAATGGAGGTGAGGTCCAGTTCCTGGACGCGGCGAAGAGCCAGTCCGGTACGGACATCATCTTCTCGGAGATGATCTACAACCGTCTCCTCCAGTACGACGCCACGATGATGGATCCCAAGCCGGACATTGCCGAAAGCTGGGAAGTGTCTGATGACGGACTCACGTACACCTTCAAGATACGTGAAGACGTCAAGTTCCACAACGGCAAGGATCTGACGGCTGCGGACATCGAATACAGTTGGAACCGCTGCCGGAACGAGATTGCCGATAAGGGCCGCTGCAAGGGCGAACTCAACGACGTTGTCTCGTTTAGCGCCACGGGCGACTACGAATTCCAGGTCGTCCTGGACAAGGCGAGCCCCGTATTCCTCCCTTCGATGGCCCACTGGTCCCTCGCCATCGTGGACGAGGGAAGCATCGGCCAGATCGATACGAACCCCATCGGCACGGGGCCCTACAAGTTCGTGAGCCAGGTCGTGGACGACAAGATCGAACTTGAGAAGTTTGACGACTACTTCGACGGGGACATCCTCAACGAGAGGCCCGAAAAGGTCTTCATCATCCCGATCAAGGACCCGCAGACTCGAATGGCCGCCATTCGCAGCGGCGAGATCGACTTTGCAGTGGACGTGCCATTGGAGCAGGTCGCCAGGCTCGCGACGACTCCGGGCGTTCAACTGCTGCAGCAGCGCGATGGGATCACAGCTTCCTACATGACGGTCATCTTCAACACCAAAGAAGGTCCGATGACGGACGTAAGGGTGCGGAAGGCCGTCCAGCTAGCAGTCGACGCCGAGGCGATCAACAGCGCGATCTACTTCGGGCTGGGCGACGTAAGCTGCAACCCGATCCTCGAATCGCACTGGGCATACCTGCCGTTCGAGTGTCCTCAGAGGGACGTAGAAAAGGCCAAAGCGCTCCTGGCCGAGGCCGGTTATGGTCCCGACAACCCGCTTGAACTGAAGTACATGCCGGAGAACATCCCCGTCACGCAGAAGATGGCGGAAGTCATCCAGCAGAACCTGGCTGAGGCCGGCATCGACATGGAGATCGTGATCGTCGACAGCCCGACGTGGCTCGACAAGGTGTGGTTCGGCGTCGACTGCGACACAGGGGACTGGCCTGAGTCCCGCTGCTGGGCCGGCAAGCACAAGGAATTCGACCTTGGCGACGCCTGGTACACCCGCGAACCCGACCCTGACGGCCTGATGCAGAGCGTCTTCCGTGCCGACTCTGACAGAGAAGGCTTCAAGGGCAACAACGGGATGCGGTACTACAACCCTGAGATCGAGCGACTGTTCGACGAGGCGAAGAGCACGACCGATCGCAAGGTTAGGGCAGAAGCCTATCGTAATATCGTCGACATCGTAGTCAACCAGGACGTGCCGCTGATCAAGCTTCAGAGCATGCCGCGCTTCTTCGCGGCGGGCGAAGTCGTGCAGGGTGGCTATGTAAGCCCGAAGGGCTACTGGAATGCCAAGGACTGGTCCTGGCAGGAGCCCTCCAACGAGTAGTGCATTGAGTGTAGAGGGCCGCCCATCGACCAGCCGGTGTTGATCGGTCGGCGGCCCCGGGCTCAAACTTGGGCCCAAATTCTCACCATGTAAGGAATGGTCGGTTTCGGGAACTCTTCCTGAAACCGGCCCTTGCTTCACGCCCCGGAGGTCCCAGCCATCCAGGCTTATATTGCCCGTCGTTTGCTTCAAACGCTATACGTCGTCGTCGTTCTCTCATTCATCATATTCGCCGCGGTCCGCTTCGCGCCCGGAGACCCGGCCGTCACACGGCTCGGAATGGAAGCCACCAGGGAGGCGCTCGAACAGGAGCGTCGCGATCTTGGCCTCGACAGGCCGATCTACGAGCAGTACGTCATCTGGGTGGGGAAGGTCTTCAGAGGGGACATGGGCGTCTCTCTCGCCTATGCCTCCGACCATCCCGTCGCTCCTCTCGTCTGGGAGAAGTTCAAGAGGACGATTCCGCTGACATTGTCGGCAATGGCGGTTGGACTCGTCTTTTCCATTCCCCTCGGCATTATTGCCGGTCTGCGTCCATTCAGTCTCTTAGACAACATCATTTCCGCAACTTCACTGTTTGGCGTTGCCGCTCCCAGCTTCTGGGTGGGGTTGATGCTGATCTTGCTGTTTGCCGTCCAGTTGGACTGGCTGCCGACGTCGGGATACGGCCCGATAGGTCAGGGCTTCGACTGGAAGTATTTCATCCTGCCTTCGTTTGCCCTTGGATTCCAGCTGATGGGCGCACTTACCAGATATATGCGATCGGGGATGCTCGACGTAATGAGCTCCGACTACGTTAGAACCGCACAGGCCAAGGGGCTGCCGTATCGCACTGTCGTGGCGCGGCACGCCGTGAAGAACGCCATGCTCTCAGTCGTTACGGTGATCGCACTTGACCTTGGGGCATTGTTGGCCGGTGCGCTCGTCACCGAGACCGTCTTCCGCTGGCCCGGTGTGGGTCTGCTGCTCGTAAACTCCATACAAGCCAGAGACTACGCAATAGTCCAAATGATCGTCCTCGTTACCTCCGTCGCATACATTTCGGTGAACCTTCTCGCCGACATCCTATACGGGTATCTTGACCCGAGAATACGCTACGAATGAGATCCACAGCCCAAGAGAGAGCCATCGAGCTGCAATCGGACGACGATTTCGCCGATCGGCGACGCGCGCGCATGCTGCGACTGTTCATCGCAAGCTTCGCAAGAAATCGAACGGCCGTCTTCGGGGCCGTCACGATCATTTTGTTCACCGTCGCCGCTCTCATCGCTCCGCTACTGCCGACCGATCCCTTGGAGCAGGACTATGACGCCCTCATGCTCCCTCCCTCCATTGAGCATCCCATAGGGACGGACTCTTTGGGACGCGACAACCTAATCCGCCTCATCCATGGAGGGAGAGTCTCGCTGCAAGTGGGACTTCTTGCCATGTTGTTGGCAACGACGATAGGTGTGACGGTAGGTCTCGTTGCGGGATACTTCGGCAGGTGGGTCGACAGCATACTGATGCGAATCGTGGACGTGATTCTCGCATTCCCCGCCTTGCTACTAGCGATTCTCATGGTAGCCATTCTCGGTCCGTCGCTGCGGAACGCGATGCTTGCCATTGCCGTTGGTTTCATTCCGCCATTCGCGCGAATCACGAGGGCCAACACCCTATCCCTGCGCGAGAAGGAATTCGTCGAGAGCGCGCGGGCGATTGGCGGAGGGCCGGTGCGCATCATGTTCAGGACGATCCTCCCGAACACGGTCTCTCCCATAATCGTTCAGGCCTCACTGGGAATGAGCTATGCCATCCTCATCGAGGCAAGTCTGAGCTTCCTGGGCCTTGGCATCCAGCCACCCACGCCGTCCTGGGGCTACATGCTCACGGCGGGCCGTGAGTTCATCACCATTGCGTGGTGGCTGACAACCTTCCCGGGACTCGCCATCTTCCTCGTGGTGATTGCGTGGAACTTCATCGGCGACGGCATACGCGAGGCTCTAGACCCACGTCAGCGCCGCCGTTAGAGATAGGCCCAAAATGGTAGTGGATTGATGCCAGGGCAATCGCATTTCACACAGGGTCGGGCGTTGAGGGGTCTCCCAACCCATCCCTCTGGACTCCGGCCTTCGCCGGAGTGACGATTGTTGGTGTTCCTATTAACTCTAAATGCGATTGCCCTGGGATTGATACCCACTGTGTAGCGTCCTGGGCTCCGAACGCGATACCCTATTTCCATGTCCACCATCAAGGCCATCGCCTACGCGGCGTTCATTGTTGCCATTCCTCTGTTTCTCATCATCACGAACCTCCGCGTGGTCGTGAACACCCCGCTGCTCTACAGCTATGGCTTCGACCAGTACGAGATCGAGAGAGTGACGGGCATCGAACGCGCCGAGCTCATCTCAGCCGGCAGGCAGATCCGCGACTACTTCAACAATGAAGAGGTCTGGCTCGACGTGCAGGTCCGAATTGGAGGTGAAGTCTATCGCCTCTACAACGAGACCGAAATCCTGCACATGTGGGATGTTAAGGCCCTCATACGCACCCTCTACAACGTGCAGCTCATTGCGGTGCTGTATATTCTCCTGTTCATACCGGTGGGACTCGCAATTGCACCTCGCACCTTCCCACGAGTCCTCTTGAGACTCGTCTTCTGGGGAGCCGCCCTTACCCTAGCGATAGTATTCACTGCCGGACTGCTTTCACTGACAGGGTTCAGCCAGACCTTCTACGTCTTCCACCTGATCGCCTTCACCAACGACCTGTGGAAACTGGACCCGGCACGCGACTTCCTGATCGCGATGTTCCCGGAGGGGTTCTTTTTCGATACGACGATGGTCCTCGCCAGCCTGACGGTCATTCAAGGACTGTGGCTGCTGTTCCTGTCGAATGTGGTTCTCAAGGCATTCCCTGCATCCGTATTCCACAGGGTCACGATCATACAGACGCTTACGGTGATTGTGGCCGCGATACTCATCCTGCGGGTGTACCCCGATGGTTTCTTCTTCGAGGCGGTGATGATCGTCGTCGTTGCGTCGGTATTCCAGTCGCTCCTGGCGCTCGTCACCTGGCGACGTGCCCCGAAGGATGCGATCTCCGCAACAACCACGGACGACGGCAAGGAGTCAAAGTCTCGCGTCGCCACTTCAAAATCCACCCACGCACGGGAGACCGACCGTCAAAACGCGTCTCCGCTCAGGTCCGAGCGCGCTGAGAACTGGGCAGACAACGTCGCAGTCGGTTACAACGTGATCGAGGCCTTGCTGTTTCTCCTGACGCCCTCCGTCAGGCAGTGGCGTGACTCCCGTAACGATGAGGCACCGTCGGATCCTGCCGTCATCTGAGGCATCTATGACCTCCATTGTCAGTCCGACCGAGCCGACTCTATTCCGTCCCGATGACATCCAAGCTCGGCTGGGACCCGGGCCGTGGCGGTTGGACCTGTTCCACGATGGACGAAACGATGTAGCCCTTGTATGTGACGCCCCATTATCTAAGGACGAAGAAGCACCTCTTCAGATCGAATCCGGCGAATTCTGGTTCGTCCTGAACGGACAGTACGAGTGCAGCATGAGGGGCCGGCCTCCATTTCGCGCTGAAAAGGGCGACATCGTCACGTGTCCTGCCGGCCTGATGGGAGAGTGTCGCGTTACCGGAGACGAAGACGCGCTACGAGTCTCAGTCTCCACGATTGGCGGGGACACGGCATCGGAGGAACAAACTGTACCCGACGGACCTGGAATGCACTCCGGGCCGCCGAACATGCTGCTTACCCGCACGAGCGGCCTGCTGGCAAGCTCCGACCAGAGGCGATTCACGATCATCGAGGACGCTGCGAACACCGTCTACCTGATCCGCGTGCCTCCCGGGGACGTAAGCAAGGCGCACTGGCATTTCGACTTCGATGAGTGGTGGGTGATAGGCGGAGGTGAGCTCCTCTTCGAGGTAGGAGAGGGGAGGTCGAACATCCACGCAAGCCCGGGCGACATAGTCTTCACGCCGCGCGGGTTCCGACACCGGATAACCACAGTGGGGCAGGTGGAGTCCCAGCGAATGCCCGTCACGAACCCGGGGAACGTCCACATCTGGACCGACGACGACACGGGTGCGCCTCCGCCGAGGACGTAGCGAGCGAGATCCTGCGCAGCAGGTAGATGCTCGGCGCAATGTACCCACGGTGAAACGACACTCGAAGCGGCACCTCGGCGGCGCGTCTCCACGATTCGGCGTGTCGCGCAAGTGTATCTTCAAACAGCTTGCGGCGGGCGGTGATGACGGTAAAGGAACCATCTTCAACGACCAGCCGCGCCCCTTCACGCAGGGCAGCGTCGTAGAGATATTCGAGACCGACATCGGTGTTTGCGAGCATCCCGAACGGCAGGTCGGCGACCGCAGCGTCGAAGGATAGGTCCGGCAGCGGTGGCGAGTGGATATCTCCGCGCATGAGTTCGATTCTGTGAAGAGCGCCTGCGGCGGAGATATTCTGCTGAGTACAGGCGATAGCCTCTGGATCGATGTCCAGACCGACGGCGTGGGCGAACGGCCCCGCGGCCGCACGCTCAATGAGCAGGGTGCCTGAGCCGCATCCAAGGTTGAGGAACCTGTCGTCTCCGGAGTGGCCGGGGAGCGCGACCATGGCGTGAGCGATAGTGGCGTTGAGCGCGTCGGGTCGGTTGCAGACACGCCAAGTTCTCGCCGAGAGGGGCATCGGGGACAGCCGTATGAGCACCTCCCAGCCCTCACCTGACGCGGAGCGGCGAATCGCGAGGTTCAGGTGCGCTTCATCGGTCTGTTCGTCCAAGCGCGTTGCTGCTGCAATCTCACCGCGAAGACGTCTCATGGTGGCCGACTCCGTGCCTGCGGCGCTAACGCGGAAGGTTGCGAACGTATCCGTCGGATGGAGAGCGAGCACTTCCCTGATCGCGCCCACGAGCCGGGTGAAGTGTTGGTGCCCCAAAAGGGCCTTGGGACGTGGCACGTCGAAGCGTAGGACCAGATGAACGGCGACGGCGATTCGCAGGTCCATCAAGCGTTCGGCCTGCCCCGAATATCTGATGGACATGCGCCCTTCCTTCGGGTAACCGGTCAAGCGGTAAGCACGCCGTCCGAGGGTTGTTGCCAGTTCGTCGTCGACGAAGCGTTCGAGGCCCGGAATCAGCTCGATTTCATACCGTCGGGCTTCCGTGGCGGCGGTCTTCGGCGTGTTACGTCTGCGGGGCATAGCGGCGTTATCGTATCGCATACGTGGGAGTGAAGAGGAAAAGGTAATCTATCAGAGCTGGTGAGGGGAACAGCCCTCACCCCTGTGGATACCCGCTCTCGCGGGTATGACGGTGGCTGTGTATATGTCGAGGGATCTCACGAAGTCTGAACAGTTACCAGAGAGGCTGTCCAATAAATCAATCGAAACCGTTCGTGGTGAGCCTGTCGAACCATGAATTACACTTTCACCCTTCGACGGGCTCAGGGTGAACGGAGCCCTTTTAGACACTCTCTGAGAGAAAGGAAAAAGTAGCAGATGCTGCAGTGGGGATTTCACAAACTATTCCAGCGTGGGCAGTAACGGGCAACATCTGGCCGTTGGTCGGGCTTCCGCAAGGCCTTCGGAACTTTTCTAACGTGGCATGCGTCTATACATGTAGGAATGATCGGCGCAAGAGTCGACATCAATGTTATGGGAGGTCTCTGTGTTATGATTTCGACTATGAAGTACCTGCTATTTTTCCTACTCGTGTTCTTGTCGCTTGGAGCGCTGGGTTGCGGGATGTCAAGCGAAGACAGCGATGAGGGCCTCACGTCTTCACTCGACTTCGCAGATACGGCCGGTGCTCCAGGTATGGCCGCTGCTCCCGCTGCTGCCCGCGCTGAAATGGCTCTCGCTGCCACCGAGGAGGCCATGCAGTCCGATGACGACTTGGGTGCTTTGGCCAGATCGGTAGTCCAGTCGGCTTCCGCGCCTGGGGTGCTTGGGCCAGCCGGAGCGTCCGCGAAGATTGCTGCGGATCCGGCCGTCGCGGAGGATGGGAGCAACGAGACGCTTCCGGGTCGCGATACGGCCACGCTCGTGCAGCAGAGGCGGATCATCGTTCGGACGGTGGACATGGGCGTCCTCGTGGACGACGTTGGGGAGTCGATCGACGCAATCGGCGGCGTGGCAGAGGAAATGGGAGGCTGGCTCGTGTCGTCCTCCCGAGCGGAGGAGCATCGAGGATTCGTGTCCATCCGCGTGCCCGCGGAAAGGCTTGAGGAGGCGATCCTCCGGCTAAGGTCGATGGCGCAGGACGTCAAGAGCGAGATCACCTCCAGCAGGGATGTTACTGACGAATACTACGACATTCAGGCGCGCCTCACGAACCTGGAGGCCACCGAGGGGGCGCTAATCAAGCTGCTCGACCGGGCTGAAAAGGTCGAGGACGCGCTCTCCATCCAGGAGTCGTTGAGCCAGGTCCAGGAGGATATCGAGCGTCTGCAGGGACGCATCAAGCTCCTGGAGCAGACGGCGGCGTATTCCCTCATCAACGTGAGCCTGGAGTTGGTCAAGGGCAAGATGAGCATCGACGCGGGTGAGGACAAGTCGACCGCAGTGGATGAGCCGGTAAGGTTCCGCGCCACGTTCACTCCGCCGCCTGATATTGAAGAGTTCACCTTCACGTGGGACTTCGGGGACGGGTCGCATCCGGTCAGCAGCAATAGGACGGCCCCGACGCAGAACGCCTCGGAGAGGGTGACCGCAACGATCACGCACGTATTCGCAGACGAGCGGGACTCCCCGTATATCGCACAGATCAAGATGTCCGGTTACGGAGAGGCCGGTGAGTTCGAGGGAGAGGACACTGTCATCGTGACGGTGTCGCGCGCGCCCGCCATCGAGGTCTTTGCCGGTGAGCACTACTCAATTGAGGCGGGAGAGACCGTGCAGTTCAGCGGGTCGTTCACCCGTCCGAGCGAACTCAGAGACGTCAAGTATGTCTGGGATTTCGGTGACGGGTCAGATCCTGCAAGAGGCTCAGTGCTTGAAGGGGCTACGACGGTCGTCGCCTCCCATACCTATGAGAATCATCGCCCGTACTCGTACGACGTGCGGCTCACGATCATGGCGCAGAGCGACGCTGGACTCGTGGAAAAGTCGTCTATGGCAACCGTGTTCGTCTCTGAACCCCTGGGCTGGACCATCGGGGGTTGGGAAGTAGGGGACCAGTTGAAGGGGGCCGTTCGGTCGCTATCCGCCGTTGTTTTGGGCCTTGTAACCCTGGGAATCTGGGTAGCCATATTCTCGCCGGTGTGGGGCGCGGTCGTGATCGTGGTGTTCTTCGTGGTGCGCCGGAGGCGGGCAAACGCTCCTCATCAGACTGACCCGGACTCCGAACTTGAAGAGGATGTCGATGGAGACTCCGGCGAGTCGGAGGAATAGGCGGCTAGCCGGAGCGTATGACACTCGTACGACACTTCACCGCGACGGCGTTTGTCGTTCATGAGGACAGCGTTGCGCTCCACTGGCACCCGAAGGTGAAGGCATGGCTCCCTCCCGGGGGGCACATCGAAGAGAATGAGGACCCCGTGCAGGCCGCTCTCCGCGAAGTACACGAGGAGACCGGCCTGCACGCGGAGATCGTTCCGACGAGCGAAATCATCGATCTCAGCTACCCTACGCAGGTGCTCCCGCCGTTCACCATCATGGTGGAGGACATCGACGACCCCGTACAGGGGTTTCACAACCACATTGACATGATCTACTTCTGCCGTCTCTCCGGCCCGTCTGAGCCGCTCAACGAAGGCTGGCAATGGGTGTCGAGGGAAGACATAGCTGACTCGGCGCCACTAACGCTCCAGGACGGCAGGCGAGAGGTCCCTCCGGAAGACGTACGAACTTTGGCGCTTCATGCGTTTCGGGTGGTGGGAGAGCACCAGTAAAAGGGAGGGCTTTGAGTATGCCGGAATTCAAGCAAGGCCATGTTGATCCGACAGAAGAAGAGGCCGAGATACAGCGGCAGATTGCTGAAGACCCCGATGATTCCGCGCACTGGAAGGACAATACATCCGCTCGTCCGGCCATCGCGGTGGATCCGGAACTGGTGGAGTGGTCAAGTAAATCTCGGACGCCACTGCACAACTCATCCGACGATTCGAGATAGGACATTCGGAACGAAGCCGTCTCAACGTGAAACCCCTCACCCCACTGGATACCGGCCCCGTATCAGAGTACGGGGCAAGCTCTTCGCCGGTATGACGGTGGCTCTGTATGTCGAACGCCCTCACCCTAGCCCTCTCCCGCGAACGGGAGAGGGGATTAGATTCCCGCCTATGCGGGAATGACGGGTGAGACTTGCCTGTGTCGCGGCCAATTCATGGCGTAGTCAAAACGAATTGGTATTGGACGGCATTTGTGCCATTCAATCGCGGCGGCATATAATGGCGTAGCTTCCTCTAAAGTACTGCCCCGCTTCGGACTGCGAGGTCGAGAGGCCCAGGTGGCGGAATGGTAGACGCGGCAGACTTAAAATCTGCTGTCCGAGAGGGCGTACAGGTTCAAGTCCTGTCCTGGGCACCAAACAGACAATCAACGATGGACCGCAACAGGTAGAGGCTACTCGTGCAGCAACTCTTCGGAATACCCACATTCTGGCTGGCGGTCGTTCTGCTTTGCATCCTGATCGCATTCGCGGTCATTATCGGATACTACGCGAGATTGCGACCTATCCTGGTCAAGCTCGGCATCAGAAACGTGCCGAGACGCCTGGCGCAGAGCATCCTCATAACGATGGGGCTGATGCTGAGCACGACGATCATCGCCACGTCGCTGGGAATCGGCGACACGGTGACCAACTCAATCCGGGTGGACGCGCTGACGGCGCTTGGGCACACGGATGAGATCATCTCCTCTCCGCAGGCGCAACTCTTTGGGGGCGTGCACCTGCCGGACGGGGCCATCGAGGAAATCCGGCAGGTAGCGGCGGCGGACGATCGCATCGACGGTGTTATGCCGGTATTCCATGCGAGCCTGCCGACGATTGACCCGAGGACGACCAGAACGGAAGCCCAGATGCGTGTCACGGGGTACGATCCGAACGCGCAGGGGGGATTCGGGGACCTGGTGACGGCCAAGCCGGAGTGGGACGGCGGGTCGCAGGCCGGGAAGGTTGTGAAACTGTCCGACCTGCGGGCCACGAACACGGAAGAAAACGCGCGGAACGACGTATTCCTCAACGAAGACGCGGCACGCGAACTGAGCGCCAAGAAGGGCGACCGCGTCATCATCGTCACGCCGACGGATAGCTGGCAGATGAACGTGCTGGCAATAGTCCGGAACGGTGGGCTGGCGGGTGGAGGAGGGAGCAATCCCATCGCCATCGTTCGACTGGACCTTGCCCAGGCGATGATGGGTCAGCCCGGCAAGTATACTGAGGTGCTGATCTCGAACCGTGGAGGACTCGAGGGTGGACTCGATCTTTCGGATGAGGTCACTGGTTCCCTGAGACTGCGGTTCTCAGACCGGGAAACTGCGCAGGAAATCTACGAAATCCTTGGTGATCCCAGAGCACTCGCACTATATGACTTCGCCATCGAGGGGGAGAACGCCTCCCGCGATCTGCAGGATGACATCGCGGCCCTCCGGTCGGAGCTTGGCCGGGGGGCGATGTCGGACGACTTTATATCGCTCGTGGCGGACCGACAGTTCTCCTCGACGCTGGTGACCATTCTGATTCGCGGTGGACTGACGGTGGAGGCAGAGCGTTTGAATGCCCTGAACCTCGAGTTCTTCCGTCTTTCCGTCGATGACGTGAAGGCCGACCGGCTGGAACTCGCGGAGCAGACGGGGAGCCAGTTCATATCCCTGTTCTCGGTCTTCGGCTCGATCTCCATCATCGTCGGACTGCTCCTGATTTTCCTTGTCTTCGTCCTCCTTGCCGCAGCACGTTCTTCGGAGATCGGCATGTCGCGAGCGGTTGGGATGAGGCAGGGCCACGTTGTTCAGATATTCACCTTTGAGGGAGTTTCCTACACGGTAGCCGCCGCACTGCTTGGAACGTTGGGCGGAGTGATCGCCAGCATCATCCTTGCAGGGTTCCTCCAGAATGTTGTTTCGGCGGAGCAGTTCACAATCCACAACAGCTTTACGATCCGGTCGGGGGTAATCGCCTTCTGCGCGGGGATCATTCTCACGCTCGTGACGGTCTTCGTGTCCGCGTCGTGGGTCAGCCGTCTGAACATCATCGTGGCGATTCGCGGTCTGCGAGAGGAGACGGTGAAGAGGCGAGGAATTGCCGAACGCGTCCTCCGGCAGGGATGGCCCATCATGGTCCTGGGCGGAATCATCATCGTCTTGGGACTGGTCATCGATGAGGCTGTCTCGACGCTGGGCGTGGGGCTGAGCCTCTTCTACATAGGCGTCAGTGTCGTCGTCATCGGTGTGGGACAGCTGTTGCGAACGGTCTTGGGGCGCTCTGCGACGGCGGGCAGGGTTGTAGGCACCCTTGAAGGGCTATGCCTCCTGGTGTTCTGGTCGCTGCCGCTGGATACCTACGACGCTCTGGTCGGGGAGTTGGAAGCGGGGCCGGAGATATTCGTGCTGAGCGGCGTGGCGATGGTCGGGTCGGCGGTGTGGCTCATCATGAACAATACGCCGGTGATCGTAGCCATAGTGTACGGCGTACTGGGCAGGATCAACTCGCTGAAGGCCATTATGAGGACTGCCGTCGCCTATCCGATGGCCGCTCGATTCCTGACGGGTCTGACGGTGGCGATGTTCGCAATGATCATCTTCAACCTGATGATCTTCGCCATCTTGAATAACCTCGGCAATCTCGCCCGCGAAGAGCCTACTCGCGTGACGGGTGGCTATGACATCACCGCCATTGTCAGTCCCGAAATCCCCATTGGAGACTTCAAGCAGACCCTCGCCGATGAGTCGATCGGGAGCCGGACGGACATCCAGGTTTATGCAGCCCAGGAAGTGAACAAGCGCGTCCATGACGCGGGAGGGTCGGTGCTGGTGCCGGTGGAGGCGAGACAGGTTGGAAGCGCCGACCTCGAGTTCAAGGCGCTGCAACTCATGGCCGTGGACGACACCTTCCTCGAGGCGAACGAATGGCGTGTGAGCCACTACGATCCGTCGAGGCTGCTCGGCTCCAACAACACGAATCGGGACATGTGGCTGGCATTGCGGAGTGATCCTTCCCTTGCGATCCTGAACCACACCGCCCTGCCAAAGGACGACTCGTTCTCGCCAAACGACCCGTTCGATCCCAATTTCGGAGGTTTCACGGCTGAGGGAATCACGGCCAGCGGGCCGAAGCGGATCAGACCGTTCGAGGTCGAGATTCGGCCCGTCGGGGGTGGGGAGCCAACGAAGCGAACGGTGATCGCGGTGCTCGAATCACTGGCGGACCAGCTTGCCATCGAGCAGCGCACAAGGGCCGACGCCTTGACGCAGGCACGGCCTGCGACGCTGTTCACCAGTGACGCTGTTCTGACCGAGATTTCCGATGTGCCGGTGCCCTTCACGACCTTCCATGTGCGAAGGAGCGGAAGGGGAGAAAAGAACGTCACGGCGGAGGACGTCGCGGCCCGCATGGAGACGGCGTTTATGGACCGAAGCATGGTCGCCGTATCGACAGAACGCGAGCTGCAACTCAGCCTTTCGCAGGATGACGCCTTCAATCAACTCTTCCAGGGGTTCATGGGCATAGGGCTCATAGTTGGCGTGGCGGCCATCGGCGTGCTTTCTTTCAGGGCCGTGGAAGAGCGGCGTCAGTCGATAGGGATGCTCCGCGCGCTGGGCTTCCGGGCGAAAATGGTGCTTATCCAGTTCCTGCTGGAGGCAACGTTCGTGACGCTGATCGGGACGGTGCTCGGTCTCGCGCTGGGTACGATGACCTCCTGGAATATCTTCAACGAGCTTGCACAGCAGACGGACGGCCTGCGCTTCGATATCCCATGGATCAATGTCGCAATCATCGTGGGCGTGGCATGGGTCTTTTCGCTGGCTATGACCACGCTTCCCGCGCTGCAGGCCGGTCGCATCTACCCGGCCGAGGCCCTCCGTTACGAGTAACCGCGCGATGGCGACCGACGAGCAGGTGCAACGGGTCCTGGAAGTCTACTACGACGGACTGTCGTGCCCCGAATGCGGCGCCTCCGTACGCATAGGCGAGTACGAGTGCGCCCACTGCGCGATGGACTTCGAAGTGCTCCTGCGTGAATGGGCCGCAAGAGTGGTTGATGGGCTTGAGGGTGATGATGTTGCTCAAAACACGTAGAGTAGTTCAAGTGAACATTCCATGCCTTAGTTTGAAGAGCTACGCCTGCTAACTCATTACGTTTGACGTCCACCGTCAACAGGGCGTAGACTGGTTTCAGTTATGATTTCAGGTTATCGGGACAGGCGAACCGAGAGGTTCGCCCATGGGAATTTCGTCGCAGCATTTCAGGGATTTGAACGGCAGGCAGCAAAGAGGCTATCAATTCTCAACGCTGCTCCTTCATTGGACGCTCTAAGGGCACTGCCAAGTAATCGATTGGAGACTCTCAGGGGCGATAGACAGGGGCAGTATTCCATCCGAATCAACCGGCAGTGGCGTATCTGCTTCACGTGGACAGAAGGCCGGGGTGCTGCCAACGTTGAGATAGTGGACTATCACTAAGAGGCTGTCCAATAAATCAACCGAAACCGTTCGTGGTGAGCTTGTCGAACCATGAATTACACTTTCACCCTTCGACGGGCTCAGGGTGAACGGAGCCCTTTTTGACCCTCACTAAGGGCGAGGAGAATGCGAATCATGCTAAAGCGCGCTGTACATCCCGGGGAGATTTTGCGAGACGAACTCGTTGAAATGGATGTTTCGCCGACGGAGTTCGCGCGTCAGATTAACGTGCCCCCCAATAGGGTGAGCCAGATCATCGCCGGTAAGCGTTCGATAACGGGCGACACCGCGCTACGGTTTGGCCACTGGTTTGGAATGGATCCGCAGTTTTGGTTGAATCTGCAATCGCAATTTGATCTGGCGGCTGCCGATCGACGAGTTGGTTCAGCTGTGCGCGCACTGCCGACAGCGGTGCGAAACGTATAGCGGCTCGGAAGCCTCCATACTGCGTATAGAAGTGATTCCTATATGACCACCCAAGACTGCTCAAATCTGCAAGGGCGGCTCCTATGGGAGCCGACGCCTGAGACCATCGCGGACGCGAATGTCACCCAGTTCATGGGGTGGCTTCGGGAAGAGCGCGGACTCAGTTTCGGGACGTACGACGAATTGTGGAGCTGGTCCGTCGACGACCTCGAGGGCTTTTGGGAAGCCGTATGGGACTATTTCGAGATACGTGCCCATGCGTCATACGACGCGGTGCTGCCGGTCAGGGAGATGCCGGGCGCGGTGTGGTTTCCGGGCGCTGAACTCAACTATGCCGAGCACGCGCTATCCCGACGTGACGAACATGTCGCCATAGTCTCCGAGTCGGAGCTTCGTCAGCGCGAGGAAATAACGTACACGGAGCTCCACAGGCAGGTCGCGAACTTCGCGGCAGGACTCCGGGCCATGGGGGTAGAGAAGGGCGACCGCGTTATCGCTCTCATGCCCAATATCCCGGAGACCGTCGTGGCCGTGCTTGCCACGGCCTCAATCGGGGCCATCTGGTCGGCGTGCTCACCCGAATTCGGTATTCCCAGCGTCATCGAGCGATTCCGACAGATCGAACCCAAGGTGTTGATTGCCGTGGACGGCTATCGATATCGGGGGAGAGACTTCGACAAGACGGACGCAATCCTTGAGCTGCAGCGGAACTTGCCAACCCTCGAGGCGACCGTAGTGCTCCCGTACCTATCGCCTCAGCCTAATCTATCCGGCCTTTCGCAACATGTACTTTGGGAGGACGCGCTTGTCGCGTCGGACGAGTTGACGTTTGAGGCCGTGCCGTTCGACCACCCGCTGTGGGTGCTGTATACGTCGGGCACTACCGGCCTCCCGAAGCCTATCGTGCATGGACACGGAGGCATCCTCCTCGAACATCTCAAGACGCTCTCGTTTCACATGGACCTTGGCGAGAACGACAGGTTCTTCTGGTACACGACAAGCGGCTGGATGATGTGGAACTTCCTCATAAGCGGACTTCTGGTCGACGCCACGGTCGTGCTGTACGACGGCGATCCTTCTCATCCCCACATGGACCGCCTGTGGGAGTTCGCATGCGACAGCGAAGCGACGTACTTCGGGACGAGCGCGCCCTTCATCCAGGCGTGCATGAAGGAGGGAATACGACCGAATGAGACGTTCGATCTTTCCGCTATACGTGGAGTAGGTTCCACGGGCGCGCCGCTCTCGCCGGAAGGATTCAAGTGGGTGTATGAAAGCGTGAACGCCGAACTTCTCCTTGGCTCATTCAGCGGCGGCACCGACGTTTGCACCGGCTTCGTTGGGCCGTCGCCGCTGTTGCCGGTTCATGCGGGAGAGATTCAATGCCGGTGCCTGGGCGCAAAGGTCGAGGCATTCGATGAGGACGGCAACTCCGTAATCAACGAGGTAGGCGAACTGGTCCTCACCGAACCACTGGTCTCGATGCCGCTGTTCTTCTGGAACGACGAGGACGGCAAACGGCTCCGCGAGAGCTATTTCGAGATGTACGACGGCGTATGGAGGCACGGAGACTGGGTTGAGTTCACGGACAGGGGATCGTGCATCATCACGGGACGCTCCGACTCCACGCTCAAGCGACAGGGCATACGCATGGGGACGAGCGACTTCTATCGCGTCATCGAGGACATGGACAAAGTGGCAGACAGCCTGGTCGTGGACCTTGCCTCGCCCGGCGAGTCCGGAGGACTCTTGCTCTTCGTCGTGCTGCGAGAGGGAGCGTTGCTTGACGACGATCTACGGAAGGCAATGGCGCTAAAGTGCAGGGCGGAACTTTCACCACGATGGGCACCCGACGAGATTCATGATATTCAGGAAGTGCCCAGAACGCTGAACGGCAAGAAGGTGGAGGTGCCGGTGAAGGGCATACTGTCAGGGCGGAATGCAAAAGGCGCCGTGAGCATGGACGCCATGGCGAACCCTGAGAGCCTGCGGTTCTTCGAGGAGATGGCGAAGAGTCGCTCGTAGGGAGCGGGAGACTCACCACAGAGAACGCGGAGAGCACAGAGGGGGACGGGTAGGGAAAAGCAGTTACATCTGCTCGCCGATGGGGACCGGGGGCTGCTTGTAGTCCAAGAGCAACTCGGCGTGGAGTAGAATGCGGTCTTCCACGCGCTCGGCGAGGATGTGTTCCGGGATGACCTCCACCGTGTTCTCCCCCCTTCGCACGGACTCGACCGGAATATCGAACTCGAACCAGTAGTGCGTGTTGATGCGCTCAGAGAACCCGGCCCTAGCGATGCCGTATGAGACGAGTCCGCCGTAGAAGCTGCTGATATTGCGCGGTTCGACGGTGAGTGTCGAGCCGTTGAACTTGAACGTGAGCTTGTCCTCCATGCCGGTCTGAACGATGCGGACGCGCAAGGTTACCCGTTCGAGTTCATTATCGGCGCGGGCGGCGTCAACTTCGTCGCTGACGGTTATGGGGACGGTTGCCGTCTCGCCCTCTTGAAGGACTATGGGCAGGTGACGTTCGAGAGCAAACGTGTCGGACTCCTGCTGGGCCTTGACGTAGTGCTTGTTCTTTCGCGCGTATATATCAGGGTCGGAAAGCTCGCGCATGACGAGGTACTCCCGCTCGGTGTGGGGCCAGTCGAGAGACGAAAGGTAGACGCCGTCCGACCCTGCGGCGACGTGGTTGCTCGCTGCGGCGCGGTACATCTCGATGGTCGGGTCGTGGTGGCGGTCGTCGTAGGGTGTTCGGCCCAGGTGTGAGTAGACGAGCGCTCCCTTCCTGCGCGCCTCCCTGGCGATCCATGCGTGATCGGTGTCCTGGTCGAACTGGAAGCCTCCGTAGTCGACTACGACAAGGTCGACGAACCCTTCTTGTATCCAGCTTCGCACGTCCATGCCAACGGAGAGATTGGCGTCCTCGCGGGGATGGACGCGGGCGGCCAGCATGAGACGCTCACCACGCCGTTCGCCGATGCGGTCGAGGAGGGCTCGGACATCTCCCATGAACTCGGTGAGCAGGGGAGTGTTCTCCTCGATTTCCGACTGCCGGAAGAAGGTGCGCACGTAGTCGTCGATCTCGATGCCGTCCGCGCCGTAGCGGTCGCAGACCTCCTCGATGATGGCGAGACGTTCCTGTCGGACCTCAGGGATCGCGAAGTTGAGGCAGGTGGACCTGCCGGGGTCGGCGGAGTCGTCGCCGATCATGTATTCCGGGTGCTCTTCCTTGAGGCGGGAGAACATGTAGCGGTTCATGTTCAGACCGCCGCCCGTCCCACCCTCGTTGATGCGGAGGCTGCAGATAATCTGGATATCCTTCTCGTGTGCGCGGTCGATGACGACCTGCAGGGGATCAAGACCGTCGGCGAGGGCGCGTTCAAGGTTCTTGGCGGCTCGCCACCACATGATGCCGTGGTTGTGGTCAGTGACGCCCTCGCCCCAGCGCTTGCCGACTTGCGTGTCGTGGAGAAACGTCGCGCCGGACGCTAGGCCGAAGGACAGGGTGTCGACGCCAGTGCCGAGAATCTCGTCGACGGGCTGCTGCAGCACGTGCCTGCTCAGGGGCGGGTCGTAGCGGTACATGAGGTAGTGCCGCGCGTCGTTGTAGTAGATGAGCTTGGGTTTTCGCATGGTGGGTTCTCCTAGAGCATTCTCGCGCTCATGTGCAGATCAATGTTCTCGTGGTTCTTCCTTGAAGAGTGCTATCTCCTTGTCTAGATCGTGCATACCGTCTATGGGCTTTCCTCGGGCGGCCTTCAGGTGAAGGTCTAGGGAATATTCACACGAGTTTGCTACGTAGTTGATGAACTCAGTCAGGTCCTCGGTCTTGTCGGCCTGTTCTAGGTGATTGAGATAGTTGTCTCGGTCTTCCTGGCGAATGAGGGAGACGGTGTAGCCGTGCTTGATGAGAATCATGTTCATCAGGAGGCGGGCCATGCGTCCGTTGCCGTCGTCGAAGGGGTGGATGCGCACGAAGCGGTAGTGGAAGGTGGCCGCGACGATGATGGGATGTTCGCCCTCGCGCACCCTGGTCCTGTACCAGTCGATGAGATCGCCCATGGCCGACTTCACTTGATCAGGCGGGGTGAAGTAGTAGGTCTCGCCGGTCGATGTGATCACGTTGTTGGGCGCGGTCTTGTAGTCGCCGATTGAAATTCTTCGTCTAACTCGCCGGCCGTCCGGGGTCTCTGCATCCTTCTCGTAGGGTTCTTTCAGGAGGATGCGATGGAGATTGCGAATGAAGACCTCGTTCAGTTCATGGTCGTCCGCGATCGTTGCTTCAATCGCTTTGACTGCAGCATCATGCCCCTCGATGTCGAGGTGGTCGCGTAGGGGTTTGCCGTGTGCGGTGAGCCCGTGCAAGATGAGGCTGCGGGTCTCCCCATAGGTGAGCGTGTTGCCCTCGATGGCATTTGAGTTGTAGTTGGCCTCAAGCCGGAGCTTCTGCTCGACTTGGGCGAGAACGTCCGGCGGGAAGGGACGCAGGGCGTCAAGTTCTTCTTTGAGCCGGGTGATGGCTTCGAGTGGGTTGGTCATTTTGTGCCTAGCCGGGAATCGCTGTTCAGATATACCCCTCATCCCGTAGGGCGACGAGCGAGCGCTCGAAGGCCTCGATGGTGCGGTCGACCTGGGCGTCGGTGTGGGCGGCGGAGGTCATGAAGCCGATGCCGCCGAACATGTCGATGCCCTCGTTGAGCATGGCGAGCTTGAGCATCTCGATCTTCCTGCCGGACGTGGCGGCCATCAGTTGGTCGTGAGGGACCTGTGAGATGTCCTGGTCGTTGGTCTCGCCCTCGACTCCGAGGGCGACGTGGACGATGGATGAGACGCCGTGCACGTGGCCGCTGACTTCCTGCTTGGTGAGGGCGTTTCGCAGGCCGCGCTTGAGCCTGTCAGCGGCCGCGTCGGCAAGCTCGGTGATCGGCTCGGACTCGATGATCTCAAGGGCCGCTATTCCCGCCACGGCTGAGATGGGGTTGGCGTTGAAGGTGCCGGGATGGACGAACCGCTTGGCGGGGTCAGGATCGCCCATCGGTTCGAAGATGTCAGCGCGTCCACCGACGGCCCCGCCTGGGAGTCCGCCGGCGACGATCTTGGCCATGGAGCAGAGGTCGGGCATGATGCCGTATTTGCCCTGCGCGCCACCACGTGACACCCGGAAGCCCATGATGACCTCGTCCATGATCATGAGGACGCCGTGTCGCTGGGTTATCTCTCGCACCGATTCGAGGAAAGCGGGGTTCTGAACGGGGAACTGTCCCCAGTGTGCCCCCGTCGGCTCCATGATGACGGCGGCTACGTCGGTGTCCTTAGTCAAGTACGCATCGAGGGCGTCGGGGTCCGGCTCGACGACGGCTACGGTGGACCGGGTCTCGCTGGGGACGCCGTAGGGCGCCGTTATGCCGGCCTCGATGGCGACGTAGTCGTGCCAGCCGTCGTAGTGTTCCCGGAACTTCACGAGGCGGGTCTTGCCGGTGAAACCGCGAGCCAGCCGGATGGCAAGCAGCGTTGCCTCGGTACCGCTGGCGGTGAAGCGCACGCGCTCGGCGGAGGGCATGAGGCCGGTGATGAGGTCGGCCCAGCGGATCTCGTGGGGGATCGTGGTGCCCATGTGAGTCCCGTTCCTCACCTGTCGCTCAACAGCCTCGGTGATCTCCGGGCGGTTATTGCCGAGAATGAGGGAACCGAATCCGATTACGTAGTCTATGAGCTGGTTGCCGTCCACGTCCCACTTCACGGCGCCGTCTCCGCGCTTGACGTAGAAGGGGTGCGGATACATGACGCGCGACTGTGCGGCGCCGCCCGCGACGACCTCCTTGCCTGCGGCGTAGAGCTCGGCGGACTTCCGGTGGGTCTCGTAGAACCGTTCGAGGATGGTTGGCATGTTGTTGGCCTCTCAGGTGATCGTTCGTGGCGGATTGTACTACAAGTTGGGTGTTGGGACGGGTTGTAGGAGGACGTATCTTGATTCCTGTCGCTGGAGCGGAAGGTGGATTCCCGCTTTCGCGGGAATGACGGTGTGGAGTTATTGCTATAAACGTGCATTTGAAGGATTATGACGCGGGTATGACGAATTGGCATAAGCATTGAGATTGGAGAAGTCGTATGTCAGAAACCATTGACCTCAGTGGACAGGCAGCCCTCGTGACAGGTGGCGGCAGGGGAATAGGTCGCGCGACTGCCGTTGCGCTGGGTGAGGCGGGCGCTTCGGTGGCTGTGACGTCGCGTACCGTGGAGCAGGTGGATGAGACGGTGCGGATGATACGAACCGCCGGTGGGACCGCCGAGGCGTTTCCGGCGGATGTTTCGGAACCTGCAACGGTTGAACGGCTGGTGAGGGACGTTACAGCGTGTCTTGGCCCGATCGACTTGCTGGTCAACAACGCGGGCTTGTCGGGTCCTCCGGGACGTGACTGGGAGCACGACCCCGAGCGCTGGTGGTATGTAATCTCGGTAAACGTTCGGGGGCCGTACCTGCTGTCGCGCGCGGTGATTCCGGGAATGATTGAGCGTGGACGCGGGCGTATCGTCAACGTACTCGGAAGCTCCTCCTACCTCGCCTCGCCCTACAACTCGGCGTATACAACGTCGAAGGCGGCGCTGTACAGCCTGACACGCTCACTCGCGGCTGCGACTGCTGAGTACGGCATCTCCGTCTTCAACTACGGCCCCGGGCTGGTGCGGACTGAACTGACTGAGTACATGGCCGGGCCGGACATGCCGCGTCCCGCCGCAGAGGCCATGGCAGCAGCGCTACAGACAGACCTTCGAATCGAGCCGGAAGTCTCAGCCGAAGGAGTGGTGTACATCGCTTCGGGGAAGGCGGATGCGGCGAGCGGACGGTATCTCGATGTGCGTTGGGGCATCGAAGAAATGGTTGCGCGGGTCGTCGATTCGGGGGACGATGAGTTGTATACGCTTCAACTGAGGAAGTGAACGGCGGTTGCCCGGAGGTCACATGGCGCGAAAGGTTGGGATGGTCCATACGGTGGAGAAGCTGATTCCCATGTGGGATGAACTGGCAGAGGAGATGATGCCGGGAATGGAGATAATTCACCTCGTGGACGAGGGACTGCTGAAGGAAATCGTCGCCGGTGGTGAGCTGAATGAAGAGCGAGTCTCTCGCCTCGCGTCGCTGGCGACTGCGGCGGAAGCGTCCGGCGCTGAGGCCGTCATGCTCACCTGCTCAACCGTGGGGCCGGGAGTCGATACGGCCAAGGACAGCGTCGATGTGCCGTTCCTCAAGGTCGACGAGGCAATGGCCGACCGCGCGGCTGAGCTTGGCCCCCGCATCGGCGTCATAGCGACCCTGCACACGACCCTCACTCCGACATCCGACCTCGTGCGGGATCGAGCATCCGAGCAGGGCAGGGAAGTCCACGTCGAAACCGTTCTGTGTCAGGGTGCGTTCGAGGCCCTCGGCGTGGGAGACACCGACACTCACGATAGGATCGTGATCGAGAACCTCAAAGAGCTCATGGGCCGTGTCGATGTTGTGGTGCTGGCACAGGCAACAATGGCCCGTGTAGCTGATCTTATCTCTGATGAAGACAAGACCGTACCGATTCTGTCGAGTCCGAGGATGGGTGTGGAGAGGTTGAGGAGCATTCTGGCGGGGGAGTGAGACCCAGCGGCCTCTCCTGTGGCGCTACTTCCCTTTCGCCGGCTTCGGCTTGAGGTAGAGGCAGGCCATACGCGCCACTTCAAGGGCGTTCTTGCCACGCTTATTGCGTATGGTGGTGTCCGCGCCGAGGGCCATGAGCTGCTCGGCGGCGTCTTTGTAGCCCCCGTACGTGGCGAGGTGTAACGGCGTGCGACCCTTGTCGTCCTGCGCGTTGATGTTCGCGCCGTGCTCCGCCAAGGCCGCGATGACCTTGTCGATTGGCGGGTATGTCCACTCGATGGGCACCGCGTCGAGGGGCGCGGCTGCTTTGTGGAGCGGAGTCTTCTTGCCGGAGTTGAGGGCGTTGGGATCGGCGCCGTTGGCGAGAAGGGTCTCTGCGGTGGCGGGAGCGCCTGCAGCGGCGGCCCAGTGGAGGGGAGTAGTCCGGTCGGAGTGACGGGCATCGACGGTGGAAGGGTCTTCCCCAAGAATTCTTCTAACACGCTCATCGTCGTCGAGGGCGGAGGCGGAGAATATGTCGTAGTACGCGCCGTGTTCGAGCAGTATCCTTGCGACCTCGCGCCGCCTGTCCCACTGGTGGCCGGCCTGTGACGCACGGTGGAGGGCAGTGTCGGCGTTGGCGTTGAGCCGCGCTTCCATGACCTTGCCCGCGCCGTGTTGAAGGAGCAGCTCAGTGAGGGCAGGATGGCCAAAGGTGGCGGTGATGTGCAGTAGGGAGCGGTGACTCGATGTCATAGCGTGGACGGGCTCAATGCCGATCTGAGCGGCATCGGCCATGCCCAATTCGAAGATCAGGCGGAATTTTTCGATGCCAAACTGTCCGTGTGAGGCCTTCCACGCGGCGTTGTGGACGGGACTGAATGCTCCCTCCGGATATTCGAACCGAGCGCCCTTTTCGACGAGGAAGCGGACCACGTCATCATAATCTCTTTGAGCGAAGGCGGCGGAGAGGGCAGCCGCGCCGGCCGTTTCGATCAGCGAAGGGTGATTGGAGAGCAGGCACTTCATCCGGTCCAGGTCCGGGGAATAGCTCCCCTCGCCGTCCAATACAGCCGCCTCGACGAACTCCTGCTCTGCAAGCGTCATGTCGGCCCGCTTCTTCCGCGACCAGTCCAGGTCTTCAATGGCCTTCCAGACCCATTCGACGCGCTGTTCTCGAGTGGGTTCTTGTCGCTTGGCAGGCATGGGGGTGCTCCAGAGTAAAGAAGAAAGTATTGCGTAGAAAGGGGGGGTGTTCGCTCTCCCGGTAATGGTATTTCGTTGAAGCAGTAGCTGCTAACCCGTATTCAATGCTCGATGACCGAGGATGCGCGTATAGTCGGCGTTGGTGATGAAGGGTTTGACCTGCTGAACGAATTCGGCGAGGGACTCCTCGACCGTTGCGTCGGTCGTGTCGATCTCGATCTTGCGCGGAATGAGCGACTTCTCGAACTCCTCGTCGTAACGGGCAAGAACGGTCTCGGCGTCTTCGCCCTTGAAGTACGTGGCGGCGTGACGCCCCGGAAACGGTGTCTCGTGCTTGTTGGCCATGCGTTGTCGGATGGCGTCGGGAGAGGCCTTGACGAGCACGAGGACCATGTCGGGGTAGAACTCGTTGACCTCGGCGTCGATGCTGCGCGCCATATTTCGCCGGTCGGCATACATCCCCGGCTTGCCGTAGCCGTAGTACAGGGGAGCGTAGACCGCGTCACCGTAGTACCAGTCCATGAGGAACAGATCGGGCATCATTATGTAGCCCTTTGTGAGCTTGTTGAAGAACTGGTAGCGCTGGTAGTGCTCCATCAGGTGAGGGTTGAGGGTGAGCATCTGGCTCTCGGACAGCTCCTTGTGGTGCTCGTGACCCTCGGCATGGACGACGTGAGGCAGCACAAAGTGGTCGTGGAAAGAGAAGCTCGGCGGAGGACGGAACTCCTGCCCCGTAAGGCCACACCACCACCTGTCGATTTCCACCCCAAGCGTATGCTTGCCGGCGTATTCGCAGCCGATCATGAGAAGTCGCATGGTTGTAGGTACTTTTCCATAGTGTGATGAGGTTTGTAGGCCCGTCTTTGTATCTCTCACCCGCCGGAGGGGGAGTTCGGGTTACGAAGCCGTGCGAACTCCCCCGGTGAGTCCGCCGTCGACGACGAGACTCGCGCCCGTGACGTACTTGGCGTCGTCGGAGGCGAGGAAGAGCGCGGCGTGGGCGACGTCCCAGGACTCGCCCTGCTTGCCGATGGGGATCATGGCATCTCTGAGACTCATCATTTCCTCGACGTCGCCGCCCCATGCCTGTGTGAGTGACGCCTCGACGAATGGAGTGCGCATCATGCCGGGCAGGATAGCGTTGCACCGAATTCCCTGGGCGGCGAACTCGATGGCGATCTCGCGAGAGAGGGCGACCATGCCGAGCTTCGACGCGCCGTAGGGTCCGGACAGGGCGGGCAGTGTGCGGATGCCGTTGATGGACGAGATGTTGACGATCGAGCCGCCTCCCTGCTCGATCATCTGCGGGACGACCGCGCGGCACATGAGGAAGATGCTCTTGAGATTGACATCGAGAGTGCGGTCCCAGTCGTCCTCGGTGATTTCGAGGATGCCGCCTGGTATCTCGATGCCGACATTGTTGTGGAGTACGTCGATACGACCGTACTCGCTGACGCATTCTCGGGCGATACGGTTGCAGTCTTTTGCGCTACTCACGTCGGCCTGGGAGGTGAAGCACGTGCCGCCCTCGGCATCGATAAGGCGCTTTGTCTCCTCTGCAGCTTCGAGGTTGTAGTCGACGAGCATGACACTCGCGCCCTCGCGGGCAAAGAGCATGGCGGTAGCCTTGCCGTTACCAATGCCGGGACCGACAGATCCCGCGCCTGTGACTATGGCAATCTTGTCCCGTAGACGGTCTCCCATATCGTGAGCCTCTTTTCCTGATGAGTGATGTGGTGGCGGACATGATACCACCGCAGGGCGAAGGCAACGAGGGTGAACGCAATTCGCATGGCTGAAACGCCGGTACGGTTCGCTCCTATTGTTGAAAGCGCAGAGAGTACAGATCGGCGTCCTTCATCACGAACCGCAGTCGCACGGGCTTGCCCGCCAGCTCGCTCACCGAGGAGCCGCCCTCCCACGCAACGGAGCGTGCGATCTCGTCGCCGACCAGCTCGCGGCACTCATTCACCCCATGGCCCGGCACAGGTCTGCCCTCAGCGTCCTGGATCTCTACCCTGATGCTCCCGGCAGCGCTGGTGGAGTAGTTGATCTCCAACTGCTTGCCTGAGAATGTGAACGGACGGGTGGTCATCTCCCCGCCGTCGAAGGGCGCGTTGAGCGATGTAAAGCCGTCCAGGCGCAGAGTCATCCGCTCGAGGTAGGCCGTCTTCTGACCGTAGTTGCGGTTCACGTACAGCGACATCTCGGTGGGACCCGTCTGCACCACGCCGCACGCCGGATAGTTGTTCCGCGTCGTCCAGTTGTTGAGGCCGATGCCCGGCCTGACGAAACTCTCCCTGAACGTGAAGTCGTACGTCGTCGTGCCCGCCCGGGACGTGAGGAATACCCCGTCCGACACATCACCCACGCCACCGGCCCTTTCATCGACCTCTGCATCATAGAACCGTTGCACATCGTCAGTGATCACACGACTGTGGGCAAAGGCGATGTCGTCATCCCGGGAAATGTGACGCAAGTCCGCAAAGAAGATACGGCCCGGCAGTGAGATGTAGATGTGGGGGGCCCGGAAATAGGGTTGGGTCTGGTTCGTGTAGAGGTGTTCGGACGGAGTTGTCGTGCCAGTATTGCTGTACTCCATCAAGGTGGGCCCCGTCCAGTTGACGAAGTCCTCGGAGGTCGACCTCGCCGTGGCGCGTCTGCCGCCCTCCATGTGACGGACGTAGAGCAGGTAGAGCTCTTCCACCTCGGACCAGAACATCACGCTGTTCGCGTCGAAATGGTTCACCAGCTCTCTGGGCACTAAGGCTTCGTTGCGTATCTTTCTCCAATGAATGCCGTCAGATGAAACGTAGCCGACCAGTCCGCCCTCCTCGAAGGAGTTTGCCTTGTACCGCTCGGACTCGGGTACTCCAGAGCGACCGTCGACAAACGGGTAGAGGGGCCGGCCCCTGACGATGGCGTTGTTCTCGGTGGACCCATCCACATCCACGAGTCCCAGGCTGGGCTTCGTCCAGTTGATACCGTCGGCGCTCTCCGCATAGCACCAGTAGGCCATGTCGCCCCTGTAGTACATGCGGTAGATGTCGCCGTCCTTGATGACGTGGGTGTAGATGGAACGAGACCCAGCTGGCTCACGTTCCCATGGCCGGTCGTACTCGATGGCGACCCCTGCCGACTTCGGCTCCTGCAGCTTGAGCCTCGCGCCGTTGAGGCTTTCGACCAGGAAGCTGTCCACGAACAACTCCCGCCTCGAACCGATATCAGTTATTGCAGTTATCACTTCCTGTTAACTCCTTCAACCGTCGTTAGTGTGCTGTGATGCCCTGTGAGGGCGAGGATCTGCCCGCGTTGGGATACGTATTGACCGGACACATTTGATACCAAGAGAGTTCCACTATGTTCAAAAGTTGCCCATCGGAGGAGTTTGAATCCCCATAAGTCTCAGATACAAATGGGTGGGCCACGTGACCTTGAACTAAGGGATTTCCGTTTTATCAGGACTATATTCTAACAGTCTGAACCAACAATCCAACTGCACGCCAGGCGAGACGTCTCAGAGGGCCCGAACTGAAGGGGAGCTACTCGGTGGAGGGGTCGTGCTCGACGACGATTTCCACCGGCGCGTTGCGCGCGACGATCAACTCCATCGGCTCCGTCAGGCTGTCGTTGACGGGCTGATGTACCGAATTCGGCGGCACGTAGATGAAGTCGCCCGTTGCAATCGCCAAGCTGTTGTCGAGCTTCTTCCCGGTGAGGAATCGCCCCTTCCCCTTCAGCACGTAAATGGCGGACTCGCAGTTTACATGGTAGTGAGGCGAGGAAGCGCAACCGGGCGGGATGGTTGCAAAGGCAAGATGAATTCCCTCAGCACCCGCCAGCGCCTGCGACACGCCGGCCAGCCGCGTCATAGCGCCCGACGCGACCTCCACCTCAAGCTCGTCCGACCTGATGACCTTGCACTCAACGTCGAGATCAGTATCCATACGGCAGGATTGTACTACCGACTATGCCAGACCGCCAACCGACCGTCCTTTGGCGTAACTGTGACCAACACTCCCCACCCCTATGGATACCCGCCTTCGCGGGTATGACGGCGCTGTGCTTAGAGAGGGTTTCGCACCAAGTCTGAACACTTTCCCTATGGCAGCGTCGCCAATTGTTCATCCGCCGCCCGTACAGCCGGTCAAACGAGACGGCGTTCATTTCGCAGACGCGCTCCCGGCAGTGGGGGACTACCGACTATGACGCTTGTAGGGGATAATCAACCCAGATTTGTAGGGCAAGGAGAAACCTCATGACGACACTCGTCTATCCCTCTTGGGAAGAACAGGTAACGGCGTGGAACGAGTTTACCAAGGGCAGCTTCGGGGGAGAGTGGAAGGCGCCAATGATCGCGCCGGAGACTCCGACGTTCATGGCTCTGCCGCACGCGGAAAGGCGGGAGCAGCTCGAGGGCATGGACGCCGTGATCATCGGAGCGCCCTATGTCGCGTCGAAGACGGAGAAGTACGCGGGTGTAGACCGGCGGGAGTGGGTCGCTGCTCCTCAACGTGTGCGTCAGCAGTCGATCAGGTACCAGTCAGGGTACATCCAAGACTTCGATCTCGACGTCTTCGAGCACATCAAGGCCGTGGACTACGGCGACGCCGACATACCACAGGAAATTCTCGACGACCAATCACCTGAGGCGATACTACGGGCACAGGCGGCGGTGGTCGAGAAGGTCGGCCACGCGCTTGACGCTGGCGCCGTGCCGGTGGTGATCGGGCAGAACTCGCCGTGCGGGTCATATGCCATAGCCAAGCCGATTGCGGAGCGAGCGGAGGGGCTTGTGGGCTGCGTCAGCCTTGACACGCACTGGGACGCGCAGCCGCTCGATCACCTTACGGGAGATCCTCGCATCGCGGGATCGGCAAGCTGGAAGGAGAAGATGTACGAGTTCCACGACAACATGCTCCCGGAGCACCTCGTGGAGATCGGCGAGCGCGGGATGCTCGAGAAAAAGGAGATCGTCCGCAAGTACCTGCAGGCGGGCGCGCGGTTCATCTCGACGTGGGAGGTGCGCACGAGCCTGGGAATCGAGGGGCTGGTATCCGAACTCGACCGGGCGTACCAAGGGACCGAAACGGTATATGCCCATTTCGACATGGACGTGATGGGTGGCGCTGGTCCGGCCCCCGGGGATATTCTCGGCGAGGCGGTGGAGCCCATCGCCTTGACGGACTACGAGATCATCCGCATCGCACACGAGATCGGCAAGCGAGGGCTTTCCGGGCTGTCGTTCATCTGCATACCCCCGGGATCGGCGGTGACGTACCGGGTGGTGGTGTACGTGATCATGTACATGCTGGCCGGACTGGCGATGCGGAAGATGGGGTGATGCCGGCTATATTGCACTCTCAATCAAGCCGTGACTACCATTGGGCCGCGTTGAGTGATGATGACAGTGTGCTCGAAGTGAGCGGAAGGCGCGCCGTCCGCGGTCTTGATGGTCCAGCCGTCGTCATCGGTCAATGACTCGCCCGATCCACTAGAAATGACCGGTTCTATGGCAATGACGAGGCCCGGACTCAGTTGCCGATTGTCCCACGGGTCGTAGTAGTTGGGCACGAACGGTTCTTCGTGAACCGATCTGCCGACGCCGTGACCTCCAAGCTCCGGGATTACACGAAAACCTTGGCGTTCGACTTCGGACTGTATAGACTGTCCGATCCCATTCAACGGCCTGTTGGCTCTCGCAACCTTGAGGGCGGTGTACAATGCCGACCGAGCGCATCTAGCCAACCTGCGCTTCTGCGAGGTCACACGGCCTACGCCTACGGTTACGGCGGCGTCGGCGAAGTAGCCGTTTAGCTCCGCCGTGACGTCGAGCTTCACCAAGTCGCCTTCTCGGACCGTGCTCGTCTTTCGTGGGATACCGTGAACTGCCTCGTCGTTGATACTGATACAGGCAGCACCGGGGAACCCATACACGATTTGAGGCCCTGAACGCGCTCCATTCCTTTCAAATACATCCGCGCATAAATCGTCGAGGGCTTGGGTGGTCATTCCGGACTTTACGGCCTTCTTCATGGTGTCGAGGGCCGATCTCACGACCTTGCCTACTCTTACTATGCCTTCCAGTTCATCATTGTTGCGTATGGTCAAAGTCAGCCTCTCTTGTTTGTCGGCGCCATGGGCAGGATCAATCAATCTGAAATGAACTATTGCCCGCGAATCCGGCCGGTTCTCCCATAGTAAGTTCCCACCGAGAGTGTGTCAAAGTTGCGGCTCCGCACACATACGCCGTACCATTAGCGAGAAGGTATCCACATCTTTGCCTAAGCAATTGTCCTCCACCCCCCAACGCCACTTCGATATCCGTCCATTGAGTTTCTTCCATTTGTTTAAGCTGTGGGGCGTACTGGCCGTATTGGTACTAGCAATAGGCGCGTCCGCGGGGACCGCAGCAGCGCAGGGGCGCGAAGCGCCGGTGCTGATTTTGGACGTGACACAGGGCAACTACGGTGTCGTCGTTCGTGTGCTTCCGAGAGTGCCTGCGGTGGGGCCGATCAACTTCACCATTTCTCCCACAGCCGCTAAAGATGGATCGCCCGTACACGACGCGGACATCACGTTGGTCGCGCACGATGTCGAGGGTATGCCCGTCTACCAGGTGAAGGCGCTCAACACGCCTGCCAACCAGGACGAATATGTCGGAAACCTCGTGATCAAATCCGATGGGGCATGGAGCATCCACGTAGAGATTGACTCTGAAGAGCTTGGCTCGGAGGTGTTCATTGCCCGGATATCGGTCGCGCCCGCTGCCGTTGAGGCCACGCCGGAGGCAGGGTGGCTGATGGTCCTGGTGATGGTGGCCTTCGTGGCCGGAGGCGTTTTCATCTGGCTGAGTTCCCGTCGGGCGTTGGCGCGCCGTGCGGGCTCTCGGCCTACGAGTTAGTCCCCTTCTTCCACCTCGCGCGGAACGGCGACGACGATACGGCGGGGAAGCTCCTGTGGCGAGTCCAACCGGATAGGGGTGGTGGAAGACGGCGCAGCCGTCCTTTCCTGGCAAATGGCATTTGGACGAATCGACCGATCAGGTTGGCGAGGCGCATCATCGACGGGCCGCTGACCGAAGACCTCCACGCCTTCATTGCCAGGCTTTCCAGCGGTGACGACTTTTTGCGGTTTGAATCGGTGTTGCCCTCGGTTACCTCGCTGCGGAGGTAGAGGAGCATCCGGGGCAGATCGATGCGAACGGGACAGGCCTCCTTGCATGCGCCGCACAGGCTCGACGCGTAGGGGAGATCCTTGGCGTCCGGGACGTTGGTGAGCACGGGAGAGACGACAGCCCCAATGGGGCCTGAGTAGACCCAGCCGTAGGAGTGGCCGCCGACCTTGCGGTATACGGGGCATGCGTTGAGACACGCGCCGCAGCGGATGCAGTACAGCGCCTCGCGCAGGTGGGGATCGGCCAGGAGTTTCGAGCGCCCGTTGTCGACAATGACGAGGTGAAACTCGTCGGGGCCGTCCTCCTCAACCGTGCTCCTGGGGCCAGTCACCATGGTGACGTAGCTCGAAATGCGCTGTCCCGTTGCCGAACGGATCAAGAGACGGAGAAACGTCCCCATGTCCTCCATGGACGGAACGATCTTCTCCATGCCCATGATGGCGACGTGTGTCTTGGGCATCGACGTGGACATGCGGCCATTGCCCTCGTTGGTAACCAGGACGAGCGTTCCCGTCTCGGCGACGACGAAATTCGCGCCAGTGATTCCCATGTCTGCCTGGATGAACTTTTCGCGCAGTTCGGTTCGGGCGGCGTTTGCCAGTTCCTCCACACCGGCGTTGGGGTCGGTGCCAAGGTTCTCGTGGAATAGCTCGTTCACGTCCGACTTGGACATGTGAATCGCAGGAACGATGATGTGATAGGGCGTCTGGCCCGCAAGCTGGACGAGGTACTCGCCCAGATCGGTCTCGACAGCCTCGATCTCCTGCTTCGCCAGGTTGGAATTGAGGTCCATCTCCTCAGAGAGCATGGACTTGCCCTTGATGACGGACCTGACGTCTTTTTCCTTGGCGAGGTCGAGGACGTACTTCGTAGCGGCAGCGGAGTCCTTGGCGAAGAAGATATTGCCGCCGGCCTTCTCGACGTTTTCCGCGGCCATTTCCAGGTAATGGTCGAGGTGCTCGATTGTGTGGGCCTTGATCTGGCGGGCGCGATCGCGCAGGTTCTCCCAGTTGTGGGTGGCGGCGGCCTGCTGGAGACGACCCTGGTTGAACCCGCTGTAGAGGGTCTTGAGGTGCTTTTGAATAGCTTCGTCGCCCAGCGTGTCGGCGGCTAGGGTCTTGAACTCTTTGGTGCGGTTCTCTGCCATGACGAGTTAGCCCGTTCCTTCGTCAAGCAACTCTGCCAGGTGCAGGGGGCGGACGGGAATTCCCTGCTTTTCGAGTCCGCCGCCGATGTGCATGAGGCAGGTGATATCGCAGGCCACTACGGCGTCCGCGCCGGAGTTGCGTATGTGCGTGAGCTTTTCATCGAGCATCGCACCGGAGATGTCGGGATACTTCACCGAGAACGTCCCCCCGAAGCCGCAGCACACCTCCGACTGCTCCATCTCCGCAAGCTCGACGCCCGGGGTGGAGTTGATCAGTTCGCGGGCTTGGGTCGTCGCGCCTAGCTCTCTCATCAGGTGACACGCCTCGTGGTAGGTGACGCGAGTTGAGGCTTCTGACTGACCCGATTCCGTCTTCTCGTCCGAGCCGAGAACATCCACAAGGAATTCCGATAGCTCGTACACATGACTGCCGATGTCCGACGCTCGTTGGAGTAGGGCAGGGTGGTCGTGGAAGAGCTCTTGGTAGAAGACCCTGACCATGCTCGCGCACGAACCGGACGGCATGACGATGTGCTCGATTCCCTCGTACATGTCGAGGAACCGCTCCGCAAGAGGTCGCGCCTCCTTCCAGTAGCCGGAGTTGAAGGCCGGCTGGCCGCAGCAGGTCTGAGCAGGGTCGAAATCCACGTCGACGCCGTTACGGCGCAGTACGCGGACCGTGCTCTCTCCCACCTCGGGGTAGAACTGGTCGACGACACAGGTTACGAACAGGGAGGCGTTCTTGGGAGGGGTCTGACTCACGGGGATGCTTGCCTCACAGGACAGCGCGCCCCGTTAGACGAGGTCTTTCAGGATGAAACCGAACATCCAGGCCACCATCAATACCGGGCCTGCGGCAACCAGGTTGCTTTCCTCACTTTCGTACGCGGGGCCGTGAAGGGCCAGGTAGACGAGATAGCCGATGAGGCCGGCGACCAGAAGCCATACGGATATGGTCGTGACGCCCAAGGCGAATCCAACGGCTAGTCCCCCAATGGCCCAGAGTAACGGCGAGTCGATGATGCGAAGAATCAAGGTCGATGTCCTTTCAAGCAAAGGATACCCCGCCTGTGCCGATCCTGCAATCCTCTTGCCTTAAATCAATGTTTGATTCACTCGTATTGAGCTATGGATTTCGACATCGCTGTGATTCCGGAATCCGGCCTTCGCCGGAGTATTTCTCATGAAGGTTGCCGCCGACACCACCAATCTGTTGACGCAAAAGAAGGGCAACCACAAGGGTTGCCCCTACGGGAGGTTGGCCGGGGGGTATTTTCAGGGTAATGACAGGATGTGTGGGTGTGCTGGGAGAGGTGAGGGCCCGTCCAGCCGAGGATTTTTCGAAAATTTGTTGCATGGTGTTGCATTCTGTTGCATTTTTCTCGTTATCGTAAAGTTCACGACTTCGCCCGGGGCACCTAACACAAAGCAAGTTGAAGAAGCGCAAGAGCATGGTCTTCTCTTGTTGTATTTGAGCCATGCTGTGTCAGTTCCTCGTTGTCGTGAGAGTGGGCGGCTAGCAGCCGCTCATGAATAGTGTGGTACATGCGTTCTTGTTTGTCAAATTGGGAAAGAGCGTGGGGGGAACGGCGATTTCCTGTTTTTCCATTGAGCAACGGGGAAGGACAACCACAAGGGCTGTCCCTACGATGGGTTGGTCGTGGGCTATTTTCAGAGGAATCCCTCATGTCGGCTGCCGCCGACACCACGAAACATGGAAATTGTAGGGGCGATTCGCGAATCGCCCCTACGGGTGGTTATTTTCAGGGTAATGGCGGACGAAAAGCGATTGAACGAGAAGGCGGCAGGAGCTACGTACCGGCTATCGCGCTCTGCCGTTCGACCTCGTAGAGGAGTATGGAGGCGACGGACGCGACGTTGAGGGATGATACCGAGCCGTGCATGGGGATTCTCACCATGGCGTCGCAGACCTTGACGTAGTTCATGCTGAGGCCGTGGGTCTCGTTGCCTATGACGAGTGCTACCGGCCTCTCGAACTTCTGCCGATGGATGTCGTGGGCCGCATGGGCGGAGCTGCCTACCAACCGGAACGAGGGGTGATTCTTGCGAATGGAGTTGGCCCAAGTTCGGACCTCGCGGTGCGAGGGCAGCCGGACGACCGGCAATGAGAAGAGCGAACTCATGCTTGCTCGGACCGTCTGAGGATCGTAGAGATCGACAGCGTGGCCCGTGAGGATGAGACCCGCCGCGCCGAACGCCTCGCACGTTCGGATGATCGTGCCAAGGTTCCCGTGATCGGCGGGCCTGTCGAATACGACAACGACCGAATCCTCCTCCACAAGTATCCTCGATACATCCTCCGGCGGCATCTCGATGAGGGCGATGAGCTCTGATCCCTTCTCCTGCTTGCTCGACCACCGAAGGGACTCGAACAGGCGAGTGGGCAGCTCGAAGTGACGGCGAGCACGCGAGCGATCAAGGAGTTTCCGTGCAAAACTGGACAGTTCCATGTCGCCCGGATAGTACAGTGTGTCGATCTTCCATCCGTGCGTCATGGCGTGCCGGATGGTCGGTATGCCCTCGACGAAGAACCTGCGGTGCTCCTGGCGCCTGGCGCGGCTGCGGCTGAGGGCTTCCGCGTGTTCAAACGCGTTGTTGTTCTCGGACCGGAGCTTGATGATTTGAGGGGACATACCGTGTAAGTATAGTACCGGATGCCCCCTGCGGTCTCGGTACGTGACAGCGTGATACTATGAGTCCAAGGATGATATGGGGTCGTTACGGTATTGTCACATTTTGGTTAGCCTACGGTAAGAATGCGCCGCTATCGTAAGAAGAGACGAGTGCAGGGCGGACGCGGTGATGAGAGCTATACACTCAGGGAGGTCACTGACGCATGAGCACTGAAGTTTCGACCGAGCAGACGAATGTCCTCAAGACGTACCTGCTGCCCGCGCTTGCGGCGATAGTCCCGCTGGTGGCAGCGTTCGTCGGCGCGGCCATTACCGGCACCGGCACGACGGCCGTGGTCGACAGCGCCCTTCGACTATCGGGAGGAGCGAGCCAGGAGCTCGAAGAGCTCAGCAGCCTCCTGCCGCTGGGATTCGCATTCGGAGCCGGTCTCGTGGCGAGCGTCAATCCCTGCGGGTTCGCCATGCTTCCGGCCTATCTCGCGCTGTACATGGGATCCACGGCAGACGCCGATCAGCAGACCAATGTCTTTACCCGGTTGGGTAAGGCCATCCTCGTCGGGGTGGTGGTTACGCTCGGATTCATCGTGTTGTTCGGCATAGCGGGCGTGGTGATCGGAGGGGGAGCGCGACAGGTCATTGACATCATCCCCTGGGTCGGACTCACCATCGGAATCGTGCTCGCGCTGGTCGGAGGCTGGCTCCTCAGCGGCGGCAAGATCTACACAGCAATAGCACAGCAGGCATCGACCAAGTTCGGTGACCCCAGCAACGTGGGAGTCAAGGGATATTTCCTGTTCGGCCTCAGCTACGGGACGGCGTCCCTGAGCTGCACCCTGCCCATATTCATTGCGGTTCTCGGCATAGGAGTAGCCACGAACACGCTCGTCGATTCCCTTGTCTCGTTCGTGCTCTTCGCTCTCGGAATGGGGACGGTGATCCTGGTGCTGACCATCGCCATGGCGCTCTTCAAGGGAGCGTTGGTGGGGGCGCTCCGTAAGATCCTCCCGTACACCCAACCGGTCAGCGCGGCATTCATGATCCTCGCGGGCTCCTACATAGTCTTCTACTGGCTCACGGAGGGTGAACTGCTCGACAAGATCATGTAGAGTCCCGTCAGGGTAGTAGACAGCAAAGATTCGGCGCGTCCTGTGCAGACAGGCAATGGACGCGCCGAATCTGTTTTCCAGCTACGGATTCCTTTACACTCCTTCGGCCCGGTAGCTATAATCGTTTGCTGTGCCTTTCCCTCCGGGTGTGAAGCGTTGGGACGGCAATGCTTGGACTCGAGGAACCGGTCGTGGCGGTCGTCCCGATTTTGGAATATCCACACAGCATCCTGCGTCAAAGGGCGAAGAGCGTGACGAAGATCGATAGAAACGTGTTTCGTCTTGCCGATGATCTCATGGACACGCTCGTTGACTCCGGTGGAGTCGGCTTGGCGGCGAACCAGATCGGCTCTCTGAGGCGAGTGATCGCTCTCAAGATGCCGGAGGATGAGGAGCCCAGCGCCTACATCAACCCCCGAATCGTCCATCGCGAGGGCGAGCGGGAGGTCACCGAGGGCTGCCTGAGCTTTCCCGACCACTACGGCATCGTTCGGCGTTCGATGACCGTCCAGGTTACCGGTCTCGACCGCAAGACGAACGTATTCCGCATATGCGCGGAAGGCCTCCTCGCCCAGGCGTTCGAGCACGAGACCGACCACCTTGACGGAATCCTCTTCATCGACCACCTCATTAGCCACGAGCACCTGTTTGAGTATCCCACCGAAGAGGAACTCGCAGCACGGGCCCGAGAGGGCGAAGAATGTCCAACGGACGAAGGGCTATGACCCATAGCGCGGTGAACGAAATCCCGACGCACGTGCAGGGCGCTCTGCTCTCGCCGGTCGTATTCGACGTGCGCGACTTCTTTAGCGCTAGGGACCTCCCTGCGTACCTTGTCGGCGGCATAGTGCGCGACGCTCTGCTGGGCAAGAAGACGGAAGACATAGACCTCGCCGTCGAGGCGAACCCTGCCAACTTGCTGGACGTCGCCGCATTGCTCGCCGATGCGGTCGAGGGCAGGTTCGTCCTCCTCAATCGGGAGAGGGGAGCGGCCCGCATCGTCTTGAGTGCCCATTCGACCATTGACCTCATAGCGGCCCCTGAAGGGCCGGCGCGTGATCTCGCCCGCAGGGACTTCACCATCAATGCAATGGCGGCGCCGCTGGACGAAACGCTGTCCGCCGATGGATGCATGGAGGTCATCGACCTTCACGGCGGTCGTGGTGACCTTGCCTCGAAGGTGCTCCGTGTCGTGTCGGAGGGCGCCTTCGACGACGATCCCGTGCGCCTGATCCGGGCACCGAGATTCGCCGCGCAGCTCGGCCTGACCATAACCGAAGAGACCCGCGAAGCGATTCGGCTCAAGGCCGGTATGCTGGGCCTGTCATCGCCCGAACGGGTGCGTGACGAACTGCTCAAGATTTTCGCTCTTCCGAATGCCATGGAGTCCGTCAGGACCCTTGACGAGTTGGGTCTGCTGAGCGTCGTGCTCCCGGAGCTCGATGAGGCTCGCGATGTATCGCAGCCGAAGGAACACTACTGGGATGTGTTCAATCACTGCGTAGAAACTGTCGGCATGGTCGAGGCGATATTGGGCCGTTCAAACGCTCTGGAAGGCTGGGTCTTGGACTCTATTCCTTCCTTCCCGGACATGGACTCGCACTTCCAAGAGCGCATAAGCGACGGACATAGCCGTTCGACTCTGGTAAGATTGAGTGGGCTGCTTCACGACATCGCGAAGCCGTCGACCAAAACAAGAGAAGAAAACGGGAGGATTCGGTTCCTAGGTCACCACAAGGTGGGCGCGGAGGTCGTGGACGAAATACTCGATAGGCTGCGGTTTGGAACGCGCGGCAAGCAATATGTGAGGACTCTCGTTCGGCACCATCTCCGGCCCAAGCAGTTGGCTGAACGTGGGGCGATGCCCACGCGAAGGGCCCTCTTCCGGTATTACAGGGAACTGGGCGACGCCGCCATATCGACACTTTACCTCAACATGGCCGACTACCTTGCCGCGCGCGGGCCCCTGCTGGAGCGTGGCGAGTGGCAAGAACACTGCGACCTGATGGCATTCATCTTGAACGCCGAACTGGAGAAGCCGGCGACTCCACGGCTCATTACCGGCGTCGACGTGATGGACGGTTTCGCCGTTGGACCCGGCCCCCGGATCGGCAGGGTCCTCGATGCAGTGAATGAGGCGCAGGCCACAGGTGAAGTGGCGACCAGGGATGACGCGATGCGGCTCGCGGGCAGATTGTTGGAAGCGGAGACGGCAAACGGTAACGGCACACATGGTGCATAAGAGAAACGTCGGACGGAGAGAACGTTGCGCAGATACGCCAGGATACTGATCTTCATAGTGGTCCTGGTCGTGTTGTCCGGCCTTGCGGTCGGAATCAAGACGATCACGATCGGGAACTTCCAGCGCGGCGGCGAAGACACGCTGCTGGGGCTCACCCTAGGCCTCGACCTTCAGGGCGGGAGCCACCTCGTGTATCAGGCCAACGTGATGAGCGAGCCCGATGACGAAGGTCAGATGACCGGCGAGAGGATTCCTCCAACCGCGGACCAGATGGACGCGTTGAAACGGACCATCGAGCGCCGTCTCAACTCTTCGGGACTTGGCGAGCCGATTCTCCAGGTACTGGGTGACGACCGGTTGCTCGTGCAGATTCCGGGCGTCAGCGATCCCGACAGCGCGAAGGCGCTGATTGGCGAGACAGCCCAGTTGGAGTTCCTGCATCGGACGAGAAACGTTCCTCAGCCGTTGGAGTTCGAGGAAGGTGACATCGTTGGCTATCGCGTCGTGGAAATGACGCCCGAACTGTTCTCTCCGCCCGAGGCTGCGGAGGAGACCGACGCTGAGGATTCGGAACAGGCTGCCCAAGAGTCAGAGGACTCAAGCAGTGAGGGAGAGGAATCCTCTGAAGGTGCGGATGACGCCGCATCCAACCAGGAAGAGGAGTCTGACGCAGTCCCCTCCGAGGCAGGCCCGCCCGGACTGGAGGTGGAATTCAGTGATAGCGGACTGGCCAAGTTCGCGCCGTATGTTGCTGAACTGCGAGACAGCTTGGTTCCCGTGACGGGTACCGAGGCCACCTACCCGGACAGGCTGGCATTCTCACTGGCTGGGAGTGATGCACAGGAAGTTGAGGTCACCTACCAGCCAGTACTGTTCCTAGACGACGGAACTCTGTTCCCTGTCGGAGGAGAACCGAGCGTACGAGAGATTATCGACACAAACAAGTACGTCATCAGCCTGATCGAGGCACTGATCGACAGCGAAGACCCGCTGGCGGATGCGGAGAGGCAGTTCCCGCCCGGTGGCGAACTGGTCTTCAAGCTAATCAAGGGCAGGGTGGATGAGGACATCAACCTGACGGGTGACGACTTGGCCCGTGCCTACCCGGGACAGCACCAGGGGTCGGGCGCTCCCATCGTGAACATCGAGTTCAACGGCGAGGGCACGAGAAAATTCGCCGAGATCACTACCGAGATTGCGGGCACCTCCGATCAGATCGCCATCTTCCTCGACGATGAGGAGTTGATCGCTCCAGTCGCAGAGCAGGCGATTACCGGCGGCACCGCGTACATATCCGGACGGGACTTTACCATCGAACGAGTCCGGGACATCGCACTGCTGCTGGAGTCGGGACGACTGCCGATTCCCATCGAGTTGATTCTCGAGAAGGACGTCGACGCGATTCTTGGCTCCGACTCGCTGCAAAAGAGCGTGAGGGCAGGCGTGGTCGGTCTCGTGCTCGTGTTCCTGTTCATGCTTTTGTACTACCGAATGCCGGGTCTGATAGCGGCGCTGGCGCTGCTGATCTATGCCCTGGTGCTCATTGCGATATTCAAGATGCTGCCCGTGACGCTTACGCTCTCCGGCGTGGCGGCCGCCATCCTGTCGGTGGGCATGGCCGTGGACGCGAACATCCTGATATTCGAGAGAATGAAGGAGGAGATGCGGGCGGGACGCACGCTCCTCTCCTCGATCAACATCGGGTTCAATCGTGCGTGGTCCGCCATTCGCGACAGCAACGTCTCGACGCTGATAACGTCGGGCATCCTGTACTGGTTCGCCGATACCCTTGGCGCTACGGTGGTGCAGGGTTTCGCGGCGACTCTGGCAATCGGGGTGATGCTCAGCATGTTCTCCGCGATCTTCGTGAGCAGGACGCTGCTTCGCATAGTTGCGCTGACGGGAATTGGCAGGCGTCTGCGCTGGTTCGTTCCGACCGAGGGCAAGAATCTTCCTCAGCTTCAGCTTGAGCCGAGGGGCTAGGGCGGACGGTTCAACTTCAATGAGAAATATCCGGGAGTAAATTCGTGGACTTCGTAGGAAAGCGCATCTGGTTCTTCTTGCTGTCGGCATTGATCCTCTTGCCGGGAGTAGTGTTCCTCATCATCGCTCCGGGTCTGAAGCCGGGGATCGACTTCACCGGTGGTTCGACCGTCATGTTCGAGGTGACCGATTCGGTCACGCAGGACTCTCTGCGCGGCGTCATGACCGGCTTGGGGCATCCGGACGCCGTGATCCAGAAGATGGACGACAGGACCTTCTTCATTCGCACCAAGGAGTTGAGGGATGAGGAAAAGGACAACGTCATCGCGGAGATCCAGCGGCAGGAGTCACCCGGCGGCGTGGAACTGCTGGCCTTCGACCTCGTCTCTCCCGTAGTTGCGGCGGAGACGGTGCTGAACGCCTTCTACGCCGTGGTCGCCGCCGCCATCGGCATCTTCCTGTACCTGTGGTGGGCTTTCCGCAACGTTCCCAGCCCGTTCCGCTACGGGCTTGCGGCCATCGTGGCCCTCGTCCACGACTCGATGATCGTCATCGGCATCTTCGCCATTTTGGGCGAGGTCGCGGACATCGAGGTCAATACGATGTTCCTTGTCGCGATCCTGACAGTCATCGGCTACAGCGTGAACGACACCATCGTGGTGTTCGACCGTCTGCGCGAGAATATCATCCTGTACCCGAACCGCACGCTCACTCATAACGCCAACATCAGCATCATGGAGAGCATGGGCAGGTCTCTCAATACGAGCCTGACGTTGCTGTTCACCCTGCTGGCGCTCCTGCTCGTCGGCGGTGAGACGATCCGCATCTTCCTGTGGGTACTCATCATCGGCGTCATCGCGGGGACCTACAGCAGCATCGGCATTGCCACCCCGCTGCTGGTCGTCTGGGAATCAGGCGCGGTCGGTCGCTTCTTCCTGCGGCTGATGGGGAGAACCCAGCCCGCCGGGGCGGCCTCCGAGACCGCTTGAGAGAACCCACTGAAAACACACCGCCCGGTCAGCAAACCGGGCGGTGTTATGTTTAAGCACTGGTGGGACATCGAGAACGGCTGCTCAGGGCGAACGGAGCAGCGTTACGCCCCACACGGCCTTCGAGAGGCTCTCAAGCAAATGCTCTCATCACCCTCACCCTAGCCCTCTCCCACGAGAGGCTGTCTCATTGTTTTGTTTGGGGCACGGTAGGCTGAGTGAGAGACACAATCAGATGGCGGATGGTATGAACAAAGTGGCGAAGGTGACGCAGGCAGCGTTGGTCAAGGCGGCGTCCAGCGGTCGGGCGAGGCGTCTGTTCCCGCAGCGGACCTGTCTCAGAGGGAGACGCTGGACCGACACCAGACCTCCACACCGCGTGGAGGCTCTTGAGATTGAACGCGGTGGTCAGCAGATGCCATTCGGACACCACGCCGCTATGGCCTCTGAGCAGGAAGCGTCTGGCGCCGTGCCACTCTTTGAGCAGGCCAAAGACCGGCTCGACGATCGCACTCCTGCGCCGATACAGCTTCTTGGCCGATACGCTCGCCATCAGTTCGTTGTGCCGTTGCAGTATCGGCTCGTGTTCGCTGATCCTTATGGAGCGACCGTCCTTCGAGGAGGTGCACTTGCCGAAGGCAGGACAGGACCTGCAGTCCTGGCCGTTCGCCCTGTAGCGCCTGACCCTGTAGCCGTTGCTGTGAGTGAAGCTGTCTTTGTAGGTGAGCACCTTTTGTTGAGGACACAGGTAGGTGTCGGTCTCCGAACGGTAGGTGAAATGGTCCTTATGGTACGGGTTGCGGCGTCTGCGGTCGTGGGTGCCGGGCATCAACACCGTGTGGTCGCCGGCGTTGCACTCGGCAAGGTTGGGCCCCGAATGGTATCCGGCGTCTGCAACGGTCACAACGTCCCGCTCGGTGTCGATGTTCTCTGCGGCAGTCTCGATCATCGGCGCCAACTGGGGATGGTCGTCGGAGTCGGATGTCACGTCCGCCGCCGTGATCAACATACCCCCTTGGCCTTCGTCCTCGGACGAAAGCGGGGAGACCATCGACTGGGCGTTGTAGCCGGTGATGTAGCTGCCTTTGCCGGTGTTGAGCAGGTTAGCGTCCTCGTCGGTCAGGTTCGTGTGGTTCGGCCCCTCCTCATCTTCGACGCGGGCGAGCGCCTCACCCACCCGCTGACGCAGAGACTCGGCGTCGGCAAGCTCCTGCGGCAAGTTCGGCTGCACCGAGTCGCCCCCGGTGGCGTTCTGGGCCTCCAGTTCCGAGATCGCTCGCTCGGTACGGGCCAACAGCCGTTTCAGCCCCTTGGCGTCGTGAGTATGTCTCATCGAGGCGTTGGCCCCGATTCGAGTGCCGTCCACCGCCTGGATGGCCAACTCCACAAGGCCCGCGCTCACAGCCGTGCGCACCGTGCGGCGCAGCAGCGTCCGCATCCGGTCTCGGTGCGCCCTGTAGAAGCGCCACAGGGTGTTGTGGTCGGGTTGCTGCATCCCAACAAGCCACATGTAGGGAACCTGGTCTCTGCATGCCGCCTCGAGCTTGCGGCTGGAGCGCACACCGGTCATGAAGCCGTATATCCATACGCCCAGCAAGGCGCAGGGGTGGTAGGCGCCGGCGCCACGCGGGTCTCCCTGAAGGTCAATCTCCAACTCCTCCCAGGCCTCGGCGTCAAGCCCGTCCACGAATGCCGCCGCGAATCTGACAGGGTGGTCTTCGGGAACCAGATCGTCCAGCGTCGGCGGCATCAGCCAAGCCTGTTCACGACTGAAGGGTCTCAAAGGCATCGCAACTACCTCACTACAAGATATCCCAACACTTCAACTTGCTCCTCTACACGGCAGTATACATCCGAAAAAGGTATTTTGAGACAGCCTCGTCGTGGGAGAGGGCTAGGGTGAGGGTATGAGGGTAACCCTTCCCCAACTACCAAGAACCCACACACACTCTGCACCCTCCGCGCCCTCCGACCCCTACAGCACAGAGAGCTGCTGCAGCGGCCAGAACCTCACCCACGCGCGTCCGATGAGGTTCTCTGCAGGCACGGGACCCCATGACCGCGAGTCGTTGCTGGCGCCCCGGTTGTCTCCCAGGACGAACAGGGTGCCGGGCTCGACCTCCACGGGCGCCATGTTGGTGTTGTCTCGCCGGGTAATGTACGGCTCGTCGAGCACAAAATTGTTCACATGGACGGTGCCGTTCTCTATCCACACCGTGTCGCCCGGCAGACCGATGACCCGCTTGACGAAGTCGCGGTCGGCGTCTCGCGGCGAGCGGAACACTACCACCTCACCCCGCTTGGGCGACTGGAAGAGATACCCCCCGTCTTCGTCCTGTTCGGCTTCGTAGAAGGGAAGGATGCCGGCCACGCCTTCAGGGTCGAATCGCAGGTAGAAGAGCTTATTTACGATCAGGTACTCGTCCTGCGCGAGCGTCGGCTCCATGCTGGGACCCTCGACGCGATAGTTCTGAATGCTCAGGTGGAGCGCCATGAAGACGAGCAGCGCCAGGATGATCGTCTCGAACGACTCTCGAAGGAGCACGCGAAGGGATGAAGCAAGCCGGAGGAGGGAAGACATTGAATAGGTGGTGTCCTGCATCCATTGTACCAGAGGCTGAATGGAAGATACGTACATGCCTGTCAGGTCATAACCGTTCAGACTTCACGAGACCGCCCGACACACACATCCCACCGTCATTCCCGCCCCACCACCCGTCATTCCCGCGAAAGTGGGAATCCACGCCCCAGCCAGCCCATCGTAGGGGCAACCCTTGTGGTTGCCCGTCCCCGATACCGCCCCAACACCCGTCATTCCCGTCCCCCATATCGTCATTCCGGCGAAAGAACGTCACCCCGTACCACGATACGGGGCCGGAATCCAGTCCCCGGTCAACCTCCCGTAGGGGCGATTCGCGAATCGCCCTGTTCCCATTGTCATGATTGGTGGTGTCGGTGACAACCGACATGAACGATTCCTCAGAAATTAACCCCCTGCCAACCTGTCGTAAGGGCAACCCTTGTGGTTGCCCTTCCCCGATACCGCCCCACCACCCGTCATTCCCGTCCCCGATACCGTCCCACGCCGTCATTCCCGTCCCCCATATCGTCATTCCCGTGTAGGCCGGAATCCATGCCCCGGCCAACCTCCCGTAGGGGCGGGTTTCAAACCCGCCCTTGGTGCTCAGCCACACCCGTTCGTGGTGAGCTTGTCGAACCATGAACGGTACCTCGACCCTTCAACAGGCCCGGGATTGAACAGTGCCCTCTCCGAGCGATCCGCACATAGAAACCGGCATTGCGAAGGTACGTCAGCCGATAGGATTGCCCTATATGTTGGGATATCATGAAATCAGAGGACTTCACCTGGCGAAAGCGTATGCAGCCCGACGAACCACAGCTCGTTGACCGGAGCCGGGATGGCGACCTGTCGGCGTTCAACGCCATCGTCGAGAGGTACCAGTCGCAGGTCTACAACGTCTCCGCCCGCATCCTCGGCGACCGTCACCTGGCCGAGGACGTTGCGCAGGAGACGTTCATCAAGGCGCACCGGTCGCTGGGCGGCTTCCGTGGCGGGAGCCTGCGGGCATGGCTGCTCCGCATCGCCTCCAACCTCAGCCTCGACGCGACGCGATCACGCAAGCGCCGGCCCGCGGAGTCGCTCGAAGCCGCGAGCGAACGTCCCGGCTTCTTCCTTCCCTCCGACACCCCAGGCCCGGAACAGGCCGCCCTCCAGGGGGAACTGCGCGACAAGCTCCAGGAGTCGATCATGTCCCTCCCCGACGATCAACGCGCCGTTCTCGTGCTGATCGACGTGCAGGGCCTTTCCTACGATGAGGCCGCCGATGCGATTGGAAGCGCGGTCGGCACCGTGAAATCGCGACTGGCAAGGGGGAGACGGCGTTTGAGAGAAGCCCTCATGGAACACCGGGAACTTTTGCCCGCTCAATTTCGTCAGATAGACAGTGGACGTGCAAGCCATGGCTAGACTGTTCAGAAGGGGGAGCAGGAGGCGGGAGGAGCTGCTGTCGGCATACGTCGATGGAGAGCTCACCGCCTCCGAGGAGCGCGAAGTCGAGGAACTTCTCGCCTCTTCCGAAGACGCGCGACGGGAACTGGCAGGACTGCAGGCGACGGTCGACCTCGTCGGACAGCTGCCCGAACTGGGACTGCCGCGATCCTTCGCGCTGGACGCAGCGCCGAAGAAACGTTGGACAATGTGGTGGCCGTCCGTACGAGCGACAGGACTGGCAACATCGGTCGCGACGATGCTGCTGGTCGGACTGGTAGCGGGAGACATGCTGAACGTATTGGAACAAGCTCAGTTCGGTGCAGACGACGCGGAGTACGCGACCAATGAGTCGGCATTCACTGCGGCGGCGGCTTCCGCTCCGGAGTCGGCGGTAGCCATGGATGCGCCCGCCACCCCGGAGCCTCCAATGGCCCAGGCGGCAAGAGCCGTCATGGACGCCCCCGGCGCCCCGGAGTCAGCGACCACCGAGAGCGACGAGGGACAGAGCGATTCGTCCGCCGATGCTCCTGTTGCAGCCGCCGCTCAAGCCCTGCCTGCTGCCCCCGCCGCTGCTGTCGCCAAGAGTGCTGACGAGGAGAAGGACACCGAAGCGCCCGCGCCCGCTGCAGCCCGGATGATGGTAGATGAATCAAGCGAGGAACCGGAAACGGCCGAACGGCAGGCCATGCAAGACCCTGCCCCTCAGACGACGGCAACCGGCGCCGCCGCAATGCAGGAGAACGTGGCAGCAGATGTTTCAGAAGAGGACGCGCCGGAACCGAGAGAGGGCCCACAGGCTGGCATGGCCCCGTCCCCTGGGGAGGAAGCGCCGGTGGCAATGGACGACTTCGCCGATTCCGATGGCGAGGGACTCGAACTGCCGCTTGCGGAGCTTCAGGTCGTCACGGCCATCACAATCGTGTTGCTGACCGGCGCGACGCTCGTTGCCGTCCTCAGGCGGAGGCGGTCGGTTCCATAGGCAGTATTGACACTTCACGTCATTCCCGCGAAAGGAGACCTTTGCATAACCACCGTCATTCCCGCGAAAGCGGGAATCCAGAGACGTCTCCGAAGCTGGATGATGTCCTTTCAATGACACCCTCTCAGCGGGAGAACGGTTACGCAAAGACCTCCGAAAGCGGGAATCCAGATCGGGTACCGCACATGCTCCAACAGGGGAATGACAAAGAGAATATCGAGACCGTAGAACGTACAGACAATCCATAGGAGGAAATCGAAATGAGCATTATGAAGAGCATACTCTTGGCAATCGGGATATTTGGCGTCTTGGTATTTGCGGCAGCGTGCGGCGACGACGATGACGAGGGCAGCGGCGCGCCGGCGGTCGCGAGTGTTGCCGCGTCTGGTCCCGGCTCGGCAGTGGACAGTATATCCGGAGCGGCGCCCGCATCGAGGACCGCGGCGGCGAGCACATCAGGTTCAACGGCAACCGTCCAGTCCGCAGCGCCACAGATTGCGTCCGCATCGAATGAGGCCGGTATCTGGGTCACTGGTACGGGATCGATGAACCTTGCCCCGGATATCACCCTCGTGATGCTGGGCGTGGAAGCGACATCCCCGTCCGTAACCGAGGCTCGCAATGAGGCGGCGACCGCAATGGAAGCGGTCGTATCCGCTGTGAAGGCAAACGGCCTGACCGACGAGGATATCCAGACGACTTCGTTCAACATCTGGCCGCAGTACGACCGCCAGGAGATCATGACCAACGGCGTCCGCTCGACCGTTCGCGTCCTCAGCGGCTACACGGTCAGCAACGATGTCGTAATCAAGGTTCGCAATCTCGATGCGGTGGGTACCATAATCGACGCCGTGGTGGACGCGGGCGGAGATGCCGCGAGGATCAACGGAATCGACTTCTCCATCGAGGACCCCGGGGCCTACACGACCGACCTCCGTGAGGACGCCGTGAACGCGGCTATCGAGAACGCCAAGCACTTCGCGGCCCTCACGGGCGTCACGCTTGGCAAGCTCGTCTACGTCACCGAGGTTAGCGACGAACCCGTAGTGCAGGGCATTGCCGAGAGCAGGGCCTTTGCCCTTCCGGCCGCGGCGGCTCCCACGACCGGCATCAGCGGCGGCTCGCTCGATCTGACGCTGACCGTGCGGGCCGGATTCGCCATCGAATAGCAATTCCCTGTAGGGGCGGGTTTCAAACCAATTGTTCCAACTAATTCGACGAAATGGGGTGTTTCGTAGCTGATTTGCCTATGTTCGACCACTGTGTCCGCTCTCGAATGGCACCAATGTCCCAATAGACCGGGCCATTTGCCAGCATGATTGTATTTGAGCGACTCGAATCAGGACTACAATGGCAGGACTCAACCTGGCCCTAGGGCGCTTTTCCGTAGCTAAAATGGTAATTAGTTGGAACAATTGGTTTCAAACCCGCCCCTACCTTTACGCAGATTGATCTTGCCTAAGCCGCTTCGACGCCTTCCTCAACCCGCCGAACCGCAGCCTGAACAGTCCCATCATGTCGTCGTATGCGGTCTTCACTATCTTCACCCGCGTGTCGGGATCGTCCTCCCACCTCACGGGTATCTCGGCGATGCGATAGCCGTTCTTCTCGGCCAGGATCAGCAGCTCCGTATCGAAGAACCACCCGTTGTCGACCACCAGTGGCGCCAGGTCTCTCGCCGCCTCTCGACTGATCGCCTTGAATCCGCACTGCGCGTCTCGAAACCGCACGAAGAACATCGACCTGATGATCAGGTTGTAGCACCGCGAGACCACCTCGCGCTTCAGCGTCCGCCCGATGACCCTGGAACCCCTGTCGAGCCGTGAGCCGACCGCGAGATCGTACTCCCCTGACGCCAGCGATTCGATCAGCGGCGGTATCGCCTCGAGCTCGGTCGAGAGGTCAACGTCCATGTAGCAATGGTAGTCCGCCTCGCCGGCAAGCCAAGCCGTGCGAAGCGCCCTTCCGCGCCCACGCTCCTCCAGCCGCAGGTACCCCACCCTCTCATACCTGCTCGAAAGCTCCTCGCACACAGCCGGAGTACGGTCCGTCGATCCGTTGTCGGCAACGACGATGTGCCAGTCGTAGCTCTGCATCGCCCCCCGCAGGAACCCGTGAAGCCGCTCGACGGAGCCGGGAAGAGCACGCTCTTCGTTCAACACGGGAATGACAAACTCGACGGAAGGGAGAGGCGACATGGTCGTGGTGACCATTATACCCCGTTAGAGGACATCCCAAAGAAATTCGGTCACCCTGAGCAGCGATATGCCCCGCGCGCGGGGCCGTGCAGAGGTGTCAGTAACTGCCGTGTGGCTACGAGAAAACCCGTTCGGCCTGAGCCTGTCGAAGGCCCTCTTATCCCCTCTCCCGTCGTGGGAGAGGGCTAGGGTGAGGGTGAGGCCTCCACGGGACAGAGATACAGACAACCTCAATCTCTCCACCGTCGTGGGCTGACAGGGGTATGTAAATTGGGATTGCAACTATGATCCGACCACCGCAATCCTGTCATTCCTCTGAAAATAACCCCCGGCCGACCCATCGTAGGGGCAACTCTTGTGGTTGCCCTTCTTCTGCGTCAACACATTTTCATTGTTGGTGGTGTCGGTGGCAACCGACATGA
>DAOUKG010000036.1:0-70037 GCA_034421575.1 Dehalococcoidia bacterium
GGAATCTAAAATGCTACGCCATCGCCATGGATGTTTCAGAGTGCAGGGCTTGGTTTGAAGGATGAACACTTTAGATTCCTCTCTCCGCTTCGCTACGATCGGAATGACAGTGATGGGGCTAAGACTCGCAAGTATGGAATACCTAATACCTACCCCTGTCAGCCTCCGACGGGAGAGGGGATACCCGCTTCTCGATTTAGCTGTCATATTCAGATGGAATTGGTACTAGGTTTCGGAGCGAACACTATCTACAGCGACGATAGTCGTTACGCAGTTTGCTAGTGTAATGTGTGCAATCGAGTTATGAGACAGGATCCAAAGGTTACCCCTACGGGAGGTTGGCCGGGGTATTTTCTGGGTAATGGCAGGCTGTGTGGGTGTGATGAGAGAGGTGAGGGCCCGTCCAGCCGAGGAATTTTTGAAAATTTGTTGCATGGTGTTGCATTCTGTTGCATTTTTCTCGTTATCGTAAAGTTCACGACTTCGCCCAGGGTACTTGGCACAGGGCAAGTTGGAGAAGCGGCATGGTTTTCTTTTGTTGTATTTGCGCCATATCGCGCCATTTTGCGCCATTTCCTCGTTGTCGTGAGAGTGGGCGGCTCGTGGTCACTCATGGATAGTGTGGCACGTATGTTCTTGTTTGTCAAATTGGGGAAGAGCATGGATGGAACGGGCGATTTCCCGTTTTTCCATTGAGCAACGGGGGAGGGCAACCACAAAGGTTGGCCGGAGGGGGTATTTTCGTGCCAACCCTAAATGCGAATGCCCTTCACAACCCACAGTGCATTTCGTGGCCTCGCAGTAACTCCCTGCTATACTCTTACGTATCTCAAGTGTAGGTATAGGCAAGGACTCCATGAAGAAGGACTTTCTCACGGTATCCGATTTCACCTCCGCCGAGGTCGCGGACATCGTCCGGCAGGCGGAGAGCTTGAAGCGCTCGAACGCGCGGCCAATGGAGGGCAAGATCGTCGCGCTCCTGTTCGAGAAGCCGTCGCTCCGAACGCGAGTGAGTTTCGAGGTCGGAATCCGACAGCTTGGCGGGGACTGCGTATATCTGTCCAAGGAGGACGTGAACCTCGGCGTTCGAGAGCCGGTGGAGGACGTGGCGCGTGTGCTCGACCGATGGGTCGACGGCATCGTCGCCCGCGTAAACGAGCACGAATCGCTGGTGACGATGGCGTCCTACATGAACGTTCCGGTCATCAACGCGCTGTCCGACCTTGAGCACCCCTGCCAGGCAATGGCGGACCTCCTGACGATAGCGCAGCACAAGGGCGCGTTCGACGGGATCCGCGTGGCCTACATAGGGGACGGCAACAACGTGGCGGCCAGTCTGGCCGTGGGCTGCGCGTCTGTCGGGGCGGACTTCGTCATTGCCAACCCTCCGGCGTATGGGATTCCCGGTTCGGCATGGGACACTGCAAAGGAGCGGGCGGGTGCGAGCGGCTCGTCGGTGAGCCGGCTGGAGATGCCGGAGGATGCCGTACGTGAGGCCGACGTGGTCTACACCGACACGTGGGTCAGCATGGGTCAGGAGGCTGAGAAAGCCGAGCGGGTGAAGGCGTTTTCCAGCTACCAGGTTAATCCCGCGCTGATGGAGCTCGCCAAGCGGGACAGCATCTTCATGCACGACATGCCGGCCTACGCGGGATCGGAGATTTCCGAGGGGATGATCGACCACCCTCGTTCGGTGGTATTCGATCAGGCCGAGAACCGCCTCCACGCGCAGAACTCAGTAATGGTCGCCCTCTTCTCTTAGAGCATCATGTATACCGCCAAGAAGCCTCTCGTAGCCATTGTCGGACGCCCAAACGTGGGCAAGTCGACGCTGTTCAACCGCCTCGTTGGGCGGCCGATTTCCATCGTTTCCGACCTTGCGGGCACGACCCGGGACCGCGTCAGCACCGAGACGGTATGGGCCGACTATCCGTTCATACTCGTGGACACCGGAGGACTGGACGAGCGAAACGATGGGGGAGAAGCGACACCCAGCCAGATATGGGAGAAGGTGCGGTCGCAGATCGACGTCGCCATAGAGGACGCCGACGTCATCTTGATGCTGGCCGATGTCGGCACGGGAGTGACTCCTGCGGACCACGACGTTGCGGCAGCGCTCCGCAGGGCAAAGAAGCCCGTCATCATCGCAGTCAACAAGTCCGATAACGAGGCCCGCGAACAGCAGGTATTCGACTTCTACGACCTGGGACTGGGCGATCCGATACCGATCAGCGCGTATCACAACATCGGCATCGACGACCTGATGAGCGAGGTCATCGCGGCCTTCCCGCCCACGCCGGACATGCTTGAGCCGGAAGCCGACCTCAAGGTGGCCCTCGTCGGGCGCACCAATGCGGGCAAGTCAATGCTTCTCAACGCGCTCGTCGGCGAGGAGCGTTCCATCGTCAGTGAGATTCCCGGCACCACGAGGGATACGGTGGACACGCTCATCAACCATGGCGACACCCGGACACTCATCGTCGATACTGCGGGACTCAGGCGGCGTGGCAGCATCAAGCCGGGCATCGAGCGTTACAGCTCGCTTCGTTCGATTCGGGCGATAGACCGCGCCGACGTGGCGGTCCTGGTGCTCGACGCCACCGAGCTCGCCACGGCACAGGACACACACATCGCGAGCTACATCCTCGACGCCTACAAGGGCATCGTGTTCGCCATCAACAAGTGGGACGTGGCGAAGCAGGTGGGATTGAACCGGGAAACGGCGACAAACAAAGTACGGGAGCGGTTCAGGTTCGCATCGTTCGCGCCAATCCGCTTCATATCCGCCCTCCGCAAGACCGGGCTGGATGCCCTCCTGGACACCGTTGAGGCCGTCTCAGTGCAGTGGCACAAGGACCTCCCCCGCTACGATCTGCGCAGGACCGTCCTCAACGCCGTGGCCGCTCACCCCCCTGCCCTCTCCGGCAGGAGCGCGGCGAAGATATACAGCGTCGCGCAGGACGCCACGGGGCCGCCCTCTTTCACTTTCTACGTAAACCGCGCCGACATGGTACACTTCGGGTACCAACGCTACTTGGAGAACGCCATCCGCGACGCCTACGGCTTCGAGGGCAGCCCGCTGAGGATGCGCTTCAAGCGAAGGGGGGAGAAGTGATAGAGTATCTCATCTTCGTCCCGCTCGGGTATATTCTGGGCGCAATCCCCTTCGGCTATATCGCTGGCAAGCTCTTCGGCGGCGTCGACGTTCGCGACCACGGCAGCGGCAGCATCGGCATGACCAACGTCATGCGTACGGTTAGCCCTCCGGTCGCCATCCTCGTGCTCGCCCTCGACATGGGCAAGGGGGTTGGAGCCGTAGTCCTGGCCTGGATCATCGCGGACGCCCCCATGGTCGAGACCCTCACGGGGATCGCCGTGATTGCGGGGCACAGCTGGTCGGTGTTCATCGGCTTCTCCGGAGGCAAGGGGACTGCAACGGGATGGGGCGCCCTCTTTGCACTGTCTCCAATAGCGGGCATCGTTGCGTCTATCATCGGCATCGGTCTCGTCGCGCTCACCCGATACGTCTCCCTCGGCTCCATAGTCGCTGCGACGTTGGGTTCTCTAACTCTGGCCGTCATTGCGGTGGTAAATGATACGGTGCCCCTGGAGTACGCCCTGTACGGCGCGGTGGGAGCGCCCATCATCCTCTTCAAGCATCGTGACAACATCCAAAGGCTCATCAAGGGCGATGAACGAAAGCTCGGTCAAAGGGTCGACACTGTCCCTGAACCGACCGATGCTCAACGTGGGAAGGGCCTTCGATGGCCACGATCGGCGTAGTCGGCACGACGGGCTGGGGAACCACCCTCGCAATCATCACGGCACGGGAAGGACACACCGTCCGCCTGCTCGCCCGCTCCGAAGCGGAGGCCGCGCGCCTCAGACTAGCCAACGAAAACAGCAAATACCTGCCCGGCGCGTCGTTCCATCCGTCAATGAGGGTCACACACGACCCGTCGGAGGCACTCGACAGGACTGACCTGACAATCTTGGCGGTCCCATCCAACACGCTGCGACAGAATACTTCGGACGTGGCTCCGCACATTGATCGCGACACCGTCGTCGTGAGCGCGGTGAAGGGCCTTGAGATCGAGACGGGGAACCGGATGAGCGAGGTCATCAGTCAGGAGATGGAGGGGCACTCGCCCACTCCCATCTGCGCGCTGTCAGGACCGAACCTTGCAAGGGAGATCATTCGCGGCAAGCTCTCATCGACCGTTGTCGCATCCCCGGACGAGGACGCGGCCAAGAAAGTGCAGGGCATCCTCAACTCGTCCGTCTTTCGGGTCTACACGAACACGGACATCATCGGCGTGGAGCTTGGAGGGACTCTCAAGAACATCATCGCCATCGGCGCGGGCTTCTGTGACGGCCTCCAGATGGGCGACAATGTGAAGGCGGCGTTCATGACGCGAGGCCTCGTCGAGATCGCGCGGCTCGGTGTGGCCGCGGGCGCGCGGCAAATGACCATGGCCGGGCTGGCCGGAATGGGGGACCTCATCGCGACATGTTCGAGCGCTCTGAGTCGCAACCACCAGGTCGGAGTGTTGTTGAGCAGAGGCAAGAGCCTGCGGGAAATTCGTTCCGAGATGCTCAACGTGGCCGAGGGCATCAACACCACGGCGGCGGCCCGTGCGATGGCAGCCAAACTCGGCGTGGAAATGCCGATAACAGAGGTCACGTACCGGGTGCTCTTCGAGGGCATGTCGGTGGACCGCGCCGTGTCGGAACTCATGGGACGCGCTCCCACACCAGAGTAGGATGCCTCGCCGTCCGCTCGTTATGACCACCCAGCCGGGATGGGCCTTCGCCACCCTTGCCGAACTGCGCGCATCCGGTGGGAGCGAGCAGTACGTGGAGTTCCATCACCGCGACTCAACACTTGTCTCTATGGATGGTCTAGACGCATCACTCCAAGACTTGAGAACTCCCGCGGAGGTATTCGGAGCGGTGGCGTCGGCGGCGCCGAGGCGGGGCCAGGACGCGACGCAGCAGTTGGTCAAGATACTGCGTCCCGACCTCGTCAAGCGAGCCGTCCTCGATATGCTGTCCTACGTTCAAGGCACGCGACCGCGGCGCTACAGCGTCGTGTGCGAGACGCTCGGTCGCACGGCGGTAAGGCGGCAGGAACTCGCCAAGCATGTCGAGGGAGTCATACAGGGCGCGTTTCCGGGATGGAGGAGATCAAGCGAAGAGGCCGTGCGCATCTTCTGCAAGGGAGACCCCGACTTCGCTTTCGTGGGCATCCAAGTCGGCTCCAACATTGGCGGCGACGACTCCGGGCGTCCGGGAGCGCTGAGGCGTCATCTGGCATGCGGGTTACTGCAACTGGCCGGCGTCGATTCGGATAGCGTGGTGCTCGACCCGTTCATGGGCACGGGGTCGATATTGGAAGCGGCGCTTGACCACTACGAAGCTCGTGCCGTGGTTGGGCTGGAGGTAGACCCCGCTGCGGCTGACATCGCCGAGCGTCGCATTTTCGGCGAGAGCGTTACTATCTTCCGCCAGTCGTTCGACGAACTTGACACCAGCCTCATTGACTCACGAACGAAGCTGGTGACCAACGTCCCTTTCGGTAAACAGTTCGAGCGAGTCGACACGGGGAGACTGGTGAAGTTCCTGAGGGAGTGCTCTCATGCCGGGGCGCGGATCACCATGCTCGGCTCGCGGGAGCAGGGCGCGAGGGTGGCCGTGTCACTGAGGCTACGGCGCAAGAATGTGATCGTGATGGGTCAGCAGGCGGCGATTGTCCTTGAAAGGGAGTGATAGCGGAACCAAACTCTTGGTATGTAAGCACCCTTGCACGTTGGTCAGAATGACCGGATGTTGTACAATTCCATGAGTGAAAACAGGCCTTGGCATGTGACGGCGGCGACGGCTGTGTAGACGATCCCACGACATTTCGTACCGGAATGAAGAGCAACGGGGGGTTCACCGATGATCGCAAAAATTCCCTTGATTCTAGACCCTCAACCTGAAGGGGGTTTCACCGTCACCTCACCGCTGTTGCCGGAGTTGATAACCGAGGGTGACACGGTTTCCGAGGCGCTAGCAAACGCGGAAGATGCGTTTGCAGCCGTCAAGGAAATCTACGAAGACAGGGGGTGTCCTCTGCCAACCGGTATCTATGTCGATCAGACAACCGGACCGGTATCCGTTGAGGCCATTGTCTCTGTCCCGTGAGATATAGGGATGCCGCTCGCAAGCTGGTGAAGCTTGGATGTTTTGAGATTCCTCGGCGAGGGGGAGGCTCGCACAAGAGATGGTTCAATCCAGGGGCACAAAAGGATGCTACCCTTCCGGACTGGGGCAGGCGTGATCTGAAAATCGGGACTCTGCGCTCGGCAATCAGGCAGTTGGGTATAGACTGGAAGGAGTTTCAGAGGTCATAGCATTCGTCTCTGTGCTATCACCATCGAGCACGTGGGCGAACGATACGTCGTATAGGCCATGAACGTCAAGTATTTCCCTGATACCGACACTCTTTATATCGAGCTTTGCTCATCCGAGGTTGCTGAGACTCGCGACCTCGACGAAGACACGCTCCTCGATCTAGACGACCAAGGCCGCCTCTGCGCCATCACCATCGAGCACGCCGGCGAACGTATGGAAATACCGGCGTTTTCCTACGAGCAGGTGAGTTCCTGACTCAATCAGAAATAGCCCCGCTCACCCTACTCTGCCCACCAGGGCAACCCAGTCGGCATCGGTCAGTCCTTCATCGAACTGAACACCGAGAGCCACCATGCGCTCGATGACTTCCGTCTGCTGCTTGTCCAGGATGCCGGAGAAGAGCAGCGTCCCGCCGCTTCGGACGGCTCGGACGATGTCATCCGCCAGTTCGGTGATTACCTTTGCCGACACGTTGGCGACGAGCAGGTCGTATCCGTTCTCCGCGACACGGGGATGAGGCAGGGTGGCCTCTTCCGTACGGACGACATCCCGGACGCCGTTGTCTTTGACGTTTTGCACGGCTACGCTCGCGGCTATGGGATCGATCTCCAGCCCGAAAACGTCCGAGGCTCCCAGCTTGGCAGCGGCAATTGAGAGGATGCCCGACCCGCATCCGAGATCGAGCACTCTGTCGTTTGGCCGTACGTGCTGCTCGACCAGTTCCAGGCACATGCGCGTCGTGGGGTGGTGGCCCGTACCGAAGGCCATGCCGGGATCGATGGAGATTACTACGTCGTCCTCCTGCGGCTCGTAGGTCCTCCACGTTGGGACGATGACCGTGCGCAATCCGACCCTGAGAACGTGGAAGTGCTCCTTCCAGGAATCCTGCCACTCCGCCTCTTCCACCACGCGGACACGCAACTCTGAGAGGTCTCCCACGTGGGCGACCAGCCGCACTGCCGTGTCGATGCGGGCGTAGCGCCGTTCGAGCCGGTTGTCGTGCGGGATGTAGGTGGTGACGGTCACCCTGTCGGGAGGAGGCGCGGTCTCCCCCTCGTCGGGGTTGTGTCCGGCCGGAAGCTCGATTGCCACGCCGCCCTCGCCGTGCTCGGTGAAGACCTGCGTGAGGGGCTCGACGAACTCGGCAGGAGTGTCAATGCTGAGTTCGACCCAGAGTGAACTGCTCAATTCTCCTCCAGTTTTCTCGATCTTTAGGACTACCGTCCTTACCCTCAGGTCCTGGGCAAGAGGTAGATGGATGTGCTCGGAGCCATCACCGTCACCCTCACCCTAGCCCTCTCCCACGACGGGAGAGGGGACTCTCCGGTAGGCTAACACTCTTGGCGAAACTCAGAGACCCGCTCCTACGGCACCGCCTGGCCGGCCATGATGCCGGTGCATCGCTCGCTGTCCACGGCCACCTGACCGTTCACCAAGACGTACGGAATTCCGACGGGGTGTTGGGTCGGATCTTCGTACGTTGAGGTGTCGATTACCCGGTCGGCATCGAAGATCGTAATGTCGGCGAAGTAGCCCTCAGCCAACCTGCCTCTCTTCGTCAGATTGAACCGCCGCGCCGGACGGTCGGTCATGCGATGCACCATACCCTCGAGGGTCACGGTCGGATAGGCACGTCGCAGCCGTCCGAGGAAGCGTGGGAAGGCCCCGTAGGAGCGCGGGTGTGGCATCGAACCGGCAGGCGTGATGTCGGAGCATACCATGTAGTCGTCGCGGGCTATGAGGTCCATGGAGTCCTTGCTGACCTGTCGCCAGAGACCGTAGCTCGTCGGCGGGGGCATGGTGTACCCGACGGAGAGGTCTTCCTGAAGGAGTATGTCGCACAGGGCCTCGCCGAGGGTCTTGCCCATCTGCTCCGCATACTGGGGCAGGCTTATACCCTCAAGGGACGGATCGCCCGGAATGTACGAGAAGACGACCTCATCCAACGAACGCAGGTAGTAGAACTCGTTCTCCAGGTAGTCGACGATTCGCCTGCGGTCGCCGGGATCCTTGAGCCTCTCGATAATGGCGTCGGGTCCGCCGTCCTGCGACCAACTCGGCAGGAAGCTGACGGGAATCGTGGAGCCGCTTGCGTAGGGGTAGATGTCCAGGGTGACATCCACTCCTTCCGCCTTCGCCTCGTCGATCAGGGCCATGTGCTCCTCGACCTTGCCCGCAGTCTTGGGGTCCGTGCGGAAGTGGGCGAAGTGGACCTTCACGCCGGAGCGCCGCCCGATCTCCAGCACCTCGGGCACGCCGCCACCACCGAACGCGCGTTCCGGGTTGGCGCGTCGAGGTTCGGCCATGTACACGCCGCCGAGGTCGCGAACGAGCTCGCATATCTCGACGAGTTCATCGGTGCTCGTCCATGGTCCCGGGTAGTAGCTTGACCCAGTGGAGAAACCCACGGCGCCCTGCTCCATGCTCTCGCGGACGAGGTCCTTGTAGCGGGCCATCAGGTCCCCGGTCAGGGGAACGTCACGGAAGCCAGCGGCCTCAAGTCGAACGGTGCCGTTCGGCACGAGGTAGGCGGTGTTGATCGAGACTTTCTCGTGATAGTTGGCTCGAAATGCCTCGACGCTGCTCATGTCGAGGTTTTCCGGCGGTTCGCCGAGCAGCCCCTTCAGCCAGCGGCGGTAGGCCAGATAGTTGTCGTGGGACAGAGGTGCGTACGACATGCCGTCGATGCCCAGGAATTCCGTCGTGATTCCCTGCCGCAGCCCGCAGGCGTGCTGGGGGTCGACAAGAAGGTCGCCTTCGGAGTGGGTATGCGTGTCGATGAAACCCGGCGAGACCGTCAGCCCGCTCGCGTCGATCACCCGCCTTGCAACTGCCTGTGACAGGTCGCCGATGCACTCGATGCGTTCGCCTCGTATGCCAAGATCCGCCCTATAGCCGGGCGCACCCGTCCCGTCTACGACATCACCTCCGCTGACAACTACGTCGAGCATGGTTCGCTCCTCCGTTGGACTGCGACAAGTGTACCACCGAATCTCCCAGACGCGGGAAACTCCAAATGTCGTAAAATGAAGATAGCGTGACTTCATCAACACGTAACGGCGGAACAGGATGAATAACTCCCAAATCGCCGAAGTCTTCGAGAACATCGCGGGCCTGCTTGAGATCAAGGGCGAGCGCCGCTTCGTCGTCGTTTCCTACCAGCGGGCCGCGCGCACCATCGATCATCTTCCGAGCGAGATCGAGCAAATGGTGCGAGACGAAGAAGATTTGACCCAGATCCCCGGCATAGGCAAGGCCATCGCGGGCAAGATCACGCAGCTTGCCACCGAAGGCAAGATGGACTTCTACGAAAAGCTGCGAGGTGAGTTCCCGGACGGCATTCTCGATGTCATGCGCGTGCCCGGCGTCGGCCCAAAGTCGGCCAAGCGTCTCTGGGACGAGCTGGACGTGACGACGGTGGAGGCGCTTGAGGCTGTGGCGTCGGACGGACGGCTGGCATCACTATCGCGCATGGGGCCGAAGAAGGCCGATAACATCCTCAAGGAGATAGCGGCAGCTAGAACCAAGGGGGACCGTGTTCCCGTCGCTCGCGCTTTGCCGGCGGCAGAGCGCGTGATAGCAGCCCTCAAGGAACGGTGCCCCAGCATCGTCCGCATCGAAGCGGCTGGCAGCCTGCGGCGTTTCGAGGAGACCATCGGGGACATCGACATCGTCTGCACGGCAAGCGATCCTCAGCAAGTCCTCGATGCCCTCGTGGAGCTGCCGAACGTAGCCGACGTGCTCGGACACGGGGAGAAGAAGTCGGCAGTCGTGCTGAGCGAGGGTGTTCAGGTGGACCTGCGAGTCGTGGATGATTCCCAGTTCGGCGCACTTCTCCAGTACTTCACGGGAGACAAGCAGCACAACATTCGTCTCCGGGAACATGCCGTGCGACAGGGACTTTCGGTAAACGAGTACGGCATCACGGACACGGAGACGGGCGAGACCGAGTCCTTCTCCGACGAGGAGGCCGTGTACGAACGACTGGGGCTCCAGTACATTCCTCCCGAATTGCGTCGAGGAGGAGACGAGATCAGACGGGCTCGCAAACGTTCGATTCCCAGGTTGGTCGAAGTGTCCGACCTCAAGGGTGATCTCCACGTGCACACCGAGTGGAGCGACGGTCGCGATCCGACAGAGATCATGGCGGCGGCAGCGGCTGAGCGATGCTACGAGTACGCCGCCATCACCGACCACTCCGCAGGCAGGGGCATAGCCGGTGGCCTGAGCGTCGAGCGGCTCGACGAGCACATCCGCGAGATACGTGAACTGGAGGACCGGCTCGGCAGCATCAAGCTGCTGGCCGGGTCGGAGGTCGACATTCGGGCCGACGGAAGTCTTGATTACGACGGTGAGGTGCTTGACCGGCTGGATTGGGTCGTCGCGTCGGTACACTCCGGCATGGGGCAGGACGTGGAGACCATGACCGCGCGCATCATCGCGGCGATGCACAGTCCGCACGTGACGGCGATAGGTCACCTAACCACCCGCATGATCGGAGAGCGCAAGCCCATCGAGGCTGACTTCGAGGCTATCTTCCGAGCCGCCGCCGAGACCGGCACCGCGCTTGAGATCAACTCATCGCCGCGTCGACTCGACCTCAAGGACACCCACGCTGCACGCGCCCGTGAACTGGGAGTGCCGTTGGTGATCGACAGTGACGCGCACGACTCGGAGAGTCTCAACAATCAGCGTTGCGGAGTCGCGGTGGCGCGCAGGGCATGGTGCGAGCCGAGGCACGTCCTCAACACTTTGCCTCTCGATAGCTTCATGGAGTATCTTGCTGCCGACAAGCCTGAGCGAACTCAATTCTTAGCCAGTCATGGATAGCACAACGACAACCACAGGCGTTGATTCCCGACGCCTTGCCATAAAGCACCTCAAGGCAGCCCTGGCCGCTGGAAAGGACTGGCCGGAGGCGCTTCTCGAGGCGATGGCCCTGTGGACCGTCCCAGAAGAGAGACGCAAGAAACGCAAGTACAACTACTTCATAGCAGGAGAGGCATTCGACTGGCTTCTGCTGGCAGAACGCCTGCTGGATGAGACGCGACGCGCTGTTCCTCAAGACGAGCTTGAGAGGCTTCTCTTCGAGGGAAAGTTCCCCGACCGGTTCGACACCGAGCGTGTCCAGGAGATTCTCGGTGTGGACAAGTACCGGGGATACCTGAACTTCTACTACGGGGTCACGGTCGAGGAGGCTCTGCAGCTGGCATGTGAATTGGAGCTGCGCAAGAGGGATACCTCCAACGGCGTACGGTACCGCGGGGCTTACTCGGAAAAGGCATTCCCGAAGATTTATCTGAAGACTCGCGAAGAGCTGCTCAGCATGTTCCGCGAGTCCAAGAAGGTCGAACCCGACGGGATCGAGTCGATGGCGGAGCACCGCGCATTTACCTACTGGCTCTTCAAGTATCGCTGGGCCAACTCCGACAAGGCGAGAATCGCCAGCGACACCACCAAGGGGCTTCGTCAGCTCGAACGAATGGAGGCCGCGTCCAAGAACAGGCGGGGCGTGGTGGTTTCGGTCGGGACGTAGACGGCAATCTATCGTCGTCTACTGGACCTCTTCGTTTGACCGCGATTTCATGTCTAGGCGCACCTTGACTATCAGTAGCTCAGGAAGCCCTTGTGTCGGGTTGAGCTTCCGCCTTCGGCTCGAAGCTGATCCGTAGTCGAGTGCCCGTGCTTTGGGCGATTCTCTCCAGCGTTCTGGTTGAGGGATGCACCCGCCCGCTCTCGAGACGGGCAACGACCGACTGGGTGGTCCTCATACGATCTGCGAGTTCTGCTTGGGTAAGGCCGGCATCAGTGCGGGCTTGGATCAAGGAACGGACGAAATCGAACTCCGGCGCAAGTTCCTCATACGCCGATCGATAGTTAGGGTCTTCGCTCCATTGCTTGTGAAGGTCGCTCACTTTCGTCAATTCAGCACCTCCCTGGCGCGACGCAACGCCAAGTCAATCTCGCTACGCGGCGTCTTTCGAGTCTTCTTAATAAAGACCCGCACTACAACAACACGCCTACCTCTGACTGTGACATAGAGGGCACGGGATATCCCATCACGACCTGTCAGACGCATCTCCCAGAGTGGACCGGTCAAGTGCCTAACATGCGGTGCGCCTACGCGATCCAATCCCACGGCTGCGATCAACTCACTTATGCGAACGAACCTCGCACGCATATCAGCTGGGAGAGCATCCAGCTCCTCGTCAACAGTCTCGTTTAGGGTCTCAACGGACCACTCCATGCTCTCTCAATTATAGCACATTTGGTATATTGAAATTGACCCTGTCCTTATGGCGACGTATCAAGTCCCCTTACCCGTACACGTCGGCGATCACCTTGCGCAGGTACCTGGTTGCGTTGGACAGGCTATCGGTAAACCCTGTCACGGGGTTGCACGCTCAGGACGACCACAGTCCTTTCCTGGGTATCGACGCGAAATCGCAGTCTAATACCAATTGAGTGTGACGAGACCGTATTCTCGCTGACCGGCCTTTCTGGATTCCGGCCTACGCCGGAATGACGGGCGAGTTGTTAATTCACGGTGTAGTCAAGGTGAATTGGTATAAGGTCACCTACACGAATTCTCCAGTCGTCCCTTGAGCCACGAAGTTTGCGCAGGTCTCCTTCCTTCGGAAACTCAGCCAGCGCATCCAAGGCGCGTGCAATCCGCATCTGATATTGAGGAGTGAGCCGCCTAATCTCTCGTTCAGCGCGACGTGACACGGTGACCCTCCAAGCGGGTCTATTTGTCACGCGTTAGTTCCTCACGCACTTGGGCCCAAGGACGGGCTTTCCCGTCGAGGTATTCCTGCCACGCCTCATCCGCAGCGTTCAACTCCTCTTCCGTCTCCGGTTCATCATCGAGAGGGGCTTCCAGCAGCGCCTGAATGAACGGATCTCGGTTGCTCCGAAGGAACTGAATGTAGCGCGCCGCCGCATGTACCTCGGCGTCAGGAAGGTCTTCAATCAGTTGATGAAGGTCATCTTTCGTCATTGCCATGGGGACACTTCCTTAGGAATCCTTCATATCAGTTGCCACCGACACCACGAAACACTAAGCAGGGGCGATTCGCGAATCGCCCCTACGGGAGGTTTTTTCGGGGTAAGGCTCCAAGTATTGTATCTTACCCGTACACCTCGGCGATGACCTTACGCAGGTGCTTGGTCGCCAGGGCGATTCCCTCCTCGGGGGTGCACTTGTTGCGGCCCTCGGCCCCCTCGTAGACGATGGAGATGTTGCCGTTGTAGCCGACGTTCTTGAGGATCTGGAAGATGCGGGGGTAGTCGAGGTAGGTCTCGACGCCGGTGTCGATCTGGTAGATCTTGGCTCGCACCGAACCGGCGTACGACGCTGTCGGCACGAGGTAGTCCTCGTAGAGGTCAACGTTGGGGTCGAACTCGCCGCGCGGATGTGATCCGATGGCCCCGAGCCACTGGCCGGTATCCCACAGGAACGTGAAGTTCTCCTTGTCCACGTCGCCCAAGATGCGAAGGGCCTGTTCTGCCGTCATGCAGAAGCTGCCGTTATCGTGGTTCTGCAGGCCGATGATGACGCCGCGCTCGGCGGCGTAGTCGGAGAGTTCCTTGAAGTCCTCGATCATCGGGCCCCAGAAGTACTCCTGCTCTTCCTTCGTATCCGGCCAGCTATGCCGCGCGAACACGCGGAGCATCTGCCCGCCCATCAGGGCCGTCATGTCCACGTCTGCCCTGCCCTGCTCCATGCGGTCTTCACGCATGTCCAGGGGGCCGACGAAGCTGCCCCCGCCAAGGTATCCGACGGGCAGTCCGGCCTTCACGCACATCATCTTGATCTTCATGACGAAGTCGATGTCGCGCGGCATCCCGCCGAGATGGAAGTCGATGACGTCCAGATCGAGTTCCCTGGCAAACTTCACATGCCCTGCGAATACTTCCGCGTCCGTTGCCCGCGCCATCCATCCGAGTTTTAGCATTGGTGTCTCCTTTTGTGGTTCTTGTGCCAATTTCGAGTGATGCCACCATATTCTCGCCGACCGAATTCGATGGATTCCCGCTTTCGCGGGAATGACGAGTCTATGGCGTATCTAAAACGAATTGATTTTACTCTTCACTTACGAATACCGGTTGCGTCCACGCCTTCACGCCCAGCGACGAGTAGACCGTGGCACGGACGTATCCTTCGTCTCCCTGAATCTCATACGTGGGTTCAAGTCCTTCGCGCTCTACCAAGACCCTACCGTCGGGGCCGGAAAAGACCGTCCGGTAGAGGCACGTGGCGTACTGCTCTATCGTCAGGGACACTCTCTCGTCGGTGGACTCCAACTCTTCGAGGGTTACGCCCGTCGACGAGTAGAAGCTTCCGGACGCCAGACCGTTCACTATGGAGTCGACAGTCAGCTCATCGGCCTCCACTACCACCCAACCGCGCCCGGGATTCAGCATGTCGTGGGCGAAGTCGAAATAGTGGTGCGAGTCGTCCGACGCCACGCCGAAGATGGGCTTGCCCGCAGTCAGCACGCCGTCCCATATCTCCTCGGCGGTGAACTTGCCGGGGCCTCCCTCGTTGTTTGTGACCGGTGAGCCGTTGAAGACCTCTATGAGGCTTGCGCCGTCGACCTCACGAACGTGGGTGTGGTCGAAGGCCCACTGGTAGTTGGGATGGTTGATCGAGGCGATGCCACCGGCACCGAGTATGGCGTTCACGTTGCGCTGAATCGTATCAACGATCTCGTCGCCGTGGTATGGCTCAACGACTCTCGTGATTCCAATGCCGTTTATGTGGATGGGTATGGAACCGTTATCGATCCGAGCCGAGACCTCTTCTCCCGGGACCATGAGCGGCCCGCCATCCACCTCGTGATCGAGGATCGTCCTGTGATTGTGGTCGCTCAGGACGAGGAAGTCGTAGTCGTGCTCCATGAACCACTTGACCACGACCTCAGGATCGGCGTCGCCATCCGATTTCGTGGTGTGAGTATGGATGTTGCCCTTGTACCAGTTCGGCATCTAGTCACCCCTGACGAAGACCGGCTGGGTCCACGCCTTGCCGCCGGAGGAGGAGCGTACGGTGGCCCGAACGTATCCCTCGTCGCCGCGTATGGTGTACGACGCCGACAGTCCAGTTTCCTCAGCGAGCACCTTGCCGTCCTTGCCGGAGAATGTCGTCGTGAAAATGAAGTCACTCTCCTCCTTGATCTCGAGGGAGACCGACTCGTCCGACTGCTCCAACTCGGTCAACTCGATACCGGTAGATGAGTAGAACTCGCCCGTCGCGAGGCCGTCCACTATGGCGTCCATCGTGAGTTCGGGCGCTCGCACGACTACCCATCCACGTCCGGGATTGCTCATGCCGGGATGGTAGTCGTAGTACCTGTGGGAGTCGTCGGTGGCGGTGCCGAAGATGACCCTGCCGGCGCTGAGGACACCGTCCCATATCTCCTCGGTGCTGGGCTTGCCGGGCGCTCCGTACAGGTTCACTCCGGGATGCCCATTGTAGACCTCCATCAGCTCTGCGCCCCTCACCTGAGTGATATGCGTGTGGTCGAAGGCCCAGTGGAAGTTGGGATGATTCAGTTGGGCAATGCCGTTCGCCTCGTGGATCGCGTCGACGTTGGCCTGGATCGTAGTGACGATGTCGTTGCCATGGATAGGCTCCACGACACGCGAGATGCCGATGCCGTTGATGTGAATGGGAATCTGGCCAAACTCGATCCTGGCGGAGACCTCCTCTCCCGGGATCATCAGCGGCCCGCCCTCGACCTCGTGTTCGAGGATCGTGCGGTGGTTGTGGTCGCTGAGCATGAGGAAGTCGTAGCCGTGCTCCATGAACCAGTTGACGACGAACTCAGGGTCGGCGTCGCCATCCGACTCGGTTGTGTGAGTGTGCAGGTTGCCTTTGTACCACGTGAAGTCGGACATCGCAGAACTCCTGTCATTGGGCGCGGGAAGCGCGCAAAGGCTATAGTCCAACTGCCCACGTGTCAACCGGCGGTGCTACAATCAGACATCGAGTCCTATGACTGAAATCGCCTACATAAACCAGTCCATGAAGGCCGCCCTCACCAACGATTCGGGGAAGGCGCCGGTTGCCCTCGAAGGTCCAGGAGAGATCCAGACCTGGCCGACCTGGTCGCCCAACGGCAGGTACGTCGTGTACTCCGCATTTTCGTCGGGCACAAACGGGCACGGGCGGATTGGGGTGTTCCTCCACGACCTTGCCGACGGGGAGACCCGGCAGACATTCGCCAACGAGCCGGGTTCGGACGGAATAGCCCGGAAGACGCCACACTATGTCCTGTGGTCGCCTGACAGCAAGATGGTCTCGCTGATCGCGAGGTCGAAGACGGACGGTCTGGCGGCGCTTGTGCACCGGGTCGCAGACCAGAGGCCGCCGACGGCGATCCACGAGGGGTTCCCCCTGTTCGCCTCATGGTCGAGGAACTCACGGTTCCTCCTCTTTCACTCGGCTGCAGAGCACTACCTCATCGACTTCCAGGGGGAGACGGCGCCGAGACGAATGCCGGGGGACTCGAGGCTGTACATGAGCCCTTCGTGGTCGCCGAGGGGGGCGGTCATGGCGCTGCTCAGCGAGGGCGAGGAGTACCGCAGCTCGTTGATGGTCGTCGACGTGGAGAACCTGTCCGCCCAATCGCTGGTGCAGTTCAATGGAAACGGCGCGTTCGTGTGGAGTCCCGACGGCGAGTCCCTAGCATTGACACGCGAACCCCAAGGGGATTCGAGGTTCTACAACGGCATCTGGCTCGTGTCCCTCGATGGGGCGGAACGCAAGATCGTCCATGACATGGTGCTGGCGTTCTTCTGGTCGCCGGACGGCAGGCAGATCGCCTACGTCACAACATCGGAGGGAGCGGAAGGCTCGGTCCGCTGGGGGCTGATCAACGTGGAATCCGGGGAAGTACGTTACCTGTCCGACTTTCGACCGACAGAGGAGCAGTTGAGCATCTTCATGTTCTTCGACCAGTACGTGCAGTCGCACAATCCCTGGTCTCCGGACGGCTCCTCGCTCATCTACTGCGGCGCCCTCGGCTATACGAAAGGCCGCGATCCCCTGCCGGGGCTGGACGAGGCGTCGGTCATCATCGAAACCGTGGAGGCGGGGGAGACTACCGAGGTCGCTCGGGGCATTCTTGGGACGTGGTCGCCGAAGGGCTGACAGCTACTTTGCTCTGAACACCGGCCCCGTATCGGGGTACCGGGCAAGCTCTCCGCCGGTATGACGATGAAGGAGGCGGTTCTACCGCGCGAAGACGGTGGAGTCTTCTATGACATCCCGCAGGTAGTCGGCGGCCATGGCTATGCACGTCTGATCGTCGTACCTGTTGCGGGGAATGTCGCCGCCCTCGAAGACTATGGAAATCGCGCCGTTGAAGTCGACGTCTCGGAGGATGCGAAGGAAGCGTGGGTAGTCCATCCATTCCTCGAACCCGTTGTCGATCTTGTATATCTTGGCTCGGACTCCCGTTGCGTAGGGGGCCACCCGCTTGTGGTAGGCCTCGTAAATGTCGAGTTCGGTGTTGTACCAGCCCCGGGGGGAACCTCCACGCGCGCCCTCCCACTGCCCCGAGTCGAGGATGTACGTGAAGTTCTTCCGGCCCACGTCTCGCAGGATCCGCAGCACCTGGTTGGCGTTCATGGCGAAGCTGCCATGGTTATGGTTCTGGAGCGAAACGACGACGCCACGCTCGCCACAGTAGTCGGCCAGCTCCTGGAAGTCCTCGATCATCGGTTCCCAGAAGCGTTCCTGCTCTTCGACGGTGTCCGGCCACTTGTGTCGCGCGAAGACGTGGAGGACCTGCGCTCCGATAAATGCGGCGGAGTCGGCATCGCCTTTCGCGCGAGCCAGGCGCTGCCCCCGCATCTCCTCAGGGCCCACAAGGCTCACGCCCGATGCGAAGTACCCGATAGGCAGGCCTGCCCGCAGGCAGTGGAGCTTCGTACGCCTGAGGAATTCCGGCGTCTGCAGTTCGGTCATTATCAAGAGATCGATCATGTCGAGGCCGATATCGCGGGCAAAGTCGATGAGGCCCGGATAGGCGTCCTCAGTCTGTCCTCGCGCCATGTATGAGAGCTTTATCACTGCCTGTCGCCTTCTTCGTTCGTGGTCCTTCGCCGTTTCATCATCAGTGATACAGGTACGCCAGCGCCATCACGTCGCGCAGGTGGCCGGCGGCCAGTCTTATGCACTCTTCCATGTCGACACGATTGCGGGGAGGCTGGCCTCCCTCGAACACGATTGACACCGTGCCGTTGAAGTCGTGCTGCCGCAGAATCTTGAATATGCGCGGATAGTCGAGCCACTCCTCCCAGCCGTTGTCGATCTTGTAGATCTTGGCCCGGACCAGCGTCGTGTGCGCGGCCACGCGCTCCATGTAGTCGCGATAGATGTCGACGTTCAGGTCGCGCCACCCTCGCGGGGAACCACCGACGGCACCCTGCCACTGCCCTGTGTCCATGATGTAGGTGAAGTTGGGCCTGTCTACGTCGCTGAGAATTCTCAGCACCTGGTCGGCGTTCATGGCAAAGCTGCCATGATTGTGATTCTGGAGTCCTATCACGACGCCTTTCGCCGCCGCATAGTCGGAAATTATCTGAAAATCCTCGATCATGGGGCCCCAGAAGCGCTCCTGCTCCTCCACGGTGTCGGGCCACTTGTATCTCGCGAATACCCGGAGCATTTGCGCGCCGATGAGCGCGGCGGTGTCCACGTCCCGGCGGCCAACACCGAGCCGGTCGGCACGCTCCTCCAGAGGTCCGACGAATTTGCCGCCGCCGAGGTATCCGATCAGCAGGCCCGCATCGACGCACATGGTCTTGATCTTGGTGATGAATGCCGGGTCGCGGGGCATCCCGCTGAGGTGGAAGTCGATGACGTCCAGCCCGGTCTCACCGGCAAACTGCACCTGACGCTCGAAAACGGCGGCGTCGGTCGCTCGTGCCATCCAACTCAGCTTCATCATGGCGTGTTCACCATCGCGTCTTGGACTCCAAACCGGCTGTCCCCGGTGAGTATAACACCGCTCCCTCGCAGGAATGGCGCTGCGCGCAAATCATATCAGCCTGTGACTGCAGGCGCATACGACCGTAGACGTATGCGCCGGTCGAGTCAGTTTAAAGAGCGCAAGCACTACTGAGTGGGAGCGGGGCCCAGGACCTTGTAACCCAGGTTGTCGTCGTTACGCTCCGCCGTCGGCAGGACCTCGACAACGACGTTGGACAGACCTACGACGTCGCCGTTTTCGTCGAAGCTGTAGTTGTCCCCGATGGCGCCGCTGTGAGTCAGACCGTACAGACAGTCGCGGAAACCGTCCGCGTCCTGATCGTCGCCCGTCTGCTCCAGGCAGGCCGCGGCGATGTAGACGTCGTCGTAGGCGGAACCCTGGAACCATGGCAGCGTCGCAACACCTCCAAAGCGAGCCTTGAAGTTCTCGAGGAACTTCCTGCCGGTGTCGCTGTCAAGATCCGGGTTGGGGATAATCGCCTTCAGTCCCGTCGCGGCGTCTCCGGCGATGCTCAATGCCTCGGGCGCGGTGGGCACGATCTCGGAGTAGATGGGGCCATCGTAGCCGAGCTCGTGGGACTGCTTGATGATGGTGCCGCCAGATGCCTCGCCCTGAGCAGCCAGCAAGATGGCATCGGGCTCTTCGCTTATCAACTTGGTCAACTGTGTGCGGAAGTCGATGACATCCGATGAATAGCCTTCGGCCGCCAGTACCGAGCCGCCCAGCTTCTCGAACTGTGCAACCGCCGTCCGTCGCGTTCCCTCGGCGTAGTCGGTGGACTCGGTGATGGTGACGATATTGCGTATTCCGTCGGCCCACATGGTGTTGCCCATGTCAACACCGAGCCTCGCGTCGTTTATGGCCGTCCGGAAAATGTAGTCGCCCGCCTCGGCAATGTCGGGGCTCGTCGCCGATGCTGAGAGCATGACGACGCCGTCCTTCTCCGCCAGAGGCGCCGCTCCCAGCATCGCGCCGCTGCAGGTGGTGCCGAGGATGATCTTGACTCCATCCACAGCGGTCAGCTTTTTATAGGCCGTGATAGCATCTTGCGCCGCGCACTTGGAGTCTTCGATGATGAGCTTCAGCTCTCGCCCGTTGATGCCTCCCGCCGCGTTGATCTCCTCGACGGCCAGCAGCTTCGCATCGCGAACCGGATTGCCGTATGACTCGGCGACCCCGGTAAGAGCGTCCATCGCCCCGATGACGAACGGCTCGGCGGAAACCGGCGTGTTAGTGGGTTCCGGCGCGGGAGTAGGGTCTGCATCCGAGCCGCAGGCAAGAACAAATATCGCCGGTAGACAAACCAAAAAAGCAAACTTCCAAGACATCGTTGCCAATTCTCCTATCCAGTCGACTCTAGTCTGCGAAATCCTCGTGTTTCGTGAATGAGTATCGCATGGTTTCATTCGAAATTGGACCCTATTTTGAACATGGCGAAAATGTAGCAATCGAGCCGAGCGGTGTCAACGCTTCTTTCGGTCAACTTGTATTGCAAAAACTAATCTCCGCTCAACAAGACACTCTTCCCGATGAGGGTTGATGTTCGGACATCGGAGTCCGTGTGAGCGACTGCGCTAGGAGCAAACGCGAGCCGGAGAGCTAGTGTCCTGTCTCGTAAGTTCATCGTATTATCGGGGGTAGTCTTGTAGAGGGCGGAGTCTGGATTCCGGCCTTCGCCGGAATGACGAACGAGCGTCGATGGTCGTCGCATTTATTCAACGAACTTCAGAAACGGGACACTAGTCGTCACGAAATTGCGTCCCTCTCTTCCACCATGAATATGCAAAATGGCTCTATTTCCCGTAATATTTGCGCGTTCGCACTTGATCATGAATCAAGGAGTTGAAGTGATGAGAGGCACAAATACGCTTGGTCGCGCAATGTGGGTCATCGTTGCGACGGTGGCTCTCCTGTTCCCTGCCACCTCGTGCGGCGGCGAGTCAACGCCAACTCCCACGCCAGCGCCGGTCTTGAGGGACGTGCTAACTTCGGCCGGTGAGAATCTGGCCGCCATGTCATCGGCCAGATTCGGCATGGTCGACGAAAAGGAAACGGGCGTCAAATTCTTCGGAACGACGTTCAAGAGCATGGAAGCGGAAGTGAAGCCTCCCAACAGCTTCTGGATGCTGGTGGACGTGGTGAGTCCGGCCTTTGGATTTGTTCAAATCGAGATGATGGCCGTCGGGGAGGAAGCCTTCATCAAGCTCTCCGAGGAAGCGCCGTGGACCCCCTTGCCCCCCGACGAACTGCCTTTCAATCTCGGGGGAGTGGGCGTGAATTTGCGCGACGTACTCTTTACCGTTAGGGACGGGGACGGCGCCATCACGGGCGTCGAGTCCGTGATGGGCGCCCGAACAATTCGCGTCGAGGGGACTATTTCCTCAGAGCGGATGTCGGACCTCATTACGTTGGTGGACCCCGATCATACAGTGGCCCTGACTTTGTGGATTGACGAAACCGATCATCTCTTGCGGCAGATGCGGTTAGCGGGCCAACTCTTCGACGACGACGGCCCCGAAACCACCCGACTCTTCACCATCGACGACATCGACGTCCCGGTCGAAATCGAAATTCCGGACATAGGATCCGGTCAGTGATCGACCTTAGACATCTCCTCGCTTCCCGGGGTTCTTCGCAGTCGGTTGTGTTGGGCATCATTTGCTTGGCGGTATTCTCGACCGCCCTCGACCAGACGGTTGTAGTCGCCGCCTTGCCGACGGTGATGGTAGACCTCGAGATCCCCCTTACCGACCTGGATAGGGCCTCATGGATCATAACCGCGTTTCTGGTCAGCTACACGGTGACCATGCCGTTGGCCGGTCGCCTGTCCGACGTCTATGGCCGCGTCAGGATGTTCCAATGGGCGCTCGTTGTGTTCGCGATCGGATCAGCGTTTGTGGCGATTTCGCCCAACTTCTATTGGGTTGTGCCGGCCAGAGTATTTCAGGCCATTGGGGGCGGCGCCACGGTCCCCATAGGTCTAGCTATGGCAGTGGCGGCCGTATCGCCTGAGAGAAGGGGAATTGCAATAGGACTCGTGGCCGCGGCGGCGGAAGCCGGGTCCGTCGTCGGCCCTCTCTATGGAGGCGCCATCATCGAGTGGATCGGCTGGCGATGGATATTCTGGTTTGACGTGCCCCAAAGCCTCCTGCTGATAGCGCTTTTGGCCGTCTTGCCGAACCGTCCCAACCCGGCAGCGAAGATGGACTATTTCGGGGCGTTGATGCTCGGAGCGGCGCTCACCGTCCTGACCATGGCGCTGGCCCAGAGGAGCATCTTCACCATGGAGTCGATCTATCCGTACTTGACGGTGCTCGCCGGAGTCCTTCTTGTCGGCGTACTGGTCGTGGCGGAGAGGAAGGCGGTCCAGCCTCTGTTGGCATCTTTCCTGTACACCTCGAGGGCGTTCGTTTCGGCCAACATCGCCCAGTTCCTGGTTGGAGTCGCCTTGATCATGGCCCTGGTATGCGTGCCGCTCATGGCGGCCACCATCATGGAGAAGCAGCCATTAGTGAGCGCGCTTCACCTGGTGCGTCTAACGGCCGCGATTCCCGTGGGAGCGGTGGTGGGCGGTTACATACTTCGCTGGGCGGGGGTGAGACCGGTCTGCATAACGGGCCTTGTGTTCATAGGTGCTGGGCTGCTGTTCATGAGTGGCTGGGAAACGGAAGTTGATGAGCTCAGGCTGACCCTCCCCCTGATCGCGGCGGGGCTGGGATTTGGGCTGGTCATCCCACCGATAGGCGTCAGCGCCCTGAGCGCGGCGCCCAGCGACTACTGGGGAGCCGCGGCCTCCCTGATCACGGCGTCGCGGATGATCGGGATGGCATTGGGACTGGCGGCATTGTCCGCATGGGGAATAGAGCGTTTCTACAGCCTGGCGTCCCACGTGACGCCCAGCGAGTCATACGAGGCGACCGAGGCCGTCCTGATCGACGCCGGTGTGACGGTGTTCCAGAACCTCTTCATGATCGCGGGATTCCTGTCGCTCCTTGCCATTCTCCCCGCCCTGCTGATGAAGCCTGAGGAAATGGAAGAAGTGCCCGGTTTTCTGTGAGGTGGTGACGACCTGAGAAGAAACCGCGTTCACCCTAAGCCTATCGAAGGGCGCGCGGGGCGTAACGCTGCTCACCTCGAACGGTTTCGGGCGGCTTATTGGACAACCCTCTGTAGCGATCAGGGCCGAAGATCGCTGTGTCGTTTCGGACATGGTGGAATGGCTGAAGAGCGGCGAGACAGCCGAGTCGATGGCTGACCGGCAAACGAGGGCGGTGGAAGACTCAGGCGCATGAGCGAACAGCAAGGCGAAGGATAATGGTGCGGCGAATTGCCATCGTTGGTGGTGGCATATCGGGACTGGGGGCGGCATGGGCGATCCACCATCACCCCGACAGGTTCGACTTCCGCCTGTTCGAGGCCCAGGAACAGATTGGCGGAAACGCCTTCACGGCCGACATGCCGCAGGATGACGGCAGCACGATACCCTTCGACATTTCCGTCACCGCCTGCATTCCGTCGGTGTATGACCACATCATTCTGCTGATGGAACAGTTCGGCATCGAGTTGGTCGACACCAAATTCAGCTACAGCGTGAAGTATGGCGACCTGCTGTACGCCCATGATTTCGATTCGGAAATCAGGGAAGACCTCTGGGATGAGATTGCGAAGTTCCAACGACTCCTGAGACGTTTGCACAGGATTGGCTGGCTGACCCGTTCGCAGTCGAAGCTGCTGAACGCCCTCAACCCCTTCAACTACATCAGCATGGGGATGGTCCTGAAGCTGGGAAGGTTCTCCGATGATTTCCGGTACAAGATACTGAAGCCCATGTTCGTGAATTTCCTGATGGCTACGGACGTGCTGTCCATGCCAGCGGCACTCTTCGCGCGGTATCTCGAATTCTTCGATATCGAGTCCGCCACGCCTATGCAGACATGGGACAGGGGAACACGGCGCATCTACGAGAACCTGTCCGCCGATTTTCGGGACAATATCTACCTCAATCGGCCCGTCCGCAAGGTGTATAGACGGGAGGACCATGTTGAGATCGAGGACGAAAAGGGCGTACGGGAGACGTTTGACGAGGTGATATTCGCCTGCAACGCGAACCAGACACTTGAGATCATCGACAAGCCCTCTTTCTGGGAGCGCTACATACTGTCGTCGGTGCGGTATGACGTCGATCTTCATCACAACGCGGTCGTGCATTCCGACTCCTCGGTGCTGCCGGACAACGAAGCAAAGCCCCTGGCAACGCGGAGCAATCATATTGAGCAGTACGGCGAACGACCGGACAACTACGAGATCACGTATATCATGCACAACCAGCAGCCATGGGCCCACGAGTCGGACAAGCCCTGCCTGGTTACCTACAACGCCACCAGCCGAATCGACGAACGAAAGATAATCAAGAGGCGGTCGTTTCAACACATCATCCACGACGTGCGTCACGTTGTACTGCTGGTCAACCTCTTCCGCTTCATTCAAGGCAGGCGACGAACGTGGCACTGCGGCGCGCACACACTCGTCAACAGCCAGGAGACCTGCTTTATCACGGGGCTCGCCGCCGCAAGGCAGCTTGGAGCGGACTACCCTTTCGACGATGAGGCAGCGAGACGCTCCTTCAATTACTACGGGAGCATATTGTACGGCTCGCGATTCAGGAAGGCGTAGCGCTAACCGCCACGGGGATCCTTGCCGGCTCTGAGGTTGAGACAGCTAGAGAAAGCCCTCAGGCAGTGGTCCGATCCCCATCGACCGGGTCGGGATAGAACTGGGCGCAGTAGTACCTGAAGGGCATAATCTTGCCGTCGGAACGGCAGAGACGTGGGCGCGAAACGTACTGCTTGCGGCTCCAGATGATGACATCCTGCATGACGTCCTCTTTTTGCTGGTAGGCCATGAACCTATTGATGAGGGGAGCGCGCATACTTCCCGGGAGAAATCCGAGACCTACGAGGAACCTCTTCGGACTGCGTATCTCTTTCACCTGCGATACCAGCGACATGTCGATGAGGGTGCCGTCGACCGGCGTCGCCAGGACCCACAGGCGCATATCCATGCCGATAGACTTTTCACGGATTTGCACGAATGAGTAGCCGAGCCCGAAGATTGTCGCCTTGGCGGAGACATCGAAATTCAGGGTCGCCATTCCCGCTATCGAGCGAGTTCTCCTAAAGTCGAAACGGGCTTCGAGACGGGGGCCGTCCGCAGAAAACTCCTCGATTGGGTTCACGTTGTCGTAGCCATGGACGTAGCGCAGGTGGGCCAAATCGACAGAGTTTTCAGTCGTCTCCTGGGGATGACCGGGGAACCGGAGGGTATCGATCCGGAAGTCGCACCAGTCGTCCTGTTCCAAGGGATAATCGGACAGTCGCCACTGCGGCTCTCGTCCCCCTATCCCCCACCATGCGAAGATCAGGCCGAGGACCTCTTGCGTTTCGAAAACACGCAGCCTCGCAGTTTTGGGAGGTTCGGCGAAGGGTGTGGCGACGCACTGGCCGGCGGTATCGAACTCGTAGCCATGGAAGGGGCAGATCAGGCGGCCGTCCCGTATGCATCCGCCCGCATCCGGACCCAGGTCGGAGCCAAGGTGTGGGCAGACGGACTCGGCAACGCAGACCCTATCGTCGTCGTCACACCAGATGACGACCTTCGTGCCCATCCACGTCTTTTGGATGAGCTTCGCTTTCTTGACTGCCTTGCGGGTTGATATGAAGAACCAGCCCTCAGGAAAGGGCGTAGGGACCAGAGTCTTCGTAGGTTCTCTTGTTCGGGTCACCAACGTTCGGCCCTCTCACCCGGAGTCCAGTTTGACGGATTTCGTCAGGGAATTCCCCCTTCCTAAAATCCCAAAAATCGACGGAGTCATTTGCGTGTTTTTTTTGAGACTACTGTGCTAGGCTGTACTTGAGTAATCTTCGGTTGCGGCTTGTCCAACTGGTTCAAGTCTATCAGGGCGTTGTTTGGGGGGCAAGGCAGATGACACTCACGATGGAAGGGGTAACTACCCAGCCGCTGAGTCTGCATGAGGAACTCATCCTGATGCTTCTCAATCAGGAGACCGGCTACTTTCACCAAGTGCCCGGCTGGGATCTGAACTGCGCCGTCACCGGAGCGGTCCTTGCGGAGCTGTCCCTTATATCCCGTATTGACACGGACAGGGAATCCCTCATCCTTCTCGACGATACGGAAGTGGGCGACTCCATCCTCGATCCCATCCTCAAGGAGATTGCCGAGGAGCCGATCCAGCAAAACGCCCAGTATTGGATCGAGAGACTCGCGCCTCGTGCGGAATCCATCGTCGACATGACGCTGGACCGTCTCGTGGAGTTCGGCATATTGGAACACCACGACGGCGAATTCTGGACGTTGGCTCATACCGTCGGTCGCAGGGACCGCGTCGCCGGAGATGGTGACGGAACTGCGGTTGAGTTCGTCACTTCCCGGATCAGGAACGTGATCTTCAACAAAGAGATCCCCTTCCCGCGTGACGTTGTCATCGTCTGCCTCCTCAACACATGCGACGTCCTACGATTCATTTTCCAGGTCGATGACGAGATAGAGCGGCGTATTGAGGCCATCTGCAAGTTGGATTTGATCGGCCGCGCAATCGCCGAAGCGGTGGTCCACAATCTGGCGGGTCCACTGCTTCGACGCTCGGCCCTGACCAAGAAAATCCCGACCGTCGCCCTGCACAAGATACTGTTCAGTTCTCACATTCGTGAAGGCAACATCCCGGCGCTCTTTGCGGACCTTGCGCAAGAGTATGGCCCGGTGTTTCAGATCCGGCCTCCGTTTTCCGAGCCCATGATCTTCCTGGCCGGCCCCGAAACAAATCACTGGGTCCATCGGCGAGGTCGAATGTACCTGAGAGCCAGGGACTACTTTGTGGACTTCGAGAACGTCTATGGCGCATCCGGAGTGTTGCCTTCCCTTGATGGCGCGGACCACTTCCGGCTGCGCAAGTCCTTGTCAGCGGCCTATTCCCGCAAGAGACTGGCTGGTCAGATGGACGAACTCTATGATCATGCGCGGAAGCATATGACGGAGTGGAAGGTCGGGGAATCCTATCCGGCGACGGGCATGAGCCGGCGAATGATCAACGCTCAAATCTCGCCGATCATAGTCGGAGTTGAAACTCAGGACATCATCGACGACCTGTTGAAGTTCAAGGAACGGGCGCTCAGCGTTCACATCATGAAGATAATGCCCAAGTTCATGCTGAAAACTCCCGGCATGAGACGCAGAACGAAACTCATTGCAACATTGCTTGAACGTATCCAGAGCGTACATACCCCCGCCCAGCGGGCCGGGCAACACCGAAACCTGGTGGACGATTATCTGAGCCTGCACGCGAGCGATCCGCAGTTCATGCCCGAATCCAACCTGCGTTTCGCCTTTACGGCGTCGTTGGTAGCCAGCGCATACCTTGGCGACGCCTTCAGCTTCACCTTGTACGCCATGGCGTCGCAGCCGGAAATCTACGCCAAAATTCAAGCTGAAGCCGATGCCCTGTTCGGCGACGGAGACCCGGATCCCGAAAACTTTACTCCGGCCGCCATTGATGTCACGCACCGCTTCCTCATGGAGTGCCTGCGCATGTACCCGATCGTTCCCATGTCCATTCGAAACGTGATGAATTCGTGTGTCGTCGAGGACTACGAACTGCCAGTGGGATCAAGGGTCATCATCGCCCAGACGGCCACGCATTACATGAAGGATGTCTTTCCCGACCCCTTCAAGTTCGATATCGACCGCTATCTGCCTCCGCGCAATGAACACCTCAGTCCCGGGTACGCTCCCTACGGGCTGGGCACGCACATGTGTCTCGGCTCCCGGTGGATGGAGCTGCAGTTGGCCGTCAACGTGCTGATGGTCGCGCACTACTTCACGATCAAGGTGTCACCCGATAACTTCAAGTTCCGGTTCAACCCCATACCATCAATGAAACCGAGCAAGAAGCTGAAGTTCCTCATCGCCGAGCAGAGGCGCGAACTGAACGCCTAACGCACTATGGGATCGCCACGATAGACTGGGGAGAAGAGCGCCTAAAGGGGCTTGCGAGCCAGGAAACAGTACAGCGGCGTGAATATCCCGGCCTTGCCGCCAGCGACATAGGCGTTGGCGGTACGATCCATCAGCTTGATTACATTCGCGGATCCCTTCGGGAACATCCCCAGCGCTTCGGCCAGTCTGGATGTCCCAATGAGCGCCTTACGGCCCAGCGGAGTCCTGCGCAGGGCGTTGCCCAGCGTACCGCCCCGGGTCTCCATGGGCTGATACCACGGCACGGTCGGACCGTTCTCTCCGACGGCCCGGTCCATCCCCTCGATGACCTGAAATCCCGCCGTTTCGAGGTCACGGTTCACCTCGCCGGTAGTCGCGATATCCTTGAGCGCGATGCCGCGCATCAGGTCTTGCTTGATGGTCCGGTGCCGGTTGTCGCCGGGATCGAACTTGTCCGTCATGCACATTTCCTGGCCCCAGAAGAGGGCCCCGGGTTTCAGCACGCGGTAGATCTCGGCGAACGCGCCCGCCTTGTCCGGCGCATGGCACGTTGATTCGATCGCGTACCCCCGGTCGAATGTGTCATCCGCGATAGCGGCCATGTCCATGAAGCTGCAGGCGAGGTAGTCGACCATGTGGTCGATCCCCGCCTCGACGTCCAACGATCTCGCCTTGTCCAACTGGATTTCACTGCTATTGACCCCAACCACTCTGACACCGCCCTCCCGGACGACACGGCGCATGGGGCCGCCGATACCGCAACCGATGTCGACCACCGTCATCCCCTCGCACAGCTCCAGCTTGTCAATCATCAGCCGCTGGTGCCGGATCAGGGAGTCCTCCAGGCTCTCAAAGGGCGATAGCGGCGCGAAGTGCAGGGACTCACCCCAACCGAACGTCATGAACTCGCTGCAAAGGTCGTAGTATTCTTTGACGGTTTCGGCATGGTCGTAGTTCGCCGCGCCGTCATCCTCAGCGGGCGCTCTGTCCATCCAGCCATCGAAGTGTTTCACGCGACTCTGGACATCCGACCCGCGGTACGCGGTCTTCAGCCCGTTGGATAGTTTGCGGAGTTGCATAAAGGCCCCTTTACGACGCTTCCCGCCCCTGCTCGTGGCGCTGCTGTATGTCGTCTATGGCTACGTCGAGGTCGTCCCACATGCGCTCCACCATGGACCGCAGCCGCGTGTTCTGATACGCCCCCCATACCACCATCGCGGGCAGCACGACGAAGACTGAGACTATCAGGGAGTAGACGATCGTGATGGTCGCGGTCATGCCAAACTGCTGGGACGCAAGCAGCGGCGAGGCTATCAGCACTCCGAATCCGAACGCCGTCGTCAGTGCAGAACCCAGCAGCGCCGAACCGGTTGTTGACAGGGTCCTGATCGCCGCCTTCTCCGGGTTGCGGAGATGAGCGAACTCCTCCCGGTAGCGGTGAATCACGTGGATGGTGTAGTCCACCCCGATGCCGATCGATAATGCCGTGATGATCGAGGTGATCAGCGTATAGGGAATTCCAAGCAGCGCCATCGTGCCCAGTACGCTAATGAGGACGAGCACGATTGGCCCAACCGCGACGAATCCAAGGGAAGGCTGGCGCAGGGTGACCCAGAAGAATAAGGCGAGTATGCCCAGGGCCACCGCGATGGTGGACGTTATCGCTTCCGTCTGACCGTCAGTGATCTGGTCGGTGACGGCAACCGCGACGATACTGTCGGAAAGGGCTGTTACGGCGTCGTCATCACCGAACCAGCGTTCTTCGATCTGCTCTTGGATCTTCCTCGTCTGCTCCGGTTCATGCAGGTAGGTCGGGAACTGGAGGAGCATGACATCAATGCCATCCGGATCGTTGACCAAGAAGCGAGTGAGCTCGGGTTCTTTCGCGACGAGTCTATCGACGAACTCCTGCATCAAGTCAGGATCCAGCTCCACTCCGGGAGAGGCTTCCTCGAAAAGCGCGGCCAATTCGGCATCGTACTTATCGCCGGGTTCACCGGAGTCGTTTGTCCAGTCGCGGGCGAGCGCCTCAAAGGAGTGTTGGATCGGTCCGGCGGCGGCCCGTGGACGGCTTTGCACGTCGTCGAAGGCGGCTGTAAGATCGTGGAGATTCAAGAGCGTCCGGCTCTCCGTGAGCTCAGCCTTCAAAAGAATGGTGGCGACTTCCGTTGAGCCTCCGACTGCGGCCTCGAGGGTCTTCATATCCTCCAGCACGCCGCCACCTCGCGGCAGGATGTCCTGGATGCTGAATTCGGACTTCAGACCCGTGGCGGCGTATCCGAGGCCCAAAGATATGAGGATCACGGAGACGAGGTAGGGCATCGGATGACGTGTAACCCACTTCCCAAGCACCTCCGCCACCTTGGGGACTCCGGGCAGGGCGTTCGAAATCGGGCGGGCCGGACCCAGCTTGCCACGGGCCTCACGGCGCCGGTCGATGATCGTCCGTCCCGCAGGGATGAGAGTGAGCATCACAATAAGGCTCAATCCCACGCCCAGACCCGCAACTACCCCGAAGTCGCCAATAACGCCAATCGGCGAGAACAGCGACGCCAGCAGGCTCGCTATCGTGGTGATGGCGGCCAGCGTCAGCGGGATCGTAACGTGACGCAGTCCCTTCCTCACCGCTGTCACCACCGTCTCGCCAGCAATTCGCTGCTCGCGATAGTGCGAGATTGCCTGGATAGCATAGTCCACGGTGAGGCTGATGATTATTACCGGCACCATCGCGGTGAGCGAGCTCGGCGGCCCAATGACACCCAGAGCATTCGGCCCCAGCCACCCCTCCGCTCCTACAATCCAGACTATGGAGAATATAAGCCCCGTCAGCGTCAGCAGCATGTCTGAAAGGGTGCGCGTGAAAAGAAGAAGCAGCACCGCGATGAACAACAGCGCAAGCCCTATCAGGGGCCCCATCCCCTCTTCCGTGGCCTTTTTGTACTCATCTTCGACGATCACGGAGGAGAGACTGCTCACGTCCAGCGGCCCATCATCGTCGGCCGCGAGGGCGTTAATCTTCCGTTCGGCGTCTCCAACTCGCTCATCCCCGGTGTCGCTCAGGCTGATGTTGGCGATGGCGACCGGGGCGCCGTCCGTGTCGATTCCGGTCATCGCCGCGATCGCTTCCTGAATCCCCGGGACGTTTCGGGCCGAGTCGATTTGCGCCTGCGTGACCGACTCGAAACCGTCTGCCTGGAGCACGGAATTGATCAGAATCGAAGGCGCCACAATGGGATTCACGGGCACCAATAGCCCAGCGACGCCGGCGTCCCCGGCGATCTCATTGATCAGGGTGTCCATCTGGGCAAGGCCGGCGGGCGTGATCGCCTCGCCGCGGAAGATGAGCGTTACGACGCTGATATCACTTGAATCCCCAAAGAACTCATCAATCTCTTCCGTCGCCTTCCCAATGGCGTGTCCCGGCGGGAGGAACGCCACGTCGGCCCCCTCCGTCGGCGGAGCGCGGAAGGTGGCCCCGGCGGCCAGCACGACGGTAACGATGAGAAGAACTGCCAGTGTGATGAATGGGCGTACCGTTACCAGCCAGCTGAACCAGTCTAATGTGCGACCCATTAGGACACCTCAGAGCCTATGAGCACGATAGTGAGAGCACCCGTAGTTTGTGCGAAGCCAACTCTTGACGATCTATCTCTTGTCGCGATGCTCGCCAAGTTTATCCGGTCCCTGAAACGCAACTCGTTTTCACGCGCGTATTCTCAAAGTCCGCAATGAGATCAAATTGCCCTTGAGTAAGACAAGGCTGCGACCTGTCCACTGAACTTGAACTACACCAAACTCACGAAGTGCCCTAATCCTACATCTGACTGAATAGCTTGTAAACGCAAGAAAGGCCGGGTAATTGTTCAGAGTTGATGAGGTGAACACCCCCGCCCCTCTGGATTCCGGCCTTCGCCGGAATGACGGTGGGCTGTGTGTGCAGAGCGGTCTCATGAAGCCTGAACAGTTACCGTCTCACGTGGCATCCTTGTCCATGGAGAACGGCAGTATTATCCTTGGCGAGTTCGCGCTTGCGACTTCGGGGAGGAGAAACACATGAATGATGTCAACAACAGTTCTCGCGGTTCATCGGAGGAGAGACAAGGTCAATCACCCGGGGGGATTTCCACCTATTCATCCTTTGGGCCGTTGGTTCCCGCCACGCTCGACCTGGCAGAACGAGCAGGACTTGCCGTTAATGCGATGACCGAGGCCACGGACCCGGAGGAGGACTATCGTGTGTATTGGAAGGTCACATTCAGGTCGAATCCTCCGATCATGTATCACGACTTCTCCGATACCGGGATTGCGGCCAAGTTCATGGAGTGTCTTCCCCGAATGCGTCTGATGAGTGGGTCTAATCAAGGTACCCACGTCGAGGAACGGTGGAAGGAACTGCTGCCCGAACGATTGGGCGCTGACGGAATGGTCGAGACCGTACTCCACGATCGACTGTCACCTTCACGACCGTCCTCACGGCTCGGCGTCAGCGACGGCGAGTCGATTGTCGACATGCAGGTGAACGGACTCATGCTCGGTGCGGCCGCCACATACACGGAGATCGAGGACAGGGAATACTGGGAGCCGATTGGGCGAAGAATTGCCGATGGGCTGGCGCGCCTGGCCGTCCGAAAAGGTCCCCACGCATACTTCACCGACTGGACATATTTGCCTGGCGAAAAGGCGAATTACGACGCTCCACGTCCTCTGGCCACTCAGGCTGCCTTTGGAATCTGGCCGGCCAGGAGACTCACGTACTTCTACAACGTGACCGGCTACGAGCCTGCTGTGGAATTGGCGGGCGAGCTATGCCGGTACGTCCTTCACGAAGCACAGTACTTCGGACCGAGTTATGAGTTCCTGCGCGACGACCCCGACCCCAACGGCATGCGCCATCACGTCAATCACTTTCATCATCACTCCATGACGATACTGGCCTGCCTGGAGTACGGCAGGGCGGTGGGAGACGAGGCCATGGTGTCTGAAGCCGCGACCGCTTTCGAGAAAGCGAAGACCTATGGCGAGGTATTGACGGGATTCTTCCCCGAGTCGGTCGGTCCTGATGTGCCGCACACGAGCGAGATCTGTGAAGTTGGGGACATGGTGAGCGTTGCCCTGGGGCTGGCGGCCGCCGGAGCCGGAGATCACTACTGGGACGACGCCGACCGCTGGGTGCGCAATCAACTTGCTGAGGGCCAGCTACTTCGTTACGACTGGATCTACCGACTGAACATGGCGGATCCTCCAACGGCCCTGCTTCCCAACATGACGGCAGACCGCGTGGGTGAGCGCAACCTGGGCGCGTTCGCCGGATGGCAGAGCCCCAACGACTGGGTCGAATTCCAAAGAGCGGAGGACCGCGGCGGTGTGCAAGAAATCAGGCCGATGCAGGACCCGAACGAGACTTCGGACGAGTATCTGGACCGTTTAGTAGGTGGCAGGAAACTCGGTCACGTGCAGGGTATCATGCACTGTTGCACTGCAAACGGCGCGAGGCCCCTGTACGATGCGTGGCGCCACACCATTCACCGGCAGGGCGACAGCGTGAGGGTGAACCTGCTGCTCAACCGCGTCGGCGGCCCGGTAGACGTTCATAGTCACCTGCCCTACACCGGACGTGCGGAATTCCACGTCAATCAGTCTTGTAGACTCTCCATACGCCTGCCGGGCTGGGTGGAATTGGGCAAGGTAGCCTGTTCGGTGGACGGTTCCGTTTGCCAAGTATCCTTCGAGGGTCGTTACGCCGTGATTGGCGAACTTTCGCCAGGTCAAGTGGCGACACTTACTTTTCCCCTAGCTGAAGAGGTATCAAGGGTAACGGCCAAGAACCAGTGGTACTTCCTGGTACGCAGAGGACATGACGTCGTGAGAATAGACCCTCCGGGTGTGTTGAGTCCCCTGTATAACCGGGACCACTACCGGGACGGCGTCACGTTGTGGAAGCAAGCTGACCAGCATCGCGGCGAAGCGAGTCTGAGTTGGTAGGCTGGGAGATTGAGAACGAGCCGGCGTACAGAGAACAAGTGGGGGGCATCGTGGAGGGGCGTTGGCTCCGCAGGCAGGATTCGAACCTGCGACCAATCGGTTAACAGCCGACCGCTCTACCACTGAGCTACTGCGGAGCGTCAACGGGGAGGGTCTCTCGACCCTGTTGGATAGTGTAGCATCACCCTGAGATGGCGCTCAAGGGAAACTTGGCCTGTTTCTCAATGCCTATGCACGTTCCCAGCGCCTCGAATCAGTATGGCCGTCGAGTATCGCTGGCGGTTGCCGTTGCACGGCCGTGGAGGGCGGCGTGGATGTCAATTGCTGAAAAAATGCTTGTACCGGTCTAATCAATTTCATATAATCCGGCAAATTCCCCACCACCTGCCGGAGGGCCCCGCTTTATGAATGCCCGTACCTTCAAGGAAGTCCGACGGACTTACGGCTTCGATGAGATTGCCATCGCCCCGGGAGCGATCACTATCAATCCGGAGCTTGCGGACATCGACTTCAACCTCGATGGGATGACGTTTCCGGCGCCCGTGATGGCTTCGGCGATGGATGCGATTGTGTCGCCTGAGACGGCAGTCGAGTTCGACCGACAGGGGGGACTGGCGGTGATGAACCTCGAAGGCGTGCAGACGAAGTACGACGACCCGGAAGAGGTGCTGGCGGAGATCGCAGCCGCCCCGCAGGACGAGGTTACTAAAACCTTCCAGCGAGTATACGCCGCTCCGATCAAGGAGAACTTGGTCGGAGAGCGAGTGCAGCAGATTAAGAAAAACGGCGCCAAGTGCGCCGTTTCTGTTACTCCCGCCAACACCAAGCGGCTGGCCCCGCTGGCCGTCGACGCAGGCGCGGACGTGCTCGTGGTGCAGTCGACCGTAACGACCGCCCGCCACAAGTCACGCAGCATTCGCGGTCTTCGGCTACCCGAACTCTTAGAGATGGTCAACGTTCCGGTGATAGTGGGTAACTGCGCGACCTACGACGTGGCTCTCGAAATCATGGAGACGGGCATACACGGCGTCCTCGTCGGCATAGGGCCGGGGGCAGCATGCACGACTCGCGAGGTCACGGGCATGGGTGTCCCCCAAGTGACTTCCACACTCGACTGCGCAGCCGCCCGCGAAGAGTACTATCGCCGTTCCGGCAGGTATGTTCCGATCGTCACTGACGGGGGAATCCGCACAGGTGGAGACCTCTGCAAGTCCTTCGCCGCTGGCGCCGACGCCGTGATGATCGGCACGCCTTTTGCTCAGACGACCGAGGCCCCGGGTCAAGGGTGCAACTGGGGCATGGCCAGTCCCGATCCCGTACTTCCTCGCGGGACGCGAGTTAAGGTCGGCATGAGAGGCTCGATCGAGCAGGTCCTGTACGGTCCTTCTTCAAAGTCCGACGGTACCCTGAACCTGCTGGGCGCGCTGAAGACCTGCCTCGGCTACGTGGGAGCGTTCAATATCCGCGAGTTCCACCAGAAGGCCGAGCTGATCTTCGCCCCGTCAATAAAGACCGAGGGGAAGTTCTACCAACTCGGCATGAATTGATCTCCGGGCCGTACAGGCCGGCCCCATCCAGCGGACTACGCCAAGGTGAACACGAGCACGCTGGCAGCGACGTAGAGGACGATCAGCGCCAGTGACTCCCACGTGAACCGCCCTTCCTTCTTCTGTCGCCTGTGTGCGAACAGTCCGGCAAGAACGACGACGGTCATCACGATCGCGAATGCCGCCGTGAGCAGGTGAATCCCCGCGATCCCCGACCAGAGCGGCCCGTCCACATAGGCCACGTCGTCAATAAACAGTACGAACCCCATGTTGAACAGGTTGCTGCCCAGAAGGTTCGCTATCGCCAGATCGGGCGCTCCAATCCGCAAGGCCGCATAGGATGCTGCGAACTCCGGTAACGACGTACTGATGGCCAGGAATTGGGTCCCAACGAAGCTGGCCTCCCAGCCCATCTTGTGTGCAATCTGATCACCCGTCCACGCCAGAAGAACAGCAGCCCCAACGATCACCAGCATGGCGACAAAGTATTTTCCGAACGCTCGTGACAGGGTCTCGTCGTTCTCTTGCGATGACTCCTCCTGAGGGGAGTCCTCTTGCCGGTAGATGACGAACATACTGACGAGAAAGACTAGGAATAGCATGAGCGACACGGGGCTGACGGGCCAACTCTCGGCGAACGCGCCTCCGCTGTGCGCCAACAACGCCACGATTGTGCAACCCACGACCGCTATGCCCAGGGAACCTACCACGATAGGAGCGCGACCGACGGCGACGAGAATCGGCCCGTTGCGCCACAGCAGGTCGATGATCCCGATGATGACGAGATTGACAAGGTTGCTGCCGAAGGCGTCACCGGCGGCGAGGTCAGGTTGATCGACAAGAAGGATCGAGCTGACGCCCGTCACCAGTTCCGGCAACGATGTGGCCGTGGCCAGCATGATGACCCCAACGAACGACCTGCCCAGACCCGTTCGGTCCGCTATGACGTCGGCGGACGAAACGAGAAGGCGCGAAAACAGCAGAATGGCCGCGGCGCCTCCGGCGAGGGCGAGCCAAAGTAGGAGCAGTGTCACGAGGCAGCGTTCCTCAGGCATGAAAGTGGCCCGAACCCCATCCGGCCGGGCCACTCGAATTTACAACTCTAGGATGCAGTCACATTATACACGTGGGAGACGCCGAATCACTCACTGCGTGGCCGAGGAAGGCAGGACAAGCGAATCAAGGCAGGAGTCGACGCTCCTCAAGGTAGCCTTGAGGCGGACGTTCCAGGGGCTCGCCCTTCCAACCGCCGAACACTCTCTCGAAGTAACCATCCGGCCAGCGTCGCTTCAACGGAAAGGCAAATATTCGGGATGCGTACCGCAAATAGAATACGACAGACTCTGCAACCCGCATAACAATCTCGTCCCACACTGAGAGATGGATTTGACGCTTCCTTGCGGGGCAATTGTCGCACAACTGCAAGTTGGGCGAATAGCATTATGCTCAGATGTAATTGTTCAGAGTTGGTGAGACCAACACTCCCTGCCCCAGTGGATACCCGCTTTCGCGGGTATGACGGCACTGTGCTTAAAGAGGGTTTCGCACCGAGTCTGAACAGCTACGCTCAGATGACGCCCCACGCTAGGCCTTCATCCGTCTCTTCCCCACCGTCTCATCGCGCGGCGGGGACAGGGCCAAGATCAGACGCTCGCGAGACAAGTCATCAAGTTCGTCGCGCCACTGGATTTCCCCACCCTCGACCGACGCCGCCGGAACGCCGTTGCGGTACACGACCCTGTTGTCCAGCAGAGCGGGCACGCGCGCTCCGGGGCTCGTAATGCCCACAAGGTTGAGCGGGTCGCAGGCGGAGAGGACGACAAAACGGTCGTCCTTTTCCGTTCTGCGGATGTTGCGAAGACGCTCGACGGCCTCGGGCATGGCGTACTGCTCGCCCACAAAGTTCGCGACGAACCGTCCGCCGCGTATCTCGCCGCGGGCCTCGGCGCGTCGGTAGACTCGGACGAGATCACGCCACCGAGGGGCGTTGGTCTCGCGCACCAACAGCTCAGGGAACACCACCCCGTACCGCTTGAGCAACTGCCAGGCGCGTGCTTCTACGACATCCTCCCTGTCGGCATTGTCCTGAAGCAGTGACCACCTGCTGCTTTGGACCCTCCGCCTCAGACCCCGCCCGAACGTCGGCGCCCGCCGGGGCTGCTTCTTGGCTGTGCCGTCTATCATGCCGCGCACGGCAGTAAACCCATCGGAAGTAACCAGTCCTGCGGCGGCAAGCCTCCACAGGGCGTCCTCCACGTCGGAAGGGAGACGCCCAGTCGAGGAGACGATATCTTGCATGAACGATGCGCCCGCACGCTTGAGGTGATCCAGCACCTCGCCCTGAGCGCCAAGCAGTCCGTTCTCGACCGTCTGCGACTCGCTCAGCAGCCAGGGAACCGACTCCCGCAACGCGAGCGAGATGCGCCCCGTTCGTGTCAGCGTACCTTTCGTGACGGGCATGTCCTCGTCGATGGGACGCCGGCTGAAGCGTCCCCATGCTACATCACCGGCAATGCACAGTTCATCGAGCATACGTGGTGAGTAGTCCACAACTCGCGATGGGAGTATCTCCGATTCCCATGCTCCGGCAGCGGCCTCGAAGCCCTGAATCTGCTCGATCACGTCGAGCAGTCCGTCCTCCTCGCGTACCTTCCAAGGAGGAGCTGCCTTCTGCCACGCGATGAGGAACCGCATGAACGTGGCTGGAGGAACGGGTTCTATCTCCCTGCGCAGCCTGCCTATGGTCTCCCGGTGGATGCGCGCGAGAATCCGCCGGTCGCAGAACTCCTCGTCCGGCCGGCCCGGCGTGAAGCGGCCTCTCAGAATGTTCCCCGTTCCTTCCAGGTGGGACAGAGCGATGTCCACAGCTCCCTTTCGCATCCCCAGTGAGCGGACGATATCTTCGACGGTGAACGGGCCAATGCACTCCGTCCGGCTGCGAACGATTATGCGCTCGGCGTCGTCCTGCGTCGGAGGTTCATCCTCGCTCTGCCACAATGTCACAGCGCCCGGCTCGAAGGTGGCGTCCGGGAATGCCGCCAATACCAAGGGGACCGACTCGGTTGCCACCCAGGCGTCGTTCTGATCGCCGTACGTCGCCACGGAGGCGCGACCGGTCTTCACCAACCTATCGAACCAGCCCTGAAGCTGCTCGCCGTCTACGTTTTCGCGGCGCACGTCCTCTACAGACATGAGGCCGAGCGTCAAGAGAGCGTCGTGGAGCTCGTCCGCGTCGCGGATAAGGGGCCACGCGTCTCGCGCGGCGTCCCTGATGGCCGCCGCGTCGAGTGAAGCCAGGTCGCGCTGGTCTTCAGGCAAGGCGCGCCGCAGAGCGACCGCCCGCGAGCGTCTCTCCCCGATCTCGTTGTCCTCGTCGAGGAACGAGTACGGCATCGAGTTGAGTATCTGGTGACTGAACACGGAGGGCTGCGTCGTGTCGCGGGCGAGTATCTCGATCTCTCCACCGGAAATGTCTTCGAGGACACGTTTGAAGCCATTCATGTCCATAGCCTCGTGAAGGGCATCCCTCATCGTCTCGAACACGAGCGGGTGATCGGGCACCTCCACGTCGCCCGGCATGGCGTTGTCCTGGCACATGACCTGCTCGGGGAATACCGCCGCCAGCAGGTCGTCCGACCGCATCCGCAGCAGCGCCGGAGGAGTCTTCTTTCCGTTGGAGAATCGCAGAATCGCCAGCGCCCGCGAGGCGTCCCAGCGCCACCTGATGGGGAACAGCGGCACCTGGAGGACGGCTTGCGTCAGTATCTTCTCCACCTTCGCCAGTGGCACGTACTTGAACACGTCCTCAAGCGGGAAGGACAACGAAGGCCCGAGCGAGAGGTTGATGCCGTCCTCGGTAGCTGCGGCCTGCAGCTCGAAGTCGAAGGTGCGGCAAATCTCCTTCCGCAGCGCGAATCCCCACGCCTTGTTGATGCGCGATCCGTAGGGAGAATGCACGACCAGCTGCATCCCGCCTGATTCATCGAAGAATCTCTCGGCGACGATGCGTTTCTTGGTTGGCACCGTTCCCAGGATACGTATCCCCTCTTCGATATAGGCGACCGCCTGCTCTGCGGCGTCCCGGTTGAATCCCTCATCGATGAGCCACGAGACTGCCCGGCCGGAGCCGAGGCGCTGGTATATCCGCTCGCGGAGATCGGATACCTCGTCCGAAAGCTCGGTCGTGCGCCCCGGCGCTTCACCGAACCAGAACGGGATCGTGGGTGGCTGCCCGTGCGCGTCCTCCACCAACAGCTTGCCCTGCATTAGCCGTCGGATCTTCCATGCCGTGTTGCCGAGTTGGAAGACCTGCCCCCTCATACTCTCGATTGCGAAGTCCTCGTCGACTTGCCCGACGAATGTGTTTTCCGGCTCGGCGATCACGTCGTAGGAGGCATTGTCCGGAATGGCCCCCGCATTGGTGAGGGCGGCAATACGAGCGCCCCTTCGCGCCTTCAGGCGTCCGTTGACGACATCGCGATGAATGTAGGCGCGACGACGGCCCTCTCGCGGTGCGGGTCCCTCGGCGAGCATTTTTACCGTCTCGGCATATCGTTGTCTCGGAAGTTCTCGATAGGGATAGGCCCTACGGACCAAGTCGAACAGTTCGTCCTCGCCGCAGTCTCTCGACGCGCACTCGGCAACGATCTGCTGTGAGAGAACGTCCAACGGCCACTCCGGAATCGTCAGCGCGTCGAGGACGCCATGGCGGAAGGCCCTGACAAGCGCCATGCTTTCCATGAGTTCGTCCCTCGTTAGGGGAAAGAGTCTTCCCTTCGGCGTCCCGCCGACATGGTGACCCGACCTGCCGATGCGTTGAAGCAGCACGCTGACCGAGCGCGGCGATCCTACTTGGCATACGAGGTCGATGGCGCCGATGTCTATGCCGAGTTCCAACGAGGCCGTCGCCACGCAGAGCTTGACCTCGCCCTCCTTGAGCTTCCGTTCGGCCTCGTGCCGTCGCTCGTGGGACATGCTGCCGTGGTGGGCGACGATCTGCTTCTCGCCAATCTTCCCCGAAAGCTGGTGCGCCAGTCGTTCGACGAGTCTCCGTGTGTTTACGAACAAGAGCGTCGTGCGGTGTTCCTTCGTCAAATCGACGATGCGGTCGAGGGTGCGGTCCCAAAGCTCGTGCGAGGCAATCGGACCAAGTTCGTCCTCCCTCGGCATCTCGATCTCGAGGTCGATTTCGCGTGCGTGCCCCGTATCGACGATCGTACAGTCAGGCGCGCCATCTTCTCGGATGTTGTCCGCTCCGACGAGGAAGCGTCCAATCTCCTCGATGGGATTCTGCGTTGCCGAGAGGCCTATCCGTGTGATCGGCTCTTCGGAAAGCTCGACCAGGCGTTCCATCGAGATGCTGAGGTGGGATCCCCGTTTATCGTCCGCGACGGCGTGGAGCTCGTCGACGATGAGGGTGCTAACGTTCTTTAGGCCCCTGCGGCCGCTCTCGGAGGTGAGCAGGATAAAGAAGGACTCCGGCGTCGTGACAAGGACGTGCGGCGGCTTCTTCGCCATTCGCTGGCGCTCGCTCTGGGGGGTATCACCCGTCCGGACGGCGACGCGAATGTCGGGCAGCGGAGTCCCGCGCTCGTCGGCGAGCTTCTGCAGATCCCGCAGGGGTGTCATCAAGTTGCGGCGGATGTCGTTGGATAACGCCTTAAGGGGAGAGACGTACACGACCTGGGTCTTGTCGGGGATCTCTCCTTCAAGACCCTTCCGTACGAGTCCGTCCAGACAGGTCATGAAGGCCGCCAGGGTCTTGCCGGATCCTGTAGGAGCGGCAACTAGCGTGTGACTTCCCTGCGCGATGGCTGGCCAACCCTCGGCCTGTGCGGCAGTGGGCTCGGCGAACTGGCTGGTAAACCAGTCGCGGACTAGCGGGTGGAAGGAAGACAGGGGACCGTTCAAGTCGGTTCTGTTGGGTGGTTGACGATGCGCCACGTCCGTCGCGTTCCGTCGATTATGAGATGTTGGCCTTGCTTCCTTCTCCTGTTGCTCCCGCGCTTGTCGTTCCCTCTCTTGTTCCTCTCGTGCTTGCCGTTCTCTCTCCCATGTTTCATTATCATTGCAACGGCGACATGTACCAGAGTTGAAGTTCTGCGATTCCTCGACATGCAAGCCATCACGAAGGCCATCAAGAGATTCGAGGGCAGGCCGAATGATGGCGATGGGAATCCCCGCACTCTCGTAGGCAGCTACGGTCTGTGGCTCCATGTCGTGCGTCACCACAACCTCAACCGCAATGAGCCTCTCGTCGAAATGAGTGAAATGAAGGTCGGACCGAGTCCCTTTCACCACCGAAGTGTCAGGTCTGCCACACGTCCATCCGTCCGCAAGGTCAACCTCTGTGACGAAAGCCGTGCAGTTCACACAGGGTCGCGTGAGTCTGTACGAATCGCCACGGTCCACTGCGTTTAAGTGTGCTTGTTGAATTATCGAAATCGCGACTGCATGAAGATAGCGATCAGGGTCACAGGGTTCTGAAAAGTGCCTAAAGTGTGGAGCCTTTTGCTTCACTTGTACGACCGCGCTCATACGGTCGTCGCATTGGATGCAGGAATATCGACGGCCTCCTTCCTTGGGAGCATCGTCAATATGGATTACGGCCTTCTCTTCTTTAGAGTAGGCGTAGGGGTAAAGAACGTCTCCAGTCTGCTCCTGGGTGTGTTCATTCTTCGACTGCATCATTTACACCGCTACGGGTGGTTCAAGACAAGTGGATAGTACAAATGTTTGACACAGTATAGCAGGTTAATGCAAGTGGGTCGCGGCATGCGGAGCGAAGTTGGAAGCGGCTAGGTAGAGAAGATTTCTCGAACGGGCAGCTTCCAACCGGGAACCACATCGGCTCCATCGATGGCGTCGTCTTTCGACAGGACGACGATGCTGGATGCCGACTGATAGACCGTGACTGTCTGGCACCGGGGATCGACGACAAGGACCATCCGAGTACCCGCCTCAAGCCAGTCCAGGGCCTTCTCAGCCACGTCGCTGTACGTGTCCCTGGGCGATATCACTTCGACGGCAAGATCCGGCGCACCCGGCCAGAAGCCGGTCGACTCTCCCTCGATCTCAACCCGTCCCTGCCGGATAAATGCAGCGTCGGCGGCCAGAACTTGATCGGGATTAGCCGCGACCTTGAATCCTGTCTCAGCAGCATACGTCTTGCCCAACCGATTATTCTTGACGTACTGGCGGAGTTCTGCCCCAACTGATAATGCGATTTCTCCATGAACGTGACCGGCAGGCGGCATTTTTCTCAGTTCTCCTCGGACCAACTCGTATCGATGCCCGTCATCCGGCATTGCCAGGAGGTCTTCGGCTGTCAAGAGATGCGTCGTCGCCATTGGAGTCCTCTACGTGTCCGGTAAACGCTCGTCATCGCACTGTTCGTACATCATACACCACGCAGCCGCGCATTCAATATCCGTGATTACAGCGCCCGCACCCGCTCGATAACACGCTGGCAGGAGACGTAGTCGCGACGGCCTCCTCGGAAAACAGGTGCGAGTAGATACAGCGACCGGTGCCCCAGATCGAGGTATTTGGTTGCCAGTTCAACGGCGATGTCTTCCCCCGATCTGCCCCGATGAAGGTCTGACGTGACCCATTCAGGGACGTCGCCGAACGTGACTCCGTCCTCGACTACGATCTGCACCCCACAGCAGATGAGGGAAGGCGGCTCTTGGCCGTATCGTTCTGCATAACGCTCTTGGAATTCCGTCAGTCGCTCCGGCGAAAATAGGGCCTGCAAGAAGAAGAACTGCGCTCCTGCCTCCACCTTCTTCCGGGTTAGTGCAACCTGCTTTTCGATCTCACGTCCCAAATCTATGGTCGCCCCAATGCAGAAATCCGTCGAATTGCTCAGTCGCAGCCCCTTGTAGTCGAGCCCTCGGTTCATCTCGGCAATGGCGCGAATGAGGCCGGTCGGCGCGTAGTCGTCCACGGTCTTCGTGATTTTCAACTCCCGTTCGGTGAACGAGTCGCCCTTGAGCACCACCACGTTTTGCAGTCCCATCGTCGCCGCGCCCAACAGGACGCCCTGGATGGCAACGCGGTTCATGTCACGCGTCGACACTGAGAAGGTGACTTCCTTGCCGGTGTTGCGTCTTATCCACCCCGCCGCAAAGGCGGAGTTGACTCGCGCCGACTTTCCGGGACTGTAGTTCACCGCGATGAAATCAGCGTCCAGACATTTCGCCTCATCGAGTGGAGCCGTGTCCGTCCCGCGCGGCGGAGAAAAGTCGGCGAGTATCTGTACCCCATCAGGGTTCTGCAACCGGTGTTCTACTACGGTGGTCATCGTGACGAAGGGATCATGCTGGAAACAAGGGAATGAATGGGGGGTCCCGGCTCACCAAATTATACCAATTCGCTTTGAACACACCGTGAATTGGCCGTGACACAGCCAACTCACTGGTCATTCCGGCGAAGGCCAGAATCCAGAAAGTCCAGTCAGGCGAGAATACGGCCTCATGACACCCAATTGGTATTATATACAAGGAAAAGAAAAAGAGGATGCCGGCCCCTACGGCACCCTCTTTTATTCACCGATCAATACCGACCGGCTAGAGGAGGACTTGTGTCTATTGTTCAGCGACCGCTAGGGTCCTGCCCTCCGGCCGCAGAACTCAATTTGTAGAACTATCGCCAACCCTCGACGCCCGACTTGCCGGGGATGAGGGAGACGCGATGACCGTCCGTGCACTTGAAACGCCGTTCCCTTGCCTCCGGCCGCTTGCCGGAGAGGGAAGCCTCTTCCATACCCCTGGAGCAGAACGGGCACTCAACGTCAAATCCCGCCCTGTTCCGAATCCTCACCACCTTCACGTGCGCCAGTCGCTCGGACAGCGCCGGGAAGTCACCGACGTATCGAAGAACGTAGTCGGTTGCGGAACTCAGGAGGTTCTTGGGCCCGGAGGGCATTTCCCGAGTGTAGCTGTAATCGACGTAGCCACACATGAGGCATTCCATTTCGTCGTAGCCCATGACCATTCGTGTGCCGCACCGCTTGCAAAGCGGTTCAGGCCTCGACATTGGGCCAGGCTTCATACTTACTTGTGGCGGGTGGATCGTTGCGGTCACCAAGGCGAAACCTCCTAAGTTTCGAATTCGTTCGTGCATGTGCCGAACGTCGACGGCTTGCCTGGGCGTTTGATACTCTCTAATCCGAATGTTCCAGCCTTGTCACGAGCACGTTCAATCACTGCCGCAAATGTGCGCAGGCTTGCTTTACCGTGACGAGACTACGTTGGACGTGCGCGAGCACCTCCCAAGGATGATGGTATGCAAACCCCCATGGACGCGCTATGCTCTTCCGAGCCAGTAGACTGACCGGCGGCACAGTGCCAAATACACACGGTGGAAAGAAGAGAAGTCGAGGAAGTGCGTTCGTATGCCAAACGTTCGGTCGATGAGAACATCAGCGCTCTGTGTACCTGTCTGCCAAATTGATCTTAGTTCGAAACACTATACAGGATATAGGCCATATCTTGTCAAGTTGATTTCCCGAAAGTTTTCAGTAATTTTTTGGTTAATATCCAATACATTTGTTCGGAACATTTGAGGCATCTATACTCTCTAATATGAGGAGACACAGTGCATGGACATGATCGGCGAAAACCTACAAGAGAGAATCACCGCGTGGACGGAGCGATTGATCGGAGTCCCGCTCTCCGCGTTGGGAGGCCATCCGATGCCGGCGCTCACCCCCGACCCTGAGGCGGAGTGGATGCACCATCTCGTCGCCATCAGGTGCGGTGACGCGAGCGCCCTGGTGGCAACCGAAGACATCTGCGACGCCGTCCGTCCCATCATGCCCAATCTCCATGCGGACCTCGTATTCGCCCCCTTCGGGATCTATGAACTTTCGCGCGTCACCCTACCCTTGGGCATCGCGGTCTGGGGGCCGAGCTTCTATCTCTTCGGCGACAGGGAGACCGTAGACCCCAACGTTGACGAGCGGGTGGTGAAGATCGGTGCTGAAGAGCTGGCGAACGTGGACTTCGATATCTTCTGGCACTGCCAGCGAGAGGCTCTTGCCGGTTTCGCCGTGTATGAGGGAGACGATCTCGCCGCCCTGGCCACCGTCACCGACCACGGCGAACCGGTCTGGGAAATCGGCATGGAGACCCATCCAAATGCACAGACAAGAGGGCTCGGTCGCGCCGTGGTCAACGCCGCCGCCAACTGGATACTGGGAAATGACCGGATCGTCCTGGCGACGGTGGGGACCTTCAACATCCCCTCGGCGAGAACGCTGCGTTCCGTCGGCCTGCGGTACGCCTACATGACAATCGACGGAAAACCGGGACCCTTCATGGTGCAGCCGCAGCCACTGGGAAGCCCCAGGGCCGGCGAGACTCTGTACCAGTACTATCCGGACTGGGCGACCACCAAGGGAATACTCCCGAGACCGAAGTAGCGGGTCAGTAGAAGAGGATTGCACGCCTGCGTCAGATACCCAACAGCCTCTTGGCGTTCCCCCCCATAATCAGGTCCTTTTCGGACCGGGACAGCGCCGACGACTCCACCTGCCCCATGACTTTGCGAGCTCGGACGAGAGGATAGTCGCTTCCCATCAAAATGCGCTCAGGCCCGATCACCGACGCAACCGTCTCGAATATCCGCGCGTCATACAGCAAAGTAGTCGCAGCGGAATCGAAGTAGGTGTGGTTTAGTCTGTCCGCGACCTCCGGCATCAGGGAATAGAACGGCAGACCTCCTCCCCAGTGAGAGCACACGATGGTGGATTCAGGGAAGTTCCGGATGAATCGCAAGAGCACGTCCGGCGACGTCTTCCCTTTCCCCGGGTACTCATGGCCGACCGGCTCGGACGAATGTGTTGTGACGATCAGATCATGTTCTCTTGCGACCTCCATCAGCGGGGTCATCGTGTCGAGGTCGCCCAGATCATACCCCTGCGTGTGCGGGTGCAGCTCTCCAATGCCTCGAAGTCCCTCTTCGGCGCAGCGACGCGCCTCTTGCACAGCTTCACTACCCCATGCTGAGTTTACGCCGGCAAAGCCTACGAGCCGGTTGGGATACTTGGAAACGGCTTGTATCAAATAGTCATTCGCTGCCTGCGCCAGTTCTATGTCCGTCCACCCGATGCCCATCACCACCGAGACGTCCACACCGTCCTCGTCCATCCGCCGAACGAGTCGTTCCGCGGTCGCCATTGGTGCCTTCGGGCTTGCGAACAGCTCGCCGAACGTGGCGTCGCGCTTCAGGTAGTACTCACGCCGCGCCCGGAGCCAAGGAGGATAGATGTGAGTGAGAAAGTCGATAATCACGGGAATACTTCATACGGTGCAAGGGAATTGTGCCACCATTGTAGCGGTTTCACGAAGAGGCGACGGCAGCTCGTCTGCTATGCCTCGCTCTCTACATCCCGTCCGCAACCGAGAAGTCCCCAATCGAGAAGCTGCCGATACAGTAGTCCACGACCGGCCTCCACTCGTCGAAGACATCCGCCGGCGCGTAGAAGACCACTATGAAGCCCGTCTCTCCCTCATGGATATACGCTAGCCGCACGCCCTTGGTGTGGCCCTCGTCGGCCTCAAAGTCCTCGATCAATATCGGCGCTCCGGTCGGGGTGACTATCTCTCGGCTGGCGGTGACCTGCTCACTAAAGACAGGTAGGCCGTTAACGAGAGGAGAACGAAGTACGAAAAGGTCGAGCGGAATATCCTCATTGGGCTCCCGTCTAAGGTGCTTCATGTCTCCCTTCCCAAGAGCGACTGTCTGACCTCGGAAACCCTGCTCGAACAGTACTGCGCCTAGAATCTCCGCATGATCTCCGCCTGCGATGTTGAGCGGGTAGTCGATGTGAACCGCAGACGACGTTTTCTCGAATGAGTGCCGAAGCATGTCTCCAGCCGAGCTCTCGATCGTGTCAACGGGTTTCTTCGGTTTGTTGGACGGTGTTGAGTTGGACGGTATATGAAAGGCCGACAGGGTATAGCCCGCTATTTCACCTTTGGACTGAATAGCGATTGTGTATTCTCCGTCCACGGAGGCTCGGTAGTCGATCTCTCCTCGCCTCCCCCCCGCAGAGACAATTTCATACGGCGCTGCGTCGGGATAGCTTATTGTCATGCGTGATTCATGGACGCTCTCGGTACGCAAGCCAACCAGTTGTCCTTTCTTCAGGTCGATTGTGTACCAATCACTATCATGCCACGTGTCTAACACCGCATGAATTGTTTGTCCTATCTGCAGTTGCGCGCCGTCATCGGGGTCGTGATACCTTACCAACGGAACAGAACTCTTGATTACGACCTCACGTTCCAGATCGTATCGCTGCCTGACCACAACGAACCACGTTCCGTAATAGCAACATGAGTCCTGCAAGCCGCTTCGTGTCGAGTGGAAAGCGGGGCTGAAGTCGGCGTATCCGTTTTCGTAAAACAGTCCGTACTCAACTTCCGGGGTCGTATCGAAATCGATGGTAATGGAGGCCTCGGAGAGGTCCCGAAAGAAGAGTGTCTCGGTATCTGCGCGCCCGCGCAGAACGAACTTGTGCTCATAAGTACCTTGGTCTTTGGACAGCGGGCGTGATCCTGCCAGAGAGGCCTCATCACCGCTCACGATCCTCTTCAGCCTGTTTCGTACGACATTTGAAGAGGTTCCCGAGCCTCCATTTTCGTTCCCCCGCAATTGAACTCCAATCACCTCGCCCTTGCCATTCGTTATAGTGCCACCACTCATTCCAAACCTAACCGCTGCCGTAACAAATATCTCCGCGACATCAGCATCTCTCCAATAGTGGTTGCGCCTTAAGTATCCTGTGGAAGCGAACAGTCCGGCAAAGCTCACTGGATATCCAACGACAAATACGGAGGCCCCTTCGATTTCGTTGTCAGCGTTCGCGAATTCGACATGGGGGGCAGAGGTATCGATAGGACCCAAGAACGCAAGGTCGGCCAGGTATTCATAGGAGACGACCGGCACGTCTTTATGCTCGACACCGTTCTCGAACACAACGTCAGCGACCGTATTGGGCCACACGACATGGGCGGCCGTTACGATGTAGCTCCCCTCCACGACAAACCCACTGCCTACTTCCGAGTCTCTAATGCGAATTTTCACCATCGACGGGACGACCCTTTGTACTGCATCGGGCAGTGGCGTAGCCACAGCGGTTGCGGTGGGTGACGGTAACGGTATGGCTGTTGGCGTGGTCGTCGGCGTAGGAATAGGCGTTGCTGTGGCAGTAGGCGTCGCGGTCGGCGGTACGGACGTGGGCGTGGCAGGCTCGGCAGTTGCCTGAGTGGTCGTTGTAGGTTCGGGGTCATCGCCACACGCGGCGAACAACGCCAGAGCGAGCGCCGTCAACGGTCCGACAAGCCTGGCGATCATAGGCCTCACCCTTGCCTTTCGAGCACCCGTGTGACCACCTCGATCTCGTCGATGACTTCGCTGAGCGTCGGAAACTGGTACCGCTCCAGGGTTTCGTAGAGCATTTCTTCGCCCGTGCGGGGATCGAACACCCTGTGATGATAGTCGTCGTCGTAGAAGTGGATGTTGTGGTATCGCAGTACCGGATGCCCGCCCTCGACCCATGCGGCATACCGGTATGAAATCCCGCGAACTTTGCAGAGGCCGCCGATGTAGCGCGTTTCCAGCCGCTTGTCGACTTCCAAGACTACGCCGCGGCGACAGTACACGAGGCCGGTAAGATCAATGGCGCGTCCTGGGGCATCCTCGGTGAACGTGATAGTGTTGGGGCGTGAACGGTCTATGAACGGGTGTTCATTAATGCGCTTGTGGTGGATGGACTCGTAGTGGTCCCAGGTGTTCCAGTCGTGGGGGTCTCGTTGGTAAGGTAATGAAGAACGGTGCAGTCCTGCATCCACTTCAATTTCTCGTCCGTTTCATGTTCACTGCCGTCTTGAAGCGCTCGCGCCATCTCGTCGGACGACATCTCATAACGCTGCTCATAGGCCTTGATTCGCTCGACGAGGATGTCCTCCATCGGTCGATCCAGCTTGATTACGGGGATGCCCATCGTTCGCTCCGCCCTTCCGGTGATGTAGTACATGTGTATCACAGTACGCCAATCATCGTCAATCTGGCTTTGGCCTTCTGCAACCCTGCGTCCTCATCTCATTCGTTGTAATATACTTAGAGAAGACCCGATTTGAGGCCGGGCCTTTGGAAGGACGGGCGTATGCTCAAGACCGTGACAAACCTCATCACCGGCGGTGGCGATAGAGCCATAAAGCGCCTTCGCCCCGACGTTGAAGCCGTCGCATCGTGGGAGACCGAGCTTGAAAGACTCTCCGACGAAGAACTGCGGGCCAAGACCGATGAGTTCAGGGCCCTTCTGGCCGAGGGTGAAGACCTCGACGACATTCGGTCCGAGGCGTTTGCCGTCGTGCGTGAGGCCTCCAAGCGGACGATTGGTCTGCGCCATTTCGACGTCCAGATAATGGGTGGCGTCGTTCTCCACGAGGGCAAGATCGCCGAGATGAGGACGGGCGAGGGCAAGACCCTAGTCGCCACCCTTCCCTCGTACCTGAACGCCCTCACCGGCCGCGGCGTCCACGTCGTAACCGTCAATGACTACCTCGCCAAGCGCGACGCCCAGTGGATGGGCGGCATATACCACGCGCTCGGCGTCTCGGTGGCATCTCTCCAACACCAGTCCGCCTATCTTTACGACCCCACGGTCGAAGGTGCAAAGAAGGGGTTCGAGAACCTTCGGCCCATCACGAGGCAAGAGGCGTACCAGGCCAACATCACCTACGGCACGAACAGCGAGTTCGGGTTCGACTACTTGCGCGACGCTATGGCCGGAGACGATTCCATTCGCGTACAGCGGGAACGTCACTACGCGATCGTCGACGAGGTCGACAACATCCTCATCGACGAGGCCCGGACGCCTCTGATCATCAGCGGCCCCGCGGAGGAGTCTGCCAAGGACTACCAGAGGTTCTCACGCTTAGTCTCGACCCTGCAGAAGGGAGTCGACTACACCGTCGACGAAAAACTGCGCTCAGTGTCGCTCACGCCGGAGGGCATGACGAAGCTGGAAAAGATGCTTCGCGTCAAGAACATGTACGCGCCTGAGAACTTCCGGCTCGTCCACTTCGCGGAGAACGCCCTGAAGGCCCGCGCCGTTTATGAGCGCGACCGCGAGTACGTCGTTAAAGACCGCGAGGTGGTCATCGTCGATGAGTTCACCGGACGCATGACGCCGGGACGACGGTTCGCCGACGGCCTGCACCAGGCCCTCGAGGCGAAGGAAGGCGTCCCTATCCAGCGTGAGTCGGTCACCTACGCCACGATCACCCTGCAGAATTACTTCCGACTCTATGAAAAGCTTGCGGGCATGACCGGTACCGCCGTTACCGAGGCCGAGGAGTTCTGGAAGATCTACAAGCTGGACGTTGTGGAAATCCCCACCAACGTGCCCATGATCCGTGAGGACCAGCCCGACTTCGTCTACAAGGACCAGCAGGGCAAATACAAAGCCATAATCGACGAGATCGAGTCGCGGCACAACCGAGGCCAGCCCGTCCTCGTCGGGACTACGGACATCTCCAAGTCGGAGATCATCAGCCAGATGCTCAACCGGCGGAAGATCAAGCACTCCGTCCTCAACGCCAAGCAGCACGAGCGCGAGGCCCTCGTCGTCGCCGAGGCGGGACGTCCGGGAGCCGTCACCGTCGCTACCAACATGGCGGGTCGCGGCACGGACATCGTGCTGGGCGGAAACCCGGAATTCGTGGACGACCTTTCGCAGGAGGACTGGGAACGCGACCACCAGACCGTTCTGGATGCGGGCGGGCTCTTCATCCTCGGTTCAGAGAAGCACGAGGCGCGCCGAATCGACAACCAGCTTAGGGGCCGTGCCGGGCGTCAAGGGGACCCTGGAGAGTCGCGATTCTACGTGGCGCTGGACGACGACCTGATGCGGCGATTCGGCGGCGATCGCATCCAGTCCGTCATGAGCTGGGCAGGCTTGGAGGATGACGCGCCCTTAGAGAACAAGATGGTCACCAAGGCAATCCAGGGCTCGCAGGTAAAGGTTGAGTCGCATCACTTCGATATACGCAAGCACCTCGTTGAGTACGACGACGTGGTCAATACCCACCGGGGCGTCATCTACGAGCAGCGCGACATGGTATTGGCCGGTTCCAACATGCGCGACAACGTACAGGAGATGCTCGAAAAGGAGTTGATCGTAATCCTCGATAGCTTCCTGCAGGGTGGACGTGCCGACGACTGGGACGTCGAAGGTCTCATCGCCGATCTGAGCACAGTCATGCCGCTCGACGAAAAGCTATCCGATCCCGACGCTGTCTTCGATATGTCAGCGGACGCGATTTACGACGAAGTGCTCGCCCATGCGAACCGGCAGTACGACCGGATGGAAGAGTTCTTCACTCCCGAGGTGATGCGCACCGTCGAGCGCGCCATCATGCTGCGCGTCATCGACTCCCACTGGGTGCAGCACCTGACGAGTATGGAGAACCTGCGGCAGGGGATCGGCCTTTACTCGTACGGACAGCGCGACCCTCTCGTCATGTACAAGACGAAGGGATTCGAGCAGTTCCAGACTCTAACCGACCGCATCCAGTCCGACGTGGCGCGAATGATCTTCCGCGTGCAGGACGCCGGTCCGCCTCCTCAGCGTGGACGCTCCCGGCGGAACGGGCCATCCAACGGAGGGGCGCCGGCCAAAGCCGCCGCTGCTCCGGCATCTGGAGTCCCCGGCGGGGAGACGGACGCCAACGGACGTAAGCTCTCACGCGCTGAGCGCCGCGCCATTCAGCGAATGGAAAAGAAGGCCAACAAGAGGCGCTAGCGCGCCCTCTGCGGTAACCCATGACTGACGCCATCCCCCCGGGACCGGCCATCGACGTGCAAGGCGTGAGCAAGGCCTACGGTCGCTCCATAGCTCTGAACGACATTAGCCTGAGCGTGCCGTGGGGGACAGTGCTAACCGTGTTCGGCGCGAACGGCTCCGGCAAGACCACGTTGATCAAGGTGCTGGCAACGCTGTCGAAGCCTGATGTCGGAAAGGTCAGCATCGGCGGCCTCGATCCAAGACGCGACGGGCCATACGCCCGGCGCTTGATCGGCGTTCTCACCCATGATCCGCTGCTCTACGACGACCTCACCGCACGCGAGAACCTTCGTTTCGCCGCCCTCATGTTTGGCATCGAAAGCCCTGGAGAGCGGATCGAGGCCGTCGCTGACAAGCTCGACATCGCATCCCGCCTAGACCAGCGAGTAGGCACACTTTCGCACGGCTGGAAGAAACGCTTCTCCCTGGCCCGGGCGCTCCTTCATGATCCTCCCATACTTCTCATGGACGAGCCGGAGAGTGGACTGGACGCACAGGCCCTCACCGGTCTCGGCAATCTCCTCAGGGAGGAATCGGAGCCGCGTCGCGCCGTCGTCCTGACCACACACAACTTCGAGCGTGGAATCGAGTTCAGTGATGAGGTTGCCATCCTGGCGAAGGGCCGCATGGTGTACCGCGAGTCAACATCCGGAGTCGGCGACTCCGACACTCTCAGACAGACCTACGGGCAACTCATCCAATGACCCGATACGTCGGACCCATCCTCGCCATCGCATGGAAGGACATCGTCCTCGAAACGAGAACGAAGGACATCATAGTTGCCGTATTGGCCTTCTCGCTCCTGGTAATCGTCGTTTTCAACTTCGCCATCGACCCGACGCCTCGCACAATCGGCCTCGTCGCTCCGGGCATCCTCTGGATAGCCTTCGTATTCGGCGGCGTGCTGGGGCTCAATCGCTCTTTCACCCTGGAGAAGGACAACGGGAACATTCACGCGCTCATGGTCGCGCCCGTCAGTCGAGAGGTCATCTTCTTCGGCAAGACGCTCTCCAATCTCATTTTCATGCTCGTTGTTGAATTGATCACCCTGCCCGTCTTTGCCATGCTGTTCAATTTCTCGCTGGAGGTCGCCGAACTGCTGCCGGTCGCTCTCCTGGCCACGCTGGGAATCGTCACCGTGGGTTCCGTGTTTTCATCCATGGCCGTCAACACGCGGGCGCGAGAGGTGATGCTCCCGCTGCTGTTCCTTCCCGTGGCCCTGCCTGCCGTCATCGCCGCCGTGGAGATCAGCGGCAGCGTTCTCGCCGGAGACGGCATGTTCTCCGATACCGAGTGGCTTGCGGTGCTGGCGGCGTTCGACGCGATATTCCTCGTCGTTTGCCCTGTCGCCTTCAACGCGGTCGTGGAAGACTGAAGACGGCTAGAGAGTTGAATTCCGGTGAGAGCAAGCCTTCAAGCGCAACCGTCATACCGGCGGAGGCCGGTATCCAGAGGGCGCAATGGCTTGACAACGCCGCTTAGAACAGGGGTTGCCTGACGGCAGCCGGGACCGTCGTCACTCGCCGGTCGACGGTGAGGTCGAAGTCCTGGTCGAACATCGCGCCAATCGAGTCGCCCTGGTGGATGCGGCTAATCGCTTCACCTAGCAGGGGCGCTACGGAGATTATCTCCAGGCCGGGGAACCGCTTCTCTTCCGGAATCGGCAGCGTGTCGGTAACGACGAACTCCGTGATTCCACTGTCCGCGAGGCGCTCGTGGGCGTTGCCCGCAAACACGGCATGAGTTGCCCCGCACAGGACGCTGGTGGCGCCGTGAGCCTTGAGGACCTTGAAGGCTTCAACGACCGTCCCTCCCGTGCCAATCTCGTCATCGATGATGAGGGCAGTCTTGCCCCGGACCTCACCGACGAGGTTGATCGCCTCGGCCTTCTCGTCGTTGCCCTGCCGTTCCTTGTCGATCAGCGCGATCGGCGCGTCGAGGACGTTGGCCACTTCCCTGGCGCGCTTCGCGCTTCCGGGGTCGGTGGCGGTCACGACCACGTTATCGAGTTCCTTCTCCCTGAAGCGCTTGGCGAGCATCCGAATCGCCGAGAGCTCATCCAGAGGAATGTTGAAGAAGCCCTGTATCTGTCCGGCGTGGAGGTCGATGGTCAGGACGCGGTCGGCTCCCGCAACCGTGGTAAAGTCGGCCAGGAGCCGGGCAGTGATGGCAACCCGGGGCTGGTCCTTCTTGTCGGTCCGTCCGTAGGCATAGTATGGAATGACCACGGTTATGCGCCCGGCAGACGCTCGGCGGGCCGCATCGATCATGATCCAGAGCTCCATCCAGTGCTCGTCCACCGGCGCGGAGATCGGCTGGATGAGGAACACGTCCTTCTGTCGAATGTTCTCCAGGAACTTGACGAAGGTGTTGTCGTTGCTGAACTTGAAGACCTCGCATTCGCCCATTTTGGTACCGAGGTACGTGGCGATATCCTGAGCGAGCTGCGGGTGGGCGTTGCCCGTGAATATCTTCATCTCATCGTAGAGATGATGGGTCTCCTCGTGGCCTCCGTTTCGCTGCTTGCTAACGGTTACAGAATTCTTCGTCGAGGAGTGCGAGTTGTTCTGCAACGAATCCCTCTCTCGTCGGAGTCTGAGGCGCGCGGATACGACATCCGAAGGCGCACGCATTATAGCACAGGCGAAATGACACGCGACCAACGCAGCCAATGATTTTCCCACCAAGTATTTTCTGATCCGTAGCCACGACTTGTCCCCTTTGCGATAATGGGAGCAATCGACCCCATGTCTACCCTAACGACGAAAGTAAAGGCACTCGGCAAGTCGCTCGGCTTCGACATCGTCGGGATCACAACCGCCGAGGGATTTGCTCGCGACGAGAAGGCGGCACTTGAGAGGGTCAACGACGGCCTGATGGATGGGCTGCCATGGTACACCGCCGAGCGCGTCCGCAAGGCAAACAGCCCGCGCAAGCTGTTGGAGGACGCGAGGTCGGTCGTATCGCTTGCCATGAGCTACAACTACGGCGAGGCCGAGCCGCAGGGGCAGGGTCCGCATGGAAAACTCGCGCGATATGCGTGGGGCGATGACTACCACGACGTGATGAAGAAGCGGCTTCGAGAATTCGTTTCCGCCCTGCCCGACATCGCAGGGCGACCGGTGCAGACGCGCATCTTCGTGGACGACGGCCCGATGAACGACCGTGCCGCCGCCGAACGCGCGGGAGTCGGCTGGTTCGGCAAGAACACCAACATCCTCACGCCAAGCCACGGCTCGTGGGTGCTGCTGGGTCAGGTCATCACCGATCTCGACCTCGTGCCGGACGCGCCACTCAAGAAGAACTGCGGCGAGTGCGTCCTCTGCATCATTGACTGTCCCACGGACGCAATCGTCGCGCCCTACGTCATCGACAATCGGAAGTGCATTTCCTACCTGACCATCGAGTTGCGCGGCCCGATACCGAGGGATATCCGTCCTCTCGTGGGCGACTGGGTGTTCGGCTGCGACATTTGCCAGGACGTCTGCCCCGTCAACCGGAAGGCGGAGACTTCCCTAGAGCCGGCCTTTCGTAAACGCCATGACTTCGACGCCCCTGCTCTCTTGCCGCTCCTGGAGCTTGACGATGAGGGTTTTCGCGAGCGATTTCGCGGCAGCCCCGTCAAGCGGGCCAAGCGTGTGGGTCTTCAGAGGAATGTCTGCGTGGCGCTCGGCAACATCGGCGACCCCGTTGCAGTGCCGGCGCTTGCAAAGATTCTCAGGGTGGGTGAATCCCTCGTACGAGAACACGCGGCTTGGGCCTTGGGCAGGATTGGAGGTCCAAAGGCAAGAGCGGCACTGCTCGACGCCCTACAGACCGAAGATGACGGCGAGGTGAAGAAGGAAATTGATTTATCCGTTGCAGAAATCGACCTCGATCGAACACCCGCCGGTTGGCACCGAGACCATCGAGCATGAAAATGTGTTGACGCAGAAGAAGGGCAACCACAAGGGTTGCCCCTACGACGGGTTGGCCGGGGGGTATTTTCAGAGGAATCCCCCATGCAGGTCGATGCCTGCACACCAAGGAGTGTAAATGGGCGTCGGTTCCTCTGTCGGCGATTGTCGTAAGGCAACGTCCGGGGATGGATTCCCGCCCCGTATCGTGGTACGGGGTGACGTTCTTTCGCGGGAATGACGTGGTGGGGGTGGCGCGATATCGGGGACGGGTTGCCTGACCTGGGGTTATTTTCAGGGTAATGACAGGATATGTTGGGGTGCTGGGAGAAGGTCCCGTCCTGCCAAGGACTTTTTGAAAATTTGTTGCATGGTGTTGCATTCTGTTGCATTTTGCTCGTTATCGTAAAGTTCGCGGCTTCGCCCGGGGCACCTGGCACAGGGCAAGTTGGAGAAGCGGCATGGTTTTCTTTTGTTGTATTTGCGCCATATCGCGCCATCTTGCGCCATTTCCTCGTTGTCGTGAGAGTGGGCGGCTTGCAGCCGCTTATGGATAGTGTGAGACATGCGTTCTTGTTTGTCAAATTGGGGAAGGGCAACCACAAGGGTTGCCCCTACGATGCGTTGGCCAGGGCATGGATTCCCGCCCCGTATCGTGGTACGGGGTGACGTTCCTACGCGGGAATGACGAGTAGTGGGGCGCGGTCCATTTTCAGGGTAATGACAACTATTGCGTAGGTTTCTCTCAGAAGTCTGCCGAGAGCGTTCGTGGTGAGCTCGTCGAACCATGAACGGGGTTGCCACCCTTCGACAGGCTTTCAAGTAACTGCTCTCGCCTACGTCGGGGCATCACCCTCACCCCCGCATCGAGTGCGGGGCAGGCTCTAGCCCTCTCCCACGACGGGAGAGGGGATAAGAGAGCCTTCGACAGGCTCAGGCCGAACGGGCTTTCTCGTAGCCACACGGCAGTTACTGACACCCTTGCACGGCCCCCGCACGGGGCATAACGCTGCTCAGGGTGAACGGGATCCTTTTAGACACCCTCTCAGGTCTCCGTACGCGGATATGACGGTTAGGTTAAGGTCTTGCTTTGCGGGCGTAGATGATGGCGCCTCTCTTGGTCAGGGTGAGCGGGGTGCTGATGGCGTTGGAGGCTTGCTCTGCAACGGAGGGGCTTAAGCGGCGACCTTGGAGGTAGAGAGCCAGAGCTTCGCGGTCGGGCAAGTGGACGTAGGGGCCGTCCCATGCGTCTATCTCGATTTCGGGGAAAACTGAGGCAACGATTTCGGGGGCGTTCTCGCTGTCGAAGGTCGATGGGATGCCGAAGCTCGGCAGGACCGACTCAAGCTCCGGCGAGTCGTACCTGCTGGGAGCGCACGCCGCGAACAGCCCGCCCGGTCCGAGGACGCGGTGGCACTCGGCGACGGCCTGCGCGGGGTCATCCAGGTGGTAGAGCATGTAGAGAGCGGCAGATCCGCCGAATGTGTCATGCGGGAACGGGAGTGTCCTCGCATCGCCGAAGACGCGGGGGCCGGATGCGGCTTTGAGCATTGCAGGTGACGCGTCGAGTCCGACTGCGGCGATACCCGCGTCCCGGAGCAGACCAAGCAGCCTGCCGTTTCCGCAGCCGACGTCGAGGACCCGGTCGGTCCCCTCGCAGGCAAAGCGGCCGGCAACATCTTCATGGACATCTCCAGCCAGCCCGAATTTCTTGGCAGCCAGAGAATTGGAGCGGAACCGTTCGGGGTCCGTGTCGTAGTCGAGCGGTTCCGGGTTAGGTCGCCGGTCAGGCTCCGGCATTTTCCATCACTTCGACAAGCTCACGGACAGCGTCGGCGGAACTCCGGAGAGCGGCGGACTCGTCGTCGGTGAGTTCGAACTCGATGATCTCCTCGACGCCGCAGGCTCCCAGCTTGACTGGGACGCCGACGAAGAGGCCGTCGATGCCGTACTCGCCTTCGAGGTAGGCCGTGCACGGGAGGGTCTGCTTCTTGTCGAAGAGGATGGACTCGACCATCTGGACGATGGCGGCGGATGGAGCGTAGTAGGCGCTGCCGGTCTTGAGGTAGTTGACGATCTCCGCGCCGCCGTCCTGGGTGCGCTTGACGATGGCGTCGAGGCGGACTTTCGGGATGAGCTTCGAGACGGGCTGGCCGCCCACGATTGTGCTGCCGACGACGGGGACCATGGAATCGCCATGTCCGCCGAGCACCCAGGCGTCGATACTCTCGACGGAGACGTTGAGCTCCATGGCGAGGAAGGTGCGGAACCGGGCGGTGTCGAGGATGCCTGCCATTCCAACGACGCGATTCTTCGGGAAGCCGCTGACCTGATGCGCGCGCTGGGCCATGGCGTCAAGGGGGTTGGTTACGGGCATGAGGATGGTGTCGGGCGAGTGAGCGACGACCTCGTTGACGACGCTCGTGACGATCTTCATGTTGGTGAGGAGCAGGTCGTCGCGCGACATGCCGGGCTTGCGGGCAATGCCTGAGGTGATGACGACAACGTCCGACCCTGCGGTCTCCTCGTAGGTGTTGGTTCCGACGATGGAGGCGTCGCTGCCGGAGACGGGGCCGGATTCGAGGATGTCGAGGGCCTTACCCTGGGGGAGACCGTCGACGATGTCTACGAGGACCACATCGGCGTATCCCTTGTCGAAGATTCGCTGGGCGGCGGTCGCTCCGACGTTACCTGCTCCGACTACGGTTACTTTGCTGCGTGACATTCAGATGCTCCTTGGTTGATGGTTTTGGTAAGTGCAGTGTTTATCGGCTGGTGTGTATTTTGGGTTCCCGTATATGGAAGCCCCTACGTTACGAGTCATTCGGGCGAAAGTCTGAGGTAAGGCACCTTCTGGGGCCTTTTACCCTCACCCCAACCCTCTCCCGCGAACGGGAGAGGGGGTAAGGCAATTGCCCTATTTCCCGGGAATGACGGTGGATTTAAGGGAATGAGAGCGTGTTGATGCCGGGGACGGGCAACCACAAGGGTTGCCCCTACGATGGATATTCGTTTGGGTCTTCTCCTAATCACCTGTCCTCGAACGGAATCTACAGAAACACGTCGAATTGAACAGAGCGCGGTCTTGGGTTGTCTATATGATGTCGTCGCCGACAGTTCCCCTACCCGTTTTCTAGCTCGTCGCGGCGGGCGAAGAGGTTGGGGTCTTCGACGGTTGCCATGAGGTAGTCGCCGAACTCGGTGCTCGTCGCGCCGGTGTCGCGGCCAGTCATGACGACCTTCTTCTCGTACATGCCGCAGATATCGAGGGCGGTATGGAGTCGCACCGCGAGGTCGTTGTAGCCGATGTGGTCGAGCATCATTGCCCCGGCGCGGACAAGGGAGCTGGGGTCGGCATACTGGGCACGTCCCTCGGTGACCATGCGGGGAGCGCTGCCGTGGATGGCCTCGAACATGGCGTATTGCTTGCCGATGTTGGCGCTTCCCGCGGTGCCGACGCCGCCCTGAATCTCGGCGGCCTCGTCGGTGAGGATGTCGCCGTAGAGGTTCGGGAGGGCGAGCACTTGGAAGTCGCTGCGGCGCTTGGGGTCGATGAGCTTGGCGGTCATGATGTCGATGTACCAGCCGTCCCACTCGATGCCGGGGTACTTCTCCCCTATCCGACGGGCGACATCGAGGAACTTGCCGTCGGTGGTCTTGACGACGTTGGCCTTGGTGACGATGGTGACGTGAGTCTTGCCGGTGCGCTTGGCGTGGTCGAATGCGGCCTCGATGATGCGCTCGGATCCGGGCGTCGTGATGACGCGGAAGTCGATGGCGAGGTCGTCGGTGACATTGATGCCCTGGCTGCCCACGGCGTAGAGGTCCTCGGTATTCTCGCGGAAGAACGTCCAGTCGATGTTCTCGGACGGGATGCGGACGGGCCGGACGTTTGCAAAGAGATCGAGGGCCTTTCTCATGCTGACGTTGGCCGACTCGATGTTGGGCCAGCCGTCGCCCTTTTCGGGAGTGTGAGTGGGACCCTTGACGGAGACGTGGCACTCCTTGATGGCTTCGAGCACGTCGTCGGGTATGGACTGCAGCTTGGCGGCGCGGTTCTCTATGGTGAGACCCTCGATGTTGCGGAACTCGACCTTGCCGCTTGCGACCTCATCGCGGAGGAGGTATTCGAGCACCCGCCGGGTCTCCTCGCTGATAGCGGGGCCGATGCCGTCGCCGCCGATCATGCCGATGATGATGGGGCTGATGGATGTGTAGTCGGTCCAATCGCCCTCGCTCTTGAGGCGCTCGACTCGTTCTAGCTGCTCTTCCAGGACGGTGCCGAAGTGCTGTTTTGCCTGTTCGATTACCTGTGAGGTGTCCACGTTTGTTCCCTTCTTGATTGTCTTGCCTTGCGGTCTGCTATGGAGGAGCTATCGAGTCCAGTACCGGTTCCCTATGGCTCTGGTAGATTCCCTCACCCTAGCCCTCTCCCACGACGGGAGAGGGGATGCTCGTCTTTCGACTGAGTTGTCATATCCAAATAGAAACAGAAGTAGGTTGTTCATGGAGTGATGATTGCCAGCACGTCCCCTCGTGAGACTTTGGCTCCTATGTCGAAGGGGAGCGCGCGTACGGTACCTGCCGATGGGGACGGCAGGGAGTTCTGCATCTTCATGGCTTCCAGCACGACGATGGGCTGTCCGGCCTCGACGGTCGCGCCCACATCCACCTCGTGACGGAGGACTATGCCGGGCATGGGGGCCTCCACTGTCGATTCGCCCGGTTGTACGGCTGCGTCGTCGGTGGCAGCTGCCGGGGCCTGCACCGGAGACGTTGACGTTCCCGATCCTCCGTCCGGAGGGACCGGCGCGCCGGTTGAGACGGGGTCCACCTCTACGAAGAATGCCTCGCCGTCCACGAAGACATTGAATGCGCGGGCGCGGTGGCTCTTCGGGACTGCGGACTGAGCCTGCACCGGAGCAGTGGCGGGACGTGCTGCCTCATCCGGTGGGGCTTCGGGCTTCATCTCGTCGGGCATGGGGTCGAGGCCGTGCTTGATGCGGACCCACTTGCCGCCGGTCTGCGGGTAGAGGGCATAGGTCAGGATATCGTCGAGGTCGTCTGAGACGTCGGCGATGGCCGCTGCCGCTTCCGGCAACTCGGGTTCGTCCCAAGCGGAAGGTCGTCCCACGATGGGGGTTGCATTGTCGCCGCCGCCGCTCCGAGCCTTCTCGATTATCTCTTCGCTCATCGGAGCCGGTGACTGTCCGTAGAGTCCGAGGGCGAATTCCCTGACGGGTTCGATGATGGTGGCGTAGCGGCCCATGAGGACGTTGGTGACGGACTGCGAACCGACCATCTGGCTCATGGGAGTGACGAGTGGCGGGTAGCCCAGGTCCTTGCGGGTGCGGGGGATCTCTTCGAGGACTTCGGGCAGCTTGTCGAGGGCGTCGGCCTCTCGGAGCTGCGACACGAGGTTGCTGGTCATGCCGCCGGGTATCTGGTGACTGAGGACGCGGGCGTCGATGACGGAGGTCTTGGGGGTCTCCAGGTGTTGCCGGTACTTGGGCGTAATGGTCTCGAGGTAGTCGCCAAGATCAAGGAGCGGCTCGAGGTCGAGACCCGGGTCTCTGTCGGTGTTCTTGAGGGAGGTGATGAGCGGCTCGACTGCGGGCTGTGCCGTGCGGAGAGCCAGTGGGGCAAGGCAGGCATCGACAACGTCCACACCCGCTTCGATTGCCTTGAGGACGGTCATCGAGGCCATGCCGCTCGTGTAGTGCGTGTGCAGTTGGAGCGGTATGTCGACGACTTCTTTCAGGGCCGTAAAGAGGTTGAAGGAGTCGTAGGGGGCGAGGAGACCCGCCATGTCCTTGACGCAGATGCTGTCGGCATCGAGTTCGAGGAGTTCCTTCGCCTTGTCGATGTAGTAGTCGAGGTTGTAGATGGGACCGCCGAGGACGCCCTCTTCGGTGACGGAGTAGCAGATCGTTAGCTGGAGGTGCGCGCCGGAGTCCTTGACGGCGGCGGCGGCGCGTTCGAGGTTCATGGGATCGTTGAGCGCATCGAAGACGCGGAAAACATCGATGCCCGCCTCGGTGGAGCGGTGCACAAAGGCGTCTACTACATCGTCGGCGTATGGGCGATACCCGACGAGGGACTGGCCCCGAAGGAGCATCTGGAGGGGCGTGTCGGGGATGAGCTTCTTGAAGGTGCGCAGGCGTTCCCACGGGTCCTCTCCGAGGAATCGCGTGGTCGAGTCGAAGGTTGCGCCGCCCCAGACCTCCATGGAGTGGAAGCCGACGGCGTTCATTCGCTCTGCTATGGGCACCATGTCCTCGGTGCGGAGGCGGGTCGCCATCAGGCTCTGGTGGGCGTCCCGGAAGGTGGTGTCGGTGATCTTGATGGGGTTGGCGGAGGTCATGCGATGGGGCACTTGAGGTCTAGAGCAGTTGGTCACTTGGATACGACATTGTTGGTTCTGAATTGCCCTTCGACAGGCTCAGGGCGAACGTGTTTTTCCCTTCCACTCCTCTGTTTAGAACTCGCTGAGTGGAAACATTGGAACGTTTCTCAATGCCATGCGGTGTGTTTCCAGAGGTTGGTCGGATGGTGATTATTCTCCCTGAGGGTGCGCCACGTGGTCGATTTCCAGCGACTCAACGGGCGGTGTTCCTGCCTGTCGACGATACGGATGGCATCCTGGTCCAGGTATTCCTGTACAGCGGCGATTGCCGCGGACATGAGCTTTTCGGAACGGTCGGTCACAGGGGGATGCTCCCGTGCTTCTTCGGGGGCAGGGTCTCGCGCTTGTTTTCGAGCATTTCGAGGGCGTGGATGATCTTGGGCCGCGTATCGGCGGGGTCTATCACGTCGTCGATGAGTCCACGGCTGGCGGCGACGTAGGGGTTCATGAAGAGTCGTTCGTACTCTTCAATGAGCTCAGCACGCTTGGCCTCCGGCTCGTCGTCCTTGCGGATCTGGTCGCGGTAGACGATGTTGACCGCTCCCTCGGCCCCCATGACTGCCACCTGCCCCGTGGGCCACGCGTAGTTGACATCGCCCTTGAGGTTCTTGCTGCTCATGGCGATGTACGCGCCGCCGTAGGCCTTGCGGACGAGGACGCTGATCTTGGGCACGGTGGCCTCGGCGTAGGCGTAGAGCAGCTTCGCGCCGTGCTTGATTATGCCGCCGTGCTCCTGGACGGTGCCCGGCATGTAACCCGGCACGTCGATGAAGGTGACGAGGGGGACGTTGAAGGCGTCGCAGAAGCGGATGAAGCGGGCGGCCTTGGTGGACGCGTTGATATCGAGGAGGCCTGCGAGGTGGTCGGGCTGCTGGGCAATGATGCCGACCGGGCGGCCGTCGAACCGGGCGAAGCCGACGATGATGTTTCGGGCGTACTGCTCGTGGACCTCCATGAAGTCGGCGTCGTCGATCACCTGGAGGATGATGTCCATCATGTCGTAGGGCTGGTTCGGGTTGTCGGGGACGACGTGGAGGAGGGCACGGTCGCGGCGTTCCGGCTCGTCCTGGGTCTCCTGTCTCGGAGGCTCCTCCATGTTGTTCTGGGGGAGGAAGCTGAGGAGGCGGCGAATCTGGTCGAGGCACTCCTGCTCGGACTCCCACACAAACTGGCAAACACCGCTCTTTGATGCGTGGGCCTCTGCGCCGCCCAACTCGTCGTGGGAGACGACCTCGCCGGTGGCGGCTTTCACCACGTCGGGACCGGTGATGTAAAGTTGTCCGATACCCCGCACCATCATGATGAAGTCGGTCAAGGCGGGGGAGTAGACGGCACCGCCCGCGGCGGGGCCGAGCATGGCCGATATCTGGGGGACGACACCGGAGTAGCGCACGTTTCGCTGAAATATGGCGCTGTATCCGGCGAGGCTGTCTATGCCCTCCTGGATGCGCGCGCCGCCTGAGTCGATGAGGCCGACGACCGGAGCGCCACTGTTGGCGGCGAGGTCCATGACCTTGCATATCTTCTGTGCTACGACCTCGGACAACGTACCGCCGATGACGGTGAAGTCCTGCGCGTAGACGAACGCCACGCGACCCGCGATCTTGCCGTAGCCGGTGACGACGGCGTCGCCAAGGTACTTGCGGTCGGCCATGCCGAACTCGGTGGCGCGGTGTTCTACGAAGGCGTCGAGTTCCTCGAAGGTGCCCTCGTCAAAGAGGAGGTCAATGCGCTCACGGGCGGTAAGCTTGCCCTTGGCGTGCTGCGCTTCTATGCGTGAGGGCCCGCCACCCTGCCGAGACTTCTCGCTGAGGGCCTCAAGCTCCTCCCGCATCACATCTACTTTGCGTTTTAGGACCATGCTGTCGGACTCGTCCTGCCTGTGACAAACTTCGAGCGAACGTGCGGGGTCGCCGTCCGCTCGATGGGATACAATGACCTCAATCACGGTACCAAATCTCCACGACCCTAGCAAGGTAATCGCGTCCCGCCCAAAGGGGCCGCGCAATCAAGTTTCATGGACGTCTCAACGTCACTCAAGGGCATCACGGACATTGGGGGAAGACGTTTCGCCTGGGGCGAGCGGACGTATGTGATGGGCGTCATCAACGTCACGCCGGATTCCTTCTCCAACGACGGGGTGGGCAGTGACGTGAAGGCCGCGGTCCGGCTGGCGGAGCGGTTTCAAGAGGACGGCGCGGACATCATCGACGTGGGCGGCGAGTCGACGCGTCCGCCGGGGATATACACAGGCTCGGAGCCGATATCCGTGGACGAAGAATTGGGCAGAGTGCTCCCTATGATCGAGGCGATCACGCGGGAGACCGACGTGCCCGTTAGCATCGATACGTACAAGGCGGAGGTGGCACAGGCGGCCGTCGCGGCGGGGGCGTCGATGATCAACGACGTGTGGGCGCTGCAGAGAGACCCGGACATGCTGGGGGTTGCTGCCAATGCAGACGTGCCTGTCGTGCTGATGCACAACCAAGTTGGAACGGAGTACGTCGACCTGGTGCCCGACATGATTGGAGATCTACGGGAACGGGTTAACGTGGCGTTGGGAGGTGGAGTGCGACCAGAGCACATAGTCGTCGATCCGGGTATGGGATTCGGCAAGACTGCGGAACAGAATCTCGAAATCCTGCGGCGGCTAGGCGAGTTCGAGTCACTGGGTCTGCCGCTGCTCGTGGGGATGTCGCGGAAGTCGACGATTGGCTATGTTTTGGGACTGCCGGTGGAGGACCGCGTAGAGGGGACGGCGGCTACGGTGGCGCTGTCCATTGCGGGGGGCGCGGATATTGTGCGGGTGCATGACGTGAAGGAAATGGCGCGCGTGGCGAGGATGACGGACGCGGTGGTGCGCGGTTGGAGCCAAGACGATGCGGACTGAGGTCTACCTTGGGCTCGGCTCGAATCTCGGGGACAAGCGGGGGAATATCGAGCGGGCGGTAGAGAGGCTGCGCGGGATTTCGGTGGGACTCACGGTATCGAGCCTGTACGAGACGGCGCCGGTGGGCGTGACTCTACAGCCTTCGTTCGTCAACGCGGTGTGCGGAATGTGGACGGGGCTGAGCGTGCACGAGTTGCTACGGGAGGTTCGTGGGATTCAGCGCGAGGCGGGGGTGCGTGGGCCTGTGCTGAATGGACCGAGGATGCTCGACATCGACATCCTGCTGTATGGGAGCCTCGTGGTCGACCTGCCTCATCTGACGGTTCCGCATCCACGGATGACGGAGCGGGAATTCGTTTTGGGTCCTCTGGTGGAGATTGCGCCGGGGGTGGTGCATCCAGTGACGAAGAAGACGGCGGAGGAGTTGCTTGGGGAGATTAGATCAACCACAGAGTTCACAGAGACCGCGGAGAGGGAGTTCGAGTAATACCAATTGGGCGTGATAAAGCCGTATTATTGCTAGCGTATCCGATGGATTCCCGCTTTCGCGGAAATGACGGGAGTGGCTCGACGGGCTTTGGACGATGAGCAACAGATTGGAACCAAACGAACCACCCCACTACCCTACCCCTCTGGATACCGGCCTTCGCCGGTCTGACGGTGGTGCTGTTGCCATCGCTTGTTAGTCGCTGAGGCGGACTCCAGCGTCTCGCATTTGCTGGCGGGCTGAAGCGCCGCCTTCGGGGGTGACGGGGCGGGTGGCGTCTTGGATGAGAACGACATCGAAGCCTTCACGACGACCGTCGAGGGCCGTGGCGAGGACGCAGACGTCCTCGGCTAGGCCGCCTACGAAGACTCGCTCGACTCCATGCTTCTTGAGCTCGGTGGCGAGACCGGTCTGGTCGAAGGCGGAGTTCTGGTCATGGTCGAGACGCACGCCCTTTGTGACCACGGTGGCATCAGCAGGCAGATTGAGGTCGGGATGGAATTGGGCGCCGTCGCTGTCCTGGATGCAGTGCAAGGGCCAGGGGCCGCCGCTTTCGTCGAAGCTCATGTGTCCCTTCGGATGGAAGTCACGGGAGGCGTAAATGGGCAGGTCGCCGTTTGTTGCGGCGGCGATCCAGTCGTTCAGGACGGGCACGACCTCGTCGCCTCGCTCTATGGGAAGCGCGCCGCCGGGACAGAAGTCGTTCTGGACGTCGACGATGATGAGCGCGTCGCCGGATTTCAGTTCATTGGGACTTGCGGGCATGGCATCCCCCTTTCGGGTCATCCTTGGTACTAGAGATTATCTCAGAATGAGCTGCATTTGCGGAGATTTGCCCTTCGACAGGCTCAGGGCGAACGGTCTATTCCGCTCCACTTGCATCTCGAATGGTCTGTGTCTCGCTATACTCATCGCGAAAGGTCATTGCTGTGCCATTCATCGGTAGTGAGGCAACCATCGCACTTCCCAATTGTGACAGCTACTCAGTTGCTGCCCGTTGATTGAACGGACCGTGCGGCAGTTTCGCGAATTACCTCTTGGTGGTAGGCGTTGAGTTTGGGGCTTATTTCAACGAGGTACGGCGGGTCGGCTTCGGGCACGTCGCGGACGGCATCAGGGAGGTGGGCGATGTGCTCGGCGGCGTAGCGGCGCGTCTCGGTCAGGTTGTGGGTTGAAGCGGTGATCCGCTTGCCGTCTCGCAGTACTTGTTCAAGCAGCGGGCGGCCTGGCAGGTCTTCACTGGCACGCCCTATGACGTCTCCGGTGTGGCGGTCGCCGTCCGACATGCGGAAGACCTGCTTGCGACCTGGGAGGACGGGCTTTGACGTCGCCAGCTTGACTCTTCCCTCGTCCGCGTATGACGTGAGCTTGTAGACGATATCGAGGTACGGGGCATCGGCGGAGACGCCCATGGCGGTGCCGACTCCAAAGCCGTCGATTGGAGCGCCTGAGGAGATGAGCCTGTCGATTTCATACTCGTCGAGGCTGCTGCTGGCGATGATCTGGACGTGATTGAGTCCGGCATCGTCGAGGGCAATACGGACTCGCTGCGAGAGATCGAGGAGGTCGCCGGAGTCGAGGCGGACCGCTCTGACCTTGAAGTCATCGCGGAGTTTTCTGTCCAGCTCAATCACCTTCTCCACGCCCTTGAGGGTATCGTAGGTGTCGATCAAGAGGACAGAGTTGGGATAGAGCTTGGCGAAGGCACGGAAGGCGGCGGACTCGTCGCCGTGAGCCTGGATGTAGCTGTGGGCCATCGTTCCGGCGACGGGGATACCGAAGCGCTTTCCGGCGAGGACGTTGGATGTGGCGTTGACACCTGCTATCCAGAAGGCGCGGGCGGCGTTGAGCGCGGCGTCCGTCCCGTGCATCCGTCGCGCGCCGAAGTCGATGACGGAGCGTCCCCTGGCGGCAGTGACGACGCGGTTCGCCTTGGAGGCCAGCATGGTCTGGAGCTGGACCTGGTTCATCACGTAGGTCTCGATTAGCTGCGCCTCGGGCAGAGGAGCCTCGACCTCGAGGATAGGCTCGTTCGCGAAGATTGGAGTGCCCTCGCGGACGGCGTGAACATCGCCGGTGAAGCGGAGGTCAGCGAGCCATGCGAGGAAGCGGTCGGAGAATATTCTGAGTGTGTCGAGGTAGGCGAGGTCCTTTTGGGAGAAACGAAGGGTCTCAAGGTAGTCGAGGACGGTGTCGAGTCCGCAGGCTATTAGGTAGTTGCGGTTGGGCGGCAGGCGGCGGACGAAGAGGCTGAAGACGGCCCTCTCCGTCATGCGCTCCTCGAAGTAGGCCTGGAGCATGGTTAGCTGGTAGAGGTCGGTGAAGAGCGCGAGGCTGTTGCGACTGGCCCTTTTATCATTCGTGCTCATTGGTCGGGTGGCTCCGAGGTTTTGGTCGTGTCCACTCCATCGTTTGATTGTGGTTCGACAGGCTCACCACGAACGTTTAGCACCAGTTCCATGCGATTTTGGCAGCCTACTCAAAACACCCTCACCCCCGTATCAAGTACGGGGCAGGCTCTAGCCCTCTCCCACGACGGGAGAGGGGACATCTTTTCCATCAGTCCCGCAGTTCGGGCGGGAGCATGTTGGGGATGGTGTCCTCGATGGGGAACATCTCCTCACAGGCATCGCAGCGGAGGCTTCCGGACACGATCTCGCCATCCTCCTCGTGGTCGACGGTGAGGGTGAGTTCGTCCTTGCAGAGGGGGCAGACGAGGATTTCGAGGAGGACGGGCTTCACGGTTTACAGGACTCCTATTCGGTGCGGAGCTCAATCTCGAAGAGTACCTTGAGCAGATCGGACAGGAAGAAGATCAGCACTCCGAGGATGACGAGTGTATTGTACCCCGACACGGCGGCAATTAGTTTTCCCCAGATGCTGGTCGGAGGCGCGGGTCTCTGTTCGTAGTCGGTGAGAATCCTGGCGTGACGCCTGCGGTCTCGGACGAGGGCGAACATCCAGACGGACAGGACGACCTTGACGCCGAGGGTGGCGGCGTATGGCGGCTCGACCTCGGTGAGGCGGTCGAAGGCGAGGATGGCGCCGGTCGCGACGAGGACGATGATGCTGGTGACGACGACGGTGCGGAACTCGACGCCGATGGCGGCAGACAGCGCGCGGGGAACGTCGGGGACGCGCTTTAGAGTAGGAATGAGGACGATGAGGTAGAAGATGCTGCCGCCGACCCACGCGGCCGCGGCGAGGGCATGGAGCCATCGCACGATGGTGAGGAATATGTCGCCGATGTCCACCTTGTACTCCCGCCCTTCGACAAGCTCAGAGCTTGCCCCGTACCTGATACGGGGGCGAATGTATTATGTATGGCGACCGGGGCTTCGACAAGCTTTGGGAGGATTCACCACAGAGGGCGCGGAGATCACAGAGTGAGGAGAGAAGTTAGATTGGCGGGTAGCGCGACTGACGCTTGTACACCCTCACCCCAACCCTCTCCCACGACGGAGGCTGTCTCAAAATACCTTTTTCGGATGTATACTGCCGTGTAGAGGAGCAAGTTGAAGTGTTGGGATATCTTGTAGTGAGGTAGTTGCGATGCCTT
>DAOUKG010000037.1:0-3929 GCA_034421575.1 Dehalococcoidia bacterium
CTCGTTATCGTAAAGTTCGTGGCTTCGCCCGGGGCACCTGGCACAGGGCAAGTTGGAGAAGCGGCATGGTTTTCTTTTGTTGTATTTGCGCCATATCGCGCCATTTTGCGCCATTTCCTCGTTGTCGTGAGAGTGGGCGGCTTGCAGCCGCTTATGGATAGTGTGGGACATGCGTTCTTGTTTGTCAAATTGGGGAAGAGCGTGGAGGGAACGGCGATTTCCTGTTTCTCGATTGAGCAACGGGGAAGGGCAACCACGAGGGTTGCCCCTACGACGGGTTGGCCGGGGGGTATTTTCAGAGGAATCGCTCATGCAGCCTTGTGGCCTGCACATCGAGGGATGAAAATGGGAGAAGGGGCGATTCGCGAATCGCCCCTACGGGAGGTTGGCTGGGAATCCACAACACCCTGGCTAGAGAGGTAGTCTACTTATGAGACAGCCTCCATGGGGCGGGGGCGTGAACCCGAAGGGGACTCGTATACGCGCGATTACTTCGTCACGCCGAGCTCTCTCGCGCATGGTGTCTATCCTTTAGTCCGACTCTCCGGGCAGGAATTGAGGCATCACCTCAGCGGCGAACCACTCCAGGTCCTCGCGCATGACACGGGGCGGAATCCCGAGACCGCCGGCCTGAACGAAGACCCGCTTTAGACCGGGGAAGCGATCCTGGATGTCGGCGATTGTTTCGCGCACGTGCTCGGGTGGGCCGCAGACCCAAGTGCCTCGCTCGACGAGGTCCTCAACAGTCGGCAGGCCTGCGAGAGGGGCCTTGGCCGGGTCCGCTGTGGCTTGTATCTGCTCCTTCGACAGGTGCGGCATACGCCCCAGAGGGACCACCGCCTTTAGCCACTCCTCGTGATAGGGAGTTGCCTCACGCATCGCACGCTCTCGCGTGTCCGCCATATGCAGGTTGAACCCAAGAGCGATGTCCTCTCCCAACTCAGTCTCGCGGCCGTTCCTCGCAAGGGCGTCGCGGTACCGTGTCGCCAAATTCTCGGCCCGGCCCCCGGTTACCGTGTCGCCGACGATGACGCCTTTGATGCCGTGTTGAGCCATGAAGTCCAACCCTCGCTGCGTGGCGCTTGTGATGGGCTGCCAGACTTCGACCGGCTGGGTGATCGGACGCGGCACCAGCGTGATCTCCTCCAGTGTGCCTAGGCGAAGGGGGACCCGCGGAGGCAGGTTGTAGTGCCTGCCCTTGTGCGAGAACGAACCCTCGCTGAATGCCTTGAGGATGATTTCGACCTGCTCTTCGAACAGCTCGCGGTTGGCGTCGTTGTCGATCAGTGCCCCGCCCAGCGTCTCGACCTCGCGGTAGATGTAACCGCGTCCGATGCCAAACCGAACGCGTCCGCCGGTCATGACGTCGGCGGTGGCAAAGTCCTCGGCCAGACGTAACGGGTGCCAGGCCGGCACCGTGTTGAACATCGCCCCGATCTTGAGTCGCTCGGTGAACTGCGAGAGGTAGACCGCCCACATCGGCACGTTCGTCGTGCCGCCGTAGCCTTCTCTCTGGAAGTGGTGCTCCCCCACCCAGAAGGTGTCGTAGCCGGTGCGGTCCATCAGTTCGGCGAACTCTCGCGCCTCACGGTACACCGTGACGAGATCGTCATTCGAAGGTCGCCGGTTCTCAACGGGCGTGCCCGCGAAGCCGAGTCCGTCCATCTCGATGTGGCCGCCGTAGAAGCTGTCGAAGTATTCGATCATATCTCGTTAGACCTCTGGGGTAACGTCGATACTATCAGAAGCAGCGGCGGCCCGACGGCGGTTGGGCTTGGACCAAACGCGTGAACTCCTGGCCGGGGAGAGTGACCCGCTTCTTACTGTAGACAGAACTTTCTCACTGAGGATCGCAGGGACGAAGAATCTCCAATCTCTCCCCCGCGGGGGAGAGATACAGAGAGTGGGTCTTCGGTATCCAACTCACGGAGACTGAAGAGTTACGATTTGTCATTGGTATAGCCTTTTCTCTACGGGAAGCATACAATGTGGCCGTCGACTCAGCAGCAAACCGAACAAGCCGTACAAGGAGGTGATCCATATGCCTTACACGGCGGATATCAGTCGAAACAACCCCGGTTGCTTCCTCTTCCTGATCGACCAATCGGGCTCCATGTTGGAGGCGCTGGGCGGACAGCCCGACCTGAGAAAGATGGATGGGGCGGCCGATGCCGTGAACCGCATACTCGATGCCATATCCCAACGCTGCTCCCAGGGCATGGACATTCGCGACTATTTCGACATCGGCGTCATCACGTACGGCACCGACGGTTCAGGGCGCACGAACTTGGACACCGCCCTTCCCGGGACATCTCCGGAGCAACCATTCTTGTCCATCAGCCAGGTGGTGGACGCAGCTGAGGTGGAGGAGAGGCAGGTCAAGGAGTCCGACGGCGCCGGCGGCGTAGTGGAAGTCACTAGAAAATTCCCGGTATGGCTCCGGCCCAAGGCAGGCTATGGAACGCCCATGTGCGATGCGTTGTCCGTCGCGTCCCAAGCCCTCAAGGACTGGACGTCCGGGCATCCGGACTCCTATCCCCCCATGCTGATCAACGTCACAGATGGCGCCGCAACCGATGGGAACCCGGAGTCCCTGGCCCAGGAGATCATGGCCCTAGGGACCAACGACGGCAACGTACTGATCTATAACGCTCACCTTTCAGAGATGTCCGCCATGCCGGTCCAGTACCCGTCCGAAGAGAGCGAAGCGCCTCCCGACGAGTACGCGGCGCAAATGTTCCGCATGTCTTCGGTCTTTCCCGATCAAGTCGTGGAGTTGGCCGCGAGCATGGGCCTGTCGGTCACTCAGGGGTCTCGTGGATACGTCTATAACGCCGATATGGTGACTCTGGTGCAGTTCCTAGACATTGGGACACGCGCCGCGTCAGACCTGCGCTGATACATTAGGAGGTGAAGGTGACCCTTCGCCCTCCCAGGAGTTTCTGGCTGCCGAAGGCGGGCAACTCCCCTGAGGAGTATGAAGACGCCTCGCGGGTAGTCTATCCCCAGCGGATAGGCGCGTCCGGGCGTCGTACCGCCAGGGCGGCGATCTCCGATGGCGCCAGCGAGTCGGCCTTCGCGCGGGAGTGGGCGAACGTCCTGGTTGACGCCCTCGTTTCCCGGCCGCCCGACATGCGTGATCTCACCGACGACTCCATGCTCGACTGGCTGGCGCCGGCACAGGAGGAGTGGCGCGACGGCGTTCCCTGGGACCGCATCCCCTGGCATGGAGAGGCGAAGGCGCGAGCCGGCGCCTTTGCAACGCTGTTGGGCCTGATAGTCGCGACGAGGTCGGGCAACTCACGGCGGCTCTCCTGGCAAGCAGTCGCCGTGGGCGATAGCTGTCTCTTCGTGGTCCGTGATGGCCGGCTGTGGTTGTCCTTCCCCCTGGAAGACGCCGCGCAGTTTGACAACAGCCCCGACTTGATATGCAGCAACCCGGACAACGCGGGGGAACTGTGGGAAACCGTGCGCCGGAGCGACGGGGAATGCGTGGCCGGAGACTTGTTCATTCTGGCTTCCGATGCCCTGGCATGCTGGTTCCTTGAGAGAAATGCCGAGGGAGAGAAGCCCTGGAAGACGCTCCTCGCGTTGGATGCGTCGGGATGGGCTGCCTGGGTGGAGGAGCAGCGGCGCGGGGGGCTGATGCGGAACGACGATACGACAATGGTCATCATAACGGTGAATTAGCACCGCATGAGGTGGTGAGAAGGCCATGCCGTGGCCAGGGATAACCGACTTCAGCGAGGCGATCCAGAACCCGCGACTGTGCTTCAAGGGCACCGACCTCGAAGCCGGGCAGGTATCGCTCAACCAGCGTGGCATGCCCCTCGTGTTCTCCGGGGCCTTCGCCTCCGTCTATCCTGTGTCCGTGGGCAACCAAACGTTCGCCGTGCGATGCTTCATCCGTGAGGTCAGCGACCAGCAGG
>DAOUKG010000038.1:0-10308 GCA_034421575.1 Dehalococcoidia bacterium
GCCTGAGCCTGTCGAAGGCCCTCTTATCCCCTCTCCCGTCGTGGGAGAGGGCTAGGGTGAGGGTGATGCCCCGACGTAGGCGAGAGCAGTTACTTGAAAGCCTGTCGAAGGGCAGTTCTTCGCCAATCAAGATAGCCCCGTGAGAGCTTCTACCCCTCCCTCAGTACGTGACCAAAAGCTCCGCGTTGGTCAGCACGACGTCACTGACGACCTGCGGGTTTCTGTGTTCCAGGACGACCTTGACCGTGTGCTTGCCCTCCGCCGCCTCATCTGGCGTGAGGTCGAGCAGGAACCACGACGCGTCGCCGACATCGTAGATCTGGGCGTCCATCGGATTTCCGGCGGCGTCTTCGGCAAGATGGTACTCACGGCGCACGTCGGAGCGCTCCATGCCGTCCCAGTAGAGTTTCACCAAGTCGCCAACAACCCACTCCTGGAGGAGCACTCGAAGCTGCACACATGCCGGTGCGTTGGCCTCCAGGTCGTCCGCCTGCTCAATGGTGATCGTCGGGCCCTCTCCCGTCATCGTCGCCTTGAGCGGCACGGGTATCTGGCCCCAGAGGCGGTCGTTATCGAACGCTCCCGCCCACGACTGGCCGGTCGTGCCGAAGGCGTCCCTGTACCGGTGCGCTGCGGCGAAGATCTTGCCGGTGCCCGCCAGCGTGTCAACGGAGCCGACCTGGTTCATGAGCTCCCGGCGGGAGTCGCGGTTTGCGTGCCAGTTGAAGAGATAGATGCCGTCCGACCCTGCCGCGTGCCACTGGCTTGCCACGGCCCGCGTCCGCATCTGGTCCTTGAGCAGGGGAGGCTCCGGCCCCACAAATCCCGTCCAGTCCCACCCGTCAACGCGAGCGTCGAAGCCCGGATACACCGCGACATCCGTCCCCTCGCACATTTCGAGATACTCCTCGACGGCGATAAGCGGGTCGGTGTGTGCCCCGCCCGCCGGGATGAGTATATCCACCAGTCCGTCCTTGATCCACGTCTCCACGTCGTAGCCGATGCGGTACGACATCTCCGGCGTGCCCGACACCCGGACTGCCATGTAGTACGGTCTCCCGCGCTGCTCCGCTATCTCGTCCGTGACCCGTCGCGCGGCCCGCTGAACGTCGGTGATGACGTAGCGCATCCGGTAGCCGTAGTCGTCCGGCAGGTGGAATCCGTGACGCTGCCAGTCGAGCTCGATGCCGTCCCACTCCCAACGCCGCGCGACCTCTTCGACGTGGTTGAAGCGGTTCTCCCTCACCTCCGGGTGTTCGAGGTTCCAGGACAGCGCGAACCACGGGGTCGTCTTGTCGCCCAGCACCCATTCGGGATGCTCGATCCTCATGCGCGTCAGCTCGGTGTCCCGCATCGTGGACAGGTCCGACGGCTGCGCCCCGCCGAAGTGGTTGTCGTTCATCCGCATGGAGGCCCAGACCGCCATCCCAAGCTCATGACCGCGCGTGATGATCTCCGCCTGCGGGTCCTCGCCCCTGTCGATCATGGCCCTGATGTTCTCGTTGAACGTGTAGGTTCGCGCGCTCTCGTACACCCTCCCGTGAACATCACCTACGGTCTCCAGCACGTCGCTCTCCCACCGCGCCGCGTGCTCCCCCACGCACCAGAAGTGCGCCTTGACCTGCGTGTCCTCCATCGGCCCGTAGACCTTGTCGAGGAACTGCTCCATCGTCTGGGGATACTCCGAGTACCCGTGCGGGTTTCCGTCCCAGTTGTATATCAGTCCATATTCCGGTGGTTTTGGCATGGTTTTCTTCCCTTCGTGGTTGTCGCTTGGTACACTGTGTTGAGGCGCATCGCATTGTAGTAGAGCCTCCCCCGAAATGAAACACGCGAGGCGTCAGAGCCGCAAATGCCCATCGAATTCCGCCGGATAACCGAAGACGATCTCGCGTCCGCCTCTCGGACCCAGTCGTGGGCCTTCCACGAGCAGTTCGATGAGTCGAATATGCCAAGAGCGCGTGAATGGTTCGAGCTGGGAGACTATATCGGCGCGTTCGACGGTTCCGACGCCGTGGGCGTCACGGAGCGCTTCCCGCTGGAAATGACCGTGCCCGGTGGAGTCATCACCACTGCCTGCATCGGCGGCGTGACCGTCCTGCCCTCCCACCGCAGGCGTGGCCTGCTCACGGAGATGATGAAGCGTCAGCTCAGGGCGGCCCACGAAGACGGCGCCATCCTGTCGGCGCTGGAAGCGTCGGAGGCCCCAATCTACGGGCGGTTCGGGTATGGCATTGCAGCAGCGTATGACAACTGGGAGATCGATCGCCGTCGAACGGGGTACCGGCGGGAATACAAGTGGGACGGCTCGGTCCATATGGTCACGGCCGAACGCGCGCGCGAGGTCTTTCCCGAGGTCTACTGGCGATCGGCAGGGAGCCGCGCCGGGGTTGTCCGGCCGCCAAAACCCTGGTGGCTCAACCTGTTCGATGAGAAGAAACCCAATTACTACGTGGAGTACCGGGAAGGCGACATCGAGGGCTGGGCCATCTACCAAATCAAGGACCGGGTGGTCATGGTCAGTATGTCCATTGCCTGCACGGACGCGGCCCACGCCGCTCTGTGGGACTACTGCTTCAACATCGACCTCGTCAAGACCGTCAAGGCATGGGCGAGGCCAAACGACGATCCGCTAATGTGGATGCTCCACGATGCCAGGGCGCTTGAGCGAAAGCCCTACGATCGCACGTGGCTCCGACTGGTCGACGTCCCGAAGGCCCTTTCCTCAAGGACATACGCACAGGAAGGCGAGCTAGTCTTCGAGGTCCGCGACGAGTTCTGCCCGTGGAACGAGGAAACCTATCACCTAACCGGCGACCCGTCCGGCGCGACCTGCCGACCCACCACCAAATCACCCGACATCACACTGGCAGTCGACGACCTGGCCGTCCCGTACCTCGGAGGCTTCCCGTTCACGCCACTGGCCCACGCAGGCAGGGTGGTGGAACACACGCCGGACGCCCTCCGCCGCGCCGACGCGATGTTCGCAACAGCGCTCAAACCGTGGTCGCCGATGATGACGTAAGGGGGAGTGAGTGGCCAACCTAACTTTAACATGTCACCAACTGTGCTCCGTTTCGGGGCGATATGCCGATTGAGACTATTCTACAAACCTTGTGAAAGCGTAGAAGGACACGTAGGCCTTGAGCGATGTGAACTGCGGATACCTGGTCTTAGATGTCCTCAGCCAGTATTCGTTCGCCCCTGCAAGCTCAACGAACTCGGTAGCGCCAAGTAAAGTGAACTGAGGGTCTTGACTGTAGAACCAACTCTCGAGATCGTCCTTTAGGCTCATCCTTAGGTTTCTGAATTTTGGGAGAGTAACCCAAGGCTTCCTTTCACTGAACCAATCAGAGGGGTTTCCTCCTTCGCGGTACAACTCGTAGATGACTGGCACGAAAACCTCGAACCGTGGACAGCCCATCGACTTCGGGATCTTTTGTGATATCTCCTTTATGTCGTTTTGGATGCTATTTGGGCTGCGTTTGTCCTGCCACAGCTTGGTTCTAATACCATGAAGATCGATCGCCGACGTGTGGTTATCAGAGCTATGGCTGTTTGCAACTGTTCCCTTTGACTCGATTGCTGCGATAACGTCGTTGTTCTGGACAACGCAGATGTCTATGCCGTGGAGTTCACTCGGCTTTCCAGCTGAGTATACGTGACAGTCCTCAAATACATCGGAAAGGACCGAATGGATGATCCGGTTCACTGAGCCCTCATAGTTAGCCCGCCGAGTATCATCAGCAACCGCCCTCATGACTTCAACGTTTGAATCCCCTCTGAGCCTCTGCGCTACCAACGCGAACACGTTCCTCATCGAATCTTCAGATACAGTCATAGCATCCCTTCTTCGTGTGTGCTGTGGCTGTTAGCCTACAAAAAGAGCGCCCAGTCGTAGACACAGGAAACACCAAAGAATTCATAAGTGCAAGCGTTGGGGACTCTTGATTTCTCAGCGATTCGGGAGAGTTCTCGCATCCCCCTCACCCCACCAACCCCCGCACCTCCGCCACAATATCCTCAGCCGACAACCCCACGTAGCTCATCAAGTCATCCGCTGAGCGACCCGACTTCGGGATGCGCTTGACGTACATCTGCTTCACAGTGAAATCGCCGCCGTGCTCCAACAGGGCTTCCGCCACCTCCGACCCGAAGCCCGCGCCATAGTTGTCTTCCACTGTCACGACCTTGCCGCCGCTTGACTGGGCGGCGTGTGCTATTGCCTCGCCGTCAAAGGGGAGGGAGTAGAGGTCGATGAGCCCGGCCTCGATGCCTTGCTCCGACAGTGCCACGCTCGCCTTCAGCGCCTCGTGAACGGCGTAGCCTGACGCGGCTATGAGGACAACCTTGCCCTCGGCCAGAACGCCATGCCCTCCGAGTGTGAAGTCGGCGTCGAGGTCGTAGAGGAACGGCGTGTCCGGTCTGGCGGCGCGGAGGTAGCATGCGCCCTCGTGTGCCGCCATCTGCACGGTCAGCGCGTAGGCCGACACCGCGTCGGACGGATTCAGGATATACAGGCCGGGGCCGCCCGCGTCCGCCTGCACCTTCGCCATCGACCGGAAGAACGCCACGTCGGCCAGCGCCATCTGGCTGGGGCCGTCCGCCGCGATGTTCACTCCGACGTGCGAGCCGACCACCTTGATGTTGAGCCTGCTGATAAACCCCATCTCGAACTGGTCGTACCCGCGAGCGACGAATTTCCCGAAGCTCGACGCGAACGGTATTTTGCCTCCCGATGCCAGTCCCGCCGCGCACGATATGAGGTGCTGTTCCGCTATCCGGCACTCGAAGAAGCGGTGCGCGAGATCAGGGTCCTGCGAGAAGTACTCGGCAAAGGTCGAATTCTTCACGTCGCCGTCGAGAGCCACGATGTTGGGGTTCGTGTGTCCCAACGCCCGCAAAGCAATCCCATAGCCCTTTCTGGGCGCGAACTTGCCGTCCGCGAGTGCGGAAGCCTGTCCGTAGTTATTCATCGCGTCGGAAAAGTTCGGCGGTGATTCACATCCCGCAGATGGTGTAGCCGCAGCCGGAGCCGGGCCGACCTTGAGGTCGCCGTTGGAGACGCCGAGAGTAGCCGCAGTCTCTTCAAGTTCCTTGATAGCGGCCGCCTCGTCGTCGCCGGTCAGAGGCTTGCCGTGGAGTCCATCGCCCGCAGTCTCGACGAAACCCCAGCCCTTGACGGTTTCCGCCACGATGGCGAACGGCTTGGCATCAGGGTCGTCGGCATGGCCAGCGTGGTTCAAGAGGGCGTTTCGCACGGCAACCGGGTCGTGCCCGTCGATCACCGCCACGTCAAACCCGTAGCCTCGCAGCTTGGCGGCAATGACCTCCGGCGACTGCTGACCGCTAACGGGGTCGGACTGCCCGTACCCATTGCAGTTGAAGATCGGGCACACGGCGTTCAGTCTGTAGTCGACGATGAAGTCGACCGCCTCCCACACCTGTCCCTCTCGACTCTCGCCGTCGCCGATGATGCAGAATATCCTCTTATCGGAGCCGTCCAGCCGTCCTCCCGCCGCGAGGCCCGCGGCGATGGAGAGTCCCTGTCCCAGCGACCCGGTCGCCGCCGGGAAGAACGGGAAGCCCTCCGCAGGATTGGGATGCCCGTCGATCTCACTGTCGATGGCTCTGAGCGTCATGGCGTCTTCGACGGTCATCGGACGCCGCTCCGCAGAGTTTCTCCCGATGGCGAGTCCCAGTTCTGCGCCCGCCGCGTAGACGATGGGGCAGGCGTGTCCTTCCGACAGCACCAGCCTGTCTGCCGTGGGGTTCGCCGGATCGGACGGGTCGAACCGCATGTGGCCATACATCAGGGCGGCCACGATGTGGGCCAGGCTCGATGCCGATGTCGGGTGCCCGGAGTCCGCCGCCGCAGTCATCTCGACCGAAAGCCGGCTTAGCTCAATCGCCTTTGCGTGCAGTGATTCAACGTATCCCACGGTGCTGGACTTCCATCCTTTGATATGGTGCAGGGCCGTCCCTGCCGGTCGCTCGGAGTATACTACCAAAATCCCCAGTGGCATATGCATTCGAGGCGTGGCGACCGGGTCTTCGCTTGTCCAAAAGTCACTCCGTTTCTTTCTTCGGTTCAACGTTGACTGAACCTCGCCCGCCGCTCTATACTACCGAGCGACTTTGACCATTGAATGGAGCGTGGGAATATGCGTCTTTCGTGCCTGCAAGAGAACCTTAGTCGCGGCCTTGGAATAGTTGGCAGCGCAGTAGCGGCCCGGACAACCTACCCTGTAATGCAGAACGTGTTAATTACGACCGACAACGCACGTCTCAAACTGGCGGCCACCAACCAGGAGATCGCCATCAGCACGTGGATAGGAGCGCAGATCGAGGAAGAGGGTCAGGTGACCATTCCGGCGCGACTGCTGACCGAGTTCGTCAACTCCCTTCCGGCAGAGCGCATCGATCTCGATTACACCGAACAACCCGTGGGCATATCGGTCCAGTGCGCCCGCTTCTCGGCCCAGATCAATGGCACGCCGGCGGCCGATTTCCCGCCCGTCCCCACTGTAGAGTCAGGTGTGGCAGGGAAGATCGCCCCTAACGTACTCAACGATGCCATCAAACACGTCACCATCGCTGCGGCGACGGAGGACTCGCGTCCAGTGCTGACCGGCATCAAGGTGGAGATAACGGGCGACGATTTTACGTTCGCCGCCGCTGACGGCTTCCGGCTGGCCGTCTACAAGGGCAAGCTTCTCGAAGCCCTGCCGGAGGATGTCGATTTCATCATCCCGGCCCGCGCCCTCAACGAGGTGTCGCGTCTCACGGGCGGACAGACGGACGCCGTGGAGTTCACAGTTACCTCTTCGAAGAACCAGGCGCTCTTCCGGCTCAATAACATCGAGGTCGTGGCGAACCTGTTGCAGGGCACGTTCCCGAACTACCAGCAACTCGTTCCGGACAGCTACGACACCCGCGCCGCCGTCAACCGCGAGGAGTTCATTCGGGCCACCCGCGCCGCGTCCATCTTCGCGCGCGAGGGAAGCAACATCGTCCGTCTGTTGGTGGAGTCCGACGGCGAAGGTGAGCCCAAGATGATGGTGCAGTCGAAGTCGGAAGAGGTGGGCGAGAACAAGGGTGAGGTCGATGCCGATATCGAAGGCGGCGAGGCCAAGATCGCCTTCAGCAGCAAGTACCTGACCGACGTGCTCAACGTCCTGGAGTCCGGCAAGGTGGCCCTGGAGACGACGACCCCGTCCAGTCCCGGCGTCATCAAGCCCGTCGGCGACGACAACTACGTCCACGTCGTGATGCCGATCTTCGTCCAGTGGTGACGGTACTCACCGTGATTCCCGCACCCTGAGTGGTCTCTTCTTATGGGGCGCACAGCGTCATTCTGCGCAGCATCCTGTCATTCCGAGCGCAGCGAGGAATCTAAGATGCTATGCTGGCGCGTTACTGCACAGGCCCAGCTGCGAGCACTGACCTAAAAGCAACGACTTTAGATTCCTCATGCCAGTTGCCACCGACACCACCCTTCATGAAAATTGTAGGGGCGATTCGCGAATCGCCCCTACGGGAGATTGACCGGGGCGGCTTCTATAGCGATGACAGAGGGTCTGCCACCCTTCGATAGGATTTCAAGTAACTGCTCACATTTGCTCTATTTTGGCGGCAGTTACTGACAACTCCCTGCACGGCCCCGTTCGGCCTGAGCCTGTCGAAGGCCCTCTTATCCCCTCTCCCGTCGTGGGAGAGGGCTAGGGTGAGGGTGTAGGCGAGGGGAGTTACTTGAAAGCCTGTCGAAGGGCGAAGCCTAGCGAGTATGGCCCTACCTCACGACCTCGCCGTTCTCCGTAATCCGCTTGACCCGCTCCGAGCCCGTGTAGGCCACGACTCTCACGGACGACGAGACCTTCTCTCCCGCCTGCAGCTCCATGACGGTGCCGTTGGACATGGCGTCGGCGATCCCTTGGTTCGTCCAGCTTGAGAACGGCTCAAGTCCGACGTTGTACGTTCGGCCCCACCAGGGGTAGCCGTACCCTCCGCCGTACGACTGCCAGAACCAGAGGAACTTGTAGACATCCGTCGGCCAGTGGACCCCGAAGCCCACTCCCATCTTCTGGTTGGTGATGGCGTACCAGCCCTCCGGCATGTCGGCGATGTACGACATGTCGTAGCGACGCGCCTCCTTCGGGGCAATTTTGCTGGCGTCGATGGGGTTGCCCTCCTGGTCTTCGGTCATCGGCCACGGAGTACGCGCGCCGAGCTTCAGCTTTGCGTTCGGATGGTGCTGGTCGTCGTGGTTGATGAGCGTGCCCCCCGGCAGGTCGATCACGCAGTCCTCGCTGAGGAAAGGAGGCCCCAGGGCAATGTGCTCGCCCCAGACGCAGTGGGCAACCTCCTCACCTTCATTGGTCAGCGTTTGCTCCAACTCGAGCACGGGAGACCCGGCGTTGAGCGCCAATGTCTTCTCGAAGTAGTATGGCGTCCTCGCCGTTCGCACCCAGCACTTTATGGCGACTCGCTCCGGCGTGTCCTCGACGATAGCCGCGTCCCACGGCACCATGTTCGCCTCGGCGTGGAGGCCCATGTCAGCCCCCTGGTACTGCGACGGGAAGCCGCCACCGGGGAAGACCGTCTGCCATCCGCCCTCGTAGAAGTCCATCCACGTGCCCACGTTCTCGCCCGTGGTGGGCGTGAACGTCCTCGGATCGCGCACCCCATGAGGGTCGCGATACATGAAGTCCACGTCGGTCGGCTTGTGAACGAACTCGTAGACGTCCGCGCCCTTGTCGATGAGGATGACGATGCGCAGCAACTCGTTCTCCAAGATCGCCGTCTTCAGTCCCCGAAAAGTCCAAGCGTCCGATATCCGGCAGCCATAGTTGCGCTCAAGCTGGTAGTGTGTCATGTCTAACACCCCTTTCGGATTCGCTCGGAGTCTATGAAGGGCGGCGGTTGATGTCAAGGCAGCCCATTGCCAGGCAACTGTTCAGAGTAAGTGAGCGCGTTCGACATACAGAACCACCGTCATTCCGGCGAAGGCCGGAATCCAGAGGGATGGGGGCGTTCACCTCACCTGCTTACGTTGCCGGCCCTACAATCTCTGCGCTCTCTGTGGTGAATCCTACCGTCCTGATACAATACCGCCCACCACCATAGGGGGACCTGCGTTATGCTTACCGAGCTTGAGATCACACAGTTCGAGGTATTCGGTTTCGTCGTTCTGCGCGGATTCCTCACCCAGCACGATATAGACACCCTGAACGCCGAGTTCGATGTCGCTCTGGAGCGGGCTGAGGCGACTATGGAGCGGGCCAGCTTTCGCAAGCAGCTGAACTGGTGGAACTTCAAGCCCGACACGTCGTACACCGCCTCCCTGCTCGAACAGCCGCGTTTCCTTGACAAGGTCAAGCAGCTTCTCGGCGATGACGTGGTCGCTTCCTTCTCGGCCTCCAACTCGTTCTCCGGCGACCGCACCGACTGGCACCCGGACACCTCGCAGAAGAACTGGCGCGGCCTGAAGTTCGGCATCTACCTGCAGTCGCTCGACGGCACGAACGGCGCGCTTAGGCTCATCCCCGGCTCTCACAGGGAACCCATGCACTCCGAGTTCAAGCGCGTCCCGCTCAGGGAAGGATTCGCGCATTCTGGCACCAACCTGGACGAGGACGGCCTCAGCGTAGACCAGGTGCCATCCCACATCGCCGCGGTCGAGTGTGGCGACGTCCTGATCTTCGACAACTACGCGTGGCATGGGAGCTATGGAGGTGGGGAGGACCGACGCCTCATCACCATGGGTTACTTCGCCGCGCCCAAGACGCCGGAGCAAGAGCAGGCCGTCCGCGAGCAAGTAACCGCTGAGTCGAAGATCAGGGATATCTTCCCCCTGCTGCAGCGCGACCCGTTCTGGCTGAACAACCCCGGCAACAACCCGGAGCGCGCCAAGTGGATAGCAACGCTCCGCAAGTACGGGTTTGTTGCCGAGTCCGACTAGATGGAAATTCCGTTCACCCTGAGCAGCGTTATACCCCATGCGCAGGGCCGTGCAGAGGTGTCAGTAACCGCCTTGAACACGACCTCTTTTCCCCTCTGCGCTCTCTGTGTTCTCTGCGGTGAATCTTCTCCTGTCGAAGGCCCTCTTATCCCCTCTCCCGTCGTGGGCTGACAGGGGTAGGTAAAACGGATTTTAGCTACGATCCGGCCACCACAACACTGTCATTCCGAGCGGAGCGAAGCGGAGAGAGGAATCTAAAGTGTTCATCCTTCAAACCAAGCCCTGCACTCTGAAACATCCATGGCGATGGCGTAGCATTTTAGATTCCTCCCTACGGTCGGAATGAC
>DAOUKG010000039.1:0-3925 GCA_034421575.1 Dehalococcoidia bacterium
GGTTGTCTCGTTAGACCTGCTCTTCGTGGTTCGACAAGCTCACCACGAACGTATTTTGATTATCCCGTTCACCCCCGTATCAGGTACGGGGCAAGCTCTGAGCTTGTCGAAGGCCCTCTTATCCCCTCTGCGCTCTCCGCGCCCTCTGCGGTGAATCCTCTTCGGCCTGAACCTGTCGAAGGGCACTTAGACGAAACGAAACCCGTTCGTCCTGAGCCTGTCGAAGGGCGAATTCGCCCCATACCGTCATACCCGCGAAAGCGGGTATCCACTAGGGCAGGGAGTGTTGGTCTCACCAACTCTGAACAATTACAAGTCCAACAAACCGTTTTCACGCGGGACGGACGGTGGTATCCTGTAAGGGGCATGAGGTCGCAGCCCTCGCCCAAACGTATTCAAGGGAGACTCAAGTACGTGCCAGCAGCAAAATCACATCGCGTCGCTGAGCGGAGACGCCAGCGAATGCGCCCTCTTCGTTCCAAGGCAAAGACGTTCGTCCGAAAGGCGCGCCTCTCGATAGAGTCAGGAGATATGGAAGACGCCGAGGCCGCGACCTTGAGAGCGATCGTCGCCCTTGACAAGGCCGCCCAAAAGGGTGCATTGCATAAGCGAAATGCAGCCCGCCGAAAGTCCCGGCTCGTGAGTCGGCTCAGCGCCGCCAAAGCCTGAAACCTCCGGTTTCCCCTCCTCATCCACGCCTTAGCGACAGTAACTGTTCAGAGTCGGTGAGATAGGCAGGAATTGTCTGTCATTCTGAGGAGCGCAGCGACGAAGAATCTCCGATCTCTCCCCCGCCGGGGGAGAGATTCAGAGAGGGGGTCTTCGGCGTCCAACTCACGGAGACTGAACAGATTCTAGCGACACTGGGTGTTGACACATCGTGTTTTGTGTGCTACTTTTGTTCGGAACATGCGTACTCACACTAAGATGCACGAGGTGAAGATTACTTATGAAGAAGAAGCTGTCAATAAAGCAGGTAGCAATTGTCGAGTATATCCAGGACTTCCTCGAAGGTAATCGCTACCCTCCAACCGTCCGCGATATCCAGGGCGGATGCAGCATAAGCTCAACGTCGGTCGTCGACTACAACTTGCGCATCCTCCAACGCGAGGGATACATACGCCGTCGGTCCGAGGTTTCAAGAGGAATTGAGCTCCTCAAGGACTCCTCAGGGCGAGAGCCTACACCGGACAACATGCTGTCCGTGCCTGTCTTCGGCAAAATCGCCGCGGGTGAGCCGCTGCACATTCCCGGAGCCGCGTCCAGGAGTGACGCGGACGAGGTTGTCGATCTTCCCACTTTCCTCACTCGCGGGAATCCCGACGTCTTTGCCGTGCGAGTCAAGGGCGAGTCGATGATCGACGCACTGGTGGCGGACGGTGACCTGGTCCTGATGGAGCCTGCCGTCGACGCGAGAAACGGGGAGATGGTTGCCGCTGAGATAGAAGGTGAGGAAGTCACCCTCAAGCACTTCTTCATCAAGAACGGCACCGTGACCCTTCAACCTGCAAACAGCGCCTTCGAGCCAATTGTCGTCCCCGCCGGCAGTGTGCAGGTCAGGGGCAAGGTTGTCGGCGTTGTTCGGAGCATGTACAACTAGGCCCTTCCCCGGCCACAACCTGAGCGGCAGCTGATCTGAGAACCGGCCTGTCACCTAGTGGCGCACACGCGCCACGGCCTGGCTGACCCATGGGATGAAAGGCTGCCATTCCTCCATGATGTTGCGGTGGTGGAAGAGGGCATAAGGATCGGGTCGCGGCACCTTGGGCTCGCGGGCCAGACGCATATTTGCCTCTTTGGGAGTACGGCCGGCTTTCCTGTGATTGCAAGGGATGCAGGCCGTAACCACGTTGTCCCAAGTGTGCTGACCATTCCTGGAGCGAGGGATGATGTGGTCGATAGTGAGGTTCTTCCCCTCCGTTCCACAATACTGGCAGGCGAACCCGTCTCGGTGAAAGATCGCGCGACGCGATAGCTTGCGCTGCATCACGGGCTTCTTGACCATGTAGTACAGACGGATGACGGACGGAATGGTGAAGGACTGTCGCACAGTGCGGATGTCGCCGCGTCCATTGGCCAGCAACTCGGCCTTTCCCACGCCGAGCAGCACCATAGCCCTTCGCACATTGCAGATATTGAGCGGCTGGTAGTTTTGGTTCAGCACCAGGACCGGTGTGTTGAGTGCCATAGTCATCGCAAGTCTACTCGATACGGTCTCTATAGTACTCCAGCGACGATCGAAAGTCGCCGGGGATGAGTCCAAGTGAACCGGCCGGAAGTGCGTATGTTCCGTTCACGAACGCGGGCGCCAGCATCGATTCCACGAGGGCCGAATCGAGTTCCTCGTGAAATACCTCGATGGTGGCATTCGAAGTGTGGGTGAGACGCATCAGGCCCACGAGAATCGCGGCCGACAACGCTGCGCCAAGGACTATTCCGACGAGCAGACCTCCCAGATGATCGACGATGTTCGACGCTCCGAGCGTACTTACCCCGAGCGCGGTCCTGATGGGGGTCCACAGCTTTCCTCCGAAGTAGACGACCACTCCCATGATGACCGTAAATGAGACCACCGTGATAACCCGGTCATCATCAAGGAAAAGCTCGAACAGTCTGCCGACGAGCGTTCCCAGTTGTGCGGCGATGAGCCATCCGAGAAACACGACTATCGTGGAGTAGACTGCCCCGAGAATCCCGATCCTCAGACCTACGACCGCCCCGATGACCAGGATGAGAATGAGGCTGTAGTCAAGCCAATTCACGAAACGTCCTCGTGATATTGCCCACTTCTGGGACTTTTTCGGAGTTTATCACAGCCCTCGCAGCAAGGTATAGAGCCGAAGGAGGTGGGACGGAGGGGCCGTCTTACAGCCTCCAAACGATGACCGATCCAACGATCATTGCGGCTCCGGCGGCGACGACAAACCACCCGAAATTCAACCGTTCCGCTGCCCTTATGAGTCCCTTGATGGTGAACAGGCCCACGACGAATGCGACAGCGGCGGCAAGCCCGGCCTCCGCATCAAACTCCAGGCCCGATTCAATTCCCACGTAAAGAGCGGCAGCCAGGCCCGGGGGAATGCTCAGAAGGAAGCTTAGCGTTAGAGCCTTCCGACTGTCCACGCGACGAGAGAGAAGCACGGCAATAGTCATTCCGGAGCGGCTGAGTCCAGGGATCACTGAAAGACCTTGAGCGAAACCGACAACCAGCGCGTCTGTGAACGTCAGGTCTCTTGGTCCGACGTCTCTTGAATCGCTTCGCCTCAGCTGGAGGTAACCGCTGGCGAGCATGAACCCCCCTATCACTCCTGTTGCCGCTGTGCCACCGATGGCGGAAATACTCCCCAGGGCAACGATAAGGGGCAATCCCACTATGCCGCTGATCAAGGTCGAGGCAACGAGGAATCTGAAGGTATATGAAGGCGCTTTCGGACCGGCGAGGAATTCTCGCACGATGTCGTAGATATCATGGCGCAGAGCGACGAGCACGGAAGGAACGGTGCCGATGTGGAGCCAAAGCGCAAATCCGGCGGCCTCATCGAACGGGGCATCGAACATCAGTGAATAGGCCCCGGCGACAACACCCTGAGAGCTTACGGGGAGCCACTCAGCAATGCCTTGCAGAAGCCCAAGTACGGCGGTGGCTTCCACATCAAGGCCTCATCGTTCGTTGTGCAAGCAGATGGTGCATGTCGGTCAATGATCAACGAATGCGCCGAAGGCGTCAACCGAGAGCGCTCTCTCAGCGGCTGTCTAATAGATCAACCGAAACCGTTCGTGGTGAGCTTGTCGAACCATGAACGGGGTTGCCACCCTTCGACAGGCTTTCAAGTAACTGCGGGTATTGCAGAGTGTGTTGGTGTCTGTCCATCAGGTATGGGGACCAGCTTGTAGCCTAGCTGCGCTGCCCTTCGAGTTGCAGCCC
>DAOUKG010000040.1:0-38323 GCA_034421575.1 Dehalococcoidia bacterium
ACAAGAGCCGCAATCGTGATGTGGTGCGCGTGAACTGGCGCTTCACCACCGAGGACGCACGCATCAGACTGAAGTCGCTCTACCCTTCAATACAATCCTGTTGAACCACTAGCTACTGCCAGGTAGGCCGCTCCATGCTGAAGACACTGTCGACCTCTACGAAGTCCTGGTAGCCGAGCCTGCCCACGGGCCGGAGCTTCAGGAAATCAATGCGACCGTCAACAAGCATGCGTTCGTCGATGTGTACGCCTACGACCTCACCGAAGACGACGGTGTTCGGGTCGTCAGCGTCATTTGAAAGCACCTCGACGGATCGAGAGTAGCGGCATTCCAGGTGTACGGGACTCTCAGCGACGCGCGGACACTTCACCAGCCTGCATTCAGCCTTCGTGAGTCCTGCGTACTCGAACTCGTCGATCTCCCTGGGAGCGGGCACGGCGGAGGCGTTCATGCGCTCCCTCAGCTCCCACGTCGCCACGTTCACCACGAACTCTCCGGTCGTCTGTGCGTCGCGCACGGCATCCTTGAGTCCACCGGACCTGTGATTGCTCGTCGCCGCGAACATCACCTGTGGCGGGCTGTAGGCGACCGCGTTGAAGAACGAGTAGGGAGCCAGGTTGGGGACACCCTCCGCGCTGAGGGTGGATATCCAACCGATGGGCCGTGGCACCACGATGGCGTTCAGCGTGCCGTAGGGGTCAGGCGTCCCCTTGCCTATCTCGTAGAACATCTGCGTCTCCTGTCGAGGTTAGGGATTGACCTGATGCCGTCTTGTTTATGATCATCAGGACGGCCGGAATGACCGCGATAAGACACACCGCCGCAGCGATGAAGAAGAACTCCTGAAACAGCGCCAGGCCGGCGTCGTTGATGCGTTCGGTGAATTGGTCCAGCTGCGCCTGGGCTTCGGCAGTGGTCTGTCCGGCCTCGCCGAGAGGAAGACGTATGTCGGCGGCGAGAACACCGAACCGGGCGACGCCCCACGCCGTGAGAGCCGCGAGGCCGAAGGTCATTCCCACGATGCGAAGGGCCGTCACCATGGACGCGGCGGTCGCCCGGATGTCCTCGCCCACCGTCTCGGTGCCCGCGAGCGCGATCGGTACGATCAGGAGGCCGAACCCAAACCCCACGGTCAGCAGGTGAATCGTTAGTTCCGGCTCGCCGATGTCGAGGCCCCACCCGCTGACCAGCCAGAAGCCGACGCTCGCGAATAAGAGTCCCACGGCGGCCGGAATTCGCAGGTCGAAACGCTGAGCAAGCAGACCGCCCAGCATTGCGCCGAAGGGGATGCCTGCGGTCATGCGCATGAGCCAAAGACCTCCTTCGAGGGGTGTCCTGCCCATTATGGTGTTGGCCATGAGCGGGACGGTGACCATGCCGATGATCAGCGCAGCGCCGACGAGCAGGTGTGTGATGTTGGCCGTTACGAAGGCCAGCACGCGGAACATTGCCGGCGGCAGCAGCGGGTCTGTGGCGCTTCTCTGTCGCAGGACGAAGAGCGCGAGGGTGAGGACTCCTCCCGCCACGTAGCCGACGCCCAGCCAGTCGAACGAGCCGATTCGCGAGAGAGCGAGGGTGGTGCACGTCAACGTCGCAGCCACCAGCGCTCCGCCAATCACGTCGATGGACGCGGGGAAGCGCGGGCTGGGCCGGAGCAGCAGCAGAATGAGGGCCACCGTCAGGATGGCCAGCGGGATGTTGATCCAGAACACCCAGCGCCAATCGAGGTACCGGATTATCATGCCGCCCCACAGCGGGCCTATCACGCCACCGGCCTCGGCAGAGGCTCCGACGATGCCCAGTGGGAGGGCGCGCTTCCCTCGGGGGAAGAGGTCACCCACTATCGCGATGGAGATGGGCACCAGCGCGCCCGCGCCAAATGCCTGGAACACCCTTGCAGCGATCATCCAGTTGAGACTCTGCGACAGCGCGACGGCCACCGACCCGATGGTGAACGCTACGACCGACAGGACGTAGAGGCTGCGGTGACCCCATACGTCGGATACTCGCCCGATGAGCGGCATTCCCACCAGGTAGCCGAGCAGGTAGCCGGTTATCGCCCATGAGGCGTGGTCGAGCTCCGTGACCGGCACGTCCATGTCCAGCATTATCTGCGGGAGCACGGTCACGATGACGGTCTGGTCGTCGGCAGCGACGAACACCCCGAAGCACACGGGTATCAGCGCAACATACGGCGGGACACGTTCACTGATGCGATTCAGGATATTCACGCGAGCGGACTCGTTCGAGAGCGAAGAGAACCAGGCGAGGCGCGTTCCCTCGTCACGAGGACTCTTCCGGTGGTTCGATGACTACGTTCTCGTTGAAGAAGGAGAGGATGATCACCCTTTCGGCATCCTCGACGTCCGACGGCGTGACGGCGCCCTTAAATCGTACTTCGAGCAGGTGGTCGGTCCCCGAGTCGATCTTAAGCTCGATATCCACGGTTCTGTCGGTCAGGGTCGTCCCGACTAGCGGCGAAAGGGCGGTGGTAGGCAGGGCTCCACGAATACGATACGTCCCCTCCTCGGAATCGGCATCAATGAAGGAGGCGTCCTGCGTGAGGGACAACATCTCCCCGATACCCTGCGTGGGACTGAAGAAGCCGACGGGACTGATGCTCGCGTCGGAAGCCTCCCAATTGCCGGTGAGCGGGTTCGTCATATAGGTCTGGTCGCCCACGGTGATGACCTCCGACTTGATGGAATACCCTCCACCGAAGCTGCCGACGAACTCCATCGACAGCCTGTCGGGGTTCACGACCTTGCCGCTGACCCGGTCGATCAGCAGTCCCTGGAGGATTTCGAGACTGCCGACGTCGTGGTACAAGCGAAAGTTGAAGGTGTTGAGCGACCCCATCGCACGTCCTGCGCGTTCGAGGATGTCCTCAGGGTCGGGTGGGAGCGGCGTTGGCGAAGGGGTGGGAGTGGGTTCGGCCGGACTTGTGCCGCAAGCCACGAAGACAAGCGCGACCGCTATCAGCAGCGTGAGTTGAGATCGGACGATGGACATGGGTCTACGGATCGGAACAGTCCCTGGTGAATCCGCACGAGGGACAGCGCAGCTTGCAGTGGACTCCGATCATGCTCGCGCCACAGATGTCGCACACAACCGTCTCTTTAGGGTCCGCCATGACGATCAGGCCCATGGGAGCGTTATTCCTTTTCATCCCCCGTCTCTCTCATTGGAACGAAGTCTTGTGGTGTATCCGGTTATACATCAAGGCCCCGTCACTGCTCGAGCGACGGGGCCTTTGGCTAGCTGGTCCTACGGTTGGCTAATTGCTAGGCTTGACCCTCTTCCTTGCGAGTCGCAACGAAGATGAAAGCTCCGCCGATAAGAAGCACACCACCGAGCAGCAGCGCCAACTGAGTCAGCGCGGGAACGCTGGTGTCGCCGGTAGCCGGCGGCTCAGGCGTGGGCGTCGGCGTAGGCGGTATCGGCGTAGGTGTCGGCGTGGGCGTCGGCGTGGGCGTCGGCGTCGGCGGCCCACCAACGAGTATCTGGTAGGTAGCCATCTGCTGCACGTGCCGGTACGTCGCATCCAGTGCGGCCTCACCCTCGACGGACTCCATCACGCCGTTTCCGTTGGCATCGAGACCGCCCAGAGCGTTGCGCATCAGGCCCGCGATGTTGGCTATGTGCCTGGTGGCGTCGCCATGATTTGCCGCGGGAAGAACGAGCGAGGCGATCCTTTCGCGAGCGAGCGCTACGAAGCCAATGGTGTTGGCGGCGGTGATTTCCGCCAGTGCGCCGTGGTCGTTGACCGGTTCATAGCCCGGCGCGGCCTGTCTGGCGAACGTGATCTGCTGAGTGTCGTCGAGGCGGGGCTGTAGACCATCCAGGATGTCCAACACTCGCTGCGCTCGTGCCTTGGCTCCATCTGCCGTGGCCTCCAGAACGCCGGTGGTTGCCTCGTTGCGGGCATTCTCCAACTGCTCTTTGATGTCGGTCAGGGTCCCTGTTCCGCTTCCCGCGGGGAAGTCGGCCACGAGGTTTCGAATTTGGGCCAACGCTGCGGCGGGCAGCTCCTGATGGTAGACCGGGGGGCCGACCGGCTCGTCGGGATCTGCTCCCGCAGTCTCTTCGGTGATTACAAGGAGGCTGTAGGCTTGGATGAGGTTTTCGCCCGTGTAACGCGGTGAATCGCTGTCGAATGTATGGGAGACTGAACCGGCGGACCACGTCATCGGGCCGGTGCTCAGCTTGGTCTCCTCATCATCGGAGATAAGCCAGCCCACCAACTCGGTGCCGCTGGAAGGTGCGGGAACATTCGTCATGCTGTAAGTGATCGCGTCACTCAGCGCTGCATCATCCGATATCACCGCCATGCCTTCAAACTCGCTCTGGGCCAACCCAGTGCCGACCGGAAGCGCTAGAAGGAGCGAAAACAGGGCAAGTAAGGCGATTATCCTAGACTTCATATCGTCTATTCCTCCTGTGATGAACAGAGTCGCTCAGAGGAAGCGTTTGCTCCCACGGCGAATAGCCTACCACAAGCGAAGGCGTAAGGGTAGACTCTATCAGCGTATTCTACGACAGGTTTGGGAACTCTACAAATCTCCCTGCAGAGCGCTGTCTCCGAGGCTTCCGGGGCCTGCGTTCGCGTCATCGATCAAGATGTGAATTGCCCGGAACTCTTCCAGAGGCGCGTCAAGGACGATTTCGGCATGAGCTGCGCCCGCAGAGTCGACGGCCAGAGTGGCCGTCCTGATCTCCAAGCCACCCTCCTTGATGAGCCAGACGTGGTATGCCTGGCCGGGGGGCAGTTGGGGCAGGTGCATGGCGGCAATGGTAGCCGTGTTCTCCTTCGCCGAGAGGACAATCACGGCGCTGGGGGGTTCTTCCCAGGGTACGGGCACCGTCGGTATGTTCGCGGAGAGTCGCTTTACCGTCACGCTGGGATCGGCCGCGATCGTCTCAAACAGCTTGTGCTGCTGTTCAAGGCCCTCCCTGAGTTCGGTCTCCTGCTGAGCCACGCTCTCCATCCGGTCTTCGATGTCGCTGCGGAGAATTTGAAGGTCTTGAAGGTTCCGGCTGGACCAGTATCCGACGACTACGGCGGCTACGAGGAATACGACGGCCAGAGACGTGCCCGGAGAGAGGGTCACGTGGCGCCCCAGGGAACGCGCCAGCTCAATCCATGGCCGGTAGGGTCCGGCCTCTCGCCGGTCCGCCCGGTCGATGCGCGCGAAGAGTCGCTCCTTTATGCGCTCAGGCGGCCGCTTCTGCGGAACGAATCTGGCAAGTTCGACCAGCGTGTCGCCGGATTCACGCACCTTGGCCGCGCATGACGCGCAAGCATCGATATGAGCGGTGAAGACGGATGTCTCCGACTCTGCAAGCGACCCCAGCGTGTAGGCGGGAAGCATCTGCTCTATTTTGCTGCAGTCAATCATCAGCCATCCAACCACTTGCGCGCCTGCGGTCCCAGGTTCTCCCGCAGTGCCTTGAGCGCCAACCTCGTCCGTGTCTTCACGGTCCCCAATGGTTGATTGAGTTTTCTCGCTATCTCCGATTGGGTGAGCCCGCCGTAATATGCCAGCACGAGCACGGACTTCAATTCCGGTCTCAGGGTATCCAGCGCCTTCTTGAGCCGGCTTCCCTTCATACGCCGGTCGGCGTAGTCGTTCGGGTCGGCCGATTCGTCCTCCTGCCGGTGGACTGCCTCGACGTCCGGCACGTAGATCATCGACTCCTGTCGCCTGCGCTTACGCAGCTCATCGATGATTCGATGGTGCCCAATCGAGAAGAGCCAGGCCGACACTTTGCCTCTCTTCGGCCTGTAGCTCGAAGCCCTGAGCCAAATGTTGAAGAACGTGTCTTGAGTGACCTCTTCGGCGGCGCCCTGCTCCCGCAACATGCTATGCGCGAGTGAGTAGATTCCGCCGCCGTACCGGTCGTACAGCACCTCCAGCGCGCTACGGTCTCCGTTCGCGATGAGGTGGAGCAGTTTCTCGTCGTCCAACTCTGCTTCGGCTCCGCCTTTTGAAGTCCGGACTGACGAGTCCTTTGAACTCCCCTTCAAACTACTATACGTAGGAGAGTCGCCTAGCGGTTTTCGTTCGTCCGAAGCCATGGGCTTCCTTTCAGGTGGACAGGCGGCAGAAAGTCAACGGGGCAGGGTCACTCGATACAACGCTAGCTTTCGGCTAACAGTTACGTCTCTTCCCAATCTTATCAATAGCGCTATGCCCCCGCAACGAGCCTGAAGGCCCCGTAACTGTTCAGACTTCGTGAGTTGGATACCGAAGACCCCCTCTCTGTAGGGGGAGAGATTGGAGATTCTTCGTCGCTGCGCTCCTCAGAATGATAGATAACTCCTGCATATCTCACCGACTCTGAACAGTTACAAGGCCCCCTTTGTCCTAATGGTTCGCCCCGGTCTTCACGAACGGAGAAACGGGGTCGCGAGACTCTTGGAATCGCCTTGCGGACGGCGTCTGAACGAGGGGGAAGCGGAGCAGACCGTTCGTTGACACTGGAAATAACGGGGCTTTACAATGGGGCCAAGTTGGGTAGGGAGGCGCGCAATGCTGGAAATGAATATTGAGAGCATCCGGGTGAGTCTCCTCAACTACCAGCGCGTGGTGATCCTCCGCGTCAAGGAGTCCAACCGCTATCTGCCGATCTGGATCGGTCCCTCCGAGGCCGACGCGATTGCCATGCGGCTCCAGGAGTACAGTTCGGCCCGTCCAATGACCCACGACCTGCTGAACTCCGTCATCGCCACCCTCGGGGCAACGGTCGACCACATCATCGTGTCCGATCTCTCCAACGACACGTTCTACGCCAAGATCATCCTCCAGGTGAACGGCGGCACCATGGAAATCGACTCGCGTCCCAGCGACGCGATCGCCCTCGCAGTCCGGGCCGAAGCGCCGATCTACGCCGTGGATGAGGTGGTCCACAAGGCGGGCGTCGAGATGGACGAAGAGACGGGGAAGGCCATCTTGCCATCGGGTCCCAAGACCGACGAGCCGCGCCCCCTGCGGGAAGAGGAGCTTCGGAGCCTCTCGGCATTCACCGACTTCATCGAGACCCTCAACCTCGACGACCTCGGCCGGCAGGAAAAGCCCCCCTCGTCCACCAAGTAGACGCCTCGCACGACGGCGCGCCAGGGCCGTCGGCTCTAAAGGGAGTTGACGGACCGACATGAAGCTCGGAAGAACTCCCATTGCGGTCGCAGCCGCTGTCGTCATGGCGCTCATAAGCGCGGACGGAGCGGAACCGACCAACCCTGTCCACGCGCAGACGACTAGCGACCGCGACGCCCTCGTCGCCCTCTACAACGCCACGGACGGCCCCAACTGGACGTTCAACACCGGCTGGCTGAGTGACAGGCCCTTGGGGGAGTGGCACGGCGTCACCACCGACGACAACGGGCGCGTTACTGAAATTCTGCTCATCCACAACCGGTTGAGCGGTGAGATACCGGATGCTCTGGGAGTCATCACCAACTTGGAACTGCTGGTTTTCTCCGAAAACGAGTTGAGCGGAGAGATACCGGCGGAGTTGAGCGACCTGACCAACTTGCAGGGGCTGGGCTTTTTCGATAACCAGTTGAGTGGAGAGATACCAGCGGAATTAGGTGACCTGACCAACTTGCAGTGGCTGGGCCTTTCCGAAAACGAGTTGAGCGGAGAGATACCGGCGGAGTTGGGCGACCTGACCAACTTGCAGTGGTTATATATCCATGGCAATGAGTTGAGTGGGGAGATACCGGCGACCCTGGGCAACCTCGCCAACTTGCAGTGGCTGGACCTCTCCGGTAACGAGTTGAGTGGGGAGATACCGCCGAAGTTGGGTGATCTCACCAACTTGCAGCGGCTGGACCTCTCCGGTAACGAGTTGAGTGGGGAGATACCACCGGCGTTGGGCAATCTCACCAACTTGCAGCGGCTGGACCTCTCCGGTAACGAGTTGAGTGGGGAGATACCGCCGGCGTTGGGCAATCTCGCCAACTTGCAGTGGCTGGACCTATCGTACAACGAGTTGAGCGGAGAGATACCGGCGGCGCTGGGCAACCTCTCCAACCTGGAGCGGCTGGACCTCTCCTGCAACGAGTTGAGCGAGGAGTTACCGGCGGCACTGGGCAACCTCTCCAACCTGCGAGAAGTATATTATCTCTCCTGCGGTGACTCCCGGGCGGTTCTGGTTGCGCTCTACAACGCCACGGATGGCCCGAACTGGACGAATAGCGCCAACTGGCTCACCGACGCGCCCCTTGGCGAATGGCACGGCGTCACCACCGACGCTAGCGGCCGTGTTGTTGAGCTATTACTACCCGACAACCGCTTGAGCGGGGAGATACCGCCAGCGCTGGGCTACCTCACCAACCTGCAGTTGTTGGTCCTCTCCGAGAACCCGTTGAGCGGGGAGATTCCAGAGGAGTTGGCCAACCTCACCAACTTGTGGGGGCTCAGCTTTTTCGATAACGAATTGAGTGGGGAGATCCCGGCTTGGCTTGGAGACCTCTCCCAGTTAACTGCACTGAACCTCTCCGATAACCACCGGTTCAGTGGTGACATACCGGCCGAGTTGGGCAACCTCACGAACCTACAGTATCTAGGCCTTTCCCATAACGGGTTGAGCGGTGAGATACCTGGGGAGTTAGGCAACCTCACAAACCTTCAAGGGCTGAACCTCCATACAAACCAGTTGAGCGGTGAGATACCGGCTGCGTTGGGCAGCCTTTCCAACTTGGATGATTTGGACCTCTCATACAACAAGCTGAGTGGGAAGATACCTGAGGAGTTGGGCAATCTCTCCAACCTGAGTACCCTGAGACTCTTCAGCAATGACTTGAGCGGGGAGATACCGGCGTGGCTTGGAGACCTCTCAAAGCTGCAAGGACTGCGTCTCGATGACAACGAGTTGAGCGGAGAGATACCGGCGGAGTTGGGCAACCTCTCCAATCTTGTTTTGCTGCACCTGTCGCGCAACGAGTTGAGTGGTGCCATACCACCTGAGTTGGGCAGTCTCGCCAGCCTTGGAGGGCTCTACCTCTCCGAGAACGCGTTGAACGGGGAGATACCTGAGAAGTTGGGCGACCTCTCAAACCTGAGTATCCTGAGACTCTCCAGCAACGATTTGAGCGGCGAGATACCGGCGACGCTGGGCAAGCTCACGAACCTAGACTGGCTGGACCTATCCAGCAACCGGTTGAGCGGGGAGATACCGGCGACGCTGGGAAACCTTACCAACCTGACGACACTGAACCTATCCAGCAACGGGTTGAGCGGCAATATACCGTCGGCGCTAGGCAACCTCATGAACCTGACTTGGCTGGACCTCTCCTGCAACGATTTGAGCGAGGAGATTCCGGCAGAGTTGGAAAACCTTCCCAAACTGCGAGTGCTTTACCTTGCCTGCGGGGACGCCCTGTCCGCCTTGATTGCGCTCTACAACGCCACGGACGGCCCGAACTGGACGAACAACACCAACTGGCTGAGCGATGCCCCCCTTGGCGAATGGTATGGAGTCTCTACCAACGCCGGCGGACGCGTCACTTCACTGTCTCTCTACCGTAACCGATTGACTGGAGAGATACCGGCGGCAATGGGCGATCTCTCCAGACTGCAAAGTCTGGATCTCTCCAGTAACCAATTGAGTGGAAGAATTCCATCGGAGTTGGGAAACCTCTCCAACCTGTCGCGGCTGGATATCTCCGGTAACCAATTGAGTGGGGAGATACCGACAGCGCTGGGCGATCTCTCCCTGCTAAGGCTGGACCTCTCTTACAACGAGTTGAGCGGAGAGATGCCGGCGGAGCTGGGCAACATTGCCAACTTGAATGTTCTAGACCTCGAGGACAACCGGTTGAGCGGGGAGATACCGGCGGAGCTAGGCAGGCTCGGTTACCTGGAACAGTTGAACCTCTCTTACAACCAACTGACAGGAGAGGTACCGGCGGCGTTGGGCGACCTCGCCAACCTGACGCACCTGTACCTCTATAACAACGATTTGAGCGGGAAGATACCGGCGGCGCTGGGCGACCTCTCCAACCTAGAACAGCTGAACCTTTCAGACAACGATTTGACCGGGAAGATACCGGCGACCCTGGGCGACCTCTCCAACTTGCGAGAACTCGAACTCTCCGACAACCTGTTGAGCGGAGAGATGCCTAGGGAACTGGGTGATCTCACCAACTTGCGTGGGCTGTATCTGTACAACAACCAATTGACGGGCGGGATTCCAACTGAGCTAGGTCGACTTGCCAATTTGACATGGCTGGAACTTTGGAGTAACCAATTGAGTGGAGAGATACCACAGGAACTGGGCAACCTGTCCAACTTGTACCTGCTGTACGTCCACTTCAACGAGTTGACAGGCGAAATCCCCCCTGAACTGGGCAACCTCGCTGACTTGAAACATTTGGCCTTCTCGGGCAACGAGTTGACAGGTGGAATCCCCTCTGAACTGGGCAGTCTATACAACCTGGAACAGTTGTACTTTGACGACAACGAGTTGACGGGCGGTATCCCGGCTGAGTTGGGTGACTTGTCCGACCTCACGGTGCTGGAACTCTACAACAACCAGTTGGTGGGCACGATTCCAGCCGAGTTGGGCAGCCTGTCGAACCTGCAAACGTTGGCCCTCTTCGGCAACGAATTGACAGGCGCGATCCCTCCTGAACTGGGCAACCTCGACAACCTCAGATACTTAAACCTCAATGACAACACGCTGATTGGGGCGATACCTGATCTAAGCGCACTAACCGGCTTGGAAGAGTTATACCTCGCGAACAACGATCTCAGCGGCGGCGTTCCGGCGTGGCTTGGCGCGATGACGAGCGTGAGGGAACTGTGGCTAGAGGGCAATGAGCTCAGCGGGCCGATTCCCAACCTGAGCGGCATGACCGGCCTCGTTCGACTGAAGCTGCAGAGCAACAACCTGACCGGAGGCATCCCGACGTGGTTCGGTGAGATGACCAATTTGAGGTACTTGTACCTCCATGAAAACATGCTGGCCGGCGAGATACCGGCAGAGTTGGGGAACATGAGGAATCTGCGGTACCTATGGCTCCACACCAACGAGTTGGAGGGCGGTATCCCGCCTGAGTTGGGAAAGCTCTCCAATCTTTGGGACCTGAACCTGCACAGCAACAACTTAACCGGTAACATCCCGGCTGAGTTGGCGGAGATGACCAATCTGACGCGCCTGCGACTCCATCGCAATATGCTGGAAGGATCGATCCCGGACAGGCTGGGCAACCTAGAAAACCTGCGGTTCATGTGGCTGCACGGGAATTTGCTGAGCGGGCCGATCCCGTCCTCGCTGGGAAGGCTGACCGAATTGGAGAGGCTGTGGCTGAGCGACAACGAGTTGAGCGGCGATATCCCGGCGGAGTTGGGCGGCCTGAGCAACCTTACTCAGTGGAGACTCGCCGGGAACCAGCTCACCGGGTGCGTGCCGGGGGAACTGGCCGACGTGGAGGACAGCGACCTCGACGATCTCGGCCTGGATCTGTGCGGGGACGGTTCCTAGCTGTCCTCAGGAGGGTGTGTTCAAAGAACCAGGAGAGGTGATTATCACCCGTTCGCCCTGAGCCCGTCGAAGGGCGGTTCATGGTTCGACAGGCTCACCACGAACGGATTTCCAGAGCCGTGTCCTCACACCTTCGAGTACTTCGCCTTCGCTATCCTCGTGCCGTCGGGGAGGTCTTCGGTCGTGAAGTCGGCGAACAGCAGCGGGGCCTCGTCCTTGAGGATATCGAGGACCATGAGCGCGACCTTGCGTATCTCCCAGTCGGCGAAGGCGGCTCCTCGCATCTCGATGAAGTGACGCCAAGCGCGCACGTTGGCCGTCACGAAGATCTTCGTCTCGGTCGCGTTTGGCAGGACAGCCCGCGCCGCCTGACGGACGGCCTTGCGCCTGTCGGTCTGCGCCTCGAACTCGTCCTCCGGCAGGGCCTTGTAGAGCTCCGAGACCAGCTTCCGGTACGTTTGCTGGGCGTCCTCTATCGCGTTCTCCAGGATTGTACGCGCGTTCTTAGTGCCGGGCCTGTCCTCCGCCAGTGCGGGAGGGATGACGAAGTCCGCGTCGCTCTCGTTGACGAACCTCTGGGAACGCTGGCTGTATGCGAAACCGGCCCGGTGCCTCACGAGTTCGTGCGTGAAGGCCCGTGACACCCCCGTCATCATGAAGCCGTAGTTCACGTGCTCGAAGACGCTGCCGTCGCCCTTCGACAGGAGGTTGGTGATGAACTCCTCGATGTCGCGACGGCCCTTGCCGTAGCTCATGTAGCAGACCCGGGCCGATATCTCGACGACGGCCGCCGACTCGTCGTCGCCCGCGCGGATGCTCTCCGGCACCGGCGGCACGCCCTCTTCATCGAGAAAGGCCGACACGGCCTCCCAGTTCACCTCGGTCCTGGAGACCAGTCTCACCGTCGGCTCGGTAACGAATGCCATGCCCTGCCCCTGCTTACGATAATGCGTCGTTAGATTACCACACCCGGACGGGGGGCTATTGGGCCCGCTGCCATGGGGCTGGGGTCATTATTTTTGGCGTATACTGATTCTTAGATGGAGAAGGCGCCGCCGCCCGCCGCAAAGATGGACATATTTCTCGAATGACGGAATCGAACAAAGAAACATTGGAAGACCTCATTGAGGAGTGGCGAACTCACCTGCTTCGTCACGGGGTGTCCGATGCCGCCGATTTGGATGTGCTGGAGGACGGTCTTCGCGAGCAGACGGCAGAGCTTCAGGCTGCAGGCCTAGAGGACGACGAGGCCTTCCTGATCGCCGTCAGACGGACCGGAGAGAGCGACGCCGCCACTCGCGCATTTGCCCGGGAGCGCCTCGAGCGGCTGTGGGAACGGTCTGAGTCGGCCACCGGTGAAGTTACCCATGACCCACAATCCAACCGTATTGAGTTCATCGTCGTCATTGGACTCGCTATCGCGGCGGGCTTGGCGATAAAGGCGCCCGAGGCGTTCGGCTACGCGCTCGGAGGCGACGATGGTGGCTTCTACGGCCGGAATCTTAGTCTCTTCGTGCTGCCGATGCTAACGGGCTACTTTGCCTGGAAACGTGGTTTGAGCAGATCAACAACCCCTTGGCTCGTTCTGCCTTTCGTCGCGGCGGCGGTCTTCGCCAACGTCTACCCTTTCGGGTCGAATGGTCACACCGAACTGCTGGCGGCGCTCCACCTGCCCTTCGCCCTGTGGTTGGTCGTCGGCATCGCCTATGTAGGCGGCCGGTGGCGATCCGTCGAGCGGCGCACCGACTTTGTGCGGTTCACCGGCGAGCTGTTCATCTACTACGTGCTCATCGCACTTGGCGGCGGCGTGTTCTCCCTCCTGACGTTGGGCATGTTTGAAATAATCGATGTTGAGGTCGGCGACTTCGTAGTCGAATGGCTCCTTCCATGCGGGGCGATGGGGGCGGTTCTCGTGGGCGCTTGGCTGGTAGAAAGCAGGCGAGGCGTGGTACAGAACATCGCGCCGATGCTCTCCCGCGTGTTCACGCCCCTGTTCGCCGTGATGCTGTCCATCTTCCTCATGGCAATGCTCTTGACCGTCGAGTGGAGCATCCTCGACCGAGAAATACTCATCGCCTTTGACGTGATGCTGGCCCTCGTGCTGGGACTGCTGCTCTTCTCCGTTTCCGCGGGCGACTCACCGGACCGCCCCGGCCTCTTCGACGCGTTGCAATTGCTCTTGGTGGTGGCCGCCATCCTTGCCGACCTCATGGCGCTCGCCGCGATCACGGGGCGAATCTCCGATTCCGGCTTTTCACCCAACAGGACGGCGGCGCTCGGCGGCAACCTCATTTTGCTCGGCAACCTGGCATGGTCGGCCTGGCTCTACGGGCGGTTCCTGTGGGGGCGCGGGCAGTTCTCGGCGCTGGTGCGCTGGCAGGTCAACTACCTGCCCGTCTTTGCGGTGTGGGCGGCGGTTGTCGTCGTCATATTCCCACCGTTGTTCGGGTACGACTAGGGAGACTCTTGCTACCCCAGCGCCACTTGTCCAACCACCGTGGAACGCGGGAGTGGCCTTGTGGAGGATATCCGCTGCTGTCGGGGCCTCGGTGTTCCATATCCTGACTTCGGCGGGGACAAGGGCCATTGCGCCGGTCTTCGATGACCTGGGAATCAACGGTCTGCCGCACCCTATTCACCCTTACCGAAGTCATTGTCCCATGCCAAAACCAAGATACAAGGAGTCTAAAATCCTCGTCCTCCAAGCGGAGTCTCGTAGTTGGAACGGACCCGATGACGACGGCATAGCACCCTAGATTCCGAGCGTAGCGAGGAATGACAGGTTGCCGCGCCAGTTACGCAAAGCTCTCCGTAGGCAGGAATCCAACACCCAGCACCCGGAACCTAGAACCCAGCGCCCAGCACCAGGGCAATCGCATTTCACACAGGGTCGGGCGTTGAGGGGCCTCCCAACCCACCCCTCTGGACTCCGGCCTTCGCCGGAGTGACGATTGCTGGTGTTCCTATCAACTCTACATGCGATTGCCCAGCACCCAGCACCCCCACGGTTGCCCGATACCCTGTCCGATGGTACCGTTGTGTCCGGATAACAACCTAGGAGAAACGAGATGGCCGAAGAAGAGCACATAGATCGAGCGAGCGACGAGGAATACGATCAGTACATCGTTCACTACGAGGACATTCCGCAGGAGGAGCTTGCGCCGGGGGCGTGGAGCCACCTCGTAGCCGGAAAGGAGTCCGTGGTGAGCTTCCTCACGATTCCGGCGGGGACGTATTTCCCCGTCCACCAGCACGCAGCGGAGCAGATCATGGTCGTTGTCGAAGGCTATATCGACCAGGTCATCGACGGGAAGATGTACCGCGTGAACGCCGGCGACGTCATCGTCATGCCGTCAAACATTCCGCACGGCGGCTACGTTCGAGACCAGGACTGCAAGGTAATCGACATCTTCGCGCCGTTGCGTGAGGATCTCGCGGAACGTGCGGCAAGCGCACGGGCAAAGATGGCTGAACAGGACTCGACGGATACCAACATCCGGCCGGTGGGATCGCATTAGCCTTTTCCCGTCATTCCCGCGAAGGAACGTCACCCCGTACTCCGATACGGGGCGGGAATCCAGCACTTAGACCCTAGCACCCAGAACCTACACCTCGACCCCCAAGGCCTCTCCGACGGTGTTGATGTCCTTGTCGCCCCGTCCGCTGAGGCCGACGAGGATGATGGAGTCGGAGGGGAGCGTGGGGGCGAGCTTGGCGACGTGCGCGATGGCGTGTGAGGGTTCCAAGGCAGGGATGATGCCCTCGGTGCGACAGAGGAGCTGGAAGCCTTCCAGCGCCTCTTGGTCGGTCACGCTGGCGTATTGAGCGCGCTCGATGTCCTTGAGGTAGCTGTGCTCGGGGCCGACGCCGGGGTAGTCGAGACCTGCCGAGATGCTGTGGGTCTCGATGACCTGTCCGTGATCGTCCTGCAGCAGGTACGACTTGCTGCCGTGGAGGACACCGACCTCGCCGGCCACCAGGGTGGAGGCGTGGCGTCCCGTCTCAATGCCGTCGCCACCCGCCTCTATGCCGATAAGCTGTACCGACTCGTCGCCCACGAAGTCGTAGAATAGGCCGATGGCGTTGCTGCCTCCACCGACGCATGCTACGGCGTAGTCGGGGAGTCTTCCTGCCTGGTCGATCATCTGCTGGCGGGCCTCCCGACCTATGGAGGCCTGGAAGTCGCGGACCATTTCGGGGTAGGGATGCGGGCCTACGACGCTGCCTATCAGGTAGTGGGTGGTCTCGACGTTGGTGACCCAGTCGCGGATGCACTCGTTGATGGCGTCCTTGAGCGTCCTGCTGCCGGAGGTGACCGATCGCACCTCCGCGCCGAGCAGCCTCATGCGGAACACGTTGGGGGACTGGCGCCTGATGTCCTCCTCGCCCATGTAGACGATGCACTCCTGGTTGAACATGGCGCACACGGTTGCCGTTGCCACCCCATGCTGTCCGGCTCCCGTCTCGGCGATGATGCGCTTCTTGCCCATGCGGGAAGTGAGGAGTCCCTGACCGAGGGCGTTGTTGATCTTATGCGCGCCGGTGTGCGCAAGGTCCTCACGCTTGAAATAGACCTGCGCGCCGCCGAGTTCCTTAGAGAGGTTCTGCGCGTGATAGAGCGGAGTGGGCCTCCCGGCGTATCGTTGGGAAAGGCGCTGCAGCTCGTCTTGGAACGTCGGGTCTTGCTTGGCGGCACGGTATTCTTGCTCGAGTTCGGCAAGGGCCTGCATAAGCGTCTCAGGCACGAACTTGCCGCCAAAGGGGCCGAATCGCCCTGCGATGTCTGGAAGGTTCTCTTGAATGGAGGTAGTCATACATGCCCTCACGAACGTTTCGGACGTGCGTTGAATTATACAGACAGCGGACGAGCGGCGCATGTAAGTGTTCAGAGTTGATGAGGCGAACAACCCTCACCCTAGCCCTCTCCCACGACAGGAGAGGGGATTGGATACCCGCTTTCGCGGGTATGACGGTGGCTGTGTGTGTCTAGCGCTTTCACGAAGTCTGAACAGTAACCGGCGCATCGTTCGCCTTGACTCGGTCGGGGCCCGTACCTAGAATTGACTCCATCGACACGTGAGGAGTTCGCTGGCCATGCCGCTGTACGAGTACGCATGCGGGACGTGCAAGAACAGGTTTGAGAAGCTGCGGTCGTTCAGTCAGATGGACGATCCCACGCCCTGCCCGGACTGCGGGGCGGAGTCACGGCGGCAGCTTTCGGTGTTCATGTCGTTCTCGACCGACGCCAGCGGACAGACGACTCCGGTTGCCGGTGGCGGAGGCGGGTGCTGCGGTGGAGGCGTCGCCGGGTGCGCGTGTTCAATGTCCGTTTGAGGGCTGGACGGTCAATTGAGGCCTATGCGCTTTGGGGCTTTTTTCGCCCCTAGAGCATAAGCCTCTTCTCGTCTCCGTTGAACCTTGCCTTCCGTGCCTAGTAGACGGGGCCTGCCCATTCGCTGAGCTGCACTGCAATCAGTGCGCCTACGGCGACGAGGAGAATCAGTACACAGGCGATGATTACCGATGCGATGACTACGGTGACCACCGTCCTGCTGAATGAAACGACCGGACCGATCAGCGGGATCTTCTCGATCGTGTCATACGTCTTTTCGATGGGCACGAGGATGAAGTCCATGAACCGGAGTCTCATCCGTATCACGCTCTGACCGGTATAGTCCTTCTCTTTCTTAGCGGACTTTTCCAGCGGCTTATATTGAAACATCTGACACCTCGCATGAAACTCTAGCGTTCTCCGCACGTTTCGGGGCATCCATGCTTGCCCTACTGCTCCCCCAAATCGTCAACAGCTATACTCTACCGTCTTGTCTCGCGTGGGACAATACCGAAGTCCCACGGATTCTTGACCTTCCCGTAAATGACCGGGGTGGGATGGCCCCCTCTATTCGAATTCGTCGATGTTCTGGAACTCGTAAGGCGGTTTGTTTCCGAAGAAGTCGGTGAACTGGTACAGGACGCCGCCGACAACCAGACCGACCACGAGCATGGCGACGAGAATGACACCCTCGATCTCCAAGACGCGCCACGACCAATTCACGAAGCGGCGAGGCCACGTCTTGATTCGGGGCCTGCCCGGTCTCGGCAGCCGGGGTATCTTGAGTGCTTTCAACGCCATTGGTGAGTGCTCCGCTCGCTTTGTTCTATTTCACTACGAAACGCCCCCGTTCGTCAATCGCCCCTAAAGCGTGAGTGTTTCAGGGTAGGTGAGGGGAATAACCCTCACCCTCTCCCACGAGAGGCCGTCTCAGAAGTTAGACAGCTTCTCTTTCAAGGAGTTGTGGATTCCCGCTTTCGCGGGAATGACGATAAAGACGAGTGTTTTCGTAATGATTGCTACCTATAACGACTGTATTCGTGGCGTCCTTTGCTAGAGAAATGTATGCTGCTGAATTATGAGACGGCCTCCACGACGGGAGAGGGGATTGGATTCCCGCCTACGCGGGAATGACGGTGGCTGTGTGCGTTGTGCGCTCTCACGAAGTCTGAACAGTTACCCCAAAGCAACGATCTTGGGAGCTTCAGTCCTCCTCGGCCAGGGCCTCTTGGACCGCTTGAACGAGACCGTCGATGATGTCATTGGTCATCGGCGACGAGAGCATCATGGCCATGGGAGGCACGCCAAGCGAGTAGCCCTTGAGGTGCACTGCCAGGCTGATGCGCTCGAACAGCGCCGTATCGTGAGTTTTGAAGCTGCGATAGTCACGGGCGGGTGTGTCGGTCAGGTAGACGTTGACCACCGAGCCGACCGCGAGGACCTGGTTGGGAATCCCCGCGTCGTCGAAGACGGGTCCCAGCTTCATGCCCAGGCGACTTCCCAGGGAATCGAGGTGTTCATAGACTTCGTCCGTCAGTGCCCGCATGGTCGCGAGTCCGGCCGCGAGGGTGAAGTTGTTGCCGGAGAACGTTCCGCTCGGGGCGAGGACGGGCGGGCCGTCGGTGTCGTCCATGAGGCCCATGATCTCCTCGCTGCCGCCGAAAGCGCCGACCGGCATCCCGCCTCCCACGATCTTGCCGAAGATCGTGAGATCGGGCTCGACTCCGGCAAGCCCCTGGTATCCGGCCCGCCCAACTCGGTAGCTGACGACCTCATCCATGACCATATAGAGGCCTAGCTCCTTTGTGAGGTCTCGGAGGAAGTGTGTGAACTCGTCGGGCACATCCAACATGCCCGGCTTGCCGTCGTAGAAGACGCCCGCCACCTCGTCCTTGTGCTCCCGCAGGATTAGCTCGACCGACTCAGGGTCGTTGTAGGGCAGCATGACAACGAGGTTCTCGGAGGTGGGAGCGACACCGGGGTTGGCGGGCACGGTCGTTGGAGAGTCCGACGGACCCGCGTCGTCGATTGGAGGGCTGATGCTGTGTTCCAAGCCGTCGTGGCTGCCGTGGTACGCCCCTTCGAACTTGGCGACCTTCGCCTTCCCCGTCTTGGCGCGTATGAGCCTGGCGGCGTGCAGCGATGATTCGGTGCCGGAGTTCGTGAAGCGCACCTTGTCGATGGAGGGAAAGCGGTCGACAATCTCCTCCGAAATCTCGGCCTCGAGGTCGGTGGGATTGCCGAGTCCGAGTCCGCGTTCAATCTCCATCTGGAGGGCGGCCGTCACGTCCGGGTGCGTGTGACCCAGGATCATTGCCGAGTGGTGCGAACCGAAGTCGACGACGACGTTGCCGTCGATGTCGGTGAGGTGGCACCCATCGGAACCGGCTACAAAAAACGGAAATGGTGAGCGCATGTAGGCGCCCTTGATGACCCCCGCGGGCATGGTGGACCTTCCGCGCTCCCATTGGGCATGGGACTTCGGGTTCTTGGCGGTGTATTCCTCGTGCAGCGACTCCAGCGATCTGACCATCTCTTCTCCTCGGTGTTATGTTGGTTTTCTTGAGCTAAAGGTAGTCGGAAATTGAGCGCTACGCACCGGGCATGTCCAGCCCCAGCAGCTTGATGGCGTTGAGGCCCAGAATCTTGCGCTTCGCTTCGTCCGAAATGTCGGCGGTGGCTATCCGTCCCAGTTGGTATCGGGCGTCGAGAATCGGCAGGTCGGACCCGTAGAGCACCCGGTCCTCGCCCGCGCCTTCGACCAGGAACTCGATGGTCCCGTGCTCAGCCTGGGACGTACATGTTTCCAGGTAGATGTTGGGCGCGCTCTGAGCGGCCTCGACCGACTCGATTTGCCCCTCCATCGTGTTGCCGGAGTGGGCGAGCACCCACGTGATGTTCCGGTACTTCTCGGCGAGACGGGCAAACCGGTAGGGACGTGTCTTGTGCTCGTACTGCGAGTGGCTCATGATGACGATTCCCCGCTCGTCGCACCACTCGTAGATGGGGTCGAAGTCCGGATCGTCCAAGGGCTTCTCGTAGTAGACCGGGTAGACCTTCAGGGACAGGAAGCCAAGCTCGCCGAAGCACCGTTCGAGCTCCGGTATCGCCTCGGAGGGGTATCTGGGGGTTACGAATCCAACGCCGATGAAGCGGTCGGGGTAGGCTCGAACGTAACCTGCCGTCACGTCGTTGCCCCGTCGGGCGTCGCCGTAGAAGATGCAGTTGACGCTCAACTTGTCGACGCCCGCGGCGTCCATTACCTGGACGAAATGGTCGGGCGTTCCGCCCAGAATGCCCTGGGACGTCCACTTCCCCGAATGGCCGTGGAAGTCTATGACCGGCGTCTGTGTCATTGTTCGAGCCCCAGTATGCGGATGGCGTTGAGGCCGAGTATCTTGCGCTTCGCCTCATCCGAGAGATCGGCGGTGGTGATCTTGGCGATCTGGTGGCGTGGCTCCATGAGCGGCATGTCGGAGCCGTACAGGACGCGGTCTTCCCCCGCGCCCTCCACGAGGAACTCCATCGCGCCGTGCTCGCTGTAGGAACTGCACGTTTCGAGATAGATGTTCGGACACTCCTGCGCCGCCGCGACTGCCTCCGCCTGCCCATCCATGTTGTTGCCGGAGTGGGCGAGCACCCACGTGATGTTCGGGAACCGCTTTGCCAGGGGCACGAACAACTTCGGCATGGTAAGCACGTCGACATCAGACACGCGGGAGGTATGACTCATGATGACGATTCCCCGGTCGTTGCCCCACTCGAATATGGGCATGTACGACGGGTCGTCGATGGGCGCGCCGAGATAGTCGGGGTAGAGCTTGAGAAACTTCGCGCTGATCTCGTTGTACGACCGCTCAAGCTCGGAGAATGCCTCGTCGAGGTATCGAGGGGTGACGTACGCCACCGGTACGAAGCGGTCGGAGTTTGCCTCTACGTACCGCGCCACGGTATCGTTGCTCCGCCACGCCTCGCCATAGAAGATGCAGTTGACGCAAGCCTTGTCGATGCCCGCCGCGTCCATGAGCCGCAGGAACCGCTCCGGCGAAGCGTCCATGTGGTTGAGGCCCCACTGGCCGACGTGGGTATGAAAGTCGATGACAGGGGTGTTCAATGTGGTTGTTCTCTTATCGTCCGGATTCGTGCGGGATATCCTACTACAATCGGGCGTTGTGTATCCTCTCACATCGGCAGAGCGTGAAGGCAGAGTTGGTGCGAGGAGCAGTCCTCCCTTTTCGCAGGAATGACGGTGCTGTGCTTAATGGACCGAAATCCTTGAAATGACGAGTAGTAATACGGGGCTAGAATTTTGTTCCACAAGCACAGGGCGGGTTTCAAACCCGCCCCTACCCAGTCCTAGCCTCGTTACCCCTCAAATCTAGGATGTTGAGCCACTGGGAATCACGTTCCCACGTCTATCTGGGCCTCTCCCCAGCGGTCTTGGTGCGCCTGTTTGAGCGCCGCGACATGGGCGGCGTAGCTCTCCATCTGGATCGAATCGGTAGTCATGATGAGGGCGTCTTCGCGATTGTCTGAGTAGTAACGCTTGCGAATTCCCTGCTCGATGAACCCGTATTTTTCATAGAGGGCCCGGGCTGCGGTGTTGGACTTCCGAACTTCGAGAGTGATCGTCTCGGCGTTTCGTGCGGCCGCATGCTCGACAGCGGCAATCAGCAGTAGTTCCCCTATGCCTCGTCGCCTGTAACCATCGGCGACGCCAACCGAGACGATGTGCGCCTGATCGACCGCGTACCACGTGCCCAGGAAACCGACGATGGAACGGGGAGTATGTGTCCGGTACCTTTTGGTGCGGAGGTCTGTCGCGCGTCGGAGGAACTTCCGAATGACCCCCTCGGATGGCGGTGCTGAGAGGGGTCTGGCCGTTCCGTCTCGTTTCTCGACGACCCAGTATCGTGATGCGCGGTTCCCCAGCTCGCGCCGGAATGACGTGGGCGGAAACAGCGACGAAAAGGCCTCTTTCTCAACGGCCCTAACCTGCGGGATGTCGTCCTCTCGCAGCGGACGCACGGCAAAGGGCATGGTGGCGCCGGAGGGATTGGGGGTGAGGGTCTTCACGGGGGTGGGAACGATTGTAGCATAAGGGGCGGGTACCCCTTGTCCTCTTTCTTGCGCGGGTTATCGTCCATGGGAACGATCTACCGAATGCCGGTGTCAGGCATCGGAACCCTTGATAATGGATATCGCTACCGATACCATACAGTCGTGGACAAGTTGCTGGAACAGGTCGGCGGAAACCCAAAGAATGTCCGGTTTGCTGACCTTCGCAAGCTCTGCGACAGATACTTCGGAGAGCCGCGACAGCATGGAAGCCACCTGATCTACAATACACCTTGGCCCGGCCAGCCTAGAGTTAATATCCAATCCAGCAAAGGCATGGCTAAGCCCTATCAAGTGCGTCAAGTGCTCAAAGCGATCACGAGACTGGAGGAGACAGTATGATCGATCGCTACACCTATCGAGTCATTTGGTCTGAAGAGGACGGTGAATATGTCGGGCTGTGTGCCGAATTCCCGTTGCTCAGCCACTTGGATGAGACCCCGGAGAAGGCGTTTGCCGGCATACGTGATCTGGTAGCCTTTTGCGTAGATGATCTGCACAAGGAGGAAGCGCCCGTCCCAGAGCCGTTATCCACCCGTCGCTACAGCGGCAGGTTCCTTGTCCGCGTACCACCGGAGACGCATCGCGCACTTGCGATTGAGTCCGCCGAGATGGGCGTGAGCATGAACCGCCTTGTGAGTGAGCGGCTGTCGATGAGGCAGAGATAGGCCTTGCTCTGAAAGAATGACCAAAGAAACCTTCCTCATAAGGATAAGGTGATACCTATGAACAGCATTGAAGACATCATTCTCGACCGTGACGGACGCAATATCTCGGCTCTGCGGCCGCATCTGCCAGAACGGTTCTGCGATGACGCGGCGGCGATGGTGTATGACTGCCCGGGTACTGCCATCATCGTCACAGGATTCCACATCCTGGCGGCCGGGGCGACTGAGACGGACGGCCCTCCGGGCGCGATCGCCATAGGCCAGGCCCTTCAGCAGCTGGGGAACGAGGTCGTCTACGTGACGGACCGCTTCACGGAGCCGGTCATGACCCCGATGGTGGATGGCAAGGCGCAGGTCATCGACTTTCCCATCGTCGGACATGAGGAGAGCAAGGCCCTGGCGGCAGACCTCATCAAGGACATCGGGCCGTCGACGCTCATCGCCATCGAACGGTGCGGCCTCACGTCTGAAGGCGACTACCTGAACTTCAAGCGTTTCTCCATCGCCGAGTACAACGCCAAGCTCGACTACTTGTTCCACGACTTCCCGCACACCGTTGGGATAGGGGACGGCGGGAACGAAATCGGCATGGGCAATTGCGCCGACGTTATCCCGAACTACGACCGCCTCTCCGTCCCGCCCTGCGTCACCACGACATCGCACCTCGTCATCTCAAGCGTCTCGAACTGGGGCGGATACGGATTCGCCGCCTCCCTCTCGATGCTCAGCGGGAAGAACCTGCTCCCGTCCATCGAGGAGGACCAGGCGCTCATACGAAAGATGGTCGACCTCGGCGGCGTCGACGGCATGGAGAACGCCCAGGTCTACAAGGTCGACGGCTTCACCCTCGAGGAGAACTCGAAGACGCTTCAGATGCTGCACGACTATCTGGGGGAGCGAGGGGTGCGGTAGGAGGCTGGGGAGAACCTTCTCAAAGACCCAAGTACGAAGCGAGGGTCTGATGGGTGACAGTTAGGCTACGGTCAGTGACTTGGTTGAGCCTTCTAGCCCCACCCGGCAGGAGTTTCCCGCCTCTGGTTTGGAACGCTACGTTGACTACACGCCTTCCCGAATCTTTGACGACTTCAACCGCCGGAACGTAGTCTTGATCGCCGGAGAGTATAATCGCAACATCGTAAATCTCACGCAGCATGATCATGTCAGTTGCGAGCTTGACATCGACAGCTTTTTCCGGTCCCAGCGTTTCTGCAAATAGATCGTACTGAATAACTCCTGCCCTACGAAATTCCACTGCGTCGTGTCGCGCAGAGATACCGTCTTGGACTTTGATCCATCCGTCGAACCGACGACGCATTCTGTCTTGACGACTACGCAGCTCCGTCACCATTCGTCCCATTCGCTGCTGACGTTCGTTGTCTGGCAACCGATCAAGCTCTTCTTTGTATGGTTCAAATGTCGAAAGGAGTCGGCGGAGTTTGTCCGGTTCTCGTTCGGCGCTCGGATATTGGTATGGATAGAAATCTATCGACCGGATAACATACCAATAAGTTCGAATCCTACCTCTCTCGCCCGTAACTTCCTCAACCATCCAGTCGAATAAGGCTGTCCAATCTGCGGTCTTGGGTAAATAGTCTTGGCGCGAGAAGTTGGAGAATAGACCTTCCAACGAGTAGCGGAAGTTCTCGCCGTCCACGAAGATGCAAGTTCTCACAGCTATAACTGGCCTTTAAAAATAACGGCGGCAGACACGCAGCCCGCCGCCAAAAAGCTTTCCGTTCAAGACGCACCTGAACGTAAGATCACTATACATCGGCCCACTAGCACTGTCAACCTGCCCTTTGACCATAGTTGGCTAATAACCCCTTCCCCCAATGCGCGCCCGCCTGCTATGATACGCGGTGCAGCCAATCCGTTTCGGAACGGTGAGCACCAATTGCATAGTCGCGCCTAGTGACGACGGTCGTCGTCACGACGGTGTTGTATGACATTGGCCTCCCCGTCACGGATTGGGGAGGTCTTTTTCGTGAGACGAAGCGGGGCGATAACCGACGTAGCGGGCATCGAGGTCGGTCACACGACTGACCGAGAGCACGGCAGCGGATGCACCGTCGTCCTGTGCAGGGACGGCGCGGTAGGGGGCGTCGACGTGCGCGGCTCGGCCCCCGGCACCCGCGAGACAGACCTGTTGCGTCCAACCAACCATGTCTCCGAGGTCCATGCCGTTGTCCTGAGCGGCGGAAGCGCGTTCGGACTCGATTCAGCGTCGGGGGTAGTGAGGTATCTGGCCGAGTGCGATATTGGGTACCGGGCAGGATCGGTCACGGTGCCGATTGTGCCCGCGGCCATCCTCTTCGACATCGGCATTGCGAAACACGGTGTCCATCCCAAGGCCGACGACGGGTACGCGGCGTGCCTCAACGCCTCGGACGGCGTCGTCGACGAAGGAAGCGTCGGCGCGGGGACAGGCGCGACCGTGGCTAAGACGCAGGGCTTGGACCGGGCCATCAAGGGTGGAATCGGAACCGCCGGCGTCGATCTTGGGAACGGCATCACCGTCGGCGCGATCATGGCAGTCAACGCCGTCGGAGGCGTGTACGACCCCGATACCGGCGACCTCGTTGCCGGCCCTCGGAGCGACGACGGAGGCATGGACGATCCAATGGAGACGCTGCTGTCGGGAGACAACCCGGCCACTCCTCCCCCGTTTGGGAGCAATACCACCATCGGCGTTGTAGCCACCAACGCCACGCTGACGAAAGAAGAGGCGAACAAGCTCGCGTCCATCGCGCATGACGGGCTGGCCCTGGCGGTACGTCCGGCCCACACGATGTGGGACGGAGACACGATATTCGCCATAGCCACAGGTACGGAACCGGGCAAGGCGGACATGCTCCGACTTGGGGCCGCCGCTGTCATGTGCGTCGGCAGGGCCATCGCCAGGGGCGTCCGCTGCGCTACAGGACTTGATGGCATTCCTCCGATACACGAGCTTGCACACACTCAATAGACGGCAGATAGACACACAGCACGGGAAACTCCATCCATGCTTACCAGAAGAACCAGAATAGGGATCATCGGGGCCGGCAACGTCGGCAAGACGCTTGCAGTGGCGCTGATGCACAAGGGATACCCTGTCGGGTCGACCGCGAGCCGGACGTTCGAGTCGGCCAAGGCGCTTGCGCGCCTAGCGCCGGGCTGTGTGGCGTACCCCGACCTTCAGGGCGCGGCCGATGTCGCCGACTTCGTCTTCATCACCACGTCCGATGACGCCATCCGGCCAGTCGCGGAGGCCGTCCGGTGGCGTGAGGGACAGACGGTGGTCCACTGCTCGGGCGCGGCGTCGCTCGACGTGCTTGAGCCTGTTAAGTCGTTTGGGGCGATACCGGGAGCGTTCCACCCCCTGCAGACGTTCTCGTCGGTTGAGGAGGCGGTCAAGGCTCTGGCAGGCTCGACATTCGGCATCGAGGGTGACGAAGATACTAGCAAGTCATTGGCCGCGCTGGCAGAGGAACTGGGCGGAACGCCGATCTTCCTCAGGCCGGAGGACAAGGCGCTCTACCATGCGACGGTCGTCATGGCGGGCGGAGTGCTGAACACGCTCATCGGCGCGGTTGCCGAACTGTGGGCGCAGTTCGGCATCGAGCGGAACGACGCCCTCAAGGCGATAACGCCCATCATGGCAGGCACGGCGGAGACGCTGTTCAAGAACGGCCTGCCCGCCGCAGGAGCCGGTCCGTTTGTGAGGGGCGACGTAGGGACGATACGGAAGCACCTCGACGCCATGGAGCGACAGGCCCCTCATCTGCTGGACGTGTACTGCAAGATGGCCCTCGCCGGTCTTCACATCGCCGCCGAGAAGGGCGTTGCATCCCCTGAGAACATCGAAGAGATCAGACAAGTCTTGACCGAGGTCATCGAGAGGTAGGGATATCCGACCATGCGCATCACCATCAGAAACCTGCAGGAGATGAAGGAGCGCGGCGAGAAGATCGCCATGCTCACGGCCTACGACCACCCGACGGCGCGGATGGTCGACGAGGGAGGCGTGCCGATCATCCTCGTCGGTGACTCGGTGGGCAACAACGTTCTCGGCTATGGGACCACCGTGCCGGTGACGATGGACCACATGGTGCACCACCTCCGGGCCGTCCTGCGAGGGGCCAAGAAGGCCCATATCGTCTGCGACATGCCCTTCATGAGCTACCAGGCCGATACCGCAGAGGCGATCCGCAATGCGGGACGGCTCCTCAAGGAGGGAGCGCAGTCGGTAAAGATCGAGGGCGGGCAATGGCTTGCCCCGACGATTCGTCGCATGGTCGAGGCAGGGATACCGGTGATGGGACACATCGGGCTTACGCCGCAGTCCGTCAACCAGACAAGCGGCTATCGGGTGCAGGGAAGGGACGATGCGAGCGCGCAGCAAATTGTCGAGGATGCGCTCGCGCTGGAGGAGGCGGGCGCGTACTCGCTCCTTCTCGAGATCCTTCCCGCAGAGTTGGCGCAGTCGATTACCGAGAGGGTCTCGGTGCCCACCATCGGAATAGGGGCGGGGCACCACTGCGACGGGCAGGTGCTCGTATTCCACGATGTCTTCGGCATCAACGCCGGTCGCAAGAGAAAGCACGTGCGGCAGTATGCCTCTGTGGGCGACACGATCATCGACGCAACCCGCCGGTACATCGCTGACGTGCAGTCGGGGAGCTTTCCCGGAGACGATGAGAGTTTTTCCGCTGACGGGCGTCCGAGTTCGTAAGAGGTATGGAAATCTTCGAGACGGTGGGTGCATTTCGCGCGGCATGCGCAGCCGCCAAGCGACCTCTGGGTCTCGTTCCCACGATGGGGGCGCTGCACGCAGGACATCGTTCGCTTCTCGAACGCGCCCGGTCGGACAACTCGACCCTTGCGGCGACCATCTTCGTGAATCCCACGCAGTTTGGGCCTGCCGAGGACTTTTCCGAGTACCCGCGCGACCGGGAACGCGACCTTGCGATTATGGAGGACGCGGGCGTTGACCTGCTATTCACGCCCAGCAGGGAGGAGATATACCCGGAAGGGTTCGACACGTCCATCGACGTGGGGCGTATCGCCAGCAGGCTGGAAGGAGAGCATCGTCCGGGCCACTTCCTCGGCGTGGCGACGGTGGTGTGCAAGCTCCTGTCTATCGCGCGGCCCGACCGGGCGTACTTCGGGCAGAAGGACGCGCAGCAGAGCTTGGTCATCAAGCGGCTGAACACCGATCTGAACCTCGGCGCTGAGATCGTCGTCTGTCCGACCGTGCGGGAGCCGGACGGCCTCGCACTGAGCAGTCGGAACAAGTACCTGAGTCCGTCGGAGCGGAAGGCGGCGACGGTGCTGTACCGTTCGCTGAAGCTGGCCGAGGACCTCGGCGCGTCGGACGCCGATGACATTCGCAGGCGGATGCGGGACCTGATCGACGACGAGCCGCTTGCCGAGGTCGATTACGTGAGCGTCGCCGATGCGGAGACGCTGGAGGAGCTCGCAGTGATTGACCGGCCGGCCCTGGTTTCCATTGCGGTTTGTATTGGGGAGACGCGGCTGATCGATAACATTCTGGTACACTCAGAAGGTTGATAAATACACTCTTGAGAACTGCCCTTCGACAAGCTCAGGGCGAACGAGGGGAATTCACCGCAGAGGGCGCAGAGATCACAGAGTGAAGAGAAAGGGCGGACTTGGAGGCAGTTGCTTCCACTTGTACGGCCCCGTTCGGCCCCGTATCCAGTACGGGACAGGCTCTGAGCTTGTCGAAGGGCGCGCGGGGGGAAGCGACAACATTTAGAACCATGAGAATACTCGTAACCAATGATGACGGAACGAACTCCGAGGGGCTGTGGGCACTCGCCGAGGCGCTTAAGAGCGTCGGCGAGGTGTACGTGGTCGCTCCGGACCGGGACAGGAGCGGCATTTCCGGGGCTATGACGCTGCTGGATGTCGTGCGCGCGGACCGCGTTAGCTCGCCGGTTGAAGGCGTCGAGGCATTCGCCGTACAGGGAACGCCGGGCGACTGCGTGATTCTCGCCCACGGGGCACTGTTCGACGAGCCATTCGACGTTGTCTTCTCCGGCATCAACCAGGGAGCGAACATGGGGGCCGACGTTCTGCTGTCGGGGACCGTAGGCGCTGCGGTGCACGGCTACCTGCGAGGGGTTCCGTCGGTGGCGGTGTCGTCCTACTACGATCCGGAAGGGGATATCCGCTACAAATCGGCGTGTGTCGGCGCCATCGCTATTGCGCGCGACCTGTGTGAATCGCCGGTTACGGGTCCGCTATTGCTGAACGTGAACATGCCGGACGCCGACCCCTCCGAAGTGGAGGGAGTGGAGATCACCGTACCGGGGACCAGGGCGTTCCTCGAGAGCGTCCAGCATGAGGTCGTCGGGCGGCGCGAGCACTACTGGATCAAGCATAACCGCTCCAACGTCCAGCCCGAGTCCGAGGCGGGCACGGACGTGTGGGCAGTGCGGAATAATCGAGTGTCCATCTCTTCGATATCGCCGCTGCTCACGGATGGAATACCGAACGAGCGGTTGGAGCGCTTTGCGGCAGCCGTGCGTCGCGAGATGGAGACGTCGGGCAGCCTAGCCTGACTCCGACTGGGTGTCCGCGAGAGACCGCAGCATGTCGAACGGGTAGATGCCCGTGTAGTGGCCGTCGCTCCAGAGGAACTGCACGGCGTACTTGCCGACCATGAGGTAGTCTTCGGCCTGGATGTTGGCCGACACCGTTGCGGGATCGAGCAGCTTGCGATTCGTCCACTCCTCCACGCACTGGGCGCAGGCGCAGTTGACGCGCAGGTACTTTGCGGACAGGGTGTTGATCTCGCCGTCTGTCCACTTGATGGTGACCGCGCCGTCGTTCAGGGCGATCGCGCTAATGGTGTTGTCGTTGGGCATGGGGTCCCTTTGGGGGCAGGGAGTATACCGTATGGGGTCTTCGCTGAGCCTGTTACAGTTTAGTTGGTTTGGCGTCAGGGTCAAGGTGTAGTCATAACGAATTGGTATACTTTGTCTATATAAGGGAGACGATGGTGAAAGAGATAGGAGCCGCGAAGTTCAAAGAACAGTGCCTCGCGCTCTTGGACCAGTTGGATGCCGATGGCCTGATCGTCACGAAGCGTGGCAAGCCCGTGGCCCGTGTCGTTCCGTACGACACTCAGAACACTGATTTGATAGGCAGCCTGCGGCACAAGGTCAAGATTAGGGGAGACGTGTTTACGACCGGGAAGTAGTACGCGTCCTGAGTCGACTGCGCGTCTGGCCCATTGACCTCGCCGTTGCGCGCGCCTCGCCTCGCCTCGACTTCAGCAGCGACCAGGCAGATGAGATCATCGCCGCCACAAGCGTCGTGCACAATGTCCCTTTGCTGACCCGCGACGAAACCAAACGGAACTCGAAGATCGTTCCCCTCGCTTCATAGCCAATCTGGCTTGAAGCGCTTCGCGTAATTGGTGATTCAAAAGTCGTCATGGACTGAATTGGAAGCCACCAACTCCCTTTAGACTGCTTGACGATCCGTCCATTCGTGCATATTCTGTGAAGACATCCTGTTGAGGGTGTCTGAATGTCCCGTTTTGTGAATGTCGTCGTAGTTGTTGCCGCGATTGTCGCTGCCGTTGGGGGAGTGGCGCTGTACCTTCGGGACGGTGATTCGGGGGAGCCTGTGCGAATTGTCGCACCACCAGCCGTATCGTCGGTGGAGAGTCGCGTGGAGCCGGAGTCGAAGGCGTATGTGACGGGAGCAGTGCTTCGGCCGGGAATGTACACGATTCATGAAGGCGACCGGCTCGCCGACCTGATTGACCTTGCGGGTGGGATCACCGAGGACGCCGACATGCAGGCCGTCAATCTTGCCCTTCGGGTGAAGGACCAGGACCACTGGACTGTTCCGAGGGTTGGCGAACCCACGGTCGTCCCGTCTAACGGCGGTTCAGTTGGCGCGGCCAGCGGCAAGGTGGACATCAATTCAGCGGACGCGGAGCTGCTGGAGACACTGCCCGGCATTGGCGAGACGCGGGCGCAGGCAATAGTCCGGTACCGCGAGGAGCATGGGCTGTTCAAACACGTCGAAGACATCGTTGCCGTGCCGGGGATCGGGTCTTCCACGCTTGAGGGCCTTCGCGATCTCGTTGAAGTGCAGTAGCCAACGAGTGAGGCGGGCAGCGTGATAGAATCCGCGCAGTCACCGGACGAACCGGCGTTGGAGTGTACACGGGCAAGGCGTGAGCAATTTTCGGTTCTACATCATCTTCATCGCCGCGCTGCTGCTGATCTTTCAGGTCTGGAACCAGCGGCGAAACAGCGGAGTCGACGAGTGGCTGTGGATGCTGCTGGTGGCGGCCATACTCGTGGGAATCTGGCTGGGATCGAAGAAAGTGCGTCCGGGCCAATGGCGGCACCAGCGCAAGGTCGGTTTTGCGCTCCTTGCCGTGGGGCTAGTCGGTGGGGTGGCCCTGGTCTGCACGGTGGGGTCCGGCTAAGTCTCGATACGGCCTCGACGGCATGACGCTCCTCGCGGTCGCGGCGGCGTTCCTGCTCGGCGTGTTCCTGGGAGACAGGCTGGATCCGCCAGTTTCCGCGCTCCTGGTCTTCGCCTCGGGCGCGCTACTCGCAGCGGTGTTCCTCGGACGCCTCGGGCATTCAACTTTTCCGGCCATACTCGCACTATGCGTCGTGTTGGGTGGTCTCCGGGCGTCGGTGATGGCCGATCCAACGTCCGACTTAGCCAGGTTTCACCGTGAACGCACAGTCCAAGTTGAAGGACTGGCGCTGGACGATGCCGGTCAGGCCGGCGCCGCGATGCGATTTCCCGTCCGCGTGGTGCGGGTGCTTTCGGATGGCGGCTGGACAGAGGTTGAGGGCACGGCGCTGGTTACGGCGGGCCGGGCCGCTGAGATTGGCGAAGGTCGTGACGCTCCTTACGTGCGGTACGGCGACAGGCTCCGGCTGGAAGGGACTCTGACCGCCCCTCCCGAACTGGACGATTTCGACTATCCGGCGTACTTGGCGCGGCAAGGGATAGGGACGGTCATGTCCTTCCCCAGCATAGCGTTGGTGGAGGAAGGCAAGGGCGAGTGGATCCGCACCACGCTGGCAGACATTCGCCGGAGCCTGCACGGTTCTCTAGGGAGGTCGATGCCTGAGCCGGAGGCGTCGCTTGGGCAGGCGCTGCTGCTGGGGATGCGCGACGGTATTCCCGACCAGGTGCTGGATGACTTTCGTACGACCGGCACATCGCACCTGCTGGCGATATCGGGCCTGCACGTGGGCATACTGCTGGGACTGGCGCTTCCGGTGAGTGCAAGGGCATTTGGTCGACGCAGACACCTGTACCTGATAGCTCCTTTGCTGGCCCTGTGGGCGTACGCGGTGTTGGCGGGCCTGTCGCCGTCGGTAGTGCGGGCGTCGATCATGGGAACGGTCTATCTGGGCGCCCTGGCACTGGGCCGTCCGAAGAGCATACTCCCCGCGCTCGGCCTGGCCGCGGCGGTGATGGTAGCTGTCAGCCCAAACATCCTGTGGAGCGTCTCGTTCCAGCTGAGTTTCACGGCGATGGCGGGTATAGCAACGCTATCCGATCCGATTAGCAGGAAGCTCCAGAGTCTCTTTGGCGTAGCGGATGAGGAGGAGACTGCTTCTCGTTGGCCGGTTCGAGCACTGGCCGGTGTCGTCGGAACGAGTGCGGCGGCCATAGTCGCGACGATGCCGCTGACTGCGTTCTACTTCCAGCAGGTGTCGCTGGTCGGCCTTCCCACGACTCTCGTCACGCTGCCCATGCTGCCCTTCGCGCTGGTATTCCATACCCTTGCGGCAATTTCAGGTCTCGTGTTTCACCCGCTTGGAGTGGCATTCGGCTGGCTTGCCTGGGGTGCGACGACATACATCGTGCAGGTCGTACACCTTTCCGCCAAGCTCCCCGCAGCAACGTTCGAGACGGGACGCATCGCCCCGGTGCTGGTGATTGGCTACTACGGTGCGGGAGCAGCCTGGTACGTCGCTCGACGGAGTGGATTCCTGTCTGGCCTGTGGTCTCGCGTCGTGTCGCGGGCTTCGGTCAAGGCTGGACTCCCGACGCCGAGTTGGCCGGCTGTTCCTTTCGTGCTGGTCGCTGTGCTCGTATGGACTGCGGCGTTGACAGGCGAGGACGGACGGTTGCAGGTTGTCTTCGGGGACGTGGGAAACGGTGACGCAACCCTCATCGTTTCGCCGACAGGACGCCAGGTGCTCGTGGACGGCGGTCCGGAGGCGCAGGACGCAACGAGGCTGCTGGGAAGCGCGCTGCCGTTCTGGGACCGCTCGCTCGACGTGGTGGTGCTGACTCATGGTCATGCCGACCACGTCACGGGCCTGCTCGATGTCCTGCGTCGGTACGACGTCGGGCACATCGTCGAGCGGGAGGCGGAGCACACCACACCCGACTACCTGAACTGGAGACAGGCCGTCGAGAACGAGGGTTCTGTGGTTGCGCAGGCACGGGCGGGCGAAGTGATCGACCTCGGGGACGGGGCTTATGTCGAGGTGCTGCATCCTCCGGACAGGCTGTTGACGGGTACTGACTCTGACCTGAACAACGCTTCAATAGTGCTCAGGGTCGTGTATGGAGACGTGAGCTTCCTGCTGACGGGCGATATCTTCGTTGAGGCCGAGCGGGAGATGCTGTCGCGCGGCGTGGAAGTGGGCAGCACGGTGGTCAAGATACCCCACCACGGGAGCCGGTCTTCGTCTTCTGCGGCGTTCATTGAGCGAGTGCAGCCGTCGGTGGCGGTAATCTCCGTAGGGGCCGACAACCGGTTCGGGCATCCGCACGCTGAGACGTTGGATGTTATGCAGGAATATGCGCCGGAAGCGCGGGTGCTGACGACACGGGATCATGGCGCTATCCGGTTCGTGACGGACGGGACGACGCTGAGCGTGGAGACGGAGCGTTAGTGCGCGGTTTCATGCCCGGAGTTGCCAGGATGCCGCGCAGGGAAGCTATCTCAAGGCTATCAGCGCTTTTCCCTTCGACCCTTCGACAGGCTCAGGGCGAACGGGATTCACCGCAGAGGGCGCAGAGAGCGCAGAGTGAGGAGAAGGGGCGGACTGGGAGGCAGTTGCTTCACCCCGTCGCGGGGCGTAACGCTGCTTCTAATGCCAATTGGGTGTGATGAGGCCGTGTTCTCGACTGACCGGGCTTTCTGGATTCCGGCCTACGCCGGAATGACGGATGAGTTGGTTGTGTTACAGCTAATTCACGGTGTATTCAAAATGAATTGGTATAAGTAACTGCGGACCCCTCCCTCTCTGTATCTCTCCCCCGCCGGGGGAGAGATTGTGGTTGTGTGTATCTCTGTCCCGTGGAGGCATCACCCTCACCCCAGCCCCCGCATCGAGTGCGGGGCAGGCTCTCTCCCGCGAACGGGAGAGGGGGTAAGAGGGCCTTCGACAGGCTCAGGGCCGGACGGGATTCACCGCAGAGGGCGCAGAGAGCGCAGAGTGAGGAGAAAGGGCGGACTGGGAGGCAGTTGCTTGCAGTTGTACGGCCCCGGCGCGGGGCGTAACGCTGCTCAGGGCGAACGTGTTTTGATATGGCATAATGGGGTATCCTAAACCGCCACGAGAGGAAAGGGAGAACTGAACGTGACAGCGACCATTCACTGGAGCAAGCCGATATGCAAGGAGCCGGACGATTATCTCGGCTGGGGGACGATTGCGCGGAAGGCTGACGGCGAGCTGCTGGCGGTGTTTTCCGGCAGACGCGAGTCGCACTGGTGCCCGTATGGGGTGAACGAGATCATTCGGAGCTCGGACGACGGCGAGACGTGGTCGGAGCCGGAGATCATCAACAACACGCCGCTCGATGACCGCGACACAGGATTGCTCGTGACGAGTTCCGGCGTGGTCATCATGAGCTGGTTCACGGGGACGGGCTGGCAGGACCTGGAACGCTATCGAGGCCGGACAGACGACGGCACTATCGCCGCTTGGCAGCGTCACTACAAGAAGATCGGGCAGGAGACGATAGACAGGTGGGACGGTAGCTGGACGCGGCGCAGCACTGACGGCGGAATGACGTGGGAGCCGGCGGTGGCGAGCATCGCGTCGTCGCCGCACGGTCCGATCGAGTTGAGCGACGGGAGTCTCCTGTACGTGGGCACCGGCAAGCCCGGCAACGGAGAGCGGGTTTCGGTCCGCTCAACGGATGATGGGCGGTCGTGGCAGACCATCGGGAGCATACCCATACCGGACGAGCACAAGGCGGATATGCCGTATTCCGAGCCGCACGCGGTTGAGACGGACGATGGGCGAATCGTGTCGCTGTGGCGTCACGTTCCCAAGAACCGCCACGACGCGGCGTTCATGCAGCAGTCGGAGAGCGATGACGGTGGCAGGACATGGACGGTGGCCCATCCGACGCCGATGTGGGGATACCCGCCGCACCTCGTCAAGCTCCACGATGGATCCATCCTGGCTAGCTATGGCATCCGTCGCTCGCCGTTCGGTCAGCGCGCGTGCCTGAGCTATGACGGCGGCCGGACGTGGGACATCGACAACGAGATCATCCTGCGGGACGACGCGCCCAACGGCGACCTCGGCTACCCCTCCACCGTGGAGCTTGCGCCGGGGGAACTGCTGAGCATCTACTACCAGATCGACCGGATCGGCGAGAAGACCTGCTTCATAGCGACGCGGTGGTCGCTGAGCTAGGGGCCTCTCGATGCCTGCCGGCCTGAGATATGCGACCCGGATTTTCCGCATCCTTCTCGTGCTCATCGTGGCGGTCGGGATCGCGTGGGTGACGAACAGCGTGGATGCCAGCGTCCAATCGGCCCTTCCGTACATCATCGTCGTGCTGTTCGCGTGGGAGTGCACTCGCGTGTTGACGATTCGCTACCGAAAGCGGAAGAAACGGGCGCCGAGGGAGCGCCCGTCGTCGGGCTAGTGTCCTGATACTAATTCACTTTGACGGGGCCGTATTCTCGCTGATTGGCCTCGCAAACCCTCACCCCCTGCCTACGCAGGGGCAGGCTCTAGCCCTCTCCCACGACGGGAGAGGGGATAAGAGGGCCTTCGACAGGCTCAGGGTGAACGGAGCCTTATTAGACACCCTCTAGGGAACTTCAGTAACGGGACATTAGATAGTCGACGCGGCGGGGACGGGTGGTTTTCGCGCTAGGATGGAGAGCGCGTCCGGCAGTTCCGAAGGCGCGTCTCCGGGGAAGTATGGCCGCTCGACGACTCGTTCGATCCGCAGGCCGGTATCGACAATCGTGTTGAGCACGTCCGCGAGAGTGTGGTGGAACCAGAAGATGGGCATCGAACGGTCCCAGCCGCCATGTTTCCTGGCAAGCGGAGTGCCTGTGAACTCGTAGAGATCCGGCGACCTGTCAAAGTAGGGCCAATCTATCGTTAGTCCATTGTCCGTGCTTTCCAGAATATTGGTTACGGGGTGGTCCATGTCGATGAGCAGGTGGCCACCGGGCCGCAGGACGCGATCCCATGTCCGGATCCCCAGCTCAATGTCCTCGAACCAGCCGAGGTACGTGGCGAACACCAGGTCCTGGGACTCGTCGGCGATCGGGTCGAGGGTCTGGGCGTCTGCGACGTGGAACTCGACGTCGAGGCCGAGGCGGAGGGCACTCTTTCGCGCGATCTCGATTGCCGTTGGCGCGATGTCGCAGGCGGTGACCCTCGCGCCGAGGTTGGCCCACGAGAAGGCCTGCTTGGCGTCGGAAGCGCAGCTCGTGTCCAGCAGGTCGAGACCGGCAACATCGCCCGCCAACTCGACCACCTCGTCGTCCAGCATCACCTCGCCCTTTTCGAGCCGCTCGAAGAAGTCGGGGTAGTCCTTAAGGTTAAACTGCATGTAGTCGGCCTGGTAGGCGTCCCATGCGGCGCGGCTGATGTTGAGGCGTTGTTGTCTGTTCATTTTGTAAAACGGATGGGGGTTGGTCGCTATCCCCTGCCGGGGAGGGGGTCAAGTTTGACCTGACATTTCCTGACATTTTGTATTGCCCACGATGTCTCTGTCGCGGGTGACGTAGAGCAATGATAGATTGTATGTTCTTGTCCGTCAAGTGCGGGGTCGGGTGAGGGGGATTCACCGCAGAGGGCGCAGAGTGGGGAGGAAGGGCAACCACAAGGGTTGCCCCTACGACGGGTTGGCCGGGGGCATGGATTCCCGCCTACGCGGGAATGACGGTCGGGGTGGTGGTGAAGGGCGGGTTTCAAACCCGCCCCTACGAATGTGGATGGTCTATTTTCGTAGTGCTGACAGAGAGACGGGGCCGGAACGTAGCTGCAATTCCGTTTTGCCTATCCCTGTCAGCCCACGACGGGAGAGGGGATAAATCGGCATCCGTTTGGTTTCGCTATATTGAAGCTGACCGAGTACTAATGGAAGCAGCCGCGGCCGGGGAAGTCCCATGTGCCTTCGACGATGCCGTTTCGGACGGCTATGAAACGGTCCCAGCGGTTGACCAGTCCGTCGGAGTAGCCGGGTATGAGGGTGACGGTGTCGCCGACCGCCAGTGACGTGCGACCGTCGCTTTTGAGTACAAGGTGTTCGTCGGTGACCTCGGCGACCTCGACGGAGGGCATTCCCTCGACGGAGGGGCCGAACATGCCGTTTATCATGCAGAGGTGGCGGACGCCGATGTCGGTGACGGCCACGCCGGGCCGGGGAGTGCTGATTACGGTGGTCACGAGCCTGGCGGCGAACTTGAACTCGGACATGAACTCGAGCATCGTGTCCATGAGGGCGTAGGTGCCGCCCTCGACCTCGGTGACGCCGGGGATCTCGGTGGCCAGCTTATACGAAAAAGTCTCGCCGCTGGAGACCATCTCGACCTCGATGCCCTCGGCCTCGATGGCGTCCTTGACGGCGAGGCACATGCCGATGTGCCGGGTGCCGGACTCCGTGTACTCCTCGACCGTCGGCGAGCCTTCGACGTGCTGGTGGCTCATGACGCCCATGAAGCGGACGTTCGGAAGGTCGTTGGTCAGCTTGGCGATCTCGACGCCCTGTTGCGGATTGCGCACGCCGGCGCGTCCCATGGAAGTGTCCACCTCGACAAGTATGCCGATGTTGGTGTCGGTGGCCTCGGCCATGCGGGAGATGGCGCGTACGTTGTCGGGGTTGTCCACGCAGACCTTGATGTCACCTCGACGGGCGAGTCCGCAGAGTCGCACCAGCTTATCGTCGGTTACGACCTGGTTGGGGATGAGAATGTCATCGATGCCGTTCTGGACCATTACCTCCGCCTCGGAGACCTTCGCGCAGCAGACGCCGCCGACCGTGCCGCCGATGTCGATCTGCATCTGCGCGAGGAACGGGCTCTTGAGGTTCTTGGTGTGCGCGCGCATCTTGGTGGCGGTGTCGCGGTAGGTGTCGGCCGCCACCTGGAGGTTGCTCTCGTAGGCGTCCATGTCGACGATCAGGCATGGGGTGTCGATCTGCTCGATGGGGGTACCCGGGGAGGGTGCGTAACGGTCCATTCGATATCCTCAAAGACGGTGGAGTGTGCGATAGTATACAACGGCGGCGTGGGGAGTGGTCATCTCCGCGTAGAGTCCGGCCCTATGCTAGTATCGGTCCCGTGTGATTTTGGCAGCTTACTCAAAACACCCTCACCCTCACCCTAGCCCTCTCCCACGACGGAGGCTGTCTCAAAATACCTTTTTCGGATGTATACTGCCGTGTAGAGGAGCAAGTTGAAGTGTTGGGATATCTTGTAGTGAGGTAGTTGCGATGCCTT
>DAOUKG010000041.1:0-14796 GCA_034421575.1 Dehalococcoidia bacterium
GGAGACCTTTGCATAACCACCGTCATTCCCGCGAAAGCGGGAATCTAATCCCCTCTCCCGTTCGCGGGAGAGGGCTAGAGCCTGCCCCGTTGCAGAACGGGGGTGAGGGTATAGAGACCACTTCCGCAAGGATCCTCACTTCAGGCACTTGCCCGATTGACGCGTTACGCAAAGACCTCCTTTTGCGGGAATGACGACTCGGTCGCGGATAACAGGGAGAAATTCAAGAATGTCAACACAGCCTAAGTGAGCCAATTGGGCCGAACTCAATTGAGAGCGACCACTCCCAGGGCCGCCTCCAGCCCGTTTATTCGATGGGACGTGGCATGGGCCTCATCAGGTGGGGTGCCGTTCACCAGGTCGTCGGAAAGGGTCTCCTGGCGGATATAGTCGCCGTGAGCCGCGATGACCTGATCGAGACCGGGATCGCCCGAATAGTACGTCGCTATCCGGTCCGCTATGTCGAAGCCCGCGTCACGGCGCATATTCTGGACCTGGTGAACAAGCTCGCGCGCCCGTCCTTCCAGTTCAAGCTCCGGAGTGATCTCGGTCGTGACGGCGGCGGAGTAGCCCTGCTCGGCTATGACCGAGTACCCCTCCTTGTCGGTGGCGCTCACGACGATCTCGTCCGGCTCCAGCGTGTACTCCCCAAGGGTGACCTGCTGGTTTGCCGACACTTTGCGAAATACGTCTGACGGCTCGGCCTTCGAGATCGCCCCGGCGACCCGGCCAACGTCTCGTTCGTACTTCGGCCCAAGCAGCTGGAAGTTCGGCTTGATCTCAAGATTGGCGACCGTCGATACGTCGTCGAGTACGCTGATCTCCTTGGCGTTCAACTCGTCGCGGACCTGCGGCGAGACCTGTTCCAGGAGCTCTCTCTCGGCGTCCGTCCTCAGCTTGAACGCTACGCTTGCCACCGGCTGACGCACCTTGATGCCGGCCTTGCTGCGAGCCGCTCTCCCCAAGCTGGAAAGCCGCATGGCAAGCCGGGTCGCGTCGTCGAGCCGCGTGTCGATAAGCGACTCGTCCGCGACAGGCCAGTCCTCCAGGTGGACGCTCTCCCGCTCGCCGTTCCGCCCGATGTTCTGGTAGATCTCCTCCGTCACGAACGGAACGAACGGCGCCATGAGCTTGATCAGGGTGGTGAGGCACTCGTGAAGCGTTGCGAATGCGGCCACCTTGTCGGTGTCCACTTCGGACTTCCAGAAGCGCCGCCTGCTTCGCCTGACGTACCAGTTGGACAGCCTCTCGACGAACTCGTCCGTCTCTCGAACGGCCGTCTGAGGGTCGTACCGGTCGAGCGCGGCGGTCGTCGACCGTATGAGCTCGTTGAGTTCCGAGATGATCCACCGGTCGAGTTCCGCGCGCTCCCCCACCGGAGGCGCGGGTGTGTCGGGGGTGTACCCGTCTATGTTGGCATAGGTCGTGAAGAAGGAGTAGACGTTCCACAGGGGGATGAGCGTCCTCCTGCGGGTCTCGTCCGCCCGTCCAAACCCGAACAGCAGGTTGGAAGCCGGGTTGGTGCCGCTGTACATCCAGCGCATGGCGTCGACGCCCATCTGGTCAGCGCCCTCCTCGAACTCGATGGCGTTGCCCTTGCTCTTGTGCATCTCCTCGCCCTGTTCGTCCATGAGCGTGGCGTAGGTGAAGTTGGCAAGGAACGGCTCGGTGTTCTCAAGCGCGGTGCTCATGGTCAGGAGCGAGTAGAACCAGTTGCGGAACTGGCCCGGGAAGCTCTCCGAGATGAGGTCTGCCGGGAACCACTTCTTCCAGTAGTCCTTGTCATGTCGATAGCCCAGCGTGGAGAAGGTGACGATTCCTGCATCGAGCCAGGGATTGCCCACGTCCTTGATTCGCGAGACCTCGGTCGGGCATTCGGCGCAGGATATCTTCACCTCGTCGATCCACGGGCGATGCGGCGAGTGGCCCTCGAACCGGTCCCAGCCCTCGACGGCGCGCTCCTTCAGCTCGACCTCGCTGCCGATGACCTCGAAGTGTCCGCAGTCCTCGCACTTATATATAGGCAGGGCGAGGCCATAGTAGCGCTTCTTGGATATCATCCAATCGTCCATGTTCCTCAGCCAGTCGAGCTCGCGGCCCATGCCGAATTCGGGTATCCACGTGATCTTCTTCGTCACCTCGGCGATATCGTGCCGCAGCTCGTCCATCGAGATGAACCACTCGTCGACCAGCCGGAACACCAGCTCCGTGTCGCAGCGCCAGCAGACGGGATACCGGTGAGTGATCTGGTCGAGCCGGTAGAGCGTCCCCTTCTCCCGGAGACTGCGGTAGATCGGCTTGGCCACCTCGAACACGCTCAGCCCGCTCAACTCGCCAAAACCCTCGACGAACTGGCCGAACTCGTCCAGCGGCGCGATGGCAGGAAGGTCATACTCTTTGCTGAGCGCGTAGTCCTCCTCGCCCGCTCCGGGCGCGGAGTGAACAAGGCCCGTACCGTCGCTCTCGCTCACCTCGTCCCACAGGATCACCCGGTGCTCGACGCCCTCCTGGGCCGGAAGCTCGTCGAACGGCCCGTGATACTTGAGACCCTCCAACGCGTTGCCCTTGAACTCCCCGATGACCTCGTATTCGGCCTTCAGCACCTCGAGACGGCTCTTGACCATGTAGAGCGTCTCATCTGCCCCGTCCGGTCCTGTGCCTTTTGCCTTGACCTTCACATAGTCCAGGTCAGGATGGGCCGCCACAGCCACATTCGAGGTGAGCGTCCACGGCGTCGTCGTCCATATAAGGAGCGACTCGCCCTGCCGGTCGATAAGCGGGAAGCGCACATAGAGGCTTGGGTGCGTGATGTCCTTGTAGCCCTCGGTGACGATCTCGTGGTGGGAGATGCCGGTGCCGCACCGGGGACACCAGGGCATCACGTCGCGTCCCTCGTAGATGTATCCCTTCTCGTGGCAGACCTTGAGGAAATGCCAGATGGTGTAGTTGTTCTCGTCCGACATCGTGTGGTACGAGTTATCCCAGTCCATCCAGTAGCCGAGCCGTATCGACTGTTGCGTCTGGACGTCCGCGAATCGCCGGACGCGCTCCTTGCACAGGTCGACGAACTTATCGACGCCGAATTCCTCGATGTCGGTCTTGGAGGTCATGCCGAGGTCTTTCTCGACGTTGACCTCGATCCACAAGCCCTGGCCGTCGAAGCCGTTCTGGTACCGCTGCTCGAAGCCCTGCATGGTCTTGTAGCGCTGGAACAGGTCCTTGTACGTCCTTCCCCAGGCGTGGTGAACGCCCATGGGGTTGTTTGCCGTAATCGGCCCGTCCACGAAGGAGAATCGCTTGCCGGAGTCGTCGTTGCGAATGAGGTACTTCTCGACGATTCCGCACTCGTCCCACCACGCCAGCAAGTCCTTTTCCATTTGGACGAAATCGACCTTAGACGGCACCGGCTTGAACACTTCGAGGTCCTCCTAATTTATGCCAATTGTGGACTGGTATGCCGTAATCCCACTTGCCAGTCTCAATGGATTCCCGCTTTCGCGGGAATGACGGGTTTATGGCGTATGACAAGCATACGTGCGCTTTGTGAGCGCGCTCGACCCGTTATAGTCTATCAATTCTCGGTCGGAGTACGGGCGGAAATCTACCATTACGGGGGTGACGATGTCCGCATTGAGTGTAGGGAAGTCGCCTCAGACGGCGTTTTGAACGGCACGCAGGTGAGCGGCAAAGCCGCCGTCGGGGAGTTGTACGTCGGCGGACGTGAGCATCCGGCCTTTGGCTACCGGTCGCACGACTTTGGCCCCGTGACACAGGCCGATTGGCGTCAGTCCTTCCGTGTCGGCTTGCTGAGCTTCCACTATGGAGCCGTGGACGGTGTAGCCTCCCTCGCCGTCGAGGACTTCACCGGCGGCGAGGTCTCTCTTCGCTGTGGCGACGACCTCGCAGACTCTTCCCTTGGGCGCTCCTGTGGCCTCCCCATACAGGGCGGCCTTCGCTATCGAGACGGGCGTCTCCATGCCAATGAGGTGGTATGGTCGATACATGACGGCGTAGCGCCCGCTGGGGTCCATGGCCATGCCGTAGTCCTTCATGCAGCCGCGCAGGTACTCGCTCCGGCTGGTGATGACGACGAATACGCCCCAACGAAGGTGGCCCGGTATCTCGTTGCCGTCGGAGTCGAGGCAGCTCACAATCTCCACGACACCCTGCCGGTTCAGGATGCCGCCGTCCTCCGAGGGAATGAGCAGTCGCGGGATGTCCTCGACACTCGCGGAGGGGAAGTGCATCCCCGGCACGTCGGGGACGAGGCCGGTCATGTTCGCCACGGCACACATCTCGATGGAGGACTTCGTGGTGTCGAGGAAGGAGTTGTACATGCGGGGATTGAGGTTGCTGCGCTCAATCTGCTCCGGTGTGAGTCCGTATTCCAGTAGAGCCTGGTCGGGTGTGAGGGACCGGAAGTCATCCCTATGCTTGGTGCCCTTGCCCGCAGCAACGACGTCGAACCCCATGCTGACAGCCCAGTCGACCAGTTCCTCTATGATGGCGGGCTGGTCGCCGTAAGCCGCCGTATACACGACGCCTGCGCGGTCGGCCAGAGTCTTGAGAATGGGGCCCACGAGCACGTCGGCCTCGACCGACACCATGACGATGTGCTTGCCAGCCATGATGGCTTCGTAGGCGTGCTTGGCCGCGATGTCCGGGTTGCCCGTGGCATCCACCACAACATCGACCTCAGCCTGAATCGCGACGCTCGAATCATCGGTCGCTACGGGCGTACCCTTGTTGAGGGCGTCGTTGGCCCTGCCCACGTCGCTCGCCCTGACGGGCCTGATACGCGGCCTGCGCTCGCGCGCAAGCGCATCGGACGCGCGCCGGACATCGAGGTCGCAGACTATGGAGGCCTCCATGCCCGGAGCCTGGGCAAGCTGAGATATCACCATCGACCCGAAGCGCCCGCACCCGATGACGGATACGCGAATCGGCGTTCCCTCTTCCTCCAGGGCCATCAATTGGTCTCGCATCGTTCTCGCAGACCTCCCTTCAGTGGGGTCATTCACAGCTACGCCACAATAGGGTATTTCAGCACGTTTGGCAGGTCACCGCAAGCGCGGTCCGTAAGAGGACAGGAATAGCTGCAAGTACGGCTTCCAGTCCCTTTAGAAACTACCTATACAGGCGTGGAACTGCCCTTCGACAGGCTCAGGGCGAACGTGTTTTCCCTGATGTAGAACTCGTTGCAGAGTATTTTGAGATAGTCTCGTAATGCTGGAATCGGCAAGGTGTAGACGATATTATTTCGGTGTTGCGTTGGACGGGAGGAGCAATGGACGGCTGTCGAATTGCGGTGATCGGGGCGACCGGGGCTGTGGGTTCGGTCTTTCTCTCCATACTTGAAGAGCGGAGCTTCCCCGCGACGGAGGTGCGCCTTTGCGCGTCCGAGCGTTCTTGGGGCAGGAAGCTGACGGTGCTGGGCGAGGAGCGGACGGTCGAGGAGGCCACGCCTGAGCTTCTCGGCAAAGTTGATCTTGTCTTCGTGTGCGCGGGCAGCGGCATCAGCCGGGATATAGGGCCGCTTGCCGTTGAGAACGGCGCGGCGGTCGTGGACAAGAGCTCGGCCTTCCGCATGGATCCCAGCGTTCCCCTCGTGATACCTGAGATTAACGGGGACGATTTAGAGTCGCACCAGGGCATCGTGTCGGTGCCGAACTGCTCGACCGCGCCGCTTGCCATGACCCTGAAGCCGCTGATGGGCGTCAACGCCATCGAGCGGGTGGTCGTGAGCACCTACCAGTCGGTCTCCGGCACGGGCGCGGCGGCAGTGGAAGAGCTGCGAGGTCAGTCGGCTTCCGTACTCGAAAATGGCCCGGTCACGCCGAAGGAGTATCCGCACCAGATCGCGTTCAACGTGCTCCCTCACGTCGAGACGTTCGAGGACAACGGGTACACGACAGAAGAGATGAAGATGGTCCACGAGACCCGGAAGATACTCCACGAGCCCGACCTTCGGATATCGGCCACGTGCGTGCGGGTGCCCGTGATGGTCGGCCACAGCGAGGCGGTACACATCGACTTCGAGGAGCCGATAGGCCCCGGCGAGGTCCGGGAAGCGCTGTCCGACGTGCCCGGCCTGACGGTGGTGGACGACCCCGCCATGAACCGTTACCCTATGCCCGTCGACGCGGAGGGAGAGGACGACGTGTTCGTGGGGAGGATCCGGCAGGACGTGTCGAACCCTCGCGGCGTCGCCATGTGGCTCGTTACGGACAACCTACGCAAGGGCGCTGCGCTGAACGGGATTCAGATCGCAGAGGAAATGATGAGTCGGGGCCTCGTGAATACCCCGGCAAGGAGGGGCTAAGATGCCGGCAGAAATCGGACGACTGCTCACCGCTATGATCACGCCGATGACGGAAGACGGCGAGATCAACTACAGCCAGGCGCGAAAGCTGGCCCAGGGCCTCATCGCGTCGGGCAATGATGGACTGGTTATCGGCGGCACGACGGGGGAGTCGCCGTCGATGTCCGACGAAGAGAAGCTGCGGTTGTTCGCCGAGGTCAAGGAGGCCGTCGGCCCCGACGTGGCGATCATCGCCGGGACGACGGACAACAATCACCGCAAGTCGGTGGAACTGACTCAGGAGGCGGAGAAGCTGGGAGTCGATGGATTCCTGCTGACCGTGCCCGCATATAACAAGCCCCAGCAGGAGGGGCTGTACCTGCATTTCAAGGCGATTGCCGAGGCGACCTCGCTTCCGTGCATGCTGTACAACGTCCCGTCCCGGACATCGCTGAACATGGAAGACTCGACGACGCTGCGCTTGGCGGAGATCGACAACATCGTCGGCGTCAAGGAGGCGTCAAGCGATCCGGTGCAGATAGCCAAGATCGTCGACGGCGCGCCGGACGGGTTCCTGGTGTGGTCGGGCAACGACGACGAGACGTTCTCCATTATGTGCGTGGGGGGCTATGGAATCGTCAGCGTGGCCGGGAACATCATGGGCGACCAGATCAAGACGATGATGGGGCTGATCCTCGAAGGGGAGCTCGAAAGCGCCGCCGAGGAACACCTGCGAATGCTGCCGATCTTCAAGGCGCTCTTCTGGGTGACGAACCCGGTGCCGATCAAGTACGCCGTCAATCGCGCGGGCTTTGACGCGGGGCCGACCCGCCTGCCGATGGCTCCGGCGGACGACGACTTCAGGGCCAAGTTCGACCCGGTCATGGATATGTACGGAGTCGATCTGCCGGTCGAGTAGCGCTGAGGGCCGCAGTCTCAATCTCTAGCTGCACAGGCCGCGGGTCGCAGCCTTGGCTCGATATTTCCAACTGCGACCCGACTTGCGTTGGCTGCCGGTCAATGACCTACTGGTCGTAGCACCACAACACCGTTTCCTCATCGTTCCAGAAGCAGAAGGGATTGCTCGGCTCTCTATATACCGGAGTGGGCACCGGCGTAGGTGTTGGAGTGGGTGTTGGCGTTGCAGTGGGCAGGGGCGTTGGCGTGACCGCGTTGCGCTCAGGACTCCAGATGCGCTTGCCCACATAGTCGGCGCGGGACGGGTATTCGTCGCACTCGGTTCCGAGTTTGGCTACCAGGGCGGCGGGGCCTCCGAATCCCTCGAAGGCAGCCGGATGTCCGTAGCCATCCCAGAAGACCTCATTGTCGGAGAGGAAACAGCCATATACGAGGTGGTTATCGGCTGATGTTACCGACGACGTGACTGCTGCTGCCAAGACCACTGAGGTAAACAACAAGATTAGGGCTCCGACACGCATTTTTCCCCTCCTCATTATCATTCTCTACTCTCTGTTGATATAGTGTAACTTACCGACTGATTTCCGCTCAATAGCCACCCTGTACGGCGATTGTTCAGAGTTGATGAGGGGGAAACCCCCTACACCAGATGGAACCGTTGCATGTGGCACTAACTATGTTCGCAGGTTACACGGAATTTGTCTAAAGCGAGCAATCGAAATACTCTGTATCAGTCGAGGCCTCAAACCATCCGTGTAACGGGCAGGGGCCGCCTAGAGTTTCAATGTTTTCGAGTGGCGTGTCAACCCTTCAACTCACGGATTTGGATGGCCTCCGACCTGCCTCCGGAAAGTCAGGCGGCGGTCACGACTGCACCCTGTTGAAGGGAATGACGTATGTCCTGCGTGACACCTCGGTGAAGCCCACTTTGGCGGCGACTCGAAGCGACTGTAAGTTGTCCTCGCCGCAACTCCAGACGGGCATCCGGCCGCTCTTTTGGATTGCCGCGGCAACGATCGAGGCGGCTGAGGTCGAGTACCCGCGATTGCGGAAGTCCTCGTGAGTGAAGACTCCGATGTCGGCGTATTGGTCAGTGGTCGCGTTCGTATGCGCTACCGAAACGGGGCGGTCGTCCACCACCGCTCCGGCGACGAACCCTTCTCGGAGCACGATCTCGATGTCTCCGCGCATTCCGGGCTTGAGGTCGTCGGGGACGCCGTCGAACAGGGCGCGGTCATCCTCCGTTAGGAGCCGAACCTCCGAGTGGGAGTGTGCAACGGCCGGGCGTGTGAGCGTGTGGTAGACGTCGCCATAGTAGGCGACCCTGCTGCCGGTCGAGGAGCGGATCAGCGCGCCAAGTTTGGGGGCGACGGTTCGGGAGACGTCCACGACCCGCCAGCCTTCCAGCGGTTCGAGTATCGCCCACAAAGCTTTGGGGTCCTCCCCAAAGCCGTCGGGTTCGCCCGGGTTGTCGTGTGACATGATTACGGCAGCCTGGAATTGAGTCGGCTCCCCCACGACGTACGCGCTGCACGCGCCACGCATCAAGCGACTTACGGGAATAGCGGTCTCGGGCGAGTCACCCAGCGCATGGGCGAGTTCAGGAAGCTCGTCAGGAGAGAGTTGAACGGGTTGGATGGTCACGGAGCCTGTCATTCGACCTTCTCCAGCGGGGCGAAGCTGAGGAGGAGGCGCTTGACTCCGTGGCCGTCCTTGAAAGCGACCGTTACCTTGGTGTCGCCTCCGGACGGTTTGGCCTCGGTGACGATGCCCTCGCCGAAGGTCTTGTGGCGGACGCGGTCTCCGGTGTTGAGGGCGAGACCGGAACCTTGAGGCGTGGGGCTTGCGGAGCGGCGTCTTCGTCGGATGACGGGCGTGTCGGGCTTACGGACGACTTGCTCCGTTGGGCTATCCGCACGGGTCGTTGAGGGCCGTGAAGTCGTTCCCACCTGTTGACCTGAGAGTCTCCTTCTTCCTGGTCCGAGGTCGGGCTTGGCGAGCAGGTCTTGGGGGATGTCCGCGAGGAACCTGGAGGGCATCGAAGGCGCGGACCCGCTGCGTCCGCGGAATCCGCGCCGGAACGCGCGGACGAGATAGAGCTTTTCCTTCGCGCGAGTCAAGCCTACGTAGCAGAGGCGGCGCTCCTCCTCGATCTCGGCAGGGTCACCTGAGTCGATGGAGCGCATGTGGGGCATGACGCCCTCCTCCATGCCCACGATGAACACGACGGGGAATTCGAGGCCCTTCGCCTGGTGGAGGGTTATCAGCGTGGCGGCATCGGCGCTCTCGCCGACGTTGTCGGCGTCGCTGACAAGACTGATCCGTTCGAGGAAGGCAGTCAGTGGGGATTCCTCGCCATAGTCGAGCAGGTCTTTCGCCACCGACTGGAGCTCTCGGATGTTCTCCATGCGCTCCTCGCCGCGTTCGGCGTCGTTCTCGATGTGGTCGCCGTACCCGGTCTGTTTCAGAACGGCGTCGATGAGGGCGGCGGGCTCGTACTCGGCGCTCTTCTCGGTGAGGTCGTCGATCATGGCCTTGAAGTCTTGCAGGGCCTTGATCGATCTTGCCGGAAGCGGCGCGACGAAGTTGCCCGGTCTCTCCAACATCTCGTCGGTCTCGTCGATTGCCGCATAGAGTGAAGTCCTCGCGTCCCACGCCAGGCGGTCGAGCTCGCTCATCGTTCGCTGGCCGATGCCCCGCGTCGGGACGTTCACGATGCGCCGGAAACTCACGTCGTCGTTGTGGTTGGCGATGAGGCGGAGGTAGGAGACGAGGTCCTTGATCTCCTGCCGCTGGTAGAACTTGATGCTGCCCACGAGGAGGTAGGGCACGTCGTATCGCAGGCACATCTCTTCGAGCGCGCGGGACTGCGCGTTGACGCGGTACATGACGGCGATGTCGGAGCACTTGAACCCACGACTTACGAGGCTATTGATCTCGTTGATGACGAACTGCGCTTCATCGTTCTCATCGTAGCTCTCGTGGACGACGATGGGGACGCCCCTGCCCAGCTTGGTGAAGAGGTTCTGCTCCAGGCGCTGGCGATTGGGCGCGATGACGTTCTGGGCCGCTTCGAGTATCGTCTCCGTGGAGCGGTAGTTCTCCTCGAGGGCGATGAGCTTGGCGTCGGCGAAGTCCTTCTTGAAGCTGAGGATGTTGCGGATGTCGGCGTTGCGCCACGAGTAGATGGACTGGTCGGGGTCTCCGACGACGCAGAGGTTGCGGTACTCACCGGTAAGCTGCTTGGCGATCTCGTACTGGGCTACGTTGGTGTCCTGGAACTCGTCGACCATGACGTGGACGTAGCGGTCGCGGTAGCTCTCGGCCACGTCGGAATGCTGTCGCAGGAGCGCGTGGGTCTTCAGGATAAGGTCGTCGAAGTCGAGTGCGGAGGACTGGGTGAGCAGGTCTTCGTACTGCTGGTAGACACGGTGGACTATCTCCTCGAAGTAGTCGGCCTTGTTGAGTCCGTACCCTTCAACGTCGATCAGCTTGCTCTTGGCGCCTGAGATGGCGGAGAGGATTTTGCCGGGGTAGAACTGCTTGGCGTCGATGTTGAGCTCTTCCATCGCGCGCCTGACGAGCGACGTCTGGTCGGACTGGTCGTAGATGGTGTAGTCCTTGTCGAGGCCGAGGAGCTCGCCGTGGCGACGGAGTGCCCTGGAACAGAAGGAGTGGAAGGTGCTGATGGTCACCTGGTCGTTGTTCGTTCGCATGAGGGTCGCAGCGCGTTCCCTCATTTCGCGGGCGGCCTTGTTGGTGAAGGTGAGCGCGATGATGTTGGGAGGATGTATGTTGCGGCTCTTGACGAGGTGGGCGATGCGGTGAGTTATGACGCGGGTCTTGCCGCTGCCGGGGCCTGCGACGATGAGCACGGGGCCGTCGATGGTCTCGACGGCCTCGCGCTGCCTGGGGTTGAGTTCGGAGAGGATGTTGTCTTGCACGGGGGTATTATAGCGGTGCTGGGTGCTCGGTGCTGGGTTCTGGTTAGTCGGATCGCCCTCACCCCAGCCCCCGCATCGAGTGCGGGGCAGGCTCTCTCCCAGGACGGGAGAGGGGGTAGGAGCGCGGAGGTCGTGGAGAGGTGGGATGATGGATTCCCGTGTTCGCGGGAATGGGGATGGGGCGGTATCGGGGATGGGCAACCACAAGGGTTGCCCCTACGATGGGGCATCGCCCTCACCCCAGCCCTCTCCCACGAACGGGAGAGGGGGTAAGAGGCCCTTCGACAGGCTCAGGACGAACGGACGTAAGGGTTAGGCCGAGAACCGGAGCTTCACACCGCACGCGGCGGTCACCTTGGCGAGGGTATCCAAGCGTGGATTTCGCTGGCCGGACAACGCCCGAGAGAGGGCGACGCGATCCAGGTTGGCCTGCCTCGCAATCGAGGATATGCCGCCTTGCGCCTTGACAATGTTTCGAAGCGCCAGCATAAGCAGCCGAGGATCGTCACCCATTTCTTCCAGTGTCACGTTCAGGTATTCCGCAATTTCTTCCGGTGTCCTGATGTACTCGCTTGCATCATGTTCACGTATGGGCATCTCGCTTCTCCTGTCTGTACTCGCTCCACAGCGCTTGGGCTTGTTGGATATCGCGCGTTTGACGGCTCTTCGTCCCGCCGACCAACAAAAGCACCAGGTCGTCACCGTCGCGGGCATAATACACGCGGTATCCTGGGCCAAAGTGTATCCGCAACTCCGACACGCCTCTGCCGACTCCTTTGTGGTCGCCGAAGTTTCCCAGTTCCAAGCGGTCGACATGGGATTGGAGCCGAACACGGACATGAGGCGCTTGGGCTTGCATCCACCTGCCGAAGTGGTCCCGCCCGTCGCGCGCTACGTAGTGGACAACCCTTACCATAATCGCATTGTAGTCAAATGGCTACAGAATATCAAGCGGATGGCCCTCACCCCAACGCTCTCCCGCGAACGGGAGAGGGGATAAGAGGGCCTTCGACCCTTCGACAAGCTCAGGGGAGCCAGGCTCACAAGTGACTGCAGGAACCCCCTCTCTGTATCTCTCCCCCGATTGTGGATTCCCGCGTTCGCGGGAATGACGGAAGGGGCGGTATCGGGGACGGGCAACCACAAGGGTTGCCCCTACGATGGGACATCGCCCTCACCCCCGTTCTGCAACGGGGCAGGCTCTAGCCCTCTCCCGCGAACGGGAGAGGGGATAAGAGGGCCTTCGACCCTTCGACAAGCTCAGGGGAGCCAGGCTTTCAAGTAACTAGGGGATTCACCACAGAGGGCACAGAGATCACAGAGTGAGGAGAAAGGGACAGACTGGGAGGCAGTTGCTTCCATTTGTACGGCCCCAGCGCGGGACGTAAGGCTGCTTTCAAGTAACTGCGGGACAGGATGAAGATTCACCGCAGAGGGCGTGGAGATCGCGGGGAGGCGGGATGATGGATTCCCGCGTTCGCGGGAATGACGGGTGGGGCGCGGTATCGGGGACGGGCAACCACAAGGGTTGCCCCTACGATGGGGCATCGCCCTCACCCCCGTATCGGAGTACGGGGCAGGCTCCAGCCCTCTCCCGCGACGGGAGAGGGGATAAGAGGGCCTTCGGCCCTTCGACAGGCTCAGGGCGAACGGGGGTGATGGTTTTGGGGTTCGCAACTGTTCGGGTGGTGTGTCGTTGTATTGGGTATGATGGTGCGGCATGAGTTGGGTCGGTATGGGGAATATCCAAGTATGACGGCGAGAGTGGCGTCGTATGGGCGGTTTGCGCTTGCGGCGGTCGCGGCGGCGGTTGTGTTCGCGTTTGGTCTCGGCGGAGTGGCGGGGGCGGACGTGAGCGGCGCGGTGACGGTGCGCTCGTGGAGCCTCACGAGCGAGTTCCCGGAGGGGTTCCGGGTGCGGCTGACGGCGTCGAGCGACCAGGACATCGAGTCGATGGCCATCCGGGTGCGCATCGGGCGTCACACGCGGACGGGGTACGACTATCTCGATATGACGCGGGGGGACGGTTCGCTGGAGGGCGAGCTGCTGTGGCGGACGAATACTGCGGCGTCGTACATCCCGCCGGGAACGGTGATCACGTACAGCTTCGAGTTCGTGGATACGGACGGGCGGCGCTACGAAACGGATAAGGCGGAGTTCGTCTATCACGACCCACGGTTCGTGTGGAAGGAGATATCGAGCGGGCCGATCACGGTGGCGTATCACGGCGGATCCGAGAGGAGGGCGCGGGAGATACTCGACACGATGCTGCTGACGCTGGACCGGATGGCCCCGCTGCTGGGGGCGGACCGGGATGAGCCGATTCGCGTGACGGTGTATGACTCGTGGAACGAGATGCGGAGGGCGATACCACCGGCGACGGCTGCGTTCGACCGGCACCTGATCACAGAGGGGCAGGCGTTCACGACGGTGGGGACGCTGCTCGTGCTTGGGAGCAGGAGCGCGGCGGGGACGGCGTCGCACGAGATGACGCACATAATAGTGCATCGCGCGGGCGAGGGAGTGGCTCGGAAGGTGCCGCCGTGGCTGCACGAGGGGCTTGCGGAGTACGGGAACGTCGATCCGGGCAGGTCGTACGACGACGCGCTCCGCCGGGGGATACGGCAGGACCGGCTGCTGCCGATAACTCACATGGGGAGCCTTCCGGGCAAGGCGAACGACGTGTTGCTGTTCTACGGGCAGTCGAAGTCGCTGGTGCGGATGATGATCGACGACTTCGGCACGGAGAGGATGCGGGACTTCATGGCGCTGTACAAGAGCGGCGAGTCGATGGACGACGCGCTGACGGGGACGTACGGCCTGGACAGGGTCGCGCTGGAGGACCGATGGCGGGCGTCAGTGGGGGCGTCGCCGCTCAGTCCGGCGTACTCGAACGACGAGCGTCCGACGCCGGTGCCTGTGCCTGTCATCCAGCCCTACACGCTGGAGCGGGACTCGGAGGGGCAGTTCGTCGGGAACTCGAAGGACGTACAGACAACCGGGACAAGGGCGGCTCCGCGAGCCTCGACCGTGGTGAGACCCTCTGAAACCCCGGTGCCACTGGTGTACGGGTCGGCTTCATCAAGCGCTGACACGGATGGCGGCGAGGGTGTGCGAGATACGCCGGTGCCGTTGGTGTATGGTGCTCCGTCGTCGAGCGGGGAAGAGACTCCGTCGGAAAGTGTTGCGGGGAGCGGATGCGGCGCATCGGCCGGCGGGGCGCTCGATCTGACGGCGGGTGTGGCGTTGGTCGGGCTGGCGGCGCTGGGTGCGGGGGTTCATCGTAGGAGGCGCGGAGGGTAAGACTCACCGCAGAGGGCGCGGGGGGCGCAGAGGGGGAGAATTATTTTGAGGGACATTTCGGGACATTTTGGGACAAGTGAGGAAGAAAGTAAAAGGTATTGCGCTGCCCTTCGACAAGCTTTCAGTAACTGCGGGCCCCCCTCTCTGTATCTCTCCCCCGCCGGGGGAGAGATTGGGGTTGTCTGTATCTCTGCACCGGTGGGCCATCACCCTCACCCTAGTGGTCTAACCTGATTGTATTGACGGGTAGAGCGACTTCAGTCTGATGCGTGCGTCCTCGGTAGTGAAGCGCCAGTTCACACGCACTGCCTCCCGATTGCGATCCTTCTG
>DAOUKG010000042.1:0-2486 GCA_034421575.1 Dehalococcoidia bacterium
TGGCGCGGGTTCACCACCGCGACCGCTACCTTGGCGGCCGCCAAGGTAGCGGTGATCAGCCGCTCGTACCCACCCGAAGCCTCCATTATCACCAGGCGTGGACGCATCTCCTCAAGACGACGTGTGAGTTCGGCGATACCGACATCGTCATGAGCGCCACGCCAGCGCTCATGACCCGGGCGCACCGCAACGTCGAACCAATCCTTCGAAACATCGATCCCTACAAACACTCCCTCAGCGTCGGACATGTCGTTCCTCCGTGGCCCATCCTTGCCGATGCGGGCTTGCACTTGCCCAGGCAACTGTTCGGGCTCTAGGATAAGATTGGCGGGGCGACCAAGCTGGACTACGGTCTCTTTCACCAAGAGGGGGACGGTCTGCCCCGCCATCACCTATAAACATACAAGAGGGGTGGGTTGGGAGAGCCCTCAACGGCCGACCCTGTGTGAAATGCGATTGCCCTGAGGAAAATGTCCTGGTGTTTCAGCATCGGGGAAACGAAGCAAGGACTGGGTGGGGGCGGGTTTGAAACCCGCCCTGTGGTTGTGGAACGCGAACCCAACCCTATACCAATTCGTTTTGAATACACCGCGAATTGGCTGTGACACAACCAACTCATCCGTCATTCCGGCGAAGAGCCCGCCCCGTACTTGATACGGGGAACGTCACCCCGTACCACGATACGGGGCCGGAATCCAGAAAGCCCGGTCAGTCGAGAACACGGCCTCATCACACCCAATGGGTATTACGCAAAACGAGTCGAGTGGAATCCCGTCAAAGTGCCTGAAAGACTCCACCGAAGAGATCGTCGTCAAGGTCCGGAGGAACAGTGCGAGGATCGAGGAGCACCTGCTCCGACTCGATCCGTCCCACTATGGGAGGTTCGCCGCGTCGCAATGCGGCGGCGAGAGCGTTGGCGCCTCCCGTCACCCTCGCCGCATCGATGGACAGCAGGGTCGTCGGCAGCGTCTCGCCCGGCAGGCTGCCGCCTCCAACGGTTGAGTGCCCCGACCGCACGGAGGTCGGCCCGCCGATGGCATTCCTCCATGCCTCCGCCCTCCCTGCAAGCGCATCGGAAGACTGGGAGATCATCCGCCAGATGGGGACTTTCGAAGTCGCCTCATCTCTCAAGTAGTGGAGAAGCGTTGCGTACAGTGCCGCCAGGCTGCCCTTGTCTATCCTCACCGCGCGGGCGAGCGGATGTCTTGCGACCACGCCGACGAGATCTGCCCTGCCGACGATGATGCCCGCCTGGGGTCCTCCCAGCAGCTTGTCCCCTGAGAAGAAGGCGAGAGAGGCCCCCTCCTTTACGCTCTCCTGCGGCATGGGCTCGTGGGCCATGCCGAACCGGGCGGTATCCAGGAGGCATCCGCTGCCGAGATCGTGAAGGACGGGAATGCCGGTGCGCTCCCCAAGTTGCGCCAATTCACCCAGCGACGGCATATTGGTGAAGCCGACCACACGGTAGTTGCTTGCGTGCACGGAGAGGATAGCCCCGGTCTCTTCCGTGATCGCTTCCTCGTAGTCTCTGACATAGGTCTTGTTGGTCGTTCCCACCTCCACGAGGCTCGCGCCGCTCTGTTTGAGGACATCGGGGATTCGGAAACCGCCTCCGATCTCCACGGCCTCACCGCGTGAGACGATGACCTCCTTGCCATCCGCCACGGCGGCCAGCCCTAGCAGAACAGCGGAGGCATTGTTGTTGACGACCAGGGCGGCCTCGGCGCCGGTGAGCTTGCACAGGAGATCGGCGACACGTCCCTGCCGGGAACCCCGGCGCCCCGTTTGAAGATCGAACTCGAGGTCTCCATAACCTACCGAGGCGGTGCGCATCGCATCCAATGCCTCGTCGCTCAGGGGGGCACGACCCAAATTGGTGTGGAGAATCACGCCCGTGGCGTTTATCACCGGCGTTGGGAATGAACGCATCATGCTGGAGACCCGCTCTTCCACAGCCTCCACCACGGAATCGAGATCGGGCGCTGAGCTGCCATTTCCAATGGACTCCCGGGCCTGATCGATCTCCGACCTGACGAGGTCGAGTACCGTCTCACGAGAGAATTCCCGAACGAGACTGAGCACCCGCTCGTCGTCGAGAACTTCGTTGACACTGGGAAGACCGCGAAACTGAGATTCCATAGCTTGGGTGAATTATACCCGACCCCGCACACGCTTTGGCCAGACGAATCAGGGAGGCCCCAAAGCCCCTCACTCATTCTGTCCAAGTCCAACACAGTTGGCGTCCCTCTCCGCAGAAAAGGACCCCGATTACCCTGATGTCCACAGAGCACCCCGTTCGCCCTGAGCAACGTTACGCCCCGCAAGCGGGGCCGTGCCGGGGTGTCAGTAACTGCCGTGTGGCTACAAAGAAACACGTTCGGCCTGAGCCTGTCGAAGGCCCTCTTATCCCCTCTCCCGTCGTGGGAGAGGGCTAGGGTGAGGGTGATGCCCCGACGTAGGCGAGAGCAGTTACTTGAAAGCCTGTC
>DAOUKG010000043.1:0-5441 GCA_034421575.1 Dehalococcoidia bacterium
GAGGGCGGCCACAGTGGTCGAACATGGGCAAATCAGCTACGAAACACCCCATTTCGTCGAATTAGTTGGAGCAAATGCCCTTGTGGTTGCCCGTCCCCGATACCGCGCCACCATCACCCGTCACTCCGGCGAAGAGCCCGCCCCGTACTTGATACGGGGCCGGAGTCCAGAGGGGTGGGTTGGGAGGCCCCTCAACGCCCGACCCTGTGTGAAATGCGATTGCCCTGTCCCTCGCGACACCTTGGCAGTTGTCAGGCTAGGGGCCTTTTGGTATAAGTTAGCTTGACACAGGCAGGCCTTCACGACTCAGATTGCCGGCGCGGCACGCGACGGCCGGTTGGCGAGGACCGCGGAACTGAATCTCTCGATAATGGAACTGGGAAGATTTGGGCAACAGGTACGAACTCTGCTCACCCGTCCGGCGACGGACACTGAGCGGAGCAATGGCCTATGGAACGAACGAGTCCGGGCCGCGGCGCAGCTTGCCCTCGGCAGTGCCGACGGAGCCCGGAAAAATCCCGGCCTCCTGGCGCGACAAGCCGTTTTCGGCGCGGTTCGCGCCCTCACGGAAATCGGAGTCGAGGCGAAGGGCATTGCGAGGGACGCCGTCGTGGGCGTGCTTCAAGGGGCCTCAGGTTCTTCGAGTCCCGCAACCCCCCTCATCCGCGAGACCGTGGAGGGGGCGATTCGAGGTTCCTCCGAAATGGGCATGGACGTCCAGGCCGCGGGCGTCGACGCTGTGGAGGGCGCGATCGAGGGCGCCGTCTTCGTAGGAGTGGGGACCGAAGAAGCCGTCTCGGAAGCGGCTGACAGCGCGTTCGAAGCCATTACCGAGATCGGTGGCGACGTGGGCATGGCGGCGAAGGCAGCCATTGTCGGTGTCATCACCGGCGTATCCGCAACGGGCGGTGACGTTCCCCAATCGGCGCGCGATACTTCTAGGCTCGTAATGGACCACGTGACGAGCGACGCCGCCAACATGTCATACGTGGCCCAAAGCCTGGTCGAGGGCGCGCTGGAAGTGCAGAATGTTGATCACGCATTCACCGTGAGGTATGTCGGAAAGGCGGCCGAGGGAGCGGTTGACGGGGCGTACGAGGTGAGTGAAGAAGTCGGGGAAGAGGTGCGCCTGGCCATCGCCGCGATGTTGGAGAACCCGCGAGTGCACGTGGGCCCGGCTACCGCTCCATTGCTGAAGGACCTCGCTGAGCGGGTGGCCGCGTATCACCCCCTGGGGCCAATGGCATGGAGGGCACAGGCCCTCTGGCATGCCGGATGGGGCCTCGTCAGAATAGGCGGCATCGACTTGGCGGCGTCACTTGCATTCTTTACGCTGCTTTCTTTCTTCCCGCTCGTGGCCCTGATCATTCTGGTCTTCTCCGCCTTTGCCGATCCCACTACCATCAAGGCAGAGCTTGCTCAGGTCTTCCTCTACTTCTTCCCTGCGTCGGACCAGTTCTTCGACAATTCCGTCGACTACCTGTTCAGTTCCCGCTTCGCTGCCGGCGTGGTGGCCATAGTGGGCATTGCGATCGGGGCGAACGGCCTGTTCATGGCTACGAACCGAGCCGTCAATCGAATCTTCGGCTCGGAGCCCCGCAGGGTGGTCAGTACGACGCTGCTGCAACTCTTGCTGGCGTTCGGCATTATGATGCTGTTTCTCATATCGATTGGCCTGACGGTTGTATTCCAGTTGGCCCTGAGCATCAGTCACGCCCTGCCGCTCATCGGATGGCCGGTGAACCGCGTGGTGATAATAGTCACCGAGTTGATCTCGGGGATATTGCCGATCTTCATGACGACGATCGCGTTCGGCAGCGTCTACCGGGCGCTGCCGAATACAAAGGTCCAATGGCGGGACGCTACGTTCGGGGCAATTGTCGCTGTTATCCTCTTCGAACTGTGCAAGCACATATTCTTCTGGTTCGGGAACATCAGCGGTCAGCAGAACCTCATCTATCTGCCCTTCTCGTCCGTCGTGATACTGCTGATCTGGGCATTCATCGGCGGCGTCATCTTCCTCTTCGGGGCAAGCATTGCCAACGAAGCGGCGATCACCAGGCCCAAGGGAATCTACGGAAACCGTGAGAAAATCACGTCTGAACTTGCTGAAGACGAGCAATCCTCGACGCTCGGGGGTGACAGATTCCGTTGACACTGACGCGAACGTTCATGTAGAATTTCGCTTGAAATCGGTATGACTTCCAGGACTTCATCCTGTACGTAAGACCCACGCCCCGCAGCACAGACCGATGCGCGGGGTTTTTTCTGGTTTCGCCTAATCCGCAAACAGCATCTACACGGATGGGCGTTGTCTTAGAGGGGGCATGAGTTGCAGACGACAGACTTTAGAATACGAATCGCCGGTGAAGGTGGACAGGGTCTCCTGTCGGTGGCAGAGGGCTTCGCGTCGGCGAATGTTCAGGCGGGATATCACGCGCAGACCTTTGCGACCTTCCCTTCCCAGATCACAGGCGGCCCGACATGGTTCCAGGTGCGCATTTCCACCGAGCCGATCCTGAGCCGCGGCGACCAACTCGACGTGCTGGTCGCATTCAACGAGCACGCGTATGAGGCGCACAAAGACGAGGTCCGCGAGGGCGGAGTCGTCGTCTACGACTCGAAGGCCTTCCAGATGGAAGACACCGGATCGAGCCTCGGCGTTCCCTTCGATCAACTGGGCCGGTCCACCGGCAACCCAAGGGCGGCGAACATGGTCGTCATGGGAATGCTCGCGGGCCTGATGAATATGCCCCAGTCGATCCTGGAGGAATTCGTCAAGCAGCGCTGGGGCAACGTGCAGCGCTACGGCGAGAAAACGGTGCCTCAGAACATCCACGGCCTGACGCTTGGACGCGAAGAGGCGGTGAAGAGCGGATTCAATCTGGGAGAGCTTGCTCCGCCAATCAAGCCCGACTACGACCAGATATTCCTCAACGGAAACGAGGCCGTATGCCTGGGAGCCGTCCACGCCGGACTCGACTTCTACGTGGGATACCCCATCTCTCCGGCCACGACGATCCTCGTGTGGATGGAGCGCTGGCTGAGCGGCGAAGATAAGACGGCCTATCAGGTCTCCTCCGAGATCGAGGCGATCAACGCGATCGTCGGCGCGGGGTACTCGGGCAAGAAGGCGATGACCGCAACGGCGGGGCCGGGCTTCTCGCTGATGAGCGAGGGGCTGGGGTTCGCCTGGATGGCAGAGATACCGCTCGTGGTCTGCGACGTGCAGCGCGGCGGGCCCGCCACCGGACTCCCGACGAAGACCGAGCAGTCGGACTTCTTCGCGGCGATGCACCCCGCCCACGGCGATGTGAGCCTTCCGGTAATCGCCCCGGGATCCATTGAGGAGTGCTTCTACGCGGCCGTCGAGGCGTTCAACTGGGCCGAGCGGTACCAGGGGCCTGTGGTATTGCTGAGCGAGCACTCGCTCTCCGAGCGCAAGCAGAACGTTCGCAAACCCGATCTCGACGCGACTCCTGTGGAGAACCGCGAGGTGTATCACGGGGCAAACGGCGCAAACGGCTACCATAGATATGAGCCGAGGGAGCTGTCGCCCATGCCGCTGCCGGGCGGCCCCGGCAGCTACGTGGCCAACGCGAGCGAGCATGACGGAATGGGCGACACCACGCACCTGCCGGAACGCCACGTGCAGATGACGGAGCGCCGGTTCAGCAAGCTGAAGCTGCTGGAGACCGGCGACTATGAGGCGGACAACACGAGCGCCTCCTTCGCGGTCATGACATGGGGCGGCTCGAAAGGCCCCACGCGCGAGGTGTGGCAGCGCATGCGCGAGGTCGGAACGGCGGACAATCTCGCGTGGTACTACACCATGTATCTGAACCCGCTTCCTCCCGCGCTGCTGGAGGAGCTCAGGAGCAAGGAACTCGTCATCGTTCCAGAATTGAACTACCAGGGCCAGTTCTCGTCGTACCTGCGTTCCCTCGGCGTAAAGGCTGAGTCGATAACGCAGTACACGGGACTCCCATTTGCCATCAGGGACCTGACGCAACGAATCGAGGAGCGAATTGGCGTTCGCCAAAAGGAGGAGGTCGCGGTATGAGCGACAAGAATCCCGAATATGACTTCAAGTGGTGCCCCGGGTGCGGCGACTTCGGTGTTCGTCGCGCGCTGGAGCAGGCGGTCGCTCGACGGCTCGTTGAAGCCGAGGAGCCGATCGAGCAGACGGTGGTTGTCGCAGGCATCGGGTGTTCGGGAAACCTCGTTCACCTGCTCGAGGGCGATCAGCCCTTCGGCATTCACGGTCTGCATGGACGGACTCTCCCCGTAGCATTCGGAGTGAAGTCCGGCAGACCCGATCTGAACGTCGTGATTGTCGCCGGAGACGGTGACTTCCTGAGCATAGGCATGGAGCACATCGCGCCACAGGCCCAGCGAAACCTCAATGTCTGCGCGGTCGTCATGGACAACGGCGTCTACGGCCTGACGAAGGGCCAGAGCTCGCCCACGAGCGAGCTCGGCATGATCACGAGTTCGACGCCGTTCGGCAAGGCGGAAGAGGGACTCAATCCCCTCCGGCTGTACCTCACGATCGGCGTTTCGCACATCGCCTCGGCCCTGTCGAGCAAGATCAAGGACATGGCGAACATGATCTACGACGCCATGGAGTACCCCGGATTCTCGGTCGTACACGTCCAGTCGCCCTGCACCGAGTACAACGACACCTACAAGGTGCTCAAGGGTGAGCCGCGCAAGGGAATCCCCGGCAGGGCGTGGGACATCCCCGACGATCACGACCCGGCGAACATCGACGCGGCGGCGAGCCTCCTCGAACGCGGCGGCATACCCCTGGGCCTCCTGTACCAGGCCGAGCGCCAGCCCACCCTGGAGCAGCGCCTCGTCGACCTCAAGACCAAGGCCAGGGTGTTGACCACCGAGCAGATGGTAGCCTCCTACGGCGTGTGACCTCTCTGCTGAAACAAGCCTGCAACAATGCCCCGGTTGGCCACACCCGCCGGGGTATTTTCGTATAGGGACTCCCCTCATATGGCGCCCTCCGCCTCTCCCGCGAAGAGCATGCCCCGTACCCCGATACGGGGGACACCTTTGCATAACATACGTAGCAGTCTGTCATTCCTCCGAAAATAACCCCCGGCCAACCCATCGTAGGGGCAACCCTTGTGGCATCTGCTCCAACTAATTCACTTTTCCGACGTTTGGGTGCGTGTGTGACATTTGCGATTAGCATATCGAGGGGTGCGTATGAGTACCAGTCCGGGTGGTGCAGGCAGTATTGCCTCGTCGGGTATGTTTGGGGCGTGAATGCGGGTTCTACGGGAAGGTCGAATGAAGCCCAACTCGCGTCCCCGCTCCACGAATATCTTCACCGGGTCCCTGCCTTCATAGGCATACTGGGGCGCATACTCGACCAGTAGGCCAATAGACACCTCGAACGGGTCCACCCCTGCTTTGTGAGCTAT
>DAOUKG010000044.1:0-102667 GCA_034421575.1 Dehalococcoidia bacterium
GAAGGATCGCAATCGGGAGGCAGTGCGTGTGAACTGGCGCTTCACTACCGAGGACGCACGCATCAGACTGAAGTCGCTCTACCCGTCAATACAATCAGGTTAGACCACTAGTAATGACCCCCGACTACTGGCTCAACCTCCAGCGCATGTACGACCTCGACATCGCCCGCTCCAAGACCGACCTGAGCGCCATCGTACCTCTCGTTGAAGCATCGGCGTAAGGGCGGTAGTGGGAGTGGTGTCTTGCTTAGCACTCTCTACGAGCCTATTTACACTCATCGTCGCAGCGTAGTAACCTACGTTCAGCACCCCTATCGCCTTGTTGTTAGGGCCTAGACCGCCTTCTGAGGCGGTTTCTGTTTTGTTTGAGAGCATGAAGATTCTGAAATTGCCACCTCTTCCCCCAGTCGTTATCGGATGATCGGAGGTTACCCCGATATGAAAATCAAGGATCGTTATCAAGAAATAATTCGTGACATCATGGCAGAATATGCCATTCGTCCCACGTCTCAGCCGGGACATGTAGTTCAGAAGGATGCAGGATTCCGGGAAGTGTTGCAACACACTGAGCACTATGTCGGAGGGGGAAATGATACTCAACCACATTATCGGTATCTTCGTTATCGAGAACTCCTAAACGATCTTGAGCCGTCCGGGAGGCGAGAAGCACATGTCGATATTGGTTGTGGCGCCGGTCTGTTTTCATGGACGTTCCTCGATTAGGCGACCGCCAAAGGTGTCGACCATGACCAAGTTGACCTGTACGGACTTGACCATAGTCCGGCGATGGTACGTCTCGCCCAAGAGATAAGAACTAGGCTGATGCCGGACATACCCGATTATCCAGAATTACACTATAGTCACAAAGCCAAACCACTTTTGAGTGAATTGACGGGCAATCATCAGAGTGGGACGGACTACACAATTACCTTCGGTCACGTTCTAGCGCAGGCTCACGCTCCTACAGATATAAAGGTATTTACACGGGTGATACTGCATATCCTCAAACTAATGGATGACGGCTCCAATTGCTTCGTGGTAGCGGTCGATGCTCGCGGGGCGTGTATACCCTTCACAGAAGGGTGGACATCGTTGCTGAGCAACCTAGAGGGTGCTAACATTAGTTATGAGAGCCACGATGTGCCAACTACTAAAATCAACGACTGTAGTTGCGCGAAGATTGCTGCGCTCTATCGTGCATAGTAATCATTGGAAGGACACACTATGACAACTCAGTTGCCTCTACTGGGAACCGATTTCGCAGAAGGCCGCCAAGGGCTGTTTACGCCGCGTCACATCAACTATGAGATCAGTGGAAGTTCAGGGACGCAGGAAGTGGCAGCAGTCCCAGGTCTCAAATTCATTGAGGGATTTCTGAGTCAGGAAGAACAATCTCATTGTGTAGAGCGAGTCGATGCTGCTGCGAATGAATGGCGTGATGACCTCAGTCGGCGGGTACAGCATTACGGCTGGCGCTACGATTACAAGGCGCGCGCCATCACGCCCGACATGCACATCGGCGCGTTGCCGGATTGGCTAGCAAGATTGGCCCAAAGGTTGTACGACGAGACCGGGCTTTTCGACAAGGTGCCTGAGCAAGTCATTGTGAACGAATACGTGCCGGGCCAAGGCATAGCCATGCACACTGACCATCGCGGCTTTGGGCCAACCGTATGTACCATATCGCTGCTGGACGATTGGGAGATGGACTTTGCGGAGAACTGGAAAGACAAGACTCCGGCGCTGTTACAGAAAGGTTCTTGTGTTCTGCTAACTGACTCGGCACGTTCCGTCTGGCAACATGGCATAGCACCGCGTAAGACAGATTCGTTGCTCGGAGGGCAGCGAAACCGTAAGCGTCGTTTGTCATTGACCTTTAGAACTGTTCTGAACCGCGACGGTCTGAATAGATGATGCAACGGTGTTGCTCAAGCAGATAGCGCCAATCACCCATCGCCCGTCCACCCACGGCAGTTCGGCGTCGTGCCGCCACCACCCGTCGGTATGCACTTGCGGTTCTGGAGGTCGGTCTTGCCCGACTCTATCGCGGCCTTGACCTTTTCCACGACCTCAGACGGCGCCCACTGCGTCCAGAGCTCTTCGTTGTTCTTGAGGACGATCAATGAAGCAACGTTCGGGTTGATCCCCAGCCTGCCACCGGTGATCCTCTTCGCGGCCGCGTCGAACACTTCTTCGTCAACCGTGATCGATTCGAGGAACCCCACGATCTCCGGGGCGCGTTCTTCCAGCCGGCCATGCACGACGATGCGCGTTCCCGGCGTCGACTCGACCATCGTCCCGAGGTCCAGCACCGCGCCGTCCTCCGACCTCTCGTCCAGCCAGTCGCTCAGGTCGGGAGAGGTCTGCAGGACGATGTCCAACTCCCCTGTCTCCAGCAGTCCGGGATATTCTTCCACCGTCGTCTCGACCAACTCGATCGTGTAGTCGTAGCCATAGACGATGACGTACCCCACCAGGTGACTGTCGAGCAGAACGCGCTTCTCGTCCCACATCCCCATGCGCACCGTCCCCTCCGTCGGCTCGTACAGGGCGTCGAGGTACGTGTCCGACCGTTCCTGGGCGGCTCGCTCCATCTCCTCTGGCGGTATCGGCGTGGGCGTGGGCTCGTCAGGAAGCGGTGTCGGCGTCGGCGTTGCCGCCCTTGCAGTTGCACGGGCTCCAAACTCAAGGGGGCTCTCCTGCTCCGGCGCGCACGCGGCAAGGGCCAAGAATGCCGTGAACGCGACCGCGAGGAATACGATAGCACTACAAACCTTCGACCTATCCATGTTCGTCCCCTCTCTCGCAGACGAGGTTCCTAACACTACCGTCATACCGGCGAAGAGCCTGTCCCGTACTCCGATACGGGGCCGGTATCCAGAGGGGCGAGATCTGGGGTTGAACGTCGCTGTTTCCAACTCCCAAGGTCGCCCCGCCAATTGAAGGAACTCTCGCTCTGCGGTGACTTGGTTCAGGATGGCGGCTGTCGGTTGCCGATAGTCTAGGAGCGACGGGCCGTGAGTGTCAACCTACCTACGTCGTCGGGGAATTACGATCCCTCATCGTCTCGAACGAGAGTCCAGACCCTTTCAAGGGGGATATCAGCTCGAATCTGTTCCGAGAGGCGCTCGTAGCTTTGATATACAGCGTGTATTAAGTCGTTCGCATCCCACAATCGCACCTTGAAGAAACTCTGCCTAGCTTCACGTCTAGTAGAGGAGGTGAATCCACCCCAACTGACAAGCAGACCTTGATCGGCATTGAAGGTCGCCAGCGTCCCTTGAAGACTGCGAAGGACGTTTACGTCTGCAGCACCCTCTGTAGCTTTGACCTGGACGCAGATTCTAGGAGGATCAAACCCAACAGTGCCTTGTCCCGCAAGAATGTCAACACCTCCGTCGGGTCCCGGTGTTGAAAGGTGCGTGAAATACCCCTCAGCTTTCAGAACCCCCTCAACTAGCCGCGCGAGATCATGTCCGCTAAAGTTCAGGCGAATATGGTCAAGTATCTGTTGGTGAGCAACATCGTTAATGTTTGGAAGCGCACTGTCGTCAGCTGCGTCACCTTCGTGCGCCACATTAGATTTAGGTGTTCTTTCTGACTCCCGTATTTCGGGGTCTTTGCCTCCCTCCAACATCGTAGCTATTCGTCTGCCTGCCTCATTTCGCTGGATCCGACAAATCGTCAACAGCGAACCAAGGGAGTAGAGTAAGTCCTGTCCAAAATAAGATCGGGGGACGTCTGTCCTAATCCAGTGAACCCGGCGAGTATGACGTTTGATGCCGTCAACCTCTTGGTATTCATATTGCCCAGCGACGCGACCAAGGGCGATTTGCCCGGGTCGGGTCTTCAATGGTAAGGCAACTATGTCGTCTATCTGCATACCAACTGTGAATGCGGTCAGTTGGCTTACTGCCGTGATATGAGGGTCTTGGTGCCATGCGCGGAGACGATCCTGCACTTCTTCCTTGCCCATGACACCCGTCAAGTCCTGCACTTCCTGCCAGCCAATTATTGCGAGGCCTTTTTCAAGATTGGCATCATCGTCTTCCCCTTGTCGGCCAGCGCGTACTAACCAAACTCGGGCATCTTGATCATTGGATGTAGGATTCTCGGATGTTGAACCCATGAAACTTCCTCCACACTAGAGCGAGTGGCTTTGAACTTTATTACAGTTCAATCAGGAATTGTAGCCTTCGCAATACTGGAGCTAGGACGGAAGTTGGACCTATCGTCCATCATTAGGCCGAAAGTTCGGCACCGACCCGACTCGACGGAGTCCCACTATCGCAATCGCCGCGAGCACACCCAGCGTGGAGAAGGCGAACACCCATTTGTACTCGCCGCCCGTCACGTCCAGGATGCCCCCGAACAGCACCGGGCCGATCACCCCTCCTAGCAGACCCAGCGACGCCTGCAGGGCCATCGTCGATCCCAAGCGCCTTGGGTCGGCCACCTCGGTGATGCCCGTCTGGTAGATCGCCGAGTCCGCCGACGCCGCCCATCCGAACACGACGCTCACTGCCACTATCACTCCCCATGGCCAGTGCCCTATCCACGCGAATCCCACCGCGCACACGCCGGCAAGGCCGAGAATGAGCGAGGCCGCTGTAATCCGTCCAAGCCGGTCGGATATCGCCCCACCCATGACGGGACCAATCGCGCCGAACGCGAGCGCCAGACCCCCAACCTCCGCCGCCGTAACGACGGCATTCCCTTCCGATACCCCTCTAGCTACCAGGATCGACACGAGGAAGACCGGCAGCCAGACCCGAAGAGCGTAGAGGTTCAACGCATGTATCGTATAGCCAAGTATCACGAACTGCACGGGACTGCTCTTGAGCACCGAAGGGTCGAGCTTCCCGCCTGCAAGGGGTCCGTGCGTGTCGGGAACGGAGCGTATCAGCAAGAACATGAGGGGCAGACTCAATGCCGACAGCGCCGCCACGAGCGTGAAGGCGTCACGCCACTCCATCGACGCCATGAGCCACCCCGTCAGCGCCAGCGAGCCGCTGTGCGAGGCGTACTGCGCCGTCACGAACAGGCCCATTGCGGAACCCCGCCCGCTCTGCTCGAACCGCCTCGCCACGAGTCTCAGCCCCGGTATATATACCCCTAGGAATCCCACACCCGCGATGGCGCGAAGTACGACCCCCACGAACACGTTGTAGGTCGTCAGGGGGAAGAGCAGATGCGCCGCGACTGCGATCACCGCCGACACGTACATGATGCGCTTCGGGCCTATCCGGTCCGTCAGCGGTATCAGGTACAGCGCCGATGCCGCGTACCCCGCCAGATATGCCGAGAACAGCGCCCCCGCCCCGGCGTTGTTGAGACCAAGCTCGTCCCTGATAGCCGAGAGCGCTGCGATGTAGCTGGCGATAGGCAGCAGCGCGATAAACAGCGAGAGCGACAGCAGGACGAGCCAGACGAGACCGCCTCCGCCCGGCTGGCTCGCAACGTCCATGCCTTGCCGTTCACTCGCCAAGGGTATCGGTCCTCTCACAGATCGAGGCAGGTCATGAACTATACGGGCAAGTACGGCTCGTTGGCAATCCGACTGCCTGAATATAACTGTTCAGATTTCGTGAGTTCCCTCGACGAACACACAGCCACTCTCATACCGACCTCTGCAAAACCTCCGTCATTCCCGCGAAGGCGGGAATCCATAGACGTTGGCAAAGCCGAGACATGCCATTTCTCGGACACTTCCTCAGCGGGGGAGCGACTACTGAAAAGTCTCCGAAAGCGGGTATCCACAGGCGTTAGGGGTGTTCACCTCATCAACTCTGAACAATTACGCCCGAACGCCTGCCCGTCCAGCATAGCCGGGAAGCCGCTCACGTCAGGGCGCTTGCCGGAGATTCTCCATCATGCGACGTGCCGGTGTCGTATACTCCTCGTCCTGCGTCACTTCCAGCACGCGTTCGAGGTCGCGCAGTGCCCTGTCCCGTTCGTCGAGGAAGGCGTACAGCCGCGCCCTCTCCACGTAGTATCGCGGCTCGAACGGCTCCAGCTCGATGACCTTCGACAGGTCTTCCAGCGCCGAGTCGGCGTTATTGTCCTGGACGTTCACCTGCGCTCGATTGTGGTAGGCCTCCGCGTTCTCCGGATCGAGCTCTATCGCCCGCGTGAAGCTCAGAATCGCCGACTCGCTGTCCCCCGTGTACATGGAGACGAGACCCCGCACGTTGTGCGCCTCTACGTGACCCTCGTCCAGCCTCAGCGCCTCGTCGACGATCGCCATCGCCGCGCGGAAGTTGCTCGTCTGGAAGAGCACCCTACCCTGCGCCACGTAGGCATCCGTAAACTGCCGGTCGCGCCGTATCGCCTGCGTGTACTCCTCGCGCGCCCGAACGTAGCTCCCGTTCTCCTCAAACTGTTGACCGCGCTCATAATGCTCCCTCGACAACTCCTCGTCCGACGGCCCAAAACAGCCGACCATTAGCACGGATGCCATGACGCAGAGGGCATAGCCAACGTACCAGGGACGAGTCAATCGCGTAGGAAATGACATATAAAGGGACAGAAGACCTCGAAGAGCACCGCCTTGGGCGCCGTTCAATTCATTGAAGCACAAGCATGGTCAGCCCGCAAACGCCACAACACCCCGCACGCCGGTATGCCCGACTACCTTTCAGCTTCCTGCTACTCATTCAACCTGAATACAACAAAACGGACAGCTACCGTTTTACCTCCTCTCCCGTTCGCGGGAGAGGGCCGGGGTGAGGGTAATTCACTCCCGTTCACCCTGAGCCTGTCGAAGGGCGCTCTGAATTACGTGGCGAACTCACGAAACGGGACGCTATTACTCAACCAACTTGAATACAGCAAACCGGATAGATATCCATTTATCCCCTCTCCCGTTCGCGGGAGAGTCCGGGGTGAGGGTAATTCACCTCCGTTCACCCTGAGCTTGTCGAAGGGCCAAGTGCCACCGGGCACCCTCCAACTACCTGTCATTCCGAGCGCAGCGAGGAATCTAAAATCCTCCCCCGCCACGGAATAAACTCAGAGAGACCATTCCCGCGAAATAAGACCCTTGCCTATCCCCCTCTCCCGTTCGCGGGAGAGGGCTGGGGTGAGGGTAATTCACCACCACTCACCGTCCTAAACACCCCGCTCCACATTCCCAGGCGTCGGCTCCACTGCAACCTCACGACCGGGGTACGTCTCCGAATAGACATCACCCACCGCCGTCCACCTCTGCGAGTGCGCCGACTCGCGGGCCGCCAAACACATCGCCGCGCTCAGCAGACCCGACGACAGATCCGTTCGCGACTCATCCCGCCCAAGGCACACGTCCACGAAGTTCCGCGCCAGCACCTCGTCGCCGCCGAGATGTCCAGTCGTCACCTTGACCTCGAACGACTCTACCCGGTCGCGATGATGGTCCACCACCGTCACGCTGCCCCTGTACCAGTCGAACGACAACGTCCCCTCATACCCCGTGATCGTCGCCCCGCGAGACGCTGCCGACCTTCTGGACAGGAAATTCTGCGCATAGCTCGCATGAGCGCCTCCCTCATACCCGATCAGGGCCGCCCCCGCGTCCTGAAGCTCGATGCCGTCCCCGAACACGCACGCGTGGTCACCCGTCCCGACTCCCCCGTCGTCGCCCCGACGCGCCACGCCCTGCGGACTCTCGAGGCACGTCCCCGCAAGGTCGCATTCCGAGCAACGCAGATCATGGGGCATCTCGCCCCCGTAGACCATCCGCGTCATCACGGCAGAAACAGCCTTTGGGGTACCCAGCAGCGCATTGAGATAATCGAAGTCGTGCGTCGCCTTCTGAAGCCACATCCCGCCCGTCACCTCGAAGTCGCGGTACGTCTCCCGCGCATAGTAGACCCCGCCATACGGCACATAGTTGACCGCCTGCACCTGGTTCACGACCCCAAGTCGTCCGCTCTCCACCACCTCCATAACCTTCCGAAAAAGCGGCGTCACCCGCATCGGAAACGACACCACCACCGACTTCTCACGTCCTCGGTAAGCGTCACGAAGCTCGACAATCTGCTCATGCGAGGTGGCGACCGGCTTTTCGAGATACAGCGGAAGCCCTGTCTCTGCGGCCCTCACCGCCACCGGCGTGTGCAAATTGCACCGCGTCCCGATCATCAGCCCGTCGAGGTCCCCCGCATGACCCAGCATCTCCTCCGCGTCCCCAAAGAACGCCGTCTCCCCCTCCGGCAGTTCCACACCGCGCAACCGCTCCCGCGCACCCTCACCGTCCGGGTCCGCCACCGCCACAACCCGCACTCCACCACACACGCGACGCGACGTCGACAGCACCGACGTCGCCCTGCTCCCAAACCCAATCACCCCAAGCCGAAACCTATCATCCAAGACCTTCCCTCCGCCTCCCGTAGGGGCGATTCGCGAATCCCCCCTGCTGCCGTGTTCACCATTGGAGGTGTCGCCGACCCCCAGCCACCTGTCATTCCGAGCGCAGCGAGGATTCTAAAATCCCTATTGGCAAGACCGGATAGCCATGGCCCCATTCGCCCTGAGCCTGTCGAAGGGATCTCCATCCCCTCTCTCCTAACTCCACGATCTCTGTGCCCTCTACTGGCGAGACGGCCCCACTCAGCGCCTCCCCATAGCGCCGCATTGTACCTTGCATCCATCACGACAGACTACAGGAGAGAAACTCCCCGCCAACTGCTATCATTCCCACAGCAACGTGCCAGACCGCTCCACCGGGAGACCCTCATGACGACTGCAAGCGAACACTCAGGCGCTGGATTCCGCATCGTCCCGTCCGATATTCCCAACGACGGAATCCTCTACGTCGATCATCAGAAGTACGGTCGGTCCGGTCATGGAGGCAACTGCCTGACCGAGTGCGCCAACGGCGACATTGTCTCCTTCTACAGCAACGTATCGGGCGAGATTGAAAGGGGCCACGGCGTGGCAGGCTGGTCCGAATATCGGAGGTCCTCGGACGGCGGCCGGACATGGAGCAAGCCGGTCGTACTCGACTACTCGAAGCGCGCGTGGGAAGGCGACGATGTGTACTCTGCCATCGTATTCGCGGTCACGACCGCCTCAAACGGCGCCCTCATCGCCTTCGTCTGCCGTTTCGCCAGAGACCTGTGGGAAAAGAAGCTGCCCCCGGTCTGCCTCCTGAGCCGTGACAACGGCCATACGTGGAGCGAGGCACGCCCCCTCGATCCTCACGCGACCGTCGAAGACGTATCGCTGACCTTCGACGCCGTATTCACACACGAAAACCAGGTCTTTGCAGCCTTCATGGGCGGTCCGGCCAACTACTGCAACGGTCCCTACTCGATGTATGTCTCCGCCGACAACGGAGAGACCTTCGAGCGACGCAGTGTCCTCCCCTTCGATATCCAGAACTACTACGTCACCGCCGGCGTTCTCGATAGCGGCGACATCATCGTCTACTCCTACCCCTACTCCCCCGATGAGAACATCGACGAATACAACATCCCCTACGTCACAAGCGCCGATCAGGGAAGGACCTGGTCCGAGGTGAAGACCACCCACTTCGCCCGGGCCATTCGCAATCCCCAGCTTTCCCGAAAAATCGGCAACCTGTACTTTCTGCATGGACGCTCCGGCAGTCACAGCCGCGACCCGAAGCATCTGGTTCTCTACTCGTCTCTCGACGGGATACATTGGGACGAAGGCAGAATCCTGCGTCACAGGGGCCCCGGCCCCGGCGGAGGCGACGCATACTCGGCCAACGAAGTCATCGGCAAGTACGATCCCTCCGTGCCGAACCGGCTCCTCATCCAGTCCAGCATCGCCTACGAGGCCGGAAGTGCCAGAGTCAATGAACGTCACTGGTGGGTCGAGGGAATCGACGGCGCCTGACATACACTCAAGCTTTGGGCCGACGACCTGCGGTCCAGGTCACATTCCTTACCGTCGCGGGACAGATCCCGCCCTGTACTCGATACGGGGGTTGGGGTGAGGGTGATATGTAACACCAAAATCGTTTTGAATACACCGTGAATTGGGCGTGGCACAACTAACTCACCCGTCATTCCGACGAAAATAAATCCCGGCCACCCATCGTAGGGGCAACCCTTGTGGTTGCCCGTCCCCGATACCGCGCCACCACCACCCGTCATTCCGGCGTAGGCCGGAATCCAGTCCCCGGATCCTGCTGGCTCGTGCCAACCCATTTTCATTCTAGGTGGTGAGGGTGGCAGCCCTCATGAAATATTCCGGCGAAGGCCGGAATCCAGAAAGTCCAGTCTGTCGAGAATACGACCTCATCACACCCAATTGGTATAAGTGTTCAGAATCGGCGCAAAACCCCCTCTAAGCACAACAACGTCATACCCGCGAAAGCGGGTATCCACTGGGGTGGGAAGTGTTGGTCTCATCAACTCTGAACAGTTACGGTGACATAGCCGTATTTGACTCAGCCGAACATTCGTGCCACAATGAATACAATCAACCGATACCGCCGACCGAAATACCTCGCTCCCACCAAAGAGCGAAACAGGCCAAATGTCTCAAAATGTCCCGCAATGTCCCTCAAATTTTTAGGAGCCCCCAAGGAGTGGCAACCCGACAAGACTCGGCCGATCCCTCAACCGCCCACCGTCCCGAAACGACCGCCATAACTTGACAATAATAAGAAAAGTGGCGCAATTTGGCGCCAAATGGCGCAATTTTCAAGAAAAAAACCCGACCTTGACCCACTCACCCCACACTACACTCTCTTCACCCCTCTGCGGTGAATCCCTCCTCTCCCTCTGCGACCTCCGCGCCCTCTTCGGTGAGTTCCTCCACGCCTCTGTGCTCTCTGTGTTCTCTGTGGTGAATCTCTCCTACCCTCTGAACCATAAGCGCGTAAGCCCAAAAGGGATGTCCGGAAATGTCAGGGAAAACATGGCCCCCCGCTTGGAGGGAAGACAGGCCGCCAACAGCCACCCTGTCCCTAAGACGTCAGTAGCGCCTCGGCGTCGTCGCACATCCTTCGCCACTGCTCACCGATCTTGGCGCAGAAGCTGTCATACTCCTCTGCCGTCCCCAACACGTCGCGGGCGCGCACGATGATCGTCCAATAACAGGCGTGCTTCTCCTCGGCATTCTGAACAAGGGCGCACATCTCCAGGGCGTCGTCCGCCCCCGTCTTCTCCCAGAACCGGTCCTGCGCCGCCCCCTCGATGCACGCGATGCGGCTTGTTCCCGCCGGCGCGTAGCTGCAGTACAGTATCGACGTCTCCGGGTCCTTCCGCGTGACGTTCCCCACATCGCGCCCATAGCTCTGGAAGCAGTTCCACTGTGCCGCCTCCGGCGCTTCCGTGCACGCCTGCGCCACCTTCGAGTAGTCGCGGTCGAACACATTGAGCATGTGGGACGTCTGGTAGAAGTAGCACGGCACCTGGTAACGCTCGTCGACGGCGTCGCAGGGGAAGTGAGGATCGTCCTCCTTGAGGTACTGCGTGATGTGGCCCATCAGCCCCGTCAGTCCGCCGACGACGTTCTCCATGAACACCCCGGAGTAGCATGACCGACGGTCGCCGTCGGTGGGCATCCGGTCACAGAGCGGCAGAGCATCGTGCAGCTCATACGTCGTCCACGCCAGCAGCCCGTGACCAACGCCGTGTACGCACTGGTGCCGGAAGAAGGGGTTGTTGGCAACGGCGCAGATGGTGGCCACGTCCTCCTCCAAGTTGGCCGTCCCGCGAGAGGCAAACAGCGCCTCGGTCGCCCCGTGGAACGAACCCGCCTGGCACTCGTGCCCCGACAGCGCGAACGCCGCCGCGCCGTACTCCTCGTATGCCGCCCTCCCCAGGTCGTGCGCCCGCTGGTGGCAGTCCACCTCTATGTAGTTCTCGCTCTCCTTCAGAATCTTGACCGTGTGCTCCGGACCGTACTGCCTGATGAACCTGACCATGAGCGTGTCGTCCGTGATCAGATCGACATAGTCCTGCGCGGAGATGTTGCTCGGAGTCTCGAACTCGCGGTCGGGGACCTCCAGCACCAGCGGGTCCGCACGCAGCCCGTCGTCGTCGCCCAGCGCCACTACCAGCCCGCCAATTTCAGGCTGGAGGTGGTTATGGAAGCGCCAGAACCCCCTCGTGTTGAACGTGAACGCCCACGTCTCGCTGGGCGGGACCGCCCCCTTCGCGTCGAGTTCAGGCAGAATTGCGTGGGTCGGATGGATGTTGGACGCCGGCCACAACGGTTTGTCCGAGGCGTTGACGAATCGCACCTGGTCGCCGGGCTCGATGTCGAGTCGCTTCGGCACGAAGCCAACGCCGGTATAGATGATCTGCGCCGCGTTGGGGTCGATTGGCTCCGACGGGACCAGGGCGCTTACAACGGCCGTTGCCGTAGGAGTCTCAATCTCCTGCTGAGGCTCCGAGTCCGACGAGCAGGCGAACAGGGCCAGCGCAACAAGCGCTGACGTAACCGCAACAATGGGGAGGTGATTTCGCCGTGTCGTCATGTAATCGTAGGTATAGTATAGTACCGCTCTATTCACCGTTTCCATAGAGGAGTACCAATGGCAGCGTCAAACCTCCGTATCCTCGGCATCAACGCTCATCCGCACGACTTCACCCACTACGCCGGCACACTCGGCATCCACGCCTCCCAGGGTGACGAGGTCACGGTCGTCAGCATGACGGCGGGCGTCAATGTCCATAACGAACGTCTCGCCGACGAGTTGCGTAAGCCGCCCGAAGAGCGGGACCCGGAGGTGATGAACGAGACACCCGAACAATACACCGACCTGAAGATGGATGAGCTCACCAGGGCCTGCGCGGTTTTCGGCATCACCGATGTGCGAATGTTGAACTTCCCCGAACCTTTCCGCCTCAGCACCTCGCCTGAGTCCATTCAGGCGCTGCAGGACATCATCCAGGAAGTTCGCCCCCACATGATGATTACCCAGAGTCCCTACTTGGTGCACCATGGAGGCGAGTACCCTATAGGCGGATTCGATGACCACTTGGAGACGGCAATCGCCAGCATCGAAGCCCGAAGCCGGGCAGGGAACGCGACGCACGGAATGACCGTCGCGCCTCATCGGATCCCCATAACCTACTACCCAGGCGTATACTTCGAGCGCAACCAGCTCGACTTCATCATCGACATAAGCGACTGGTTCGAGCAGCGTGTGGAGGCCGAGGCCATCTACGTCAGCCAGGGCCACACGCCCGAGAGCTCCCGCCAACGCATGCTGCTGACCCTTGGCAACCTCGGCTTCTTCCAGCACATCCCCTACGCCGAGGGGTTCGTCCGAGAGAAAGCTGAACTCCTGCCGAGCCTACCCGTCCCGGCCTCAGCCATCGAGCACGCTGAAGAGTCCCACGAAGACATGCTGAAACGCCGGTTGTCCCAGTCCTAGGCACACTGGCTTTGATTGAAACGAAGCCCCTCAGTTGCTAAGCTAGAGGCACACCTTCGTTAGCGGGAGGGACTGCCATGCAAGAGGTCTTTCACGAAGCCGTAAACGAGTTGAAAAAGGGCAACCCCATGGTCGTGGCGACCGTCGTCCACACCAAGGGTTCGACCCCACAGAAGCCGGGCGCGAAGTTGCTCGTGCGGAACGACGGGAGTGGCGTGGGTACACTCGGCGGAGGGTGTGTCGAGGGTGACATCTGGTTTGCCGCGAGCCAGCTCCTTAAACGGGGCGGCTCCAGCCAGTACCGCGACTACGAGCTGAACGAAGACCTCGCCGCGCAGGACGGCCTCATCTGCGGAGGCACGATGTACTTCGTCATCGATCCCATCTACTCGGCGGACCAGTACCTCACCTTCGCCAAGGAGATCGACGATGCGTACTCCGGCGGGCCGAGCGTTGCGCTGGCAACGCTGATAAACCCCGGAGAGTTCAGCGCGATGGAGACGGGCGCAAAGCTCTTCATCCGCGAGAACCGGACAACCGAGGGCACGTTGGGCGATTCCGCCCTCGACGCCGACGCGATCAAGAACGCCCTCGAGCTCATGGCGATGGGCAGGAACAAGCACGTCAAGACCCGCGACGGGGCGCAGTACTTCATCGAGGCGTACACGACTCCGCCGCAGCTCGTCCTCTGCGGGGGCGGACACGTGTCGAAGTCCATCGCGCCTTTGGCGAAGACCCTCGGCTTCAGGCTGTTCATCACCGACGACCGCGAGGAGTTTGCCAACGCCGAGCGATTCCCCGAGGCCGACATCATCATCCCGAGGAAGCCGGAGGACGCCATACCGGAGCTCCCGGTCAACGCGAACACGTTCATCGTCATCGCCACGCGGGGCCACAGGTACGACAACGTAGCCCTCGAAGCGGCGGCGACGACGAACGCCCGGTACGTCGGGCTGCTGGGCAGCAAGCGCAAGACTATACTCATCTACGAAGACCTCCTGCGAGGCGGGATGACTCTTGACCGCGTCCGCGAGCTCCGAGCTCCCATCGGTCTCGACGTCGGGGCGCGCACCCCTGAGGAGATCGCCGTCAGCGTCATGTCCGAGATCCTAATGTTCCGGCTCGGCGGCACCGGTCAGCCCATGAAGCTTGAACAGAAGTTAATCGACCGCATCATCGGCAAGATCGAAGCCGAGAAAGAGGCCGCGCTGGAGCCGGTCACATCCGCAGACTGAGTGTGCAGCAAGGCAAATGACTACTCAGACAGAGAAAGTACTTGAGGAGGCGATGAAGCTTCCCCCGGAGAGTCGAGCCGACTTGGCAGGCTCTCTCCTCTTGTCGCTTGAAGAGAACTTTGATGAGGATGTGGCGGCGGCATGGCGGGCCGAAGTGACGAAACGCCTGGAGGAGATCGACTCCGGCCAAGTGCGACTCGTGTCTCGGGACGATGCCCAAAACAGCATCCTCCTCGGTATGTTCCTCGGCGCCGAGTGACGTGCAGCGACGCATCTCGGCAATCCTGACCGCCGCAGGCGAGTCGACTCGCATGGGACGCCCGAAGCCCCTGCTCGATTGGCACGGCGTTCCGCTTGTCCGATACCAGGTCGACGGTCTGCTCAGCGCAGGAGTGGATGAGGTCGTAGTAGTTCTGGGACACGAGAGCGATCTCGTGGCGCGTCACGTGTCGGGAGTCAGAGTCCGTTCCATCCTGAACAAGAACTACCGGCACGGCAAGACGACATCCGTCCTGCGCGGCATCCTGTCCGCCGACCCGGGCGCTACGGATCTTCTGCTGCTAGCCGTAGACCAACCTCGTCCGGACTGGGTCGTGCTGCGAGTCGTCGAGTCGCACGTTGAGAACAACGCCCTCATCACTTCTCCCAGATATCAAGGCCACGGGGGACACCCGCTCGTGTTTTCGGCGACCCTTCGGGGCGAACTGGAGTCGATAACCGACGAGGGGCAGGGAATCCGCGAGGTGTTCGACGTTCATCGTGGCGAGGTCAACGAGGTCCCATTCGACGATCCCATCATACGCCTTGACCTCAATACGCCTGGTGAGTACGAGTCCGCAAGGGCAAAGTACGGGGCATAACTGCCGGGATTCTACCCACAATCTCTCCCCCGCTGGGGAGAGATACAGAGAGGGGGCTTCCGCAGTTACTTGAAAGCTTGTCGAAGATCCCCTACGGCGCCAGCACTGTCAGCGGTTCGACCGGCACGTTGCGGAGCACCCAGAACACAACAATTCCCACAAACAGCGTCCATATAACTTGGTGCGGAACGAATACTCTAGGCAGGTTGGCTATACGAAAAACTCGCATCGCCCCATCAGCCAATGAGTAAGCGACGAACGGCAGGGACAGCATCGTCAGCGGGTTGTAGCCCAGGGCGGCGATGACGTTGCCGTAGAGAAGCTGGTGCAGCGCGCGGAGCGTTCCGCAGCCGGGACAGTGGTACCCGGTCAGGCCGAGGAACGGGCAGATGGGGTAGGCGCCCGGATTGCGCGGGTCAAACGTGTATAAGACGGCGACGCCAACGAGTCCGAGCAATGCCAGTGCAACATAGGCCACTCTCGGCGAGAGCCGGAATCTTGGGAGTACCTGGTTGCCGTCGGCTGATAACAAGGTAATTCCTTTCGGTCGTCCTAACTACGGGAGGTTGATCCCATTGCCAAGGGAGAAGACTCCAAATCCACCAAAGGACACCAGCCCAACCCCGAACGCGATCCACGCCCACATCTTCGCGTTCTCGGAGGCTTGGCGGGCAGAGTCGATGTTGCCGGACGCGAGTAGGCTGTTGACTTGAGCCGCGTACACGATGGAGACAATCCCAAAGGGCAGGCAGCAGAATATGGTCGCGAGGATGGCCCACACAAGGTGGTTGTCGACTTCGGAAGGCGAATACTCAGATTCGGGACTTCCGTAGCCATGCGGTTCGAACTTCCCCGCTGTCGGGGTCACGCCACGCATGAACTTGCCGCATTCTACGCAGTACCTCGCCTCATCGACGTTCTCCTCGCCGCAGTTCGGACAGTACATGCGACTCGCCTCCACACCTTCAGGGTTACTCCAATGGGCGACGCTTGGATGGTGTCACTGACAATACGGGACGGCGGGCTACTCACCCAGCGTGACGGGTGATAGCCTCCGTCACCGCCTGGTAGTCGCCGGGGAGCTCGACGGGCTTGTTGGCGAGTTGAGCGGTTACTTCGGGGAGCGACTCGCTGTGATAGCCGGTCTTGAAGTCGGGGAACTTCAGGCCGTTAGCCGTGGAGATGACAACCACACGGTCCTCGGAGGAAATGACGTTTCGTTCGGCGAGCTTCATCAGGGCCGCAAGGGCTACTCCCGTCTGTGGGCAGGCGAAGAGACCCGTGCTGTCGGCCAGGGCTGCCGCCTGCGATAGCTCGTCCTCGCTCGCCTGCTCGACGACACCGTCGAACTCCTGCAGGATGGGGATGGCGCGAGGCGCGCTCACGGGATTGCCGATCTGGATGGCCGTAGCCTGGGTCGCCTTAGCATTGACGGGCTGGTACTCCTGGAAGCCCGTCCTATAGCTGTCATACAGAGGGGCAGCAGCAGCAGCCTGAGCGGCGACCAGGCGAGGCGTGTTGTTGATGATTCCCAACTCGCGCATCATCTGGAATCCGAGGCCGATGGCCGTGATGTTGCCCAGGTTGCCGCTGGGCACGATCACCCAGTCAGGGGTCTGCCAGTCGTCCTGCTGTACGATCTCCACACTGATTGTCTTCTGTCCCTCGATGCGTAGGGGATTGATCGAGTTGGCTAGGTAGAAGCGCTTGTCTTCGCTCAGGAGCCTGACCACTTCCATGCAGCCGTCGAAGTCGGTGTCCAGGGCGAGGGTGAGTGCTCCATTGGCCAGAGGCTGGACGAGTTGCGACGTCGTGACCTTGTCCTTTGGGAGCAGGACGACGGAAGGGATTCCGGCAGCGGCACAGTACGCAGCCACTGCGGCAGAGGTGTCCCCGGTCGATGCGCATATGACGGCTTGGATGTCCGCGCCCTCGTGAATCATCTGCTGGACGGCTGAGACGAGCACCGTCATACCCAGGTCCTTGAACGAGCCGGTGTGGCTGTTCCCGGACTGCTTGATCCAGAGGTCCTGGACGCCGATCATCTCCCCGAATCGGATGGCCCTGAACAGGTTCGAACCGCCCTCATACGTGGAGACGATGTTTGCGTCGTCGATCTGTGGATACACCCACTCCTTCTTGCCCCAGACGCCGCTGCCATAGGGGAACTGCGTGGTCATGTAGCGGTCGTCGAAGAGCCTCATCCACGCCGCGCCGCTGCGGTTCTTGAGAGCCTCGACATCGTGCGCGACCATGAGGAGGCCGTCACACTTGGGACAAGTGTAGACGATCTCGGTAAGGGCCATCCGCTCGGGGCATTCGGGGTCGATGCACTGGAACCAGGAGCTATAGGGCATGACGCGCCTCCTCGATGAGTTCCGGTATCGGGCCAACGAGTGGGATGTTAGCCGGTCCAACGCTCCCACGTGGTCTCCAGCTCGCTCTGTATCCTATTGTACTCCTTACCGAGCTTGGCTATCGCCTCCACGTCCTGGCGTTGGGTCGCCCCGTCAAGTCGTGACTCGATGCGCGCCAGTCGGCCTTCCAAGTTGGCAATGAGTTCTTCATAGTCGATGCGCGGGGCTTGTGGGGTCGCCGGAGCCTTGCGTGGCGCGGCAGACCCCCTCGATCGGCCTTTCTTCTTAGGACGAACGACGACTCTGACCGCCGACTCCTCCCGCGTCTTGGCCCACTCCTCGAATGTACCGCTGAAGAGAACCATCCTCCCGTCTTCAACGATGAGGAGCCTTGTAGCAAGGAGAGAAATGAGTGCGCGATCATGAGAGACGAACAATAGGGTGCCGTCATACTGCAGGAGCACCTGTTCGAGGGCCTCGCGGCTGGAGATGTCGAGGTGAGTTGTCGGCTCATCGAGGACGAGGAAGTTCGGCTCCTCGAGAAGCAGTCGGGCAAGAGCAAGACGTGTGCGCTCCCCACCGCTCAGGACGGATACGGTCTTGTACACATCGTCGCCGCTGAACAGGAACCGCCCGAGGTAGGTCCTGGCGTCCTCTGGACTCAGGTTCTTCACGTCGATGATCGCATCGAGTACCGAGCGATGCTCCGGCAAATCGTAGGTCCCCTGTCGCTGAAATCCGACCTTGACGTTGTGGCCGAGGGACATGCTTCCTGCGAGACCGGATTCGTAGCCGAGCACCGTGTGAAGGAAGGTCGTCTTGCCGATGCCGTTCGGCCCGACAATGGCAGTCCGAGAACTCCGTTCGAGCGCCAGGTCCTCGATGTTCAGCAGCTTCACCAGCCTGCCGTCCTCTCGAAAGCCAACCTCAAGCCCCTGCGTGGATAGAACGACTCGACCTGTCCGGGTCGCGCTGAGGCCCCCAAGCGTAATGGCCTTGTCGGATGCAACAGCCTCGATGCGCTCCATCCGGTTGAGACGCTTCTCTCTCCCTAGCGCTTCGCGCGAACGCTGGCCCGCGCGATATCGCTCGATGAAGTCCTCCTGCTTCCTGATGAACTGCTGCTGCCGCACATACTCGGTCTGCTGCCGTCGCTCGCGCTCAGCCTTGAGGTGCCGGTACTTGCTGTAGTTCCCCTTGTACGTGGTGAGCTTGCCGTCGTTGATCTCCCAGATCTCGGTGGCAACCTGATCGAGGAAGTAGCGGTCGTGCGAGACGACGACGAAGGCGTGCGATGTACGTCGAAGGAACCCCTCTAACCAGCTCAGGCCATCGAAGTCGAGGTAATTGGTAGGCTCGTCGAGGATGAGCAGGTGAGGATCCGTCAACAGCGCCTTGGCCAGGGATGTCCGCGTCCTCTGGCCTCCGCTCGCCTCATCGACGGGCACGTCCAGCGTTGCCATACTCAGCCCGACTCCGGCGATCACACGCTCCAAACGGTTCTCGTAATCATAGCCGCCCGCAGCTTCATAGGCCTCAAGCATATCGGAGTAACGCCGCTCGGCTTCTCTTCTCCCGACTTCGCTCGCGCCCTCTATGGCGGCGGCGCTCACGGCAATCTCGGCCTCGATGCTCGTGATCTCTGAGAAGGCCTTCATCACCTCTTCTCTCAGGGTCTCGGCATCCATGTGCCGCGTCGTCTGTGGGACGTAACCTATGCTGAGCCCGCGTCTGCGCTGGACCGAGCCCGAGCGAGGAGCAATTCCACCTACAAGCGTTTCCAGGAGGGTCGTCTTGCCCTGTCCGTTAGGCCCAACGATGCCCACACGGGCACGTTCGCCTATTTCGAGGGAAATACCCTCGAATACGTCGAGTTCGGCAAAGCTGACTGAGAGGTCGGAGGCGGTTATGAGCGGCATGACAGGCTAATGGACACGAGGGAAATCCATCATGGATTATACCCAAAGGAAAGCCCGTCGGTTATTCGGCTCACGAAGGGCCGACGCCGATGTACCGTTCAAGCCACTTCAGGAGGCGGTTGTAGTACTCGACCATCAGAGCAGGGTGGCCCATCTTGCGGAAACGATGTGTGGAGTCAGGGAACCTGACGAACTCAACCGTTTTCCCCAGTCGCTTGAGGGCAACGAAGTACTGCTCGCTCTGTTCGATGGGACAGCGAAGGTCGTCCTCGCCGTGTAAGAGGAGCACGGGGGTCTGCACGTTGGCCGCATAGGTGATCGGCGAGTGATGGAGGAACTTGTCCCGTGCGCCGGTGTACGGGCCTCCCCAGTTGATCTCACCGAAGCTTGTGCCGATATCCGACGTGCCGTACATGCTGTGGAGGTTGGCGCACATCGCGCCGACGACTGCTGCCTTGAACCGGTGGTCGTGTCCAACAATCCAGCCGCTCATGAAGCCGCCGTAGCTGAATCCATGAACGGCCATACGATTCTCGTCAACATAAGGCCGTGCGGACATCTCGTCCACGGACGCGAGGATGTCGAGATAGTCCTCACCGCCCCAGTCACCGAGTACGGCCTTGGTAAACTCCGGGCTGTAGGTGGAGGAGCCTCGCGGGTTCACTGACAGGACGATGTACCCGTTGGTGGCAAGAATCTGGTGCACGGGGTCGAAGTTGTCGGAGAACCGACCATTCGGTCCGCCGTGAATGTCCAGCACCATCGGATATTTTTTCCCGTCGTCGAAGTCGGGAGGCAGCAGTACGCGCGACTCGATCTCGAAGCCGCCGCGACTGATGGTGAACTTCTCCATGCGGGCGGGCGTATGACTCTCAATGTATTCTGCGCTGTACGTCGTGATTGCACGCTGGCTGCCGGTGTCGAGGTCGACGTTGACCAACTCGGCGGGAGACCGAGGCGACTCGGCCACGATGACGGCGTGAGAGGCAGTGGCGTCGAATGCCGCGCTCTCGGAGTTCACTCCTCCGCCTGTGATGGTCTTGAAGTCGCTTCCGTCCGGAGCGATGCTGCATACAAAATACTCGCCGCGATGTGCGCCGACGAACGTAATACCGCGCCCATCCGTCCACGACAGCCCAGACTCCGGGACCGGGGTGTAAAGGCCGCCTGTGATCCGGTTGACACCACCATCTGCGTCAAGCACATAGAGCCATGCCGAGCGGGGGTCCCACATATCCGGATCGTGGCACCCAATGGCTGCAAGAGACCTGCCGTCCGGCGACCAGGCCACCGCCCAAACGTAAGGGAGACTTTGCGACCACGAGACCGGCTGACCGCCGGAAACCGACACGACCTTGACCTGAGTATGAGTGGTGAAGTCGCGGCCCTCGATATCGTCGGAGATGAAGGCGACCGAACTTCCGTCGGACGACCATACGGGCGACCAGTTGTCCCCCTCTCCGTCCGTGATCTGGCGAGCGCTTCCCGACTCCGCATCGACGATAAACAACTGCCGGAAGGCGTCCCCTGTGAACCCATGGTAGTCGTGGCGGTAGCGAACGCGACGCACGACACGAACTCGGAGTCGGTCGGCATCTTCGCCATCCGAAGCGTCGGGATCGACGGACGAGACGGTTGCGATACGGTCACCGTTCGGTGACAGGGCAAACTCTTCTACGCCTCCCGACAGGTTGGTGACCTGCTGTGGTTCTCCCCCTTCAAGCGGTACCGTCCAGACCTGCTTCTTGCCGTTCTCGTCAGGTCGGAGGAAGAGGACTCGTCCGCCGTCGATAACCGGAGCGGAGTCTGACGGGCCGTCAGTCACGGCTGACAGTTCAGTGAACGGGCTATGGGAAACGACGATGTGAGACTGTCGCTCCATAGTCGAGCGGTCGATCGTCGTCGTGACGAACACGAGGGCCGACCCATCCGCTGACAGATGAGGCTGAGATGAAGTCGGGAAATCAAAGATATGGTCGGGCGTGATGGGCTGAGTCATGGCGCTCCTACTGTAAAGGTATTGTGTCGGGCGGATGGTGCTCGTGCCACGGCGTCATGGACTGGTAGGCATTGGCGACCGAGAGGACAAGGCTATCGTCGTAAGGCCTGCCCATGAACTGGACCGACGTCGGCAGTCCCTCCTCCGAAAAACCGGACGGTACGGTGACTGACGGAAGTCCAATGAGGTTCCCCAGCGTACCCATCACCTCATTCGCACGCTCCTTGAATCCCTTCACAAAGGGCATGTCGAGAGGTATGGCAACGCCGGTACGCCCGGGACCGACGAGCGCGTCATAGCGTGACATGATTACGTCCACTTCTTGGGCGATCTTCTTGCGGATGCGCATGGCCCGGAGGTAATCGGTGGCAAGCGTGGCGCTTCGGGCGTAGATGCCGTGCCGGTCTTCTGGCGCCGTCAGCTCCGACGACCTGCCACTCGCCGTGAACTCCGAGTAAATCGTGGCCGACTCGCCCATGAAGATCGCGGTGATCACCGCCCAGTACGGGTAGTCAGGCAGCTCTACTTCCTCGATATCGGCGACCTGCTCCAGCGTTGACAGTGCCGCCTCGAAATTGTCCTTGACCGCGAGTTCCACGCCGTCCGTTGCTCCGACGGGTACCCCAAGCCTGTAGCGACGGTCGCCGTCCGATGGCGTGTAGGCGAAGGGCCGGTCACTGGCGGCAAGGTCATTCGGGTCGGGGCCCGAAATAGCCTCGACGACCAGTCCGCAATCGTCCGCCGTCTGACACATCGGCCCCGGCTTGTCGAGCGTCCACGACAGGGGCATCCCACCCGCTCTGCTGACAAGTCCATAGGTCGGTCGCAGACCCGCAATGCCACAGTTTCCTGAGGGCGTAATGATCGAACCCCACGTTTCTGATCCAATGGCGAAGGGCACAAGTCCGGCGCTGACGGCCGACCCCGAGCCGCTGGACGAACCTCCCGCCCAGGTCGTCCCACCCCAGGGGTTGATGCCAGGCCCGGTGAATGTCGCGTCCGGCTGTTTGTAGCGAATGCCTCCCGCCAACTCGACAAGCGCCAGCTTTCCGATCAGCACCGCTCCGGCCTCGTTGAGCTTGCGTGCAACCGTAGAGTCGTGATCGAAGACCTGGTCCTTGAACGGCGTCGCGCCCCACGAGGTAGGAGCGCCTACGGCTGCAAATAAGTCCTTGAGGCCATAGGGTATGCCGTGCAATGGCCCCCTGTATTCACCCGAAGCAAGTTCCCTCTCGGCGCGCTCAGCCTCCTCCATCGCGCGGTCGGGCATGAGCGTGACGACGGCGTTGTAGCGCGGCCCTATGCGCTCCAGCCGTTCGAGAAACACCTCCGTCAATTCGATGGGCGAGACCTTTCGCTCGCGCACCAGTTCAGCCAGTTGGCGTACCGGTTTGAAGACGACTTCCTGAGCGTTCATCGGCAGTCCTCGCCACGATACGGAACGAAGAGGGGAAACGGCTCGTCGTCATATCCAAGCTCGATGGAACGAATGGCGTCCGCCACTTCAACGAGTTCCTCTCTCACACCCTCGCGTACCTCGGCCCACTGCTCTTCCGAAAGCAAGTCACCGTACCAGTGTCTGAGCAGGGCAAGTCGGAGGTCGATCTCGGCCTCGTCGATTTCTGTGTCGCTCATAAGACTCGCTACCTCATTCCTTAGAATCGGTCAGCCGACCTCTCGTAGGGGCAGGTTTCAAACCCGCCTCTACCAACCAAAGCTGACCCTATTGTTATGATCTGTGTTGCCATTGACAACCGTCATGCCGGAGTGAAATGTGATCGGTCGTCGGATTCTCTGAGTCCGTAGCATCAAGCGGACGCTTCCTCGAAGAGCGCCCTAACCTGGGGCTTGACGGTCTTCCCCATAGCATTACGGGGCAGGTCATCTACGAAAACTACACGCTGGGGTACCTTGTAGGGTGCTAGTCGTCCTTTCGCCCAACCACGTAGAGAGTCCTTGTCCAACGCGCTCCCATTTCCCGTGACGATCGCCGCGGAGACGGCGTTGCCCCAGAACGGGTCCTTCACGCCCACGACTGCGCACGAATCGATCTCCGGGTGCATCAGCAGCTCGCGCTGGACTTCGAGCGCCGAGACGTTCTCGCCCCCGGATATGATGAGGTCCTGCGACGCGCGTCCCCAGATTCGGTACACTCCGTCCTCGTTCACGGACGCGACATCCCCGGTGTAGAACCAGCCGTCGTCGGTGAAGGCCTCACCGGTGGCATCCGGCTTGCGCCAGTACTCCCGGAAGACTCCAGGGCCTCGTACCTGCAACTCGCCTGGGCTGTCCAAGCCGACATCATTATCCCCGTATCGGCGCTCGCCGGTCTCCTCGAAAGCCGCGAGATCGAGGTCGGCAAGCCTGACCTCGACTCCGGGCAGCGGCGCGCCGACGTGGCCGGGAATCCGGTCTCCGTGCAACGGGATCGAAAGCGCCATGCCGATCTCCGTCATGCCGTAACGTTCCAAGAGCCGGTGCCCCGATATCTCCTCCCATCGCTCGAACGTGTCGACAGGCAAAGCGTCCGAGCCGGACACCATCACGCGCAGGTTCGAACACTCCGCCGACGCCTGCTGTTGCCACTCGCGGGAGCCGGACTCCCACGCCGCGATGAGGGCCTTGTACACTGTCGGGACGGCCATGTACAGGGTGAGGTCGCCGTCGATGATGCGTGACCAGACTCGTTCGGCATTGAATCGCGGGAGAAGCTCGCACGTGGCCCCGACCCACAGGGCGCAAGACATCGCGTTGATGATGCCATGTACGTGGTGGAGGGGCAGGTGGTTGAGAATATGGTCGTCCGGCGACCATCCCCACGCCTCGACGAGGCTCTCGACCTGCGCCTCGACGTTCCGGTGCGTAGCGACCACGCCTTTCGGGTCGGACGTGGTGCCGCTGGTGTAGAGGATCATGGCAGCACGTTCGGGGTCGACATCAGGCAGTCGTGCCGTCCGGTCGCCTCCGAGCAGTTTAGTCGTGGTAACAAAGCGTAGGCCGCCCTCCTGTGCAAAGGGTCGGAGCGTGTCTGCGAAGTCAGGATGGGCGATCAGTACGACGGGCTCGGTATCGTCGATCTTGTACCGAATCTCGCGCTCGGTCTCCGAAAGCGCCAGCGGCACGGCGACGCCCCCCGCCCGCCATATGCCCCACTGCACAGCCACGTACGGAAACCCACCCGGCACGAGAAACACGATCCGCGCACCCTCAAGGTCATCCGCGCCGTCAAGCAGTGCCGACGCAACCCTTTCAGACGCCGCGAGCAACTCTCCGTACGTAAACGTCCCCTCCGGCGCAACGATCGCCCGTCGCGTGGAAAAGGCCTCGACTCGCTCGACGATTGGGATGGCCATGATGACGGTGCATTGTATCAAAGCGTTCGCTGGATTAGGATTGTGGGGCGGGGCCCGGCCAAGACCCTGAACATCCAGTGGGCTGAGACATGTTTGTGGCGACCATAGTTGAGTTATGCCGACCGTACTGAGGGAAGGTCCGTATCGCTTTTTCTTCTACGCGAGCGATGGTGACGAACCTCCTCATGTTCACATCGAACGAGATGATAGGGTCGCCAAGTTCTGGCTGGAACCGGTAAGGCTTCAAATGAGTGGCGGACTCAGGCCTTCCGAAATACGCCGGATTGCGAGGATAATAGAAGCGCGGCAGACGGTTCTCATGGAGGCGTGGAATGAATATTTCAACGGTTGAGGTCAGGTTGCCAGATGCAGGCGAGGTGACCGTCACGGGGGATACGTTGACCGTCGAGCTTTCTGATGGCCGGACTATCGCGGTCCCACTAGCCTGGTATCCGAGGCTGATACATGCCACGAAAAAAGAGAGAGGGAACTGGCGGCTCATTGGTAAAGGACAGGGCATCCACTGGCCTGACCTAGATGAGGATGTCAGCGTGGAAGGGCTGTTGGCGGGCAGGCCTTCCGGGGAGAGTCAAGAGTCTTTCCGCCGGTGGCTCGAATTGAGACAGGCTTGACTCGATGAATGAGATTTGTGAATTCACATGAACAGAACCGAAGTCCTCGACATACTTCGAACGCACAAGCCGACGCTCGCGGAGCGCTTCGGCGTGACCGAGCTCGCACTGTTCGGCTCATTCGCCCGTGACCAGGCGACCGATGGGAGCGATGTGGATATATTGGTTCGATACGATGGGCCAGCAACATCGAGGTCGTACTTCGGTGTGCAATTCTACATTGAAGACTTGCTGGGCCGCCGAGTTGATCTGGTAACTCACAAGGCATTGCGCTCGGAGTTCCGTCCCTACGTGGAGCGAGAGGCCGTGAATGTATAGTTATTCGGACGAAACTCGGCATTGGCGTCTATACGTGGGGGACATGATCGAGTTCGCGGAAAAGGCCGAAACCTACACAAAGGGACTGGATCAAGGTGCGTTCACCGCTGATAGGCTTACTTACGACGCTACCTTACGCAATCTCGAACTGATTGGGGAAGCAGCAACGCACGTTCCGGACCACGTGCGCGATGCCCACCCGGAGATTGAATGGCGCAGCATCGTGGGGGCGAGGAACCGCTTAGCCCACGGTTACTTGGGTCTTGATGACGACGTTCTGTGGGACATCATTCAGACCGACATCCCAGACTTGCTGCCCAAGCTGCGATACTTGCTGGACTCTCACCGTTCAGAGCAAGAATGACCTCCGAAACCAGGTTACGCAACGCCCAGGAGCACCTGTCGTCCGAACAGATCGACGGGTGGCTGCTGTATGACTATCGGGGGATGAACCCCATCTTTACGGAGACGCTCGGCGCGATTGCGCACGTCACCCGCCCCTGCTGGCTGTGGGTGCCCGTCTCCGGTACACCAAAGCTGTTGGTGTCGTACGTCGACCAGGGACGGTTCAAGCATCTCGGCATCGAGACGCTGCTGTGGGTGAGCAGGACGCAAATGATCGACCGTCTGCGCGAGCTGCTGCGTGGGGCGCGGGTCGTCGCGATGGAATACTCGCAGGACGGGGCGCTGCCGCGAGTGTCGTGGGTCGACGCGGGCACGGTTGAGATGGTAAGGGGACTGGGAGTCGAGGTCGTCTCGTCGGCGGACACGGTGCAGTACGCCACGCAGCGATGGAGTGCGACGGACCTGGTCTCGCACCGGGAGGCCGCCAGCAGGCTGGATACCATCGTTCAGGACGCCTTCCGGTATATCGGCGACCGGCTCGCAACACCCCCAACGGAGCACGACGTGGCGGAGTTCATCCGGTCACGATTCCGGGAGGAGGCGATGGAAGCCCCGGACGGGCCTATCGTGGCCGTGAACGAGCACGGGGCCGACCCGCACTTCGATCCCACTCCAACAAACTCGCATGTGATCAGACCGGGCGATTGGGTGCTGATCGACCTGTGGGCCCGGATGGAGGGCGAGGAGAACATGTACGCCGACATCACGTGGACAGGGTACGTCGGCGATACCGTCCCGTCCGAGCACAGGGAGGTGTTCGGCGTCGTCGTCGGCGCGCGAGACGCCGCAGTGGCTGCAATTGCCGAGCACTTCGAGCAGGGGCGCAGGCCGCAGGGGTGGCAGATCGACAAGGTGGCACGCGACTTCATCCAAGACGCCAGCTATGGAGAGTACTTCAGCCACCGGCTGGGACACAGCATCGGTCGCGAGGTCCACGGCAACGCCGTCAATCTCGACAGTTGGGAGACTCACGACACGCGGAGGCTCATGCCGGGGATCGCCACGTCGGTCGAGCCGGGCATCTACCTGTCAGGCAGGTTCGGCGTCCGGTCGGAGATCGACGTGTACATCTCCGAAGGCGGACCTGTAATCACGACAGCCGTCCAGCACGAGCCGGTCATGATCGGTCGCTAGCGGACTCGGCAGCCTCCTCCAACGAGCCGGGGGTCGGCGCCCGGTAACGGATAAGCACTGCCAGCGCGACGAGCGTCAGGATGCCGCCGAATACGAACGCGGCGTGGATTCCGTAAGCGTCCGAAATCGCGCCTGCGACGGTTGGAGAGAATATCCCCAGAAGACCCGCGCCATACATGAACGAGGTGACGGTCGACTGCGCCTCGCCCTTTGATGAGTCTATGGCGGCCGCGATGAAGATGTGGTGCAGCGAGAACTTGAATGCGCCCTTGGCCAGCACGATGATCACCACTTGGATGACGGGATCGGCAACGCTCAATAGCAGCGACAGGACTCCGAGGCTGGCGGTGGCCGTCACGAGTACCGCCTTTCTCCCGACGCGGTCGGATAGGAACCCCATAACGGGCTGAGAGATTAGACCAACCACCTGTGCTCCAGAGAACACGAGCGCGATATTGCGGTCGCTGAACTCAAGGGTCTCCTTAAGGTAGACGGGGAGGAACCCCTCCACCGCGCTCTCTCCCACTCCTCTGATGGCAGTGGATGCCACAAGGAGCATCAGCATCGGGTTTTGTAAAAGCGTTCCCATCGAGGCGAAGTACTCCCTGCGCGATGATGCCTGCGACTTCATCCGCGGAAGGGAGCGCAGGACTATCCAGAGGGTGAACCCGATGATGATGGCGGGGAAGAAGCTCAGCTTGAGCACGTCGCGCCACATAAGGAAGCCAAGCACTGCCGCCACCACGAGTGGTCCGAGCACCTCGCCGGTCATCCCTCCCATCCCGTGAAGTGAGACCGCGAATCCCCGACGGTCGGGGAATCTACGCGACAGTTCCCCAATGGCGAAGGGATGGAACATTGCGGGAGCGCCACCAATCAGCAGCATTGAGGCTAAGAGTATCCAATAGCTGCTGACGAAGCCGACGACAAGCTGCGAGAAGCCGATAAACACCATGGTCAGGCCCAGGAACATGGCCGTTCTGCCGGTGAACCGGTCGCCGAGGTATCCTCCGAGCATCGTCGCAAGCCACCACGAGAGCGCCTGCGCCGATCCCAGCCAGCCGAACTGGGAGTAACTGAGGTTCAGCTCGACCTTGATCTGAGGGAGGATAAGCTTCGAAAAGCCGGAGTTGTAGAGGTGCTTCATCATGTGGCCGACCATGATGACTGCAGCCATGTAGGCGCGACCGCGCGTGATGTCCGACTTCGTTTCCTCGGGGTTCATAGACCGGCCGGTGGAAGACTCCTCAGAAGGCGCGTGCATTATACGTCAGGAAAGGTCACAGGTCACGGTGTTGGAGGGTGGAGCATCTGCATCCCTTTTCGTCGGGATGATAGTCCGCGCCGTGGACCATGCGGGGCAGAACATTTCATCCTCACATTGCGGCCTACCCTAGCTTGTGCTTGAATACTCGCCGCCAACTCCAGCGCCAATTGCGCAATTTTCTATACTTTCCGTCCGATGGAGCACCACGTGAACATCGATGAAATCCGAAGCAGGATACCCGGACTGAAGCACTGCAGCTACCTGAATATGAGCTATGGACCGAAGCCGACGCCCGTGACCGACGAGGTCGTGCGGATGGCGCGTTTCATAGAGGAGTACGCCACGCTGTCGAAGGAGGTCATGGACGAAATCGAGCGGGTGTATGAGGGAGCGCGGGTCGACGTGGCGCGTCTGCTCGGCGGATCCACTGACGAGATCGCCCTGACTCGGCACGTATCGGAGGGCATCAACATTGTCGCAACCGGCTTCGACTGGGAGGCGGGCGACGAGGTGATCGTTACCGACGAGGAGCACCCCGCCGGTTCGCTGCCGTGGATGAACCTCAGGCAACGCAGGGGCATCGAGGTCCGTCAGCTTCCCCTTGCGCCGTACGAGACCGAAGGCATAGTGGAGCGGCTGGAAGCGATGATTACGCCACGCACCAAGCTATTGTGCATGAGCCACGTTTCCACCCGCACGGGGTTCGTGCTGCCCGCCCGCGAGGTCGCCGCCGTTGCCCATGACCACGGCGTCCCCGTCCTGCTGGATGGAGCGCACGCCGTAGGTCTGATACCCGTCGACGTAAAGGCGCTCGGCTGTGACTACTACTCCGGGTGCGGCCATAAATGGCTGCTTGCGCCCCAGGGGACGGGCTTCCTCTATGTCGACGCAGACAGGCTGGACGATCTCAAAATCACCTGGATAGGCGCGAGCAGCGCTCCCACTTGGGACGAGGACACCTACGAATTCGAGCCGATTGCCACGGCGGCGAAGTTCGAGTTCGGCACGAGAGACAAGGCCGTGTTCAGTTCACTGTCGACCGCGATCTCGATGGCCGAGGAGGTTGGCATCGAGAACATTGCGCGGCGGAGTTGGGAACTCGCCGACCACCTTCGCCGGCGTCTCACGGACGTACCCGGCTTCACGCTGAGGACGCCAATGGACCCGGTCCGCAGCACGGGGATATCGACCTTCGACATCGGCTTCAACGGAAGAGAGCTGACGGAACGCCTATGGGACGAGCACCGCATCTTGGTTAGCGGCAGGGAGGACGAATTGAGGGTCTCAATTCCCTACTTCGCCCTCGAAGAGGAGATCGACAAGCTTGTCGACGTGCTGGCGTCGCTGGACCGTGAGCAAACGGCGAAATGAACCACGGCTCACCACCACTTCAGAATCAATACGCCCCCAATTGACTTGCCTGTCGCAGCGCGCTGTACGGGGCGTCGGAAGTTTCCGGCGAAACGAGATGAACTGCAATTCGCCAACCAGGTGCATAACTGTTCAGACTTCGTGAGAGCGCTCAACACACAAAGCCACCGTCATACCCGCGAAAGGAGACCTTTGCGTAACCGCTCTCCCACTGAGAAAGAGTCCGAGATAGGGCATCTCTCAGCTTTGCCAACCTCCGTCATTCCCGCGAAGGCGGGAATCCATAGGGGTGGGGGGTGTTCACCTCTTGAACTGTGAACATTCACCTAGCTGCTCTCCGCGTTGTTGTGCCCCTGCCGTTGTGCTATGATTGCGGCGAATTCTCAAGCGGACTGAGGGCCCGTCGTTGACCGTTGCTAACGAAGACCTGCGCGACCGCGTTCGGCAGGCCATCACCAACCAAAAGCGACCCACTGTTACCGTTCTCTCATCCCTGCTTGCCGCCCAAGACGCGCTCGGCTACATCCCCGACGAGGCCATCGACGAGGTGGCGGCCTACACCGAGTCGAGCATAAATGAGGTCTGGGGCGTAGCCTCCTTTTACAAGAACTTCCGCTTTACCCCGGCCGGCGAACACACTGTCGAAATCTGCTGGGGACCAAGCTGCCACTTGGTCGGCGCAACGGCCATCATCGAAAAGACCCTGGAGCACGTCGGCTTGGAGGAAGAGGGAGAGACCGCAGACGGCCGCCTGACGATCCGCTATAACACCTGTCTCGGAGCATGCGCGCAGGCGCCGGTCATCAGCATAGACCATCATCTGCGAGGGAGAATGACGCCGGAGCGGGCAGTCGAACTGGTAGACAACATTGAGGACAACGGTTCCCATTAGCCGGCGCGAGGACCAAGTGAGCGCATACGAAGACCTGAAAGCAAGAGCCGAGGCGCGATGGCAGGAGCTGACCGCGGGCGACCGACCATGGATTCGAGTTGGCACCGAGCTGAACGGCCAGGCCGCCGGAGCCCTTGAAGTCGTCCAAGCCCTGCGTTCCGAGTTCGACAAGCGCGGCATCGAAGCAAACCTTCACGAGGTCGGAACGCTCGGCCTTTCCTACGCCGAACCGCTTGTGGATGTGCAAAAACTTGGTGGTTCACGACTGCTCTTCAGCCGGGTCACTCCCGCAGACGTGCCGACCATCATCGACGAGTACATCGTCGGAGATCGCGTGCCCAGTAGCCTCGCCTTCGCGTACCTTGGAGACGATCCCATTAACGGCGTGCCCGACCTCAATTCCATGCCGCAGTACTCCTTACAGCGTCGCATCGCCATGCGAAACGCGGGCCATATCGCTCCGGGCGATATCCTTCAATACGTTGCCAACGACGGCTACGCCGCCCTGAACAAGGCTCTGTTCGAAATGGAGCCCAACGGCGTAATCGACGAGATGAAGTCCTCCAACCTCCGTGGGCGCGGAGGCGCCGGATTCCCTGCGGGCCTGAAGTGGAGCTTCATGGTCAATTCGCCCGGACCCGTCAAGTACATCGCCTGCAACTGCGAGGAGGGCGATCCCGGCGCGTTCAACGACAAGGCGATTCTCGAAAGCGATCCGCACACCCTGCTCGAAGGGATGATCCTCGCGGGGTACGCAACCGGCGCGACGAACGGCTACGTCTTCGTCCGGCACGGCCACGACGGCCCCATCGACCGTGTTGAGCAGGCCATCAAGGACGCCTACGCCGAGAACATTCTGGGTGAGAACATCCTTGGAAGCGGCTTCAGCTTCGACATCGAGGTCGCGCTGACCGGGGATTCCTACGTGGCCGGCGAAGAGACCGGAATGATGGAGGCCATCGAGGGCAAACGCTCCATGCCGCGATTCAAACCTCCGTTCCCCGCTGCCGCGGGACTGTGGATGAAGCCGACGACGATTAACAACGTTAAGACCTTCTCGTACGCCTCGCAGATTGTCCTGAACGGCGGCGATTGGTTTTCCAACATCGGCGTGAACAACAGCACCGGCACCGCCATCGCCTGCCTGACCGGCAACGTGACCTATCCCGGAATCTACGAGGTCGAGATGGGCATGACAATGGGTCAGGTCATCGAGGTGATCGGCGGCGGCGTTCCCGACGGCAAGAAAATGAAACTCCTCCAAACGGGAGGGCCGCTCGGTGGAGTCATCGGACTCGATAGCCTCGACCTTCACATAGACTTCGACGAGATGCAGCAGGCCGGCGCAATGTTTGGATCAGGCGGCATTATCGTCGGCGACGAAGACGCTTCGGTCGTCGACCTCATACGGCTGCTGGTCGCGTTCTGCCAGTACGAATCGTGTGGCAAGTGCTTCCCCTGCAGGCTCGGTATGACGCAGCTCCTCGATCTCATCGAGCGGATCGCGAAGTTCGAGGGCAGACCGGGAGACATGGAGGCGTGTGAACGGGTGGGGACGACTATGAAGATCGGTTCCCTCTGCGCCCACGGCCAACTCGGATTCAATCCAATTAGCTCGGCCCTGCAGCACTTCCGCGAGGAGTTCGAAACTCACATCACGGAACGGCGCGACCCAACAGGCAGGACATCTACAAAGTTCTACTCTCCGAAGACCACCCGCCCATACGCGGAGGATTTTTCTCAAGCCCAGCCGCTCAAAGTGAATATATGACGCATTGGCGCGGCGGAGGGTTCACATTCCAAAGCAGACCCTGATTCACGGCTGACGCAGTCCGGAGTTGCCGAATGGCAGACGATATAACAATCACGATTGACGGGAAGGAAGTAACGGTCAAGCCGGGGACGAACGTCCTGCAGGCGGCCATGGACGCTGGGTTCTACGTGCCCTACCTCTGCTACTACCCAGGCATGAAGTCCTTCGGCGCGTGCCGGATGTGCGTCGTCGAGATCGACGGCCCGCGAGGGACGGCGACTTTGGCGTCGTGCACCGTGCCTGTCGGGCCCGACATGGTCGTCCGAACAAAGACCGACTCCGTGACCGACCTCCGACGTGGCATCATGGACCTGCTCATTTCAGAGCACCCACACGGATGCCTGAACTGCCACCGCATAGAGCTATGTGGTCCAGAGGACATCTGCCTTCGCCACGTGGGCGTGAACGACCGTTGCGTGACCTGTCCAAAGAACGAACGCTGCGAGCTCAAGGACACCGTGCGCTGGCTCGAAATGGAGCTCGATACCGACCTAACCTATAACAACCGCCACCTGCCGCAGAGCGTGGCCGACCCCTTCTGGGACATGGACATGAACCTCTGCATCGTCTGTGGCCGATGCGTAAGAATCTGCAGCGAGATCCGCGGAGACGACGCCCTCGCGTTTACCGAACGCGGCGGCAAGGGGCTCATCGGGACATCACAGGGGACATCGCTCCTCGAATCGGGCTGCGAGTTCTGCGGGGCCTGCATCGATGTCTGTCCGACAGGCGCGCTCGTCGAGCGTGTCCACAAATGGGACAAGGCCGTCAAGAAGGTATCGAGCGTATGTACGAATTGCCCGGTCGGGTGCAGTGTGACGATGGAAGTCGACCGTCGCAACCGCCTCATTCGAACGATCGGCGACCGGCACGGTGAGGCGAACCAGGGCCAGTTGTGCGTCAAGGGCAAGTTTGGCCTTGAATTCGTCAACAGCAAGAAACGGCTCCGAAAGGCCCTTATCAGAACCGACGGCGAGCTCCGTGAGACTACGACGCTTGAGGCCATCGACCTCGTCGCCGAGAAGTTGGGAGACTTCAAAGGCGGTGAGTTCGCCGTAATCGGCTCGGAGCGAAGCACCAACGAAGACCTCTACATTGCCCAGAAGTTTGCTCGCGTAGTAATGGGATCAAACAACGTCGACGTTGCCTCTAACGTGCGGCCTGAGCTCTTCCGACCTCTTGAGAAGATGCTCGGTCACGGTGCCGCAACGAACTCGATAAGCGACCTCGAGGGGTCAAAGTGCTTCCTCGTTGTGTCGAGCAACATCACCGAGGAGCAAAACGTCGCAGCGGTCCCGATCAAGAAGGCGATCAAGGAAGGCGCGAAGCTCATCGTTATTGATCAGCGCGAGACTGAACTCACCCGATTTGCCGACGTTTGGCTCCGTCCCCGGCCTGGAAGCGAGACCGCCCTCGTCGGTGGGATGCTGCGTGTAATCGTCGACGAGTCGCTTGATGACCACCAGTTCTTGGCCGAAAAATGTGACGGTGTGCAGAACTTCAAGAACAGCCTATGGAATTTCGACCTGCTGCAGGTCGAGCACGCAACAGGCCTGTCGCGAGAGGACATACAGGCTGCCGCCCGCCTCTTTGCAACTGGTGGACCGGCATCAGTCCTCTACGGCCTCGAGACGGTCGACCCGAAATACCGCGAGGACTGCGTTACGGCCCTGGTCAACCTCTGCCTGATTTCGGGCAACATGTCTCGCCCTTCAACCGGCCTCTACCCACTCTACCAGGGTGCTAACGAACAGGGCGCACGCGACGTGGGAGCGGTCACCGAGTTCCTGCCCGGATACGTGCCCATGCACGACGAGGAAGGAAGATCGGAATTCGAAGACATCTGGGAGGCCTCCATTCCAACTGATGAGGGGGTGCCTGTCAGAAAAATCACCCAGGCAATCGAGTCCGGTCGAATACGTGCGCTCATGCTGCTCGGCAATAGCCCGAACTATTCGAACGGCGAACTGGGCGACTTCATCGAGGCCCTCGACAAGCTTGAGTTCTTGGTCGTGCTCGACTCATTCACAAGCGAGATCACAGAGTCGGCGAACGTGATCATTCCATCGGCGACGCTCGCTGAAACGCATGGCACAGTTACGAATCTCGAGCGCAGGGTGCAGTTAATCTCCCCCGCCCTCGATGTCAAAGGCGAAGAGGGATCTGACTGGCGCACGATCAGCCGGATTGCCGGAGAGATGAGCGCCACCGGCTTCGATCAACCCGATTCCGCATCCCTGTTCGACGAGATTAACAACATAGTGGATATCTATGGCGGCATCACCTATGAGCGCCTTGCCTACGGAGGACTGCAGTGGCCGTGCCTCGCCGCTGACATGTCCGACACTCATATACTCTACGACTACGACGAACATCGCCCTCGGCTCATTCCAATAACCATGCCGGACCCCATCCAAGCTCCGGCCCCAACCGACGAGTATCCGCTGATTCTGGCGAGGGGACGCGTTCTGCATGACGCGGATGAAGCGATGACCGTCGAGAAGGTGGGCAAGCGCAACGCCATCATGCGCAGCCAGATCATCGAGCTGCACCGTCAGGATGCCGAAATGCTGGGCATCAGTGAGGGCGAGTGGGTCGAGGTTGTCTCAGCCAATAAGACCCTGCAAGGCGTAGCCCGGTTCACCTCACCACTCAGGGGGCTGGTATCCACCACGCTGCTTTTCGGCAGTCGCATGACCGAAATCGAGGCGTCGAAGAGCCCCGACCCTATGCTCGACTTCGGTACCCTCCCTCTTACCCGTGTGCGCGTCCGACGGGCCGAAGAGATTGCGGCGGCAGCCGACTGATCCGCGCTGCCCGTGATGACCTCCCCCCAGTGCCAGAACGAGAGTGCAGAGGACGCCCGGTCTTGCGGCATTTGTGAAATCACACAACAGGAAATCAACGACGAGTCGACTGACCCGACGACCCCATATCGCACACCCTCCGGTCACGAGCCTCCACCTCTCCCACATGGCGGACTGAGCGCCATTATTGACTCAACCTTCTCGGTCTTTGGTGCCCACCTCTTGCCCTTCGTTCTCATAGCTCTCCTGCCACAGATTCCCCTTCTCCTGGGAGGAATAATGTCCCTGGTGGGAGTCGGCCCGACTTTCACCCTGGAATTGCCTGCCGAGACTGTCGAGGAACCATCTGGGCCGCTGATGATCAACCTCTGGGAGATGCTGGGCGTCCTGGTGTCGTCCATCTTCAGCATCCTCGCGGGCGGCGCCATAATCTACGCAGTCGCCAGACACTTCCTCGGAAGCGCCGTACTCGTTCAGCGGAGCTACAAGTATGCTTGGGCGCGCTTCCCCAAGCTGCTCGGGGTATTCGGGATTGTTGTCCTCATCCTAATCGTTCCACTGGTTCTCTCGTTTTTCATCATCGGCATCCCTCTATTGGTCTTCGGCATCGTCGTCCTATTATTCGCCACTCACGCAGTAGCAATTGAACAGATGGGCCCAACAGATGCCGTCAAACGCAGTTGGAACGTTGTACAGGGAAACTGGTGGAGGTCATTGGGCCTGTTGTTGGGCATCACTCTGGCATTCATGGGGGCGGCGCTGGTCATCTTCCTCCCGGCGGGCATGTTCCTGCCCGCCGTTCTTATTGCCTTGCTGTCGGCCGCGTTCTCCGCTGTGGTGACTCCGCTCGCAACCATCGCGATTACGGCCCTGTACTTCGACCTGAGAGTCCGCAAGGAGCAGTACACTCACAACGACCTCGCACGGGAGCTGGGCGAAATACCTCGCATGTAGAGCAAGATCCGGCCATAATTCAAACTAGGAGGGGAAACACCTTGACCATCACTCCCGCCGGAAAGCGTAGGCCCAGATCCAAGATCGTCGACACGCGGGTAACCCGACGCGCGGATATCACCGACGATCTCCTTCTCATGTGGATCGAAAAGCCGGAGGGCTTCACCTTCAAGGCCGGACAGTATTGCACCATCGGCAACGGCGGCATCGAGCGGGCCTACTCAATCGTCTCCGCCCCTCACGAGGACGATCTCGAACTCTTCGTCGAGCTCGTCCCCCCGCCTGAAGGTAATCTCACGCCGCTCATCTGGGACCTGCATCCCGGCGACACCGTGACGATCCGCCCGAGGGCGAAGGGTATTTTCGTCTTCAAGCCCGCTAATCCTAACCAATTCATGGTCGCGACCGTCACTGGAGTCGTGCCGTTCATCAGCATTCTCCGCGACTACCTGCACAATGACCGCGCGGGACACCACTTCTATGTTCTTCAGGGCGCCAGCTATATCGACGAGTTCACCTATGACACCGAACTGCGGGGCCTCGCCGAACAGCACCCGGACTTAATCACCTTTGTCCCGACCATAAGTAGGCCGGAGGAGGAGAAAAACGTCGGCTGGACGGAAGAGACCGGCCGCGTCAACACGATCACGCAGGAATACGTCACCCGGTTCGGTCTAACTCCTGATGACACGACAATCTACGCCTGCGGCCACCCCGGCATGATTGAAGACGTAAAGGCGCAGTTCACTCCCCTGGGATTCCAAGTAGAAGAAGAACGCTTCTGGAAGCAGGACGATTAGTGGTTCAACATCATAGTATTGATGAGCAACGGGACTGTGACTTGGTAGGGGCGGGTTTCAAACCCGCCTTGTCTGTGTAAAGCTACCCGCCATTTCAGTGATGTTGGAGCACTAGCCGAGCCGCCGGGTATCCTTTCTCCGTTTCCTTCCCTCCGCTAGAATGGGTACCAAGCCCACTCGGTGCATCAACCTGAATGTCCACCCCCGCCCGAAAACAGTACCTCCGCATCAAGAAGCAGCACCAGGACGAGATCCTGCTGTTCCGCATGGGCGATTTCTACGAGACGTTTGATAACGATGCCCGCCTGATATCGAGAGAGCTTGAAATCGCCCTCACCTCACGAGAGATGGGCAAGGGCGTGCGAGTCCCTCTCGCCGGCATCCCCTACCACGCCCTCGACGGTTACCTTGCAAAGCTCATCAAGAAGGGGTACCGCGTCGCCATCTGCGAGCAGACCAGCGATCCCGCAACCTCTCGCGGAATAGTCGATCGAGAGGTCGTCCGAGTGGTGACCCCCGGCACCGTCATTGAGGACACGATACTCGACCGGAAGGCCAACAACTACCTCGGCGCAGTGATTACCGACGGTGACAGAGCGGGGCTGGCCTATGTGGACATCACCACCAGCGAGTTTGCCACAAGCGAATTCCCGGCTTCTCATCTCTCCGTTGAACTCGCCGGGCTCGAAGCGGCGGAACTGCTCATCGCCGAGGGTTACCGGCTTCCGGCCACTGAAACCGGAGGCGATGACGATATCTCGATTACCACAGTCCCGACCGACACATTTCATGAAGACTGGGCGCGCGAGGCTCTCCACACAGCCTTCGGGGTTACGTCACTGGAGGGTTTCGGATGCGAGCGTCTGCCACTGGCCGTCCGCGCTGCGGGGGCCATCGTCCGCTACCTCGAAGACCAGCGGAGCGGAGCGCTTGGACAGATCAACTCCCTCTATACGTATTCCACCGAGTCCTACATGGTCCTCGACCCTCAGACGCGCCGCAACCTCGAACTATTCGAGGGAGGTCGCTGGGGAGGAGATACCGGTGCGTCACTGTTGGCAGTACTCGACCGCACAAAGACCTCCATGGGTGCGCGCCGGCTGCGTCGTTGGGTGGGCCGCCCCCTCCTCGATGTGACCGAACTGACTAGGCGGCAGGACGCCGTGGAGTGGTTCCATCGCAGCGCCGTCCGCCGCAGCCGCGTGACCACCGTGCTTCAGAATATTGCCGACATCGAGCGACTCATCAACAAGGTGAGCGCGCTCGCGGCGACGCCTCGCGACGTCGTAAGCCTCGGCCGCAGCCTCGCCGCGACGCCCGAGATTTGGAATATCCTCGACGAGGAGGACGACGCGCCCTCCGTGGCGTGGATGACGAGCGGTGTGCAAGACGCTTCTGAGACCGTAGACCTGATCACCAAGGCGCTCACCGACGACCCTCCCCTAAACGTTGGAGACGGCGGCGTCATTCGTCATGGCTTCTCCGAGGATCTTGACAAGCTCCGCAATTCCTCACGAGAAGCGCAGGACTACATCGCATCTCTGGAGAAGACGGAGCGAGAGCGGACGGGCATCAAGTCCCTAAAGGTCGGCTACAACAAGGTCTTTGGGTACTACATCGAGATCAGCCGCGCCAACCTGTCACAGGCCCCTGAGGAGTACATCCGTCGCCAGACCCTTGTCAACGCCGAACGCTTCATCACCCCGCAGATGAAGGAGTACGAGTCGCTTATCCTCAATGCCCAGGAGCGAATAGCTGAGCTTGAGTCGAGCCTGTTCCGGCAGGTCTGCAAACAGGTCGCTGACGCCGCTTCGTCAATCATGACAGTGGCGCGCGCCGTCGCCCACGTCGACGCCTTCGCGGCCCTCGCCGAAGTTGCCGAACGGCAAGGCTACGTCCGGCCTCAACTGAATGAGGGCGACACGATCACCATCGTTCAGGGACGGCATCCCGTCGTGGAGAACACCATTGAGGCGGGCAAGTTCGTTCCTAATGACATCCGCCTGTCCACTGGAGACGAACAGGTCATCATGCTCACCGGACCGAACATGGCCGGCAAATCGACCTTCATCCGTCAGGTCGCCGTCATTACCCTCATGGCACAGATCGGCAGTTTTGTTCCAGCAGACTCTGCCACCATAGGCGTTGTCGACCGCATCTTCACCCGTGTCGGCCTCCAGGACGATCTCTCGACCGGCCAGTCCACCTTCATGATCGAGATGCTTGAAACGGCAACCATCCTCAATCACTCCACGCCACGTTCGCTGGTCATCCTCGACGAGATAGGACGCGGCACCAGCACCTACGACGGACTGGCGATTGCAAGGGCCGTAGCGGAGTTCATCCACAGCCATCCCCGCGCCGGATGCAAGACTCTGTTCGCCACCCACTATCACGAGCTGACACAGCTCGCCGACGTTCTTCCAAGGGTGCGAAACTACAATATCGCCGTCGCAGAAGAGGATGGCGAGGTTGTCTTCCTCCATCGCATCGTCCCTGGCGGAGCGGACAGGAGCTACGGCGTCTACGTTGCGAGGCTGGCCGGTATGCCCACAGCCGTGATCAACCGCGCGTGGGAAGTCCTCAAAGAACTGGAGGGGACAGCGTCGTCCCCGGGACCCAACGGTCGAGCCGAGGCTTCGTCCGACGAAGCACGCCAACTGTCGCTCCTTCCAACCACTCCGCCGGTCATCGACGAGTTGCTTGCGCTGGACGTCTCGTCAATGACGCCTCTGGAGGCCATCACCAAGCTGTACGAAATTCAGGAACGCGCCAGATAGCCTGCCGGTTCACAATTTGTTAAGCGTTACGTTACTTTCGAGTAACGGCGTCTCGCTACACTGAACGAAAGCTGGACCGTTAAACTGTCTACGAGTTACTGTCGAATAGTCTAAGGAGGATTCAATGCGCAGACCGGTATCCCTTCTGATGGTCTTGGGTCTCGCAGTGGCCGCGCTCGCGTTCCTTGCGGCCTGCACGAGCGAGGACGAGGACGCCATGACGGACTCCCCTCCGGCCACGGCTGCTGAAACTGTTCCCACACCCATGCCGGAGCCGACTCCAACAGCGGTGCCGACGCCCTCGCTGTCACTCCCGATTACCGAAGACACCATTACGGCCCCTCGCATCAGCGGTGAGGGAATCAACGAGTGGATCAACTCGGAGGAACTCATCCTCTCGGAGCTGCAGGCGGAGAATAAGGTAGTCCTCATCGACTTCTGGACATACACCTGCATAAACTGCATCCGGACCCTCCCCTACCTCAAGCAGTGGCACGACAAGTACGCCGATCGCGGTCTCGTAATCATCGGAGTCCATACACCCGAGTTCGAGTTCGAAAAGTCCCTGGAAAACGTCAAGGAGGCCGTCGAGGGGTTCGAAATCAAATATCCCGTCGTCCAGGACAACAACTACTGGACGTGGAACGCCTTCAACAACCGTTACTGGCCTGCAAAGTACCTGATCGACAAGGACGGTTACGTCCGCTACTCCCACTTCGGAGAGGGCAGGTATGACGAGACCGAACAGGCTATTCGCCTTCTGCTCGAGGAGGCCGACCAGGCGGTCAGCGACATAGCGGACGACCTCAACCCGATCAGGCTCGTGGCGCCCAACGCCATGAGTTCAAGAAGCCCCGACGGACTGACGCGCGAGCTCTACGCCGGCACCGGCCGCAACTACAGCGCGCTGCGGTCGGGAACGAGGGCGCCCTACGTACTCAACGAGGAGTACTACGAGCGTGGAAGTACGGATACCGAGTACACGGATCCCGGCGATTGGAAAAATCATCATATCTACCTGCAGGGCCTTTGGCACAACGGCGAGGAGAGCCTTCGTCACGCCCGGATGACGGAGGAGTTCGAGGACTACATGGCGCTCCGGTTCAACGCCGTTGAAGTGAACGTCGTCCTCCGCACCCAGAGTGAAACGCCCTACACGGTCCAGATTCGGATGGACGGTGAGCCGCTCACCAGCGAGGACGCAGGCACCGATATCTGGTTCGACGACGAGGGCAGGAGCTTCATCACCGTCAACGAGCCCCGCCTGTACGCGCTCATACGCCTCGACGCCTTCGAGAGCCACGAGCTGACCCTGAGTTCAAACTCCGACGAGTTCGAAGTATTCGCCTTCACCTTCGGAGCATACGTTGTCCATCCTGAAGTCTGAATGGGAAGCTGCAGAGCATCTTTGTCCGTTCGCCTTGAGCAGCGTTACGCCCCGTACGCGGGGCCGTGCCGGGGTTTCGGTAACTACTGGAAAGGTGCCCACAATCTCTCCCCCGCCGGGGGAGAGATACAGAGAGGGGGTTCCAGCAGTTACTTGAAAGCCTGTAGATGGGTTGCCGGTGGTCTCGCTCTAGACTGGGGAGTAACCAAGGAAAGTAGCGTTTGTTGTTCAAGGGAGAGTAGAGGTAACACATGAAAACAACCATCAAGGTCCTAGTATTCGGCCTTATAGTCCTCTCCGCCTTCATCGTCGCCTGCGGCGGGGAGGACGAGGCGCCCCAGACAATCAACGATTCGCCGGACTCGACATCCACCCATCGCGAGCCGCCCGAGAGGCCCGACCGCGAGCCTCTCATCGAGAGCGAGACCACCGAGGACGGCTTCAAGGCAATCCTCGGCACCGGCGATCTTGGCGTAGGAAACGAGCGAATCGGTTTCGTGCTCACCTCCAAGACAGGATTCGTCAACAATGAAGGCGTACAGGTCACCCCGAGGTACGTCTCCGACGGCACCGATGAGGTTGGGACCACCGTCGACACCGAATTCCAGCCGTGGCCCTACGGCAATCGCGGCCTCTACACTACCTATGTCGAATTCGACAAGCCCGGTCAGTGGCAGCTGGACATCTCCCTTCCCGTCGAGGGGGGAACGACATCGATAGTTCCGCTCTCTCTGGAGGTATTCGACACTTCCCATGCCCCCATGCAAGGGCACGTCGCCGTATCGACCAAGACCCGGACCGTGGACGACGTGGAGTCGCTCCAGGAGCTAACCACTGGCTCCCTGCAGGACCCTGACCTCTATCAGATCAGCCTGGACAAGGCCCTCGAAAACGAGATGCCCACTGTCGTCGTGTTCGCAAGTCCGGCCTTCTGCCAGAACGCCGTCTGTGGACCACAGGTCGATGTCCTCCAGGAGCTCAAGAACGCATACCCGACGGCCGTAAACTACGTGCATGTAGACTTCTACGACAACCCCCACGAGATCCAGGGTGACCTCGAACGCGCGGTCATTTCGCCCGCCGTCCGCGACTGGCGACTGCCCAGCATCGAGTGGACGTTCGTCATCGACAAGCAGGGCATCGTCACTGCCCGCTTCGAGGGCTTCGCGACCTTCGACGAGGTGGAGACGGCCCTGCGTCAGGTGCTCTAGGCCGTCTTCGGCGAAACGACGACCTTCAGCGGATTGAATCGAGTAGGCGTGACTCAATACCATAGGTCGCACAGCCTCCCGGCTGTTGCCCAATCTCACGAAGGGGCGCTGTTGCGACTGCGATCAGAATGGTTGTCGCGAAGTTTCTATACGGAACCCTATACCGGGTAGGGAAATTCTTTCGCAGGTGGGGCGCGTCGATGGTCGACGCGCTCCCTCCGTACAAGCGAGTCGAGGGCATCCTCGCCGACAAGGGCACCGACACACGCGGCAACCACTACATCCTCGTCAACAACGAGATAATCGGCGTCGACTGGCTCACGTTCGATCTGCTCATCATCGGAGAGGCGCTCCGCATCCGCGCCACCCGCGCCAACCAGGCAATCAACATCGACCGCCTCTCTCCCTGAGAGCACCCTTTGCTGGAAGAGCATAGGGGCGGGTTTGAAACCCGCCCCTACCACAATTGCAAACGTTGACCTGTAATCGCGACCGGGCCTATCCCCCGTTCTGGCTCCAGAGCGACTGCATGACATTGACGGGGTTCATCGGCAGCACTTCCATGCGGACCCCGACGGCCTTGTAGATCGCGTTGGCGATGGCCGCGGGCGGGGGCACGATGTTCACCTCGCCGACTCCGCGCACCCCGAAGGGATGGCCGGGATTGGCGACCTCGACAACGACCGTGTCGATCATCGGAAGGTCGTTGGCGACCGGCATGCGGTAGTCGAGGAACGTGCTGTTCGCCATGCGACCCTCGCCGGTCATGAAGTACTCTTCGTTGAGCGCCCATCCAATGCCCTGCGCGCTGCCGCCCTGCATCTGGCCTTCGACGTAGCTGGGATGTACGGCCTTGCCCACGTCCTGAACGGTGGTGAAGCGCAGTATCGACACCTTGCCGGTCTCGGGGTCGACCTCAAGGTCGACGATGTTGCCGCAGTAGGCAGAGCCGGCTCCCGCCGCATCGACGGTTGCCCGTCCCACGATGGGGTTGCCGGTGCCGCCGATCTGTCCGGCAAGCTCCTTGAAGCTCATGGACAGCTCCGAGTCGACCTTCGACCGGAACACGCCGTCGACGAGCTCCACCGAGTCCGGTTCGACGTCCCAGATCAGCGCGGCGCTGTCGATCATCTGACGCTTGACGTCCTGGGCGGCGTCGTGGGCAGCCATGCCGGTCGCGAAGGTGACACGGCTCCCGCCCGTCCCTGCGGTGAAACCGATCTCGTCGGTGCTGACGACCATCGGGTGAAAGTCCTCGACCGGAATGCCCAGCACTTCTGCCGCCTGCATCGAAATTGACGTGCGTGTCCCTCCAATGTCAGGCGACCCCTCGACGAGGCTGCAGGTGCCGTCCGAGTGGACGTTGATGTTCACGCTTGACGGGCCGCCTCCATTGATCCACCACCCGACCGCGACTCCGCGACCAGTGTTGGGGCCTTCCAGCGGTGCGTCGTAGTGCGGGTGCGCCTTCATCGCGTCGATCACCTCGACGAGGCCGATGGCCGGGAAGACGGGACCGTCGATGCGCCGCGTTCCCTCTTTCGCTGCGTTCATCAGGCGAAATTCCAAGGGGTCGATGCCGATCTTCTCCGCCAGCTCGTCAACCACAGTCTCGGCGGCAAACTCGGCGTTCGTCGCTCCGGGAGCGCGATAGGCGTTCGTGGAAGGCTTGTTGACGTAGACGCCGAAGCCCTCGATGTCACCGTGTTCAAGGTCGTAGGGAGCGAACACGCACATGGTGCCCGGGCCGATCATCGAGCCCGCGTATGCACCCGACTCGTAGGCGAGCATCGCCTTGGCGGCAGTGAGCTTGCCCTCCTTGGTCGCGCCCATCTTTATGACGATGTGCGATCCGGGGGTCGGGCCGGTTGCCTCGAGGTCCTCCGTGCGCGTCATGATGATCTTCACGGGACGATTGGTCTTTCGCGAGAGGTATGCCGCCAGTGGCGCTCCGTACGGCTCGAACTTTCCGCCGAATCCACCACCGATCTCCTGCGGGGTCAAAACAACCTGCGACTCCGAGACACCTAGCGCATTGGCCGTGCCGTCACGGACTTCCACCGGCCCCTGTGTGCTGCACCAGATGTGGACGCGACCGTCCTTCTTCCAGTGCACGGTGGTGTTCTGAGGCTCGATGTACCCCTGGTGCACGGTGGCAGTGTCGAAGGTGCGCTCGATGATGAAGTCGGCCTGGGCGAAACCCTCTTCCACATCGCCCTTGACGTGGTGGATGTATTCTTCGATGTTCGTCGGCGTGTCGTTGTCATCGCCGTGGTAATCGGAGCGGTTCTTCTCGTGCAGAATCGGAGCGCCGTCGGCGAGGGCCTGGGGGGCCGTCATCACAGACGGCAGCATCTCGTACTCGACCTCGATGAGGGCCAGCGCCTCCTCGGCGTCATGGATGGTGTTCGCCGCGACCCCCGCGATGGGATGTCCTTTGTACAGCACCTTCTTGCTGGCCATCAGCGACTCCCGCAGGTCCTCGTGCTCCCCGTCCTGCGGGAAGTCGGCAGCGGTCGTTACGGCGCGGACGCCGGGATGCGCCTCCGCCTTGCTCGTGTCAATGGACTTGATGACCGCGTGCGCGTGCGGACTCCGAAGTATCTTCCCGTACAGCAGCCCCGTCGGGTACTGGTCTGCACCGTACTTGGCGACGCCCGTCACCTTGTCCGCCCCGTCGTGGCGGATGGGACGCTTCCCGACAGTCGTGTACTCGACCTCGGATAGGACTACGTTCGGCTCATAGGTTGTGGTCACGGATACACCTCATGTATTGCGAGATTGGCTGGGACGAATTAAAGCAGGAATGGCACGGCAGCGCAATCGGAGACGGCCCCTACTTGACTGGCATCGATCCTGCCACGACGGGATGCTATGGCCCGTCAAGAAGATACCTGACAGGGGGCATGGCTCGGCTGACAGCACCTCAAAATTCTCGAAAAACACGCCATTATGCGCCATTTCGCGCCACTTTGTGCGTTATTGTCAATTAGGCAGATTGAATGAATGAGGCGCAAACTAAGGTGTAACTGGCTTCACCATCACTCAATCTCCGTCACCTCATCCAACGCCGGTAGCACACCCGACTCCAGCTCGTCGTACGGCTCGAAGCCGACCGAGATGCGGACCATTCCGGGATAGGGGAAGCGCTCCTCGCCCCAGACTGTGGCGACGTGGAGCATGATGGTCGTGGGGTCGCCAAGCGTCGGGACGTAGGAGATCGTGTCGGCGACGGCCTTGACGAAGGCGTCCGCGGCAGAGCGCCCTCCCTTGAAGTCGACGTTTATCATCGCTCCGTAGCCACGTCCGCCGAAGGTCTTGGCGGCCTCGTTGTGGGTGTCGTGGGACGCGAGACCGGGATACCGAACGCGCTTGACGGCGGGATGCCCCGACATCGCTGCCGCCAGCTTCGAAGCGTTCTCGCATTGAGCCGCGAACCTCAGGCCGAACGTGCGCGCTTGTGTATTGAGGCGGTAGGCGTCGTCCGCGCTCAGGATGTTCCCGACATACTTCCGGTACAGCATGGCGTCTTTGCGGATGCGGGAGTCGTTCCCGCACACGACTCCCGCAGTCAGGTTGCCGTGTCCGCCCAGGTACTTGGTCGCGCTATGCACGACGATATCCGCCCCGTGCTCCAGTGGACGCCAGAGACGCGAGGTGGCGAAGGTGTTGTCCACGACGGCCGCTATATCGCGCTTCTTCGCCATCTCGATGATCTTTCGACCGTCCGAGACGATCAGCAGCGGGTTCGTTACCGGCTCGAAGTACAGAAGGGACGGCTCGACGCGGTCGAGCAGGTCCTCGAGCCTGTCGAGGTCGTATCGCTCCTCGCCCTCCTCGGTATGGAACCGCATGACATCGATGCCCCGTCGGCCTATGAGGACGTTCTCAATGTAGTCGTTCGTGCCGCCGTAGAGCTCGCTGAAGAAGAGCCAAGGGCCGGTATTCTCGCCGCGTTGGAAGACCGAGAGGGCCGTGTCGATAGCCGCCATCCCTGAAGCAGTGAGGACGGCCCATCTCGAACCCTCCATCTCCGCAAGCAGTTCCTCCGTCTCCGCGACGTTCGGGTTTCCGTATCGGCTATACGAAAAACGGTCGGCACTCTGCGGGTACTCCTCCTCCTTCGCGAACACGTCCGCCGCCTCGCCTATTGTGTCAAAGAGGAACCCCGCGTTGCGATAGATCGGGAGGCGCTTCGTGCGCTGTGGCTTCGGCGGCATCGTCACGCTCTAACCCAACCGGTAGAACCGTGCGGCGTTCCCGCCCATCAGCTTTGCGTAGTCGTCCGGGCCGATGTCCCCGACCGCCGCAACTGCGCCTTCCCTGATCGATTCGTAGCCATCGACAAGCAAGCACACAGGCCAGTCGCTGCCCCACATGAGCCGGTCGTACCCGAAGCAGTCGATCACGTGAGCAACGTAGGGCATTATCTCAGCTTGCCAAGTCGCGGGGTTGGCCTCGGTCGCCATGCCGGAGACCTTGCAGTGCATCCCGGGTATCTCGGCGACCCTGGCGATATCCCCCGCCCACGGCTCCATTCGTCCATCCGCAATTTCCGGCTTGGCGATGTGGTCGACGACCATCCGCAGGTCGGGGACCCTGTCCGCCAGCTCCGGGATGTGCTTGAGGTGCGGCGGTCGCAGCAGGAGATCGTAGGCAAGCTCGCGCTGCGCAAGTTCGCGGAGGCCCCGAACAACGTCGTCTCGGAGAAGCCACCGCTCGTCCGGCTCGTCGTGGACCTGGTGTCGGACGCCGACGAACTTCGGCATCTCCTGCATCCGGTCCAGCGTCGCGCCCACGTTCTCGTCAGTCAGGTCTACCCACGCGACAACGCCCGCGATGGAGTCTGCGCTCGCGGCGAGGTCGAACAGCAGGTCCGCCTCGTCCATCGTCATCTGCGCCTGCACGACGACGGTCTTGGATATCCCCGCCCGTTCGAGGTGTGGGGCCAGATCTTCGGGCAGGTAGCTGCGCCGCAGGACGTTGTCGCCCTCCGGCATCCACGGATATTCGAGACGGTCGATGTCCCAGAAGTGCTGGTGACTGTCTACCGTCGGAACGGAATCATTCACTGTGCGCTCCCCTGCCCTTGCGTCTCAATCGCAAGACTGTGAGCTTGTCGAAGGGCCGTCCATGGTTCGACAGGCTCACCACGAACGGTTTTCATACACTTGGCCTGCCTTATTCCTCCCTCGGCCAGTCGTACAAGTCCCACACCTGCTCCATCTGCGCCCACCACTCTCCTGGCATCGCGCCGGGCGCCCTCTCCTGGAATCCACGCATGAACTCGTCCCACTCCTTCGCGCGCGGTTCTTCGGTATACCGCGCCAGGTCCGCGGGGAAGTGGAAATCGTCCGGCACCTCGACGTACATGAACAGCCTGCACCCCAAGAGGAATATCTTCATCTTCTCGATGCCGAGACGCTTCAGGCTGTCGAGCGCCTCAGGCCAGACGGCCCGGTGATGCTCGATGTACCGTTCGATGAGGGCCGGATCGTCCCTGAGGTCGAGGGCCATGGCGTACGACTTGGTCATAGGTCAAAGGTACTGGAATCGCCGAGAGCGGTCAACGTGGCCAAACAGCTATCGTCACTCCCACGAAGGCAGGAGTCCATAACTCCCTCTCCCATCGTGTGGGAGAGAGCTGCGGTGAGGGTGAAAGGCCCAGCCAGGAAACGTCCCCTCACTCCAGCCAGCGGGTGTATTGGGCCACCGTATCGATACCCACCAACCCGCTGTAGGACTGCTGCAGCCGGTCCGTGACGGGACCCGGCACGCCGCCCTCGCCGACGGACGCCCCGTTGAAGGTCGAAACGGGACAGATGCACAGACTCGTCGACGTTACGAATATTTCGTCCGCCGTGTAGGCGTCGAACATGTCGATGTCGTCTTCCGTGGTCTCGATGCCAAGCTCGTGCGCCATTTCCATGGTCGCCTGACGGCTGATGCCGCCCAGCACGAACTGGCTCTTCGGCGTGCGGATCGCTCCATCCTTGACGAGGAAGATGTTGCTGCCGTTGCCCTCGCACAGGTTGCCGTTCATGTCGAGCAGGATGGCGTAGGCGTTTGGGTCCTGCGCCCGCGCCTCCATGTCGGCCTGGATGAGGTTGATGTAGTTATGCGTCTTGGCACGAGGACTCGCCGCGTCGGGCGGCGTTCGCCGGACGGAGGGCGTGATGATGGGCATCCCGTCGCGATAGTAGTGTGCGCGCTCCTTGAACGGGATGGGGAAGCACTCGATGATGACCGTGGGCCGGTCGGCAGCGGACTGGATGTCCCCGCCCGCTAGTCGAAGGCCTCTCGTCACTCGCTGCGTCACCCAGGTGTCGTCGTGCTCTTCCACGGTCGGAAGGTTGCGTTCGAGCACTTCCATCGTGAGGTCGGACATCTCGTCCTTTGTCATCTGCGGATCAATGCGCATCCACCTGAGCGACTCGTACAGCCTATCGAGGTGCTCGTCCAGCCGGAATATCTCATGGCCGAACGTGCGCGTCGTGTCAAACACCGCGTCCCCCAGGATGAACCCCCGGTCGCTGATAGAGACCGACGCCTGGCTCTCCGGCACGATCTCCCCGTTTACGTATGCAACCCTCTCCTGTGTCATCCCTACCTCCGTTTATGTAGCCTATGCTTTTGTTTGCGCCGCTCGTGGTGAGCCTGTCGAACCATGAAAGGCCCTTCGACAAGCTCAGGGCGAGCGGATTCATCTTACTATTGAATCTGTTGGTATAGCCCCTCGACTGTAAGGGCGGTGACTACCACCCGGACGGATCCTTGAACTTGTATCCGACGTTCCACACCGTCTCGATGAACTGGTGGTCGCGGTCCTCGATCTTGCTTCGCAGCCGCCGGATGTGTACGTCAACCGTGCGTGTCCCGCCGAGGTAGTCATATCCCCAGATGCGTTCGAGGAGCTGTTCTCGTGTGTACACCCTGCCCGGATTCGTCGCCATCAGCAAGAGCAACTCATATTCCTTGTAGCGGAGGTTCACGCTCCGCCCACTCACGGTAACTTCGTAGTTCGTGTGATTGATCGAAAGGTCTCCCGCCCGCACTACGCTGTCGCTCTTTTCCGGGCGGGAACTCAGCACGCGGCGCGCGCGGAGAATTATCTCACCCGGCCGCGCGGGCACGACCATCACGTCCGCAACGGGAAGCGAATGGTCGAACATGCCGACGCCGTGCTCCGGCACCAGAGCGATTGTGGGGATCTTCAACCTCGTGAATTCCTGGAGACACGCCTTGACCGTGGCGTCCGCCATAGTCGTGGTGTCCAGGAGGGCCAGGTCCACTCCCTCGTAGTCGGAGGCCGCTTTCATATCCGAAATGTTGGCCGTCAGTGACGCGACTATACCCTCGCCGCGCAGCTCTGCCGGATAGTCGGCGACTTTGCTTCCTATGCGTATCGGGTGTGTCGACATGTCGGTATTCCGCGAGCGTAGCTGTTCAGACTTTGTGAGAATGCCCGATACCCACCACCGTCATTCCCGCGAAGGCGGGAATCCAATCCCCTCTCCCGTTCGCGGGAGAGAGCCTGCCCCGTTGCAGAACGGGGGTGAGGATGTTCGCCTCACCAAGGCTGAACAAATACCCGAGAGGCAAAGTATACCAAGAGTCGCGCGGTTATGGCAGAATGATCTAGTCGGTCCGCTCTGACGAGTCGACAGATTGCAGCCGTCCCGCGAGGCGGCTCGCCATTTCAACCGAAGGATGTACAACACGTGAAGGCTCTTGGAGACCTGAAGGTCCTCGACCTGTCTCGCGTGCTAGCCGGCCCGTTCTCCACGCAGATACTCTCCGACCTCGGCGCGACGATCTGGAAAATCGAGTCGCCCCGGGGAGACGACACGCGCCGGCTTGGGCCACCGTTTATGAAGACGGAGTCGTCTTATTTCCTTTCTATCAACCGGGGAAAGAAGAGCATCTGCGTCAACCTCAAGGATGAACGCGGACAGCGACTCGTGCAGCGCATGGCAGTGGAAGCTGACATCATCGTTGAGAACTTCAAGACCGGCGACCTTGCGCGATACGGCTTGGACTATGCGACCATCGACCGCCTAAACCCGCGCATCATCTACGCCTCGATAACCGGATACGGCCACACGGGACCACGCGCATACGAGCCCGGAGTCGACACCTCCCTGCAGGGGATGATCGGCCTGATGAGCGTCACCGGCGAGCCCGACCGGCCGCCGTCGAAGGCGGGCATCGCCGCCATCGACCTTTTGACGGGGTCACTGGCGGTGACTGGCATCCTGGCCGCCCTCCGGGAGCGTGACAGGACCGGACTCGGTCAGCACATCGACCTTTCGCTCTTCGACACCGGCATCATGGGCATGGTCAATGTCGCGCAGAACTACATCGCCACGGGTGAAGCCCCCCAGCGCTACGGGAGCGCACATCCGCAGATTTGTCCCTACGAGGCCTTCGAGGCGGGGGATGGACGCTGGTTCATGCTCGCCGTGATGAACGACGGGATGTTCCGGAAGCTCGCCCCGCTCATCGACCTACCCACGATCCACGAGGACCCGCGATTCGAGACCAACGCCTCCCGCCTGGCCAACAAGGACGAGTTGATACCCGTGCTGGCAGAGCGCTTTCAGACGAAGGACCGCCATGAGTGGATCGACGCGCTCACGGAGGTGGGTATCACCTCCGGCCCGATCAACACCTTCGATGAGACCCTCGCAGACAAGCAGGCCAAGGCCCGCCAAGTGGTCTGGAACGTCGAGCACCCCACCATCGGCGACCTGCCTGTCATGGCGAACTCGCTGCAGTACATGAGCCGCACTCCCGCCGAGCCGCAGGGCCCCCCGCCGCTATTGGGCGAACACACCCGCGAGGTGGCTTCGCAGTTCCTCAGCGCCAACGAGCTGGATGAGTACGAGCGCAACGGGGTGATTGGGGCGGGCTGACCGCAGTGAGCTAAGTGAGAGGTACTTCCCCGCTCGGATGAGAGATACCGAGAGGGTGTCTAGGTCGTGTTGACATACTTGAAGTTCTCATTGTTATCCGTGATCAAGTCGTCATTCCCGTCGTCATTCCCGCGAAAGCGGGAATCTATTCCTCATAGAGAGTATATGTGTACCCGACTCTGGATTCCCGCCTTCGCGGGAATGACGGTGTGGGGTTGTGCCCCTCACTCCAGATCGGCTATCGCCTGGCCGTCCACGACCTGGTCACCTGCAGTGACGTGGACCGTCTGCACGATGCCCGACCAGTCGGCCCTGAGCGTCTGCTGCATCTTCATTGCTTCGAGGATGCAGATCGGGTCTCCGGTCACCACCTGGTCGCCCTCTTTCACAGCGACCGATACGATCACGCCGGGCATCGGCGTCTTGAATGATCTACTTGGTTCCCCGGATGCTGCTGGACGGGGAGTCCGTTCCGGCGCAGGAGAGGGCTGCGATGGCTCGCTCGGCTGGACGGGCAAGTCCGCGGCATCGGTCTGAGGCGACATCGCCGAGGGCATGTCGCCCATCTCGACCTCGACCAGTTCGCCGTCAACGACTGCCTGAATGGGAAACTCGTCGAGGTCTCCCACCTCTACGGTGTACCATCGCTCCCCTATTTTGACCCTTAGCGTCGCTACCATAACGTTCTTGCTGCTATCCCGTCTGTATCAGCGCAAGGAATACCCCGGCGACCGCCGCAGAGCCTATTACGCCCGCGGCGTTCGGCCCCATGGCGTGGTACAGCAGGAAGTTCTTGGGATTGGCCTCCTGGCCGAGGTGATGTGACGTCCTCGCTGCCATCGGAACTGCGGAAACTCCAGCCGAGCCGATGAGGGGATTGATCTTCTCTTTGAGGAACAGGTTCATGATCTTGGCGAAGATCACGCCGCTGGCCGTGCCCGCGCAGAAGGCGACGAGCCCGAGCCCAAGGATAGCCAGCGTTTCCAGGTCGAATACTCTCTCGGCCACGAGCTGCGCGCCGATGGTCAGCATCAGGAAGATCGTCGAGACGTAGAGGATCACGTCGGTGGACGCCTGGACGAGCCGCGGAACGACGCCGCTCTCCTTGAGCAGGTTGCCGATCATGAACATCGAGATCAGGGGCGCGGAGCGGGGAACCACGAGGATCACCACGATCATGACGAACGTCGGGATGATGAGCTTCTCACGGCGCGTTACGTCGCGCAGGGGCTTCATCTCGATCTCCCGCTCCGCCTTCGTCGTGAACAGCTTCATGATGGGTGGTTGCACGAACGCGACGGTAGCAACGTAGGAGTAGGCGATGACGGCAGTGATGCCCAAAAGTTCTGGCGCGAGCTTGGCAGAAATGAAGATGGTCGTCGGCCCGTCCGCGCCGCCGATGATGCCGATGGAGGCCGCCTCGGGGATCTCGAACAGCCCTGTCGCCAACGCGCCCCAGAACGCCGCGAAGATGCCGATCTGAGCTGCTGCCCCCAGCAGCAGCGTCTTGGGATTGGCGATCATCGGCCCAAAGTCCGTCCCGGCTCCCAGACCGAGGAACATCAGCGGAGGCAGGATGTTCCAGAAGGCCAGTCCATAGTGGAAGGTTATGCCGAAGAGGCCCGCCTCCTGTACGCCGCTGGCTTCCGTGGGCAGGGTCGTCAGTCCCGTCAGCGGCATGTTGACAGCCACGATACCCAGTCCGATGGGCAGGAGCTCGTACGGCTCCATGTTCCTCGCGACTGCTAGGAAGATGAACCCCAGTCCAAGGAGGATCATGAGACCCTGCTGCCACGTGATGTTGGCAAAGCCGGTTGATTCGAGGAAGTCGATGAATTCAGCCAATGACGGTTCGGTGGAGGGAGGCTAGTCGCCCGATGATGGTGTGGGAAGCGTCGCCGAGTTATCTCGTATTTCGCGGAGAGCGCTGACCGCTATAGCCGCCGCGAGGGCCTTGTCGCGCCTCTCCGCAGATGACGCGTCCGTCGCTTCTGCGGAGACCTGCTTGGGTCCGAAGAACCTGCCGACCAGCCAGACGCCCACGGACAGCACGATCAGCAACGCGAAGGCCGTGCTCACCCCGATGGCCGTCAGGCTCAGCGCCTCCTCAACTATGGCGGCGTCAAACGTCAACCTGCGTGATCTCCTCGTTCGCGACTCGTCGAATTGTACAACAATCCCAAAGGTACGTCATAGCCGCCCCTACCAAACGCCGTCATCCTTCTCTACGTCTGATACACTGCCCCCGAATCCCTATCTTGGAGACTCCAAATGCCTCAGGGCAACTACCGCGTCGGCGTGATCGGATGTGGCCGGAAGGGGACGCAGCATGCGCGGGCTTGGAATCTCACACCGGGCACCGAAGTTGTTGCGGCTGCGGAGACCGACCCGGAGAACGCTGAACTGTTCCGCAGGCGGTTCGGTGTGCCAGTCTACGAGGACTACCGCGAGATGCTGCGCAACGAGAGCATTGACATTGCGGCCCCCATCCTTCCCGTCAGCGCCAATCACGAGGTCGTCATGGGGTGCGCCGAGTACGGCGTGAAGGGCATCCTCTGCGAGAAGCCCATCACCGACAGCCTCGCGAACGCCGACGAGATGGTGGCCGCCTGCCGCGCCAAGGGCATCGCCTTCGGATGCGGCGATCTCGATCGCAATCTCCCCGACTACAGCAGGGCGAAGGCGATAATCGACTCCGGCGAGATTGGCGAGGTCGTCGCCATCAATATGCACGCGGGGGCCAGCCACGAGTGGGACATCCAGGGGCTCAGTCTCATGCGTCTGTTCGCCGGCGACGCCGAGGCCGCGTGGGTTATAGGATGGGGCACCGGCGACCCCTACAGCGACCACGATCAGGGACTGGCCGGATACATCAGGTTCGCCAACGGCATCGAGGCGTTCCGTCATACCAAGAAGAACGCCAAGAACGGGATCGAGGTCCTTGGCACGAAGGGTTCCTTCTATACCGACTACATGTACCTCAAGAGGTGGAAGCTCCAAGACCCCGACGCCAGGCCCCATTGGCACAACGGTTTGGTCGAGATGGAGGGCATCTTCAAGGAGGAGTCGCAGCACGAGAGGAGCGGAACGCACGACGAGGACGGCTGGCGCTGGGCCGGGAACCGCAACCTCGCCAGCGTTCAGACTATACTCGATGCCATAGAGAACGGCGTTGAGCCCGTCGGCAGCGGCGAGAACTCCCGCAAGTGCCTCGAAATCGCCATCGCCCTCCGCGAGTCCCACAGGCGGGGCATGTCGCCTGTCCAACTCCCTCTCGAAGACAGGAGCCTCAAGATCATCCCTCCGATGTCGCGGTGGCTCAACAAGAAGGAGACGATGTCGACCGAGGACTACCGCGCCTCCATCGGCAACTGGAAGCTGGGCTGACGGCAGACGGATCCCATCCTGCCATAAACTGTGGAGTTGAGAAGGGGATCTTGGAATGCAGTGTTTGTTACCCCTAAACTACTCAATGCGAATGTCGCTAATTACCTAGATAATCGACAATGAACCACTCAAAAATGCAGCCCAGCAGTCCCATTACATCCTCTGGTAATTGAATTCTGTAATCCTTTCGCGCTAGATCACACCAACAAACTCATAGACTCTGTTCAAATTGTCTTCGCACGGAAGGAAGGCTGGTGATTGAGCCATCTTCTATTGACGTTCCTAGGCCCCAATACCAGCCGTTTCATTGCAGACATACTGTCACCTCTACCTTTGGCGACTTCATCGAAGATGTCCTGGGAAGAGATGCTAATTTCAATTGCAGATACTCCAGCCTTCCGAATATCGTCGATGTAGGCCCCGTCCTTAGGATTATTGACGCATATCTCAATGATTAGAGGATTCCCTTCTTTACGCATCATTGATATTCCTTGCTCTGGCCACTCATTTCGCACGATCTGTGTAGTCGCAAAGACATCCACTCGCCTATTAGCATCCGCTATCCAGTATTCGATTCTGCATTCAACTAATCTGCACCTATATTCGCCCCGCTTAACTCCTACTTCATACTCTTGTTTTCTTGGTAGATGCAGAATTTTGCCTTGGGATGACTGCAACACACTCTTGGCCCACTTATGTACTGTCGATTCTGCACACCGATTGCCTCTCTCAAGAATGGGATTTGTCAGGTGGTGTGCAAAGTGCCAAGTCACAGATTGTCCTTGCTTTGCTACTAAAGGAAGTTCGCAAGCAGGACAAATGCACTTACAATTCAGACCGTTCGGAACTGAGTCTGCAGTCTGCCAATTGCCATCTTCATCTATTCCAAAAGGAATTTTGTTCATGCAGTCAAAGTTTATGCTCTGCACATACCGTAGATACTAGAAAGAAGACACCACTCCGCCCTACACCCATCACCCTCTCGCGGCGACCTTCTTCCATGTATCCCTCAGCGTGACCGTCCGGTTGAACACCGGCGCGCCGGGCCGTGAGTCCGGGTCGACGGCGAAGTAGCCCGTCCGCTCGAACTGGATTTTCTCGCCCGGAACCACGTCCGCCAGGCTTGGCTCGACCTTTGCGTCGAGAATGACCTGCAGAGATTCCGGGTTGAGGGTGGTCATGAAGTCGTCGTCATCGTCGGGGCGCTCCGAGGTGAAGAGGTGCTCGTACAACCGCACCTCGGCATTAATCGCGTGTTCCGACGAGACCCAGTGGATGGTGCCCCGCACTCTTCGTCCGTCGGGGGCCTGTCCGCCGCGCGTCTCCGGGTCGTAGGTGCAGCGCAGTTCCACGACCTCGCCCGCGTCGTCCTTGATGATGTCCGTGCACGTGATGAAGTAGCCGTAGCGCAGCCGTACTTCGCGGCCAGGGGCCAGCCGGAAGAACTTCCTCGGCGGGTCCTCCATGAAGTCGTCGCGCTCGATATACAGCTCGCGCGAAAAAGGCAGCTTTCGTGTACCCGCCTCCGGGTCTTCTGGATTGTTGATCGCGTCAAGCTCCTCGGTCTGCCCTTCGGGGTAGTTCTCTATGACCACCTTGAGCGGCTTCAGGACGGCGAGACGGCGAAGCGCACTTGCATTCAGATCATCCCGCACGGCGTGTTCGAGCATGGCGATGTCGATCACGTTTTGCCGCTTGGCGACACCTACCTGCTCGCAGAAGTTGCGTATCGACTCCGGCGTGTATCCTCGCCTGCGGAGACCTGCGAGGGTTGGCATCCGTGGATCGTCCCAGCCGCCGACGTGCCTTTCCTTAACGAGCTGCACGAGCTTGCGCTTGCTGAGCACGGTGTTGCTGAGGTTCAGCCGCGCAAACTCGATCTGCTGAGGGTGATACTCGTCCAGATTGTCAAGGAACCAGTCGTACAGGGGCCGGTGGTCCTCGTACTCCATCGTGCAGATGGAGTGAGTCACTCCTTCGATGGAGTCGCTCTGCCCGTGCGCGAAATCGTACATCGGGTAGATCACCCACTGCTCGCCCGTACGATGGTGCGGAGTCTTGAGGATGCGGTACAACACCGGGTCACGCATGTTGATGTTGCCGGACGCCATGTCGATCTTGGCGCGCAGCACCTTCGTCCCCTCCTCGAACTCTCCCTCCTTCATCCCCCGGAATAGGGCGAGGTTGTCCTCCACTGAGCGATTCCTGTATGGACTCTCGACTCCCGCCTCGGTCAGAGTGCCCCGGTACTTGCGAATCTGCTCCTGGTCCAGGTCGTCGACGTACGCCTTGCCCTTCTCGATCAGGTCGATGGCGAAATCGTGCAGCTTGTCGAAGTGGTCGGAGGCGAAGTAGAGGTGTTCTCTCCAGTCCCAGCCGAGCCATCGCACGTCTTCGAGGATGCTCTCGACGTACTCCTCCTCCTCCTTGGCCGGGTTCGTATCATCGAAGCGCATGTGGCAGCGCCCGTCGTACTTGTCGGCGAGGCCGAAGTTGAGGCACATCGACTTGGCGTGACCGATGTGGAGGTACCCGTTGGGCTCCGGGGGAAAGCGCGTTATGACCTCGCCGCCGAACCGCCCATTGCGGTTGTGCTCTTCGACGAAGTCCTCGATGAAATTAGCCGGTTCGGTTTCAGCCATACCGTTCTCGGCCCTCTCGGATCATGTTTACGATCTCGTCGGTCGTCACGCCGAGGTCGACGCCTTCGACGTCGAGAGGGGATACCTCTCTTCGAGGCTTGCTTCCCGTTCTCGGCACACGGCGGTCTTTACTCTTGTCGGGTTTCATGGGTCTTGTCCTGCCACACGCGGTCTGAATATCAGGCGGTGGCGTCCAGTATAAATCATCCTGTGCTCTCAACCCACGATTTCCCCTGCCCGCATCCGTTTAGAACACCCTAACCCTAACCCGTTGACAGGAGGGAGGATTGGATTCCCGCCTTCGCGGGAATGACGGAGGCGGAGGATTTTGGCCTACACCAGCGCGCTGAGGATGAGGTGCTGGCACCAGTCGTCGCCATCGTTGATGAAGGCGTGCTGGGTCTTCTCCGGGATGTAGGCGCAGTCGCCCTCCCGCACGTCGTAGGTCTTGTCGCCGAGGAGCATCTTGCCCCGCCCGTACGTGAAGATGTACACCTGCTCCTTCCCGACGTGCTCGTGGGGACCTTCCTCCTGGCCGCCAGGCATCATGTGCATGGTGAAGCCGTGGAATCCCTCCAGAGGGGCCTGCTGGTAGGTGCGGTCCGGGAATCCGACCTTCTCGGCCATGATCTTCCAGCCCACGGCACCGTGACTCATGTGGGGCGCGCCGTCTCGCCAGTTGCGGATGACAGGCTCCACACGTCCGCGATCAAGGTCGCCGTCGGGGTGATCCTCCGCCCAGTACGGAATCGCGCTAATGACGTAGTGCTCCAGGAATTCATCGCTGTCGTTGATGATCGCGTGGACGCCCTGCGCCGGCATGTACACGGCGTCGCCCTCTTTGACCGGGAACCGCTCTTCCCCAAGCTGCACGGCTCCCGTCCCGCTGACGATGTAGTAGACGTGCTCCTTTGCCGGGTGCGTGTGAGGTGGTTCCGCCTTCGTCGGCTGCAGGAGACGATAGGTGATCCCGTGAATTCCAATTAGGGGTGCTTCCTCGTACGTCCGGCCGGGGTTGGTGCCGAGCTGCATCATCACTTTCCACCCCACCGCGCCGTGACTGTTCGCAGGGTCCTGATCGCGCCAATTGCGGATAACGGGTCTCGGTGTTTCCATCGGAGTCCTCCTCACGTCCAAGGCTCAACTCATTGTACACCCGATGGGGCGTCGAACGTCAGAAGGGGCGGTACTTGTTGGCGATGGGCATGCGGCGGTCGCGACCGAAGTTGCGGGGGGTGATCTTGATGCCGGGCGGGGCCTGACGACGCTTGTACTCGTTGCGGTCTACGAGTGTGACGATGTCCTTCACCGTCTGCTCGTCGAAGCCCGCCTCGACTATCTCTTCGAAGCTGCGGTCCTCCTCCACGTACGCCTTGAGTATCGGGTCGAGCACCTCGTAGGGCGGGAGAGAGTCCTGGTCGGTCTGGTCGGCCCGGAGCTCGGCGCTGGGGGGCTTGGTCAATACGGTCTCAGGGATGACCGGCCCATCGCCCCGCACGTTTCGGTACCTGCACAGTTCGTACACCAGCGTCTTGGGCACGTCCTTGATGACAGCGAACCCGCCCGCCATGTCGCCGTAGATGGTCGCGTAGCCGACCGCAAGCTCGCTCTTGTTGCCTGTCGTCAGGACGAGCCAGCCGAACTTGTTGGACATCGCCATCACGAGCAGACCCCTGATCCGCGACTGGAGGTTCTCCTCCGCCAGGCCCGGCTCGTAGCCCGCGAAGTGGGGATCGAGCGTCCCAAGCGCCGACGAGAAGACGTCCTCGATCTGCGCGGTCTTAAGCTCGATGCCAAGGTTCTCCGCCAGCTCGCGGGCGTCGAGAATGCTCCCCTCGGAGGAGTACCGCGACGGCATCGAGAGTCCACACACCGAGTCGGAACCGAGCGCGTCGACGGCGATAGTCGCCACCAGGCTGGAATCCACGCCGCCCGAAAGCGCGACCAGCACCTTGTTTGTGAAGCCCGACTTGGCAATGTAGTCACGCGTCCCTGTAACCAGCGCTTCGTATACCTCTGCGGTCTCGTCGTATCTCGTCGGTTGGCGGTCAGGCAGCGCGGGCTTGGCTCCGTTGGATTCTTCGGATATGACCGACACGTGCGACGTCCCGACCTGCTTGAGGAGTGCCGAGCTTTCCTTGCGGGAGCGCGTGTCGCGTGCCCTTGCACGGAATACCGCGTCGATGTCCAAGTCGGCAACGACCAGGTCTTCCTCGAACTGGCTGCCCATCGCCACGACCTTGCCAAACGGATCGTACACGATGCTCGCCCCGTCGAAGACCAATTCGTCCTGTCCGCCGACAAGGTTTACGTAGGCCACGTACACCCCGTTGTCCGACGCGCGCGTGGCGAGCATATTCTCCCGCCACTGGATCTTGCCGGAGTAGAACGGCGACGCGCTGATATTGACGATGACCTCCGCTCCGGCGGCTCGCTGCACGACCGTCGGCCCCACCGCCTGCCAGATGTCCTCGCATACGTTGACGCCCACGCGAACGCCGCCGATCACGTACACGGGGCACTCGCGCCCAGCCTTGAAGTAACGCTCCTCGTCGAACACGCCGTAGTTAGGCGGGAACATCTTGTGGTAGACGCCCGCGAGCCTTCCGTCGTGCGCGACAGCGGCGGCGTTGTGAAGGTCGGCCTCGGAGTCCACGAATCCGACAATCGACGTGATGCCGTTCGACGCCTTCACCACCTGACGCATCCGCGCCCTGTTGTCCTCGATGAACTGGTGCTTGAATAGCAGGTCTTCCGGCGGATAGCCGGTGATTGCAAGCTCGGGAAAAGCTACGAGGTCAGCACCGAGATCGCGGGCGCGTGCCATATAATCGAGGACCTTTGCGGTGTTGCCGTCGAGGTCGCCGACCGTCGTATTGATCTGTGCCAGCGCGATTCGGAGAGTTTTCATGCCAGTGGAGCCGAAACAGGTATGCGGTTTCTAGGGATATTTCCGTCCAACCATCATTGAAATGAATAGACGCCCTTACCTTATGGCGTAGGAGCGGGTTTGAAACCCGCTCCTACCATTCATTCCCCATCATCGTCTACGAACTATTAGCGTCCACGAACTCCGCGATCCGCTCCAGCGCCCGTTCCAGGTTCTCGACCGAGTTGGCGAAAGAGAACCGCACGCACCCCGTGCCGTACTGTCCAAACGACTCTCCCGCGAGCGAGGCCACGCCGTAGTCCTGCAGCAGGTCGTCGGCGAACCGGCGGCTGGTCATGCCGGTTCCCTCGATGTTCGGGAAGGCGTAGAACGCGCCCTTCGGCATCGGGCACCGGATGCCGGGTATCTCGTTGAGCCCGCCCACGAACACGTCCCGGCGGGACTTGAACTCGTCTCGGAACTCGTAGGTTAGCTCCTGTGGGCCCTGCAGCGCCTCGACTCCGGCCATCTGGATGGCAGACGCCGTGCACGAGACGCTGTTGGTGTTCAGCTTCGAGAAGTGCGGCACGAGCTCCTCCGGCATGACGCCGTAGCCGATGCGCCAGCCCGTCATCGCGTAGGTCTTGGAGAAGCCGTCGAGGATGATCGTCCGCTCCGCGAGCCCGGGGAAGGACGCAATGCTAGAGTGCTCCCCCTCGAAGAGAAGACGGATGTAGATCTCGTCGCTCAGCACCCAGAGGTCGTGCTCCACGGCGAGTTCCGCAAGCTGCCTGATGGTATCCCGCTCCACCACGCTGCCGCACGGATTGTTCGGTGAATTAATGACCATCAGAGTGGTCTTCGGCGTGATCGATGCCGCGACCTCGTCCACGTCGATCTCGAAATCGCGCTCCGACAGCAGCTTGATCGGCACGGGCACCCCGCCGACGAAGTTGATCATCGACTCGTAGATCGGGAATCCGGGGTTCGGATAGAGCACCTCGTCGCCCTCGTCCACGAGGGCAAGCATAGCGAAAAACATGATCGGCTTGGCCCCGGACGTTACGACGACGTTGTCGACGCCCACTTCGATGCTGCGCGTTCCGGTGACCTCAGTGGCGATGGCCTGTCGAAGTTCCGGCAGTCCCGGTGACGGCCCGTAGTGCGTGTATCCGTTCCGCAGGGCCTCAGCGCCCGCCTCGACGATGTTGGACGGCGTGTCGAAGTCCGGTTCTCCAATCTGAAGGTGGATGATGTCCCGCCCCTGCGCTTCGAGGGCCTTGGCTCTCGCCAGCACCTCGAAGGCGGTCTCCGTACCCAGGCGGTTCATCCGTTCAGCGATCTTCATTCCCCCACTCCCTCACTCTTGAATGTATGTAGTATACACCCGCCGTATTACCTGACGCCCTACCCTCGCGGTGATACAATTGACTTACTTTGCATGGAGGGGCGGCATGAACGTATTCCTCGGTACGCCCAGGGGCTTCTGCGCCGGCGTGGTCATGGCCATCGACGTGGTCGAGATCGCCCTTGAGCGTTTCGGCCCGCCCGTGTACATGAAGCACCAGATCGTCCACAACCCCCACGTCGTGGACGCGCTGGAGGCAAAGGGCGCGAGAACCGTCGAGGATGTCGCGGAGATACCGCCGGAGTCCGTAGTCGTCTTCTCCGCGCACGGCTCCCCACCGGAGGACTTCGAGCGCGCCAAGGACCGAGGCCTCCACGTCCTCGACGCCACGTGTCCCCTTGTCACCAAGGTCCACAACGAGGCCAAACGCTACGACCGCGAGGGACGCAAGCTCATCATCGTCGGACACAAGGGCCACCAGGAGGTCAGGGGCACGATGGGACATCGCCCGATGTTCCTGATAGACGAGCGCGAGGGCGTCAACCTGCCGGAATGGCAGGACGACACCCCCGTCACCGTCCTCACGCAAACGACCCTTTCCGTCGACGATACCCAGCAGGTCATCGACCAGATCGAGGACGGCTTCGACAACGTGATCGTGCGGAACGACCTCTGCTACGCCACGACAAACCGCCAGTTCTCCGTGAAGGAGCTCTGCAAGCTCGTCGATCTCGTCCTCGTCATCGGCGCGCCCAACAGTTCGAATTGCAACCGCCTTCGCGAGGTCGCGAACGCGCAGGGAGTCCCCGCCTACCTCATCAACAGTCCTGGCGAGCTTCACGACGAGTGGTTCGAGGGGGTCGAGAACGTAGGAGTCACGTCGGGAGCCTCCACCCCCGAAGAGCTTGTCAGCGCAGTCGTGGACGCTATCGAACCCGACAGTGTGACTACCCTGCGAGGCGCCGACGAGGACATCCGCTTCAAGCTCCCCAAGGTGTTGTGCTGCGACCGCCACACCGAGCTCTGGTACGCATAACGCCGATCCCATGCAGATCATCGTCGACAGCCTGATCGAGGGAGCCCGACGCGCCCGTGGAACAGTCATCATCATCGATGTCTTTCGCGCGTTCACGACGGAGGCCGTCGCCTTCCAGCGTGGCGCGAAGAAGATCATCCTCGTCGGCAGCCCGGAGGAGGCCCTGCGTCTCAGGGATGAGGGCATCACCGACCTCTGCGTCGGTGAGGTGCAGGGCATGCGTCCGCCCGGCTTCGACTACAACAACTCGCCGTATGAGATGTCGCAGGCCGACATCGAGGGCAAGGTGCTCGCCCACTCCACGATGGCCGGCACCGTCGGCGTCACGTCGGCCGTCAACGCCGATGAAATCTACGTCGGCTCACTCGTCATCGCCAAGCCCACCATGGAGGCCGTCCGGCGAGACGCGCCCGAACTCGTGACCATCGTTGCCATGGGTGACGGCGGCAAGGTGCGAACCGACGAGGACGAGCAGTGCGCCCTCTACATGAGAAACCTTCTGGAGGGACGACACCCCGACCCCGGCGCGGTGCGCAGCCTCGTCATGGCCTGCGATCAGGCCGCCAAGTACGACGATCCCGCCAAGCCTCACTTTCGTCGTGAAGATAGAGAGACCGCCCTTCAAATAGACTCCGTCCCCTTCGCGATCAAGGTCTCCCGCGAGGACGACATGTTGGTCTCCCGTCCGGTCCACCCTCCTCAATAGGCAAGGACGACGCCGACGCGCTGTTAAATCATGACCTCGACTAACTGTCGAGAGTGAGTTCAGCAAGGCTGTCGCGCCAAGAGGGTGTCTGACAAATCATTCGGACCCGTTCGTGGTGAGCTTGTCGAACCATGAACAGCCTGACCACCCTTCGACAGGCTTCTAATACCATTTCGTTTTGACTACGCGATAAATTATCGACACACACAGCCCACCGTCATTCCCGCTCTCGCGGGAATCCAATACCCTCTCCCGTTCTGGGCTGACAGCGGCAGGCAAAGCGAATTTGCAGCTATGATCCGGCCACCGCAACCCTGCCAGCCCGCAGACCGGCAAGATGATTTTGGAGGTGATACCATCGGCTCACCTTGCCAGGGGAGGAACCGGTCCGTGAAAGACGTTGCCAACGCCGTTGACCAGTGGTTCAAGGAGAATCCGCGTCTCGGATCTGTAGTTACTGCCATTCCCACCGCGCTGGGAATCCTCTACATCGGCGAGTTCGTCGCCGCGCTCCTTGGGGATCGATCACCCAACTGGTCCCCTTGGCAGGGAGGGCTCCTCGAAAGCCAGGAGGGTTGGATTGGGCTCGCAGTTGGCGCGGTCATCATAGTCGTGGTCCACGTGCAGGTAAGGCGACTGTTCCGCCGCTACGTCGATAGAAACTGATGGGACACGAGACGCCATCCGGCGTTCCACGCTTCACGAGGCCTGCACCTATAGTCCTCCCATTTTCGCCGCCAGGAACCCCATAATTCGCGAATTCAACACTTCGCCTAGTCTTGAACTTGTACAAAACTTGGTATATCATCCGGGCAAATAACGTGTCCGGAGTAGTGCAAGGTGCAAGGTTTCAAGTTTCGCTCGACCGCTGCTTTCTCGGATATGGCCCTTGTGGGAGGTGTCCTGTGCAGCTTGGTGGAACATTCGTCGACGTAATCAGTGACGGGACCATCTTGATTGATGGAGGCTCGATGTTCGGTCAGGTGCCCAAGTCGGAGTGGGAGCTCTACTCCAAGCCTGACCGCAAGAACAGGGTGCGCCTGGGGCTCAACTGCCTCCTCATTCGCAACTCCGCCGGAAACATCCTCATCAATGTCGGCGCGGGCTCCAAGCGCCTCGAACGGCTCAAGGAGTCGCACGGCCTTCAGGGCAACAAGCTCATCAAGGGTCTCAAGGCGCTGGGTGTTTCAGCGAGAGACATCGACACCGTCGTGCTCACCGACCTGCAGTACGACTCGGCCGGAGGATCGACCAAGCTGGAGCGTTCCGGCAAGGCCATCCCAGTCTTCCCAAAGGCCACCTACGTCGTCCAGAAGTCTGCTTGGGACGAGGCGAACGCGCCAGACGAGCGCAACCGAAAGCTCTACAACGAAGAAGATTTCCTTCCGCTTGAAGAGGCGGGGGTCCTGAACCTCGTCGAAGGAGACACCGAGCTCGCGCCCGGCGTATCGACAAAGGTGACGAACGGGTACTCCAGCGGTCATCAGATCGTCCTCGTCGAGGCGGGCAGCGAGCGCATCGCCTTCCTGTCCCACCTCATTCCGACGCCGTTCCACATCGCCCTCTCCACCATCTCGGCCTTCGACAAGGACCCCAGCGAGGTCATCAACGGGAAGCGCGAGGTCATCGGCATGGCGCTCAACGGCGGATGGCTCATGATCTTCGGTCTGGCCCAGGAGCAGAGCGGGGCATACGTCCAGCAACGCAACGGCAAGTCACAGCTTCTGCCCGTCGCATTTTGATAGCGGCCGGCACAGCCGGTTCAGGGCATCATGGCTGATCGCCACTACACCCTCGAGGATGCAGAGGCGTCTTTGCCATGGGTCAGGGACGCCATCGACACCATGCGCGAGGCGACCGTCGAACTCCTCGATGCGCGGACGAAGCTGAGCGCCCTCCTCGAAGTCATCCATTCCAACGGCGGCAGCACCCATGACGAGGAAGTACACGACCTCCGCTCCCGCGTCGAAAAATCGACCGAGGCACTGCGCCTTCCCCTTGAAGAGTTCGAGGAACGGGGAATCATCATCCGCGACCTGCAGCGCGGGCTCATCGACTTTCCCGCAATGCGAGAAGGCCGCGAGATCTACCTCTGCTGGATCTATGGTGAAGAGCGAATAGACTACTGGCATGAGCTCGACACCGGATTCGCCGGCCGTCAGCCGCTTTAGCGCATCTACAAGTTCCTGCAGTCTCGCGTAAACCACCCTTCGACAAGTTCAGAGCTTGCCCCGTACCTGATACGGGGGCGAACGTAGTTTGTATAAAGACCTGTTCGTGCTGAGCCTGCCGAAGCACGAAGACTGAGTCCATGCAAGATAACAAAAGCACAGTCTATGGTCGCCCTGCCCCAACCTCAAGCGCCGCCCCCGTCGTGAATGAGCATTCGCTTGACGCCAGCCAGCACACCGTCGAGACAATCCCCTCCGTCAGTTCCTGACCCTCAGAAACTACTACCGCATTGACCAGAATCCCCGTCTCTACAACCGACATCGCGACCGCCTTCGTCAGACCAATCAGGGCAGCCTGGCTGGCTGAGCGGAGGCTCCGGCTCGGACGCCCTTGCATCCCAATATCTGAAGCTATCGTGACGATGCGCCCGTAGCTGCGCTCGATCATCGCGGGAATCACTGCCTGGCAATACAGTAGAGGACCGCGCACGTCGTTCCGGTACAGGCCGTCGAGTACTTTCGGGCCATGAGCATAGAGCGGGCCGGAAACGTCCGGAGACAGGTCTGCGTAGACGACGATATCCACCCTCCCCCACACCAGCTTCGCCGTCGTCGCCGCCCACTTCGCCGCCGCCGGATCAGCCGGATCTCCAACCAGCAGGCGTCCCTGGATACCCTCCGCGTCCAGCAGGTCAGCCGCCCGCTCGCCCATGACGCGGTCAGCCTCCACGAGGACGATGCTCGCTCCCTCGCGTCCCATCCGCATCGCCACGCCGAACCCTAGGTCCGACCCGCCTCCAACGACTATCGCGACCTGCCCGTCAAATCGACCCATGTGTCTTAGCAAGCCCTCGCTTATCCTGCCGGAGTACCAAAATTGGCATCTTCATCGAACACCGGCCTCGTTCGCCCTGAGCTTGTCGAAGGGCAATTCACATCAACGCGCACCTACTCTACGGCCCGACGAATGCGGGGTCAACGGCGTATACTCGGCCCATGGAACCGTCCGGCCAGACATGCCCACTGTGTCTCTCCACAGGTGCTATGCTCTTTCACACCAGCACACAAAAGAACCTCGAACGGGACTACTACAGCTGCGGAAACTGCGATCTCGTCTTCGTCCCCCCGGAATTCCACGTGGACGAGGACGCCGCCCGGCAGAGATACTTGACTCATGACAACGATCCCGACAACGCTGATTACCGGCGGTTCCTGTCGCGGCTGTGGGAGGAGCTTCGTCCTCGTCTGCCGGAAGGGGCGCGAGGGCTTGACTACGGCGCGGGTCCCGGTCCGGCTCTGGCGGCGATGATCCAGGAAGACGGATTCACGGCCGCCCTCTACGACCCCATCTTCCATCCCGACGAGACAGTGCTCGATGACAGCTACGACTTCATCGTGTGCACCGAGACGGTTGAGCACTTCTCCACGCCCCGCGCAGACTTCTTGCGGCTAGACCAATTGCTTATGCCGGGAGGATGGCTCGGCATCATGACGGAGATTCTGGAGGACCGAGAGGGTTTCGGTGACTGGTACTATCACCGTGATCCGACGCACGTGGCGTTCTACACGCGCCGTACGTTTCGGTGGATCGGCGGGTGGCTCCAGCTTCAAGTCGAAGTACCGCGTCCTAGGGTCATACTGCTGCACAAACCCGGCTGAGTACACCCCCAATCCCTCACCTAATTCGGACGGGCAGCATGACGGACTGCCCCCAATGTTATGACGATGCACCTCGCCGGGGATGAATTCCGGCCCCGTATCGGAGTACGGGGCAAGCTCTCCGCCGGAATGACGGAGGTTGGGGATTTTGGTACGCGCTCCCTGTTTTGCATTCGGGGGGGCGTCTGGTATAGTCACTTGAACGCTGGGAGTCCGGGCGTCGCTGGAAGACTCGATCGTACGGCGGGAGAACACCCACTTATGACCTCGCGGATCGTCGTTACAGGTATTGGAGTCGTCAGTCCGGTTGGGCTGTCGAGGGACAGTACTTGGAAAAACCTGCTGGCCGGGGTATCGGGCATCGACCACATTGCCGCGTTCAATCCCGAGGACCTTGAGACGACCATCGCGGGCGAGGTCAAGGACTTCGAGCCGACCGACTACATGAGCCGGAAGGACTCCAGGAGGATGGACCGTTTCTCCCAGTTGGCGGTCGCGGCCGCGAGCGAGGCCATCGAGCACGCGCAGTTCACGGACCTGAACGGCAACGGCGAGCGGGTCTCCGTCATGGTCGCGAGCGGCATTGGGGGGATCATCACCCTCTCGGAGCAGATCGGCGTCATGGACGCGAGAGGCCCCAAGCGGGTCAGCCCGTTCCTCGTGCCGATGATGTTGCCCGACATGGCGTCAGGCCAGGTCTCCATGGCGATTGGAGCGAGGGGACCTAACTACTCCACCGTTTCGGCGTGCGCCAGCGGCGGTGACGCCATCGGGCAGGCGCAGTCGCTGCTGCGCATGGGCGTGGCGGACGCGGTCATCGCGGGGGGGACCGAGGCGGCGATATGCCCCATTGGAGTGGCCGGATTCAATTCGGTGAAGGCGCTCTCACGCCGCAACGACGAGCCGCAGAAGGCGTCACGTCCGTTCGATGCCCAGCGGGACGGGTTCGTGCTGGGAGAGGGCGCGGGAATCCTGGTGATGGAGTCCCTGGAAAATGCACAGGAACGTGGGGCCGAGCCCATTGTCGAGATGGCCGGATACGGTTCAACCTCCGACGCTCACCACATCACGCAGCCTCATCCCGAGGGCGAGGGGGCCGCGAGGGCGATGGAGATGGCGCTTGCGGACGCGGGAATGTCACCCGAAGACATTGATTACATCAACGCGCACGGCACGTCCACCCCTCTCAACGACAGGAGCGAGACCCTGGCGATGAAGAGGGTCTTCGGTGACGAGGCATACAAAATTCCCATCAGTTCAACGAAGTCGATGACGGGCCACCTGCTCGGCGCAAGCGGCGCTCTTGAAGCGGCGGTAGCAGCGCTCGCGATCTCGAAATCGGCAGCGCCGCCGACCATCAACCTGGAGGAGCCGGACGCCGACTGTGACCTGGACTACATCCCTCACGTCGCACGTCGGGGCAGGATCCGAACGGCGATGAGCAACTCGTTCGGCTTCGGTGGGCACAACGTCAGCCTCATATTCAAAGAATTCAACGGGTAGCCTCGCAGCCTAAGCAGCGACGCTCTCCGCAACAACAAAGCGTTATCTATGCTCGACAAGGTCTGGAAAGTTCTTCCAGCGCCGCCCGACGGGTACGCCGACGCCATCGGCTTTCATCCGTTCGACGCGCAGCTGCTGTACAACCGCGGAATCGGCACTGCGGACGAGGCCTCGGCGTTCCTCGAGGCCGGGGACGAACTCGCGCACGATCCGTTCCTCCTGCCGGACATGAACAAGGCGGCCTCACGCCTTCGGACGGCGATTCTCTGGGACGACACGGTCGGCGTATTCGGAGATTTCGATACCGACGGCGTATCGGGCACGGCAATCGTCGTCTCCGCTTTGGAGAGCCTGGGGCTGAAGGTGGTGCCGTACCTGCCACATCGCGTGGATGAGGGGCATGGCCTGAACATCCAGGCAATCGAGTCGCTTGCCGAGCAGGGAGTCACTCTGCTGGTCACGGTCGACAACGGCATAGGCTCCCGGATGGAAATTGCCCATGCCCTGCGACACGGCATCGAGACGATCATCACGGACCACCACGCCCTGCCGGATGATCCTCCCCAGGCTACGGCGATCGTGAATCCCCGCAGGGGCGACTCGGTCTACCCTTACGAACACCTGACCGGAGCAGGACTCGCGTACAAGCTGATCGAGGGCCTGTGGATGTCGCTCGGAAGGGAAACGCCGGAACACCTCTTGGAGCTTGCGGCCCTTGGCACGGTTGCCGACGTTGCTCCTCTCTCCGGGGAGAACCGTTTCATCGTCAAGCGGGGGTTGGAACTGATGAGTTCGACCAGCCATCCGGGCATTCGGGCACTGCTCATGCTGAGCGGAGCCAACCGCCGGGAACTGGACTCGGAGTCGCTGTCGTTTTCGATCATTCCCCGCCTGAACGCGGCAGGGAGGCTGGGCGACGCGAAGGTCAGTCTCGACCTCCTGACCACCGGCAACGAAAGAGAAGCGAAGAAGATCGCCGCCACCCTGGAAGAGGTGAATGAAGAACGCAAGGCGTTGGCCTCGACCAGCATCGAGGAGGCCAGAAGACAGGTCTACTCCTTCGGAGGAGGAAAACTGCCGCCACTGCTGTTCGTGGAGAGCGAGGGTTGGCTGCCCGGGATCCTCGGCCTGATAGCAAGCAATCTCTCAGAACAGTTCTACCGGCCGGCCGTGGTGGTGCGGCGAGGTGAAGTAGAGTCAAGGGCGAGTGCAAGGAGCATACCGGAGTTCGACATCATCGACGCGATCCGCTCGACCAGCCCGAACCTTCACCGGCACGGCGGGCATCCGGAGGCGGCAGGATTCACCGTCTCCACCGGCGACCTGCCCCGTCTGCAGGAAGAGCTTATCGCGGTGGCGTCAGATCGGTTGAAGGACACGATGCTTGTTCCCTCGATTGAGATCGACGTTGTGGCGTCACCTTCGACGCTTCCGGGAGAACGGTTCGACTTCATGCAGAGGGTTGGCCCGTTCGGCAAGGACAATCCTCCACCAACACTGTTGATGCGGGAAACTCGGGTGCTCCGGGCCATCCGCGTAGGGGCGTCGCGAGACCACCTGAAACTGCAGCTTTCCCATGGGGGGAAGGTCTGGGACGCCATCGCCTTCAAGCAGGGCGACAAGCGGGTGGGGCCGGGAGATACGATCGACGTGGTCTACACGTTCGGCCTCAACACCTGGAACGGGCAGACGAGCTACCAGCTAACCGTGCTGGACTTTCGCCAATCGACGGGGCATTAGAGGAGAGACCCGAAGCTGTCTAGCGGGACTTTCGGCGGCGTTCCGCTCGCGTTCCCCTCACACGCTCGGCGATCTCCTCGCTGACAACCTCGACTCTCTTGGTGAACCGTGCGCGCGCCAGGAGCAGCGGGATGGTGATGATGAGGACTGCCAGCGCGATGAAGTGCGCTTCCTGCATCCCCAAGGCCCACACCTTGTCTTCGCGGAAGAACGTGATGGCGAAGCGTCCGACGGCGTACAGCGCCAAGTAGAGCGCGAACAGCATTCCGTCGGGCCTGATGCGGTCCCGGAGCAGCCACAGAACGGCCATGCACAGGGAGTTCCAGAGAATCTCGTAGACGATGACGGGATGGACATAGTCCATGGTGAGGACGCCGCCGTTTGCACACTGTGCGGCCGGGCTTTCGGGATGAATCCAGCGCATGCCGAAGAACAGGTCGAGCGGCTTGGCGCAGTGCTCGCCGTTGATGATGTCGCCGATGCGCCCGATGGACTGCGCGAACGGCAGGACGGGCGCGGTGAGATCGGCAATCACGCCGACGGGGTGCTTTGCGAAGTAGGCGTATGCCGCCCCTCCGATGAATCCTCCGAGGATGCCTCCCCAAAGCCCGATGCCTCCGCTCCAGACGGCGAGAATCTGGCCGGGGTCGTCCTGGTAGATGTCCCAGTTGTCGATGACGTGCACAAGGCGCGCGCCGATGATTCCGCCGATGATCGCCCATATTGCGATGGAGTAGATCGCGTCGGACTCGATGCCCTTCATCGTTGCCCACCTGCCCACGAGGACAACGGCGACCGTGACCGCGATGAACGTGAGGAATCCGTGCCAGCTTACAACGAAGGCCCCGACGAAGTCGCCGGAAAAGAGGTTGGGATGAATGTCGATGGTTATCATGCGCTATTCTGCCGGAAAAGGGACTGAACTACTGTATGAAGGGAGCGCCCGCGTGTCAAGTATACGGGCGTGAGGTAAACACCCCTTACCCATGTAGATACCCGCTTTCGCGGATATGACGGTGGCTGTGTGCGTTGAGCGCTCTCACGAAGTCTGAACAGTTAACTATGATATGGAGGCGAGGAGACGCATGTTACAATAATAGGTGACGCTCATCGAATTCTCCGCTTGGCTTTCGCACAATGAATCACGCCGTCGAACAGTTCCTCAACTACAACACCGTCGAACGTGGTCTGTCACCCAACACGCTGGCAGCCTACCGAAACGACCTGGCGCAGTTCGTGGAATTCCTGCAGACGCGGGACCCCTCTCTGCAGGGGGACGGCTCGTGGAAGAGGATCGACGTGGACGCTCTCTCGGCCTTCGTCCTCGATCTGCACGAGCGAGGATACACCGACAAGACGAAGACCCGAAAAGTCGCTTCGACCAAGGCGCTGTTCGGCTTCTTGCTGGAAGAGGGCGTCATAGACAAGAACCCCATGGAGGATTTCACGTCGCCCGGGGTTGGAGAGTCGTTACCGGAAACGCTGTCAATTGACGAGGTCGATGCGCTCCTGTCAGTAAACGAGGAGGACTCCCCGATGGCGTTGCGGGACCGGGCGATTGTCGAGGTAATGTACGCGACGGGAGTTCGAGTCAGCGAACTGGTGTCGCTGGACATCGAAGACATCGACCTGGAAGAGAACTTCGTCCGCTGCATGGGGAAGGGTTCGAAAGAGCGGATCATTCCGATTCACGACGAGGCAGTCGAAGTGGTGAGAGAGTACCTGCGGGAGGGGAGGCCATCCATGGCCGGTTCTCAGGCAGGCAGGGCGTTGTTCGTGAGCAGGAAGGGCGGAAGACTCACGCGCCAAGGGTTTTGGCTGATACTCAAGGGGCGGGCGCAGGCGGCAGGGATCGACCGGAACATCACGCCACACACGCTGAGGCACAGTTTCGCGACCCATCTGCTCATTGGGGGCGCGCAGCTGCGGCACGTACAGGAACTGCTTGGCCACGCGAGCATCACAACGACACAGGTATATACCCATCTGACGAGCGAGCACGTCCGGGCTCAGTACGAGAGCGCACATCCGCGAGCCTGAACGACAGGACTTGCCGAACAGCCGCGATCCGTAGGACAATAGCCTACGCCGACATGAAATACGACTAGCAGCGCCGGAGGGAGACGATGCCGAGCAAGGGCCAGAAGGTTGCCAAACGTCAGAACCAGATGCGGAACCGCAAGAGGCGAGGGCCGCGCCGATCTTCAACGCAGCAGTTCGAGGTGGGCCCTGCGGTCTCGAAGACGAACCTTGACGAGGATGAGGGCGCCGCTCCGGCGGCTGCAATGGCGACTGCTACGGCTGCCGCCCCTGTCTCCGGCACCGCCGCCGCTCCCATGCGAAGACGCCGGTCCAAGCAGCAGGTTGAGGACCAGGGATCAGTGGCGTCTCGCTTCCTCCCCGGAGAGCTTCGGCACATCGGAATTGTAACCGCGGTCATTGTTGCCATCCTTGCAGTCGCGACCGTTACCCTCGGCGGTTCGATCTAGAGAACCCATCTCACCATATCGGAACTGCAGGACAACCCTGCGGCACGTTCGCAGTGAGCCGGTCGTTCTGCTCGATGTCCGGTTTGCCGCATTGAAACGGGTTAGACGATGACGAACCGGGTCGGTACGGACATGAGACGATCTTCCTCGGCAGCGATGCCAACCGATTTTTCCGACCGTCTGCGAGCGGTACCCGCGAGACCCGGCGTGTACATCCTGCGCAGCCGCACCGGCGCCGTCCTGTACGTTGGCAAGGCAGCCAAGCTGCGCAATAGGCTGCGGTCATACTTCGCCAAGAGCGCGAACCTCCCCGGGAAGATCCGGCAGATGGTCAGGCGCGTCGCGGAGTTTGAGTACATCGTGGCGGAGTCGGAGCAGGAGGCTCTTCTGCTTGAATGCAACCTCATCAAGCAGAACAAGCCGCCATATAACGCGCGCCTCAAGGACGACAAGAGCTACCCGTTCATCAAGGTCGATCTGACCGAGAGCTTTCCACAGGTCTACATCACGCGGACGGTGAAGCGGGACGGGTCCCGCTACTTCGGGCCGTTCGCGAGCGCCAGCAGCGTCCGCCGGACGCTCGCGCTTCTCAAGAAACTCTTCCCATACCGCTCCTGCACCAAGACGATTACGGGCAACGACCCGCGCCCGTGTCTGGACTTCTACATCAATCGTTGTGTAGGCCCCTGCATCGGCGCGGTCGACGAACAGCAGTACAGGGAGGTCATCGACCAAGTCTTCCTGTTCCTCGACGGCAAGGCCGACCGGATTCTGAAGTCGCTTGAGACCCGGATGCTGACAGCCTCCGAAGAACTCGAATTCGAGAGGGCTGCGACGCTGCGAGACCAAATTCAAGCCATCGAGAAAGTCCACGAGGGGCAGAAGGTGCTCCATTTGTCATCAGAGACGCTCGACCTGATCGCGATGGCGGCAGACAGCGACGAGGCTTGGATGGAGGTCTTCTTCGTCAGGCAGGGCAAGCTGGTTGGACGCGACCATTTCATCATGACGAGCACGAAGGACGATACGCCGGGCGAGATTCTCAGCGCGTTCGTCAAGCAGTTCTACGAGGTCAACCCCTATGTTCCGCCACGCATTCTCGTACAGGAGGAGTTGGTGGACGTGGCAGCGATTGAGGCGTGGCTGGGTGAAAAGCGGCGCAGCAAGGTCCGCATCTACGTGCCCCAGCGGGGAGAGAAGCGCCGCCTGATGCGGATGGTTGCGGAGAACGCCTCTGAGGGGATGGAGCAGCGACGTGTGCAAGCTTCGGCGGAGGAGGGCGCGCTGGGACGGGCTATGGAAGAGCTCCAGGAAGCGCTCAACCTGCCCACTCTGCCGCGTCGGATGGAGTGCTACGACATTTCCAACACCCAGGGATCGAACCCCGTGGGAAGCATGGTTGTCTTCGAGGATGGCAAGTCCAAGTCGTCCGACTATCGCAAGTTCCAGATCAAGTCGGTGGACGGAGTCGACGACTACTCGATGATGCGAGAGATGCTCACGCGGCGATTCCGGCGACTGGCGGACCCGAAATCACGGGTCGCGGAAGTCGAAGAGAACGAAGGCAACGGTTCCAAAGGGCAGGCTTGGCAGCAGGCGCCCGATCTCGTCCTGATCGACGGCGGCAAGGGACATCTGGGCGCGGCGCTGCAGGTCTTCCTCGAACTGGGGATCACGTCGATTCCCCTCGCGAGCCTGGCAAAGGAAAACGAGGAGCTATTCGTCCCAGAGACGCAGGAGCCAATCGTCCTGCCGCGAACGTCGCCCGCTCTCTTCCTCGTGCAGCGATTGCGTGACGAGGCGCACCGGTTCGCGATCACGTATCACCGCCAGCGGCGATCCAAGAGGAGCACAACCTCCGCGCTCGATCACGTGCCGGGCATCGGACCGAAGAGGCGGCAGATGCTCATCAGGCAATTCGGGTCGGTACAGGGCGTGCGGGAAGCGACGCTTGAGGACGTTGCGGCGGCGCCGGGGATGACTCTCACGTTGGCGTCGAAGGTCAAGGAGTGGCTTTGACGCCATCCGGAGGCGTGAGAGCGACTGGACGGCGTCACGTTCGTAGATTGGGGTGTCAGTCTCCCCTGCCGCTGTTGCTCTTTCCGCCCTGGGCCATGTCGGTGAAGGGCTTGATCAGGTTGGTGAACTCCATCGGGAAGATGAACTTCGTCGATGCGCCGTTCCCGATCTCCTTGAGGGTCTCGAAGTACTGGAGACTCATGGTGTTCGGGTCGACGTTTTGGGCGATGCCGTAGATGCGGTCGAGGGCGTTCGCGAAGCCGTCGGCCCTGAGAATAGCCGCCTGCTGGTCACCCTCCGCCGTCAGGATCTCCGCCTGACGCTGACCCTCCGCCTTGAGAATGGCCGCCTGCTTCTCGCCCTCGGCGACGGTGACGGCAGCCTCGCGTGTGCCCTCCGCCTCTCGGACGACGGCGCGGCGTATACGTTCGGCTGACATCTGGCGGTTCATGGCGTCCTGGATATCGCGCGGCGGCTCGATCTCTCGGATCTCGACGTTCGTGACCTTGATCCCCCAGCGTTCGGTCTCGGCGTCCAGCCTCTCACGGAGGACGGTGTTGATCCTCTCGCGCTGGGAGAGCACGTCGTCGAGGTCGATGTCTCCGACGACGGCGCGCAGGGTCGTCGTGGCGAGGCCGATGACGGCCGCCGTGTAGTTCTCGACTTCGAGGACGGCCCTGTCGGCGTACTCGGCCACAACGCGCATGTAGACGAGGAAGTCGATGTCGATGGGGGCGTTGTCCTTCGTGATGTTCCGCTGTCGGGGGATGTCAATCACCTCCGTGCGGAGGTCGATGCGCCTACCTGAGTGCATGACAGGGATGATCCATACGGGTCCAGGCCCCCTCATGCCCTGGAAATTGCCCCACTTGAACCGGGCCATTCGCTCGTAGTTCTTAAGGAAATTGATTATCGCCATGTTCTTCTCCTATTTCGTCACTCTTGCGCTGCTTACCGCTTGGTCGTGCGAATTTTGACTACTCCGTGGCCTCGAACACCTTCAATGTGAAGCCGTCGACGTCCATGACCACGATACGTGAGTCCTTCTCGATGGTCTCGCCGGTGTCGCTGACGGCGCTCCAGTCCTCCCCGTTCACATGCACCATGCCGGACGGGGCAAGGTCGGAAACTGCAACACCCGACATCCCGATCACCGACTGCTCGGTAGTGGGACTCTCGCCTGATCGCCACCCCGAACTCTTCTGCCCTCTCTTTCCCGTCACGAATATGTCCCACGCGAAGTACAGAAGGCCTCCCAATAGGGCGGCAGTTACGATGATTCCTACGATGTCCATGATGGTTTCGTTCTTCCTATCCGAGGCTCCGGCTCGCAGACCGGAATTGTGGGACCGCCTATTCCATGGCCTTATCGACCTTCAAAGTGAGGCCTTCCACTTCGTTCACGACGACCTCCGCGCCCTCTTCGATAGCGTCACCCGAATCGCTGACGGCGGACCATTCCTCTCCACCAATGAATACCATTCCGGACGGGGCCAGATCAGCACTGACGACGCCGATCGTCCCAACAAGCGTCTCGGAGGTGGTGATCACCTTCTTCGCCTGCCGTTCCTCTATCTTCTGCGCCAAGAGGATATCGCGAACCACAAACAGAAGGAACACGGCAAGGGTAACCGTAATCCCGCCAATCAGCCAGTAGTTGACCCTGAAGCTGGGCGTCTCGATGGGACCCGGAGAGAACCCTCCGAAGAGCAGGACGGAGCCGAGAGCGAAGCTCACGACGCCACCTGCGCCGAAGAAGCTGACCCCCGGGGCCTGAAACTCAGCGAAGAACAGCACGAGGGCAAAGGCGATGAGAGCAACCCCCACCCAGTTCACGGGCAGGTTGCCGAAGGCGACAAACGCCATTACCAGGCAGATCACGCCGATGATGCCGGGTGCGAACAGGCCCGGGGCGAGGAACTCGATGAACAGGCCAATTGCCCCTATGACCAGCAGCAGGAATGCCACGTTGGGGTTGGAGATAAGGGAGAGGAAGTTCTCCAGGATGGTCTTGCCCGCATTCCTCAGGTCCACGCCCTCCGTCTTGATTACGACTGAACCGTCCTGCAGATCTACCGGCTGCCCGTCTACGCTTGCGAGCAGCTGATTAAGGTCCGTCGCCACGAGGTCGATTATGTCCTGGTCGAGGGCCTCGGACGCCGAATACGCCTTGGCGCGGGTGACCGTGTCGTTGAGGGCCTCGGCGTTCCGGTCTCGCTCCGTCGCGATGCTCCGCAGGAATGCTGCAGCGTCGTTGGTGGCTTTTGAACCAAGCGGCTCAGGCAGAGCTTGCCCCCGATCATCCACGGGAGAAGCCGCGCCGATGTTCGTCCCGTTCGCCATTGCGGCAATGTGTCCGGCAGCGGCGATAAACGTTCCGGCGGAGGCGGCCTGAGCGCCGGAGGGAGATACATAGACGATAACCGGGACTTTGGATTCCAGGATGGTCTCCACGATGTCGCGCGTCGAGTCGTAGAGGCCACCGGGCGTATCCAGTCGGATGACAACGAACCGAGCGCCGCCCTCCTCAGCCTCGGTGACTACACGTTTCAGAAAGCGCGCAGTCGAGGGCTGTATCGGCTCGTCGATTTCCACGACGACTCCATGCGGGGCTTGGGCCTCGACAGCAGACATCCAAGCCGGAATCATCAACCCGCCAAGTCCAATGACAATTAGTGCAATCGACAGGACTCTAATCATGACCGACACCTCAAGGCGGACTCCAGCGTCCCGGTGCATACTCCTATCATACGACCTGCCGTCACCGCGCCGCATCACACGATTCTGTGATATTACCGGACATCACGCCACCTCACAACACGGGAAGGTTTCCCCAATTTCTCACCTAATACCAATTGGGTGTGACTAGGCCGTACTCTCGACTTATCGGACTTTCTGGATTCGGGCCCCGTATCGTGGTACGGGGTGACGTTCCTCCGCCGGAATGACGGAGGTGGGGGGTTTTGGGTTCCGCTTGCAGGATTCGGGCGGTATACTACCGGCGACCTCAATCCCCTTACCGAGTGTGAGCGCCATGCCGGGACCCTACAGCGTCAAATTCGAGTCCAACGTGCCACTGATGCTGCGCGACGGCACCATGACCTACGTGGATGTCTGCAGGCCGGATGCGTCTGGTGGGTTCCCAAGCCTGATGCTGAGGACGCCTTACAACAAGTCCGAGATCATCTCAAGGGCCTGGGCACTGGACATCATCCGCGCGGCGGAGCGGGGGTATGCGGTCGTCATCCAGGACATTCGCGGTAGACACAGCTCGGAGGGCCAGTTCTACCCGTTCGTGAACGAGGCGAGTGACGGGTACGACTCCATCGAGTGGGTGGCGAGCCAGCCATGGAGCAGCGGCAAGGTGGGGATGTTCGGTAGCTCGTACAACGGGGCGACCCAGTGGCTCGCGGCCTCCACCCAGACACCGCAACTCGCCGGCATCGCCCCCGGAGTCACGGCCTCGGACTATCACGAGGGTTGGACGTGGCAGGGTGGAGCGTTCGAGCTTGGGTTCAATATGTCGTGGTCGGTCGGCGCGCTGACGGCGGCGAACTGGCAGAACCTCTCCAAGCAGCTCTTCCTATCTCCCTACCAACTCGACGCGCTTCTGATGACGCAGGACGACCTGAAACCCGCAGCAGGGCACCTGCCGATGAATGAGTACGAGGAACTCAAGGACGATCTCGCGCCATACTACTTCGACTGGATGGAACACCCCGAGTACGACGATTACTGGAAGGCCGTCTGCATTGAGGAGATGCACAGTGACATCGTCGTCCCGGCCTTCAACTACGGCGGCTGGTACGACATCTTCATCGGCGGCACGGTCAGGAACTTCACGGGGATGAGGGAGTCCGGCGGGAGCGATCAGGCCCGCTCGCTGCAGCGTCTCGTCATCGGGCCGTGGACGCACGGGGGACTCCAGACGTCCGTCGCGGGAGAGCGCAGCTTCGGCGCGGCATCTTCGACCTTGGCCGATGACGTGCCGGGCGGGATCCTGCGATTTTACGATTATTTGCTGCACGGCGAAGAGAACGGGCTGACCGACGATAAGCCTGTGAGAATCTTCGTGATGGGCGACAACGTGTGGCGCGAGGAAGATGAATGGCCTCTGGACCGCGCGATATCCACCGACTTCCATCTGAGCAGCGACGGCAAGGCGAATACGCTCGCCGGAGACGGCGCTCTCGTCCAGGACTTGCCGGCAGATTGTCCTCCGGACGTGTTTCTCTACAATCCCCTGGACCCCGTACCGACTCGTGGGGGGAACCTCTGCTGCGACGTGGCGACCCTGGTTGCGGGAGTCTTCGATCAGCGGCCCATCGAGACTCGCGGCGACGTGCTGGTCTACACGTCTTCACCCATGGAGCAGGATACCGAGGTCACGGGCCCGGTCGTGGTCACGCTCTACGCTTCAAGCTCCGCCGTGGACACCGACTTCACGGCCAAGCTCGTGGACGTGCGCCCGGACGGATACGCGGCGAACCTCTGCGACGGCATCATCAGGGCCCGCTACCGGACGCCGAGGCAACCGGCAAGTCTCCTCGAACCCGGCGACGTGTACGAGTTCACCATCGATCTCGGTCCTACGAGCAACGTCTTCAAGAGGGGACATTCGATCCGCGTCGAGATTTCCAGCAGCAACTTCCCGCGCTTCGACCGGAACCTCAATACCGGCGAGCCGATCGGTGTGAGCGGTGAGTCGGTTCCCGCGCTTCAGACGGTGTTTCACGATTCGCGGTACCCGTCGCGGATTACGCTGCCTGTGGTTCCGAGGACGGGTTAGCCGGGAGGTATTTTCGGGGTAATGTCTCATTTCGGCTACCCCTGACACCACCAATCATGAAAATGTGTTGACGCAGAAGAAGGGCAACCACAAGGGTTGCCCCTACGATGGGTTGGCCGGGGGGTAGTTTCTGGGTAATGACAGGATGCGTGGGCGTGCTGGGAAAGGTGAGGACCCGTCCAGCCGAGGATTTTTTGAAAATTTGTTGCATGGTGTTGCATTCTGTTGCATTTTTCTCGTTATCGTAAAGTTCGCGGCTTCGCCCAGGGCACCTGGCACAGGGCAAGTTGGAGAAGCGCGGGGGCACGACAGGTTGGCCGGGGGGTACTTTCTGGGTAATGACAGGATGTGTGGGCGTGCTGGGAGAGTCGAGGGCCCGTCCAGCCGAGGGTTTTTTGAAAATTTGTTGCATGGTGTTGCATTCTGTTGCATTTTTCTCGTTATTGTAAAGTTCTCGGCTTCGTTCAGGGCACCTGGCACAGGGCAAGTTGGAGAAGCGGCATGGTTTTCTTTTGTTGTATTTGCGCCATTTCCTCGTTGTCGTGAGAGTGGGCGGCTTGCAGCCGCTCATGGATAGTGTGGCACGTATGTTCTTGTCTGTCAAATTTGGGAAGAGCGTGGTGAGCGTTCAGAGTTCATGGGGTGAACATCCCCCACCCCTATGGATACCCGCTTTTGCGGGTATGACGGTGGCTGTGTGCGTTGAGCGCTCTCACGAAGCCTGAACAGTTACAGAGCGTGGGTGGAATGGCGATTTCGTGTTTCTCCATTGAGCAGCGGGGAAGGGCACCCACGAGGGTTGCCCCAACGACGGGCTGGCCGGGGATTATTTTCTGAGGAACCCCGTACACTGCGGGGCATGAATCTGTTTCCTCTGACCCCCGTTGTTGACATAGGCTCGGTTTGCTATACTTACGCGCGTTCGCGGCCCGGAGGTGCGTCGCGGTTTCCGTTCGTTTGGGCGGGAGCCACTTTGCAAAGGGCCAAACCAAATACAGCTGTGTAGGGAGAAGCTACAAGGGAAAGGAGTCGGCTATTGAAATGGATTGATTTTGCTCGCCCCCACACGGTCGAGGAGGCGGTAGGGCTTCTGACGGAACGAGGTGACAGGGCGCGCCCGTTGGCGGGCGGCACCGACCTGATCGTTCAGTTGAGGACAGGAGTCCACGACCCCGACCATGTGGTGGACATCAAGATGATACCGGAGCTGAATGAGTTGAGCGTGTGTTCGGACGGCGGGCTGACGCTGGGAGCGGCGGTGCCCTGCTACCGGATATACAACGACGCGGACGTTGCCGCGCAATACCCCGCCGTGGTGGACTCGGCGTCGATCATCGGCGGAACGCAGATACAGGGCCGCGCGTCATTCGGCGGGAACCTGTGCAACGCCGTGCCGAGCGCGGACACGATACCGGCGATGATCGCCCTCGGGGCAAGCGCCAATATCGCGGGGCCAAACGGCAACCGCTGCGTGCCGATAGAGGACTTCTGCACCGGAGTTCGAGAGAACGTCCTGCAGCCCGGAGAACTGCTGGTCTCCATCAATTTCCCGGCGCCTGCCGCCAACTCCGGCGCGCGGTACCAGCGCTTCATTCCGCGGAATGAGATGGACATCGCAGTCGTCGGCGTCGGCGCAGGCGTGACGCTGAACGACGGGTGCTTCGAGTCGGTGCGGGTCTCGCTCGCGGCCGTCGCGCCCACCCCGCTGTTCGTCACGGAGATCAACGACGAGCTTGCGGGGAAAGAGGTCAACGACGAGAACATCGCCAAGGCCGGCGAGATCGCCAGGGACGCCGCCAAGCCGATCACGGACATGCGCGGCACCATCGAGTACCGCAAGCACCTGTGCGACGTCATGACCAGGCGCGTACTCAACGACGCTGTAACCCGAGCACGAGGAGGCCACATAGATGCCCACTAAGTCATACGTTCAGACAACCATCAACGGCGAGATGGTCGAGTTCCTCGCCGAGCCGCGAGAGAGCCTCCTGGAGGTCCTGCGCGACACGCTGCAGCTAACAGGCGCCAAAGAAGGATGCAACGACGGCAACTGCGGCGCGTGTACGGTCAACATGGACGGGCGAATCGTCTGCTCCTGTCTCGTACTCGGCGTCGAGGCCGACGGCGCGTGCATCGACACCATCGAGGGCATGGCGACGCCTGAGGGTCTGCACCCGCTGCAGGTCTCGTTCCTCGAGAACGCCGCGCTCCAGTGCGGCATTTGCACGCCCGGCTTCCTCGTCTCATCCAAGGCGCTGCTGGAACAGAACCCGAACCCCACCGAGCACGAGATCCGGTGGTGGCTCGCGAACAACCTCTGCCGATGCACCGGCTACGACAAGATCGTGCGGGCAGTCATGGACGCGGCAGAGAGGATGCAAGCACAGGAGGCGTAGACATGACAACAACCTACGAACCGAATGTCGTCCTATCGCAGGTCGATTACGATGTGGTTGGGACGCGCCCCATTCGACACGACGGCGCGGACAAGGTCACGGGCCGCGCGAAGTACGGCGCTGACGTGCACACGACGGGGATGCTGCACGGATTCATCCTCCGCAGTCCGCATGCCCACGCCAACATCCGGTCGATCGACACGAGCAAGGCGGAGGCCAATCCCGCCGTTCGCGCGATCGTAACCGGCGCAGACATCCCGGAGACCTCTCTCGATGACGACGGTTCCCGGAAAGTAACGCTCGGCGAGCTCGCGACCGACCTCCTCTATCTGCGCGACGGCATCATGGCCACGAAGAAAGTGGTCTTCAGGGGTCACCCGGTTGCCGCCGTCGCCGCCACCACTCCTCACGACGCGGAGCAGGCCGCGAAGCAGATAGAGGTCGACTACGAGGTGCTGGAGCCGGTTTCAGAAGTGGTCGCGGCCATGGCCGACGACGCCCCGGTCCTCCACGACGATCTCGAGATGACCGAGTTCGGCGAGAATACGGGACGCAAGGGCAACATCGCCGACCACTCCCAGAACAAGAAGGGCGACATCGCCAAGGGCTTCGAGGAAGCCGACGTGGTCGTTGAGCGCGAGTTCAACACCGCGACGGTGCATCAAGGGTACATCGAGCCTCACACCTGCACCGTTCACTGGCGTGACGACGGGCGCATCCACATTTGGAACAGCACCCAGGGTCCCTTCAACGTCCGAGACGCGACGGCGCAGGTGCTCGACGTGCCATTGACGCAGGTCAAGCTGACGCCCCAGGAGATCGGCGGCGGATTCGGCGGCAAGTTCGAGCCGTACGGAGAGCCGGTGATGGCCCTGCTGTCCAAGAAGTCGGGGCATCCGGTCAAGATGGCGATGAGCCGCACGGACGAGTTCGAGGCCACCGGCCCGACGCCAGGATCCTACATAAGAGTCAAGATGGGCGCGACGAAGGAAGGCAAGCTCGTCGCGGCGGAGGCGTACCTGGCGTTCGAGGCGGGGGCCTACCCCGGCTCGCCCGTTGGCGCTGCCGCCGAGTGCGTCTTCGCTCCGTACGACATTCCGAACGCCGTCGTCGATGCGTACGACGTCGTTCTCAACAAGCCCAAGACGGCGGCATACCGCGCGCCGGGCGCTACGAACGCGGAGTTCGCGTCCGAGACGGTGGTGGACGAGATTGCCGAGCAGCTGGGAATCGACCCCATCGAGTTCCGGCTGCTGAACGCCGCCAAGGAAGGCACCCGCAAGGTCGATGGGACGGCATTCCCGCGGATAGGTTTCGTGGAAGTGCTCGAAGCGCTCAGGGACCATCCGCACTGGAGCGCCCCGCTTGAGGGTGAGAACGTCGGACGGGGAGTCGCCTTCGGGTACTGGATGAACGCGGGCCTGCAGTCCGCTGTGAACCTTGCGGTCAACGCTGATGGCACGGTGTCCCTGACCGAGGGATCGCCGGACATCGGCGGCACGAGGGCATCGATCTCCATGCAGGCGGCCGAGGTGCTCGGCATCCCCGCCGAGGACTTCTACCCCTCCGTGGTGGACACCGACTCCATCGGCTTCACGTTCGGGACGGGCGGGAGTCGCACGACCTTCGCCACCGGCTACGCGGCCATCGAGGCGGCCAAGGACGTCAAGCAGCAGATGGTCGAACGCGCCGCAATGATCTGGGACGTAGACGCCGACTCTCTCCAAATGGAGAACGGTGTCATCAGCTCCAAGACCGACTCCGAGCTCCGGATGACGTTCAAGGAGCTGGCGGCTGAAGCGAACGCCACAGGGGGCGCGATCACGGGTCGCGGCTCGGTCAACCCGGCGGGCGTCGGCGCGGCCTTCGCGGGCCTCATCGTCGACCTGCAGGCCGACCCGGATACGGGCAAGGTCTCCCTCCTCCGCGCGACGATAGCGCAGGACGCCGGCAAGGCGATTCATCCGAGCTACGTCGAGGGTCAGATGCAGGGCGGCACCGCCCAGGGCATCGGCTGGGGCCTGAACGAAGAGTACTTCATGAACGACCAGGGCGACATGGTCAACAGCACGTTCCTGGACTACCGGATGCCGGTCGCCAACGACCTGCCGATGATCGACACGGTCATCGTCGAGGTGGCGAACCCCGGTCATCCGTTCGGAGTCCGGGGAGTGGGCGAGGTCAACATCGTTCCTCCGCCCGCGGCAATCGCCAACGCCATCAACCAGGCAATCGGCGTGCGCATGACGCGGCTGCCCATGAACCCCAACACCGTCATGGAGACTGTGTGGGCAGGCAACGGCAGCAACGGCGCATAGGACTCGAAGACAGAGTTTGAAGGAAGAACCCCATCGATTTCGGTGGGGTTCTTTCATAACAAGTGAATTGAGAGCCCAAAGTCGCCAACTGATGATAGGCGCTTGCTAAAGTAGGGCTACATCGCTACTATGCGGAAAATGATTTGCTATGGTACGTTCGACCTAGAACAGTGAATGGTGACCGCCTGGAAATTGGTGAGATGGCGAAAGGCCATAGGCCGGAAAGCACAACTCGCATGGGATTGACGACATGGCGCAGATGACGGGACTTCTGACCTACCAGGGCATCCCTGTATGGCGTCACGCCCAGATCCTCCGATGGGCCACCCAGATCATATCCGGCATCCTGGCCGTCGTCCTCGTTCTCTGGTTCTTCCTGAACATTGGCAACGCGATCCAGGACCGCAATATCCCCTACGGATTCAGCTTCCTGGACAGGGAGTACCAGACTCCCATCGGCCACCACTTCCTCCCTTACGAATCATCCGACTCATTCCTCTACGCACTGGGCGTGGCCGCGACGAACACGGTCGTGGTCTCCATCGCCGGAGTAATCCTTGCGACAATTCTTGGCATCGTGGTCGGCGTCGCGCGGCTGTCGAATAACTGGATCGTCGCCAAGCTCTCGTTGGTATACGTCGAGTTCTTCCGCAATGTGCCCCTGCTCGTCCAGCTGTTCTTCTGGTTCTATATATTCCTTGCGCTCCCGCCTGAACGGGACGGATACGTCATTGCGGAGAACCTGTACATAAACAACGCGGGCGTATCGTTCCCCTGGCCGACACCGCCGGACCTTGCGATGGGGCTGGCATGGCTGGCCCTGGTGCTCGTAGGTGTAATCGCGGCGGTCATCATTCACAGATTCCTGGTGCGACGCGAGACCATGACCGGCAAGGCTTCGTACCCTGTTGTGTATGGAGTGAGCACGGCGGTCGGCATTGGGGCAGTAGCCTGGGTCGTCCTGATGGTCTCCTCTGGGGAATCGCCCTTCACCATCTCTTACCCCGCACCTCATGGGACGTTTGGCAGGGTCGCCGGAGGATTCACGGCTCCCGCCGGACTTCTCGCCCTTCTGATCGGCCTCGTAATGTACACGGCGTCGTTTATCGCGGAGATCGTACGGGCAGGGATCACGTCGGTAGGTCGCGGTCAGACGGAAGCGGCTCGCGCACTGGGTCTATCCAATCTGGCGGGCTTGAGGCACGTCACGTTCCCACAGGCCCTGCGGGTTATCATCCCGCCGCTCATCAGCCAATTCCTCAATCTGACCAAGAACAGCAGCCTCGCCGGGGCAATCGGCTACTCCGACCTGACTAACGTTGCCAAGACGATGACGCAGACCGCTCCCGCGGTGTCTATCTTCGTGCTGATCATGCTGTGCTATCTGGCCATGAGTCTCGCATACTCGCTGGTCGGGAACTTATACAACCGGTACGTACGGATCACCGGAGCATAAGGAATGACTGACAACGAAAATACCGACGCCTCGACGGTCATGGCGCCACCCAGAAGCGAGGTGGGCGTGGTTGGTTGGATGCACGCCAACCTGTTCAGCACGTGGTACAACGTGCTGATGACCGTGATATCGGTCGTGGTGGTCGTGTGGTTCCTGTGGTTCGGCCTGACCTGGGTCTTCGGCGATGCCGAATGGCAGGTCATAGGAACGCTCGGCGGACAGTTCATCATAGGCCAGTACAACACCCAGACAGCGTGTCCTCCGGACCAGAATTGCTTCTGGAGGCCACAGGTTGGCCTCCTGCTCGCTACGATGGTGCTGGGAATGGCGTGGGGAGTCGCCGGCGGCGGGACCGCCAGGAGGGTGGCGCTTGCGGTCGCCGTCGTGTCAGCCGCACTAGCCCTGTTACCTTACAGTTTTGACCGGATGGGCATGGACGTGCGTGTCCTATTGGTTGCAAATATTCCGGCGGTGTTCCTCGGCCTAGCGATAACGCAATATACGCCATGGCGCGACATTAAACACGTCGCGATTGTCGGCGTTGTTTCTTTCCTTCTGACGTTATTCCTCCTGCGAGGATTCGAGGGAATTCCAGGCCTGCAGCCAGTCTCGGTCATCTACTGGGGCGGACTGATGCTGAACATTTTGCTGGCGGTGGCCGGCATCGTGCTCAGCCTGCCAATCGGCATCGCCTTGGCGCTAGGTCGGCGGAGTCAGCTCCCAGTCGTGAAGCTGCTGTGCGTGGTATTCATCGAGATCTTCCGAGGGGTACCACTTATCACTCTGCTGTTCATGTCGCAGGTGCTCGTGCCGCTGGCCTTCCCGGAGAACTTCCCTCAGAACTCCCTCTTCCGGGCGGCTGTTGTCATCACGCTGTTCAGCTCGGCGTACATGGCGGAGAACATTCGCGGAGGTCTGCAGGCGCTGCACCCCGGCCAGACCGAGGCGGCGAGGGCCCTGGGGCTGTCGGGCTGGCAGATCACGTTCCTGATTTCCCTGCCCCAAGCAATCCGCAACGTGATCCCGGCCATCGTCGGACAGTTCATCGCCCTCTTCAAGGACACGAGCCTTGTCTACATCATCGGGATGCTGGACGTCGTGGAGATCGGTCGCGCGTTCATCCAGGGCAACGTGGAGTATCTCCCCAGCGCGAAGGAGCTGTTCATCTTCCTCGCCATCGTATTCTGGATATTCACGTACGGCATGTCGTATGTGAGCAGGCGCGTGGAGGACCATCTGCGCGTCGGAGCGCGGTAGGTGTGCGCGCGTAAGGAACACAACCCAACACCACGGAGGGACCTGTGACTGCAACCGAAGAGACTGCTGAGAACGGTACGATGATCGTCTGTCGAGACGTGCACAAGTGGTTCGGATCGTTCCACGCTCTGCGCGGCGTGTCCACGACGGTAAATAGGGGCGAGGTCGTGGTCGTCTTCGGTCCGTCGGGGTCCGGAAAGTCGACCTTCATTCGCACGATCAACCGGCTGGAAGAGCACCAGCGGGGGGACATCATCGTCGACGGCATCGAGCTCACCAACGACGTGCGGAATATCGAGGCGATCAGGAGCGAGGTTGGGATGGTGTTCCAGTCATTCAACCTCTTCCCGCACCTGACCGTGCTCGACAACATCATGCTGGCGCCGCTGAAGGTCCGCAAGTGGCCCAAGGACCAGGCGGAGGAAGTGGCGATGAGCCTGCTCGACCGTGTGGGCATCCCCGAACAGGCGGGAAAATACCCCGGCGAGCTGTCGGGCGGTCAGCAGCAGCGCGTGGCAATCGCCCGCGCCCTAGCGATGCAACCGAAGATCATGCTCTTCGACGAGCCGACCTCCGCGCTGGACCCGGAGATGATCAAAGAGGTGCTCGACGCCATGCGCGAGCTTGCGGACTCCGGCATGACGATGATCGTCGTCACTCACGAGATGGGATTCGCCCGAGAGGTGTCCAACCACATGATCATGTTCGACGAGGGCGTCATCGTCGAAGAGGGCTCCCCGCACGACATCTTCAACAACCCCCAGCAGGACCGGACGAAGCTGTTCTTGTCACAGATCATCTAGAGGGCAGGTGCAGGGTCATTCGCCCGGCGGTAGAGTCTACGGTCAAGTTAGGAGTGCAATTTTAGCTTCGAGGGGACTCGTCAACTGCATAGGATTAGGTGTTCTTAGCCTAAATAATGGCAGTGGACTTGTTGAAGAGAGTCGGTAGACTAAGTTCCCTGACACGAAACCCAGTCCCTCGATTCCTTACTGTGCCATTAGGATTAAGGTGCATTCGCAAATCAATCATGACGGCACCACTATTGAAGCCGTTTCTGAAAGTCAATGAGCTCGGCTCGGATAGCAATTCTGCTTTGATGTAGTGAAACTCCTCGATTCCCTCGATTTTCCGTGTGTCGGCATGTACGAAAAGCACGTGGTCAAGCTTAGTTAGGAATTTGCCCACAATGTGAAACAGGTCCCACGTCGCCAATAGACTCTTGCTAGGCACGTGATTTAAGAATATCGAGGTAGAATCGCTCGATAACGACAACTGCAAACCCTGTCGGTTCGGCTCGTGGACTGAGACAGTAGTGTAGAGTGCTTGGCGTTCCTTTTTGCTGTCCCAGTATCCCCAACGACTGATAATTTCCTTCTGGTTGAATTTCCAAACGCTCTTGTTGAACGTAAACAGGGTAATCATACTCTTCGAGTTGCTCCGAGTAGCTTTAATTTCTACTCGTCCCCCAATGTCAGGTATGGGCAGATTGTTCTCTGTTATATCAAGAAGAGACTCAAGCGTGAAACCCACGCCTGTCGATCCTTTCCTACGAGTTTGGACGAACCCTTCGTTTCTAATCGCCGACATCCGTGATCGCAGTTCGGCTAATCTCACTACTGCACCTTTTTTTGACAGACCACAATGTATTCAGATTTCATCGTGCTGCCTAGCTTTCCTGGCACGTTTGTCGGTGAGTTCATCGAAGGCATTCTCTTGTTGGGTATGTTGCGCTGGTACGTGTCGACAAGCGAAAACCCGCTCATCTCAAAGAACGCCCCAGTGGCCTCGGCAGTAGGGACCTCGATTCCATTGACGGTTCGATTGCCCACCACGTAACAGGCGTAGCCCCCAGGCTTCACTATTGACGAAACGTTCGTGATTGATTTGCGATAATCGATGAAGAACGACGCAACCTCGCGACTCCGTTTGGGGTTTGCATTTGAGATTTCGCGTATTGCACTATCCAGCACTTGGCAATCGAAGGAATTATGGCCCTGGTCTTTTGAGCCTCCCATCAACTCATTGTCAATTCGATTGGCATCCGTGTACCCCAACCACTGAGACGACAAGCGAGAAAATTGGCCGTAAGCGACAGTTGTTCTCGAGTCTCCATACGGCGGGGAGGTAACAATTATGTCAACGGAATCATTCTCGAGCACATTCCTTGGGGCACCTGCCACGGAATTGAAGCCGTAGATGGAAGGGAGAGGTACCGATTGATCTAGAGCATTGTTCAGTTGAAGTACAGCATCCCTGTTGCAGGTCAATATGTCGACCATGGTAGAAAACACGTCAGGATTGTGTTCTCTCATCTTCTCACGTGGAATGCGTACGAGCTTGAATTCGGAATTCTTGGTCCAGGAGGTCTTCCTGATCGTAAGACTGAATGCGACCCTGAAAAAGTCGGCAATTGGAATGTCGTCAATGCGGTCGATATATTCACGAATCAATGTCAACTCGCGTTGCACACGATCATCGAACCAATAGTCAACGTTGGGGAAGTCAGGTGTTTCGACGCGCCCATTCGACGCCGGGACAGCATCAAGCCCGAAATCTATGTATCTTTCTAACGCGAGATCAAGCTGGTTGATATCGATTGGTGTCGTTTTGACCTTGGCTATGAGTCTGGCCAGTGGATTCAGATCGGTACCTACAGATTCGCTGCCGACCAAGAACGCTTCAAGTAACGTTGTCCCGGTTCCGCAGTACGGGTCAAAGAGGATACCCCTAGGACGTCCGTATTCTAGGATTAGACGGCGGGCCACTTGCGGAATCATCATCGCGGGATATGGATGAATTCCGTGAGTGTACTCCTTCGTGTTAGCCGTTCGATAATCCCAATCGGAGGCTAGTTGTGGTTTCTCTTTCAACATTGGTCCGCTTGTCATTTCTGCCTGGAGGAGCCTGACCTGCATCATAGCATCCCGATCCGACACATGTGAATCGGGCATACCAACTGGATTGCCGCATGCCAGGCGGTTGCCGTAGACGCTCTTCGCCATGCCCGTCATGCGATCTTCCTTATCCGTCGCATGGACACTATGCTCTTCCTGAGTCTCCGCTTGAAGCCATACGGGGTTGTCCGGTACATTTGGCAAAATCCTCCTATGTAATTGTCTGAACCGCAGCAATAAGCTGAACAATGGACCTTCGAAAGAAACGGACTCTGCTGCCGGCGAATTCACAGAATGAGTACATTGGGGTTGGAAGTCCACGGAGGACGTACTAGAAAGAATGTTCTACAAGAGTACCATCTGATCCCTACTCGGTGCAAGGACACAAGAAAGCCCCTAAGTGGAGTTGACTGTTGCCTCTACCATCTAGGCGCAGCCAATTTCTCAACCTCGCAGGTTTCCAGTCGATATCGTGACAGTATTCATTTGCCCCAAGGCGGTTGATGAACTTGGCAAGGCTCGCCCTTATCGCCCTCCCCCACGTTGACACCCTCAAACGTCCAGAATAGAATCTGTGAACTTCGCCGCCGTTCACCGATGTGGTGAGGACGGTCGAGAGAGCCCAAGGAGGCATTGATGGGAACGAAAGCGTATGTGTTGATCGAGGTGGCAGTGGGCAAGGCCAAGACGGTGGCCGATCAGATCCTCAGCCTCGAGGGAGTTAAGACGGTAGACGTGGTCATGGGAACCTTTGACATTATTGCCATTGTCAACGCGCAGGACGTGAGCGCAGTCGCCTCCCTCGTGACAGGCGACATACATACCATCGACGGTGTTCTTCGTACACAGACGTGCCTGGCCGTCGTAGCCACCTAGCGCACCCACCCCCAACATTTCCGGAACGAGGCAGAAGCGCCATGAAGAACGAGACGGCGTTCTCGATGGACACGTCAAGCATCAAGTACGGTCCCGGCGTTACGCGAGAGGTCGGGTACGAGATGCACCGGCTGGGCGCCCGCCGGGTGATGGTCCTGACCGACGCGCGCATGGCGCAGAGCGAGGCCGTCTCCGTGACCATGAACTCGCTCAAGGCCGAGGGCCTCGACGCCGTGCTCTACGACCGGGTGCGCGTTGAGCCTACGGACGTATCGTTCAAGGAGGCCATCGAGTTCGCCACGGACGGCAGGTTCGACGGGTTCGTCGCCGTGGGCGGCGGCTCCAGCATGGACACGGCTAAGGCCGCAAACCTGTATTCCACGTACCCGGCAGACCTTCTGACCTACGTCAACGCGCCAATAGGAAAGGGCGAACTCGTGCCCGGTCCTGTACGTCCCCTGATAGCGATTCCCACGACGACCGGAACCGGCAGCGAGACGACCGGCGTGGCGATATTCGACCTGCTTGAGATGAAGGCCAAGACGGGGATATCCCACCGGTCGTTGAGGCCCGTCATGGGCATCGTCGACCCCGACAACGTGCGCGACCTGCCCTCGATGGTCACGGCGTGCAGCGGATTCGACGTGCTGAGTCACGGGCTTGAGTCCTACACGGCCATGCCGTTTGGCCAGCGAGAGGCCCCGGGAAACCCCGGTCTACGTCCCTCCTACCAGGGTTCCAACCCGATCAGCGACGTTTGGGCGTTGAAGGCCGTCGAGATGGTGGCCGAGAACATGCACCGCGCCGTCCATGACCCCGATGACGCCGACGCGCGAGGACAGATGCTGCTGGCCGCCACGTACGCAGGGGTCGGATTCGGCAACGCCGGATGTCACCTGCCACACGGGATGTCCTACCCCGTGTCCGGCATGGTCAGAAACTTCATGCCTGACGACTACCCCGACGAGGAGCCGATGGTGCCGCACGGGATGTCGGTGATCCTGAACGCGCCCGCCGTGTTCCGCTACACCGGCCCTACCAATCCCGAACGACACCTTCACGCCGCGCGGCTGATGGGCGCAGAGGTGTCCGGCGCGGGCCCGGAGGACGCGGGTGACGTTCTCGGCGACGTCATCGTGAGGTTCATCCGCGACATGGGCCTGCCCAACGGACTCGGCGCGGTGGGCTACACGGAGAACGACGTGCCCGCGCTCGTCAAGGGTACGCTCCCCCAGCATCGCGTCACCAAGCTCTCGCCACGTCCTGCCGAGGCCGACGACCTCGCACAGCTCTTCCACGACTCCCTCACCTTGTGGTGATTGTGGGCGGCCTTCCGATCCGGTGCAGAGGGTGACCTATACCAGTTAGTGGTAATACCACGGTATTCCGGCTGACCGAGCTTTCTGGATTCCGGCCTTCGCCGGAATGACGGTTGGGGGTCTCCGGCGCTGCACCGTGTTTGAAGGACTATACGGAGCAGTCATGACGGATTGGATTTACTCTCTGGGTGGCTCGTGGATGCCAGCGTTCGGGTCGAGCGGATTGCCGCCGAAGAAGAGGTAGGCGAGGATGCCTTCGCCGATGTTCTTGGTGTAGTGCTTGAGGCCAGGGGGAGTGTAGACCCACGACCCCTTGGTGATGACGCGCTCCTCGTCGCCGACACGCATCAGGCCGGTCCCCTGCAGAACGTAGTAGTACATCGGGGTCTGGTGCTCGTGGGACTCGTAGACGCCTCCGGGGTGGAAGCTGTTTACTCCCATTAGCCGGTCGTAGGTCTCCGAACCGGGCAGACGGTTCTCCATAGAGCCCATGTCGATGGACCTGTAGTGGCTGCCGTCCACCGCTACCAGGGTATGACCCTGTTTCTGGTCCGTGAATTTCTTCCATTCGGACTCGTCGAATATATATTGGTACATGGGCGGTCCTCCTTCGTTACCTTATCGGGCTGCGCGTACTTTCTCATATAGGGCAAAGTGCGTAAAGCGGGAGAAAGTGGGAAATAGAAAATAGGAAGTATGGAGTGATCTGATGCCTGTTCGAATGGTGTATTGGATGGGTGGCAGGCGAGTTTATCGCCGGAGATCCGAGTCAGGTGGCATCAGCCCTCCGGGAGTTGTTGGAATAAGATGAATAGCACCGCCGCGACTAGGAGCACTGCGAGACCTGGCCAAAACCATATAAGTGCCTCGAGTACACGCCAAGGCCAACCTATAGACTTGCCCTCGCCGATCTCTCGGGCGTGTCGCTCGATTTCTTCTGACCTGTCTTGCTCCTCCATGGCAGCTTTGTACTCTTGAGCATCCCTTGACATTCGAACGTAATCATGGTCATTCCACATCGTCACACATCCTTCCGGTCTTCTCAGGAGTTCGGCTTCATTCGGCAGGGTTCACTCAACTCACTCAACCAGGACGATCTCCTGTGCCTTTTGTTCCAGTACTTCTCTTATGTGGAATTCTCGAACTTAAGGGCCATCCCAACGGAGGCTACGTCATCTTAGCGGAGGATTGGAGAGTTGGTCAACGAGTGGTCCGATTCGTAACTGTTCAGACTTCGTGAGATCCCTCGACGCACGCACAGGCACCGTCATACCCGCGAAAGCGGGTATCCACAGGGTGGGGGATGTTCGTCTCATCAACTCTGAACAGCTACTCCGATTCCTATTGTGAATTATGCGCACTCCCGAGAGGGTGTAGAATGATGGGCACCATGGAGGATTGGCTCGACAGGAACCTGAACGGCTACACGGCCGGACTGGGCACGGCGGCTGGGTTGATATTCGGGGCCTATGTCGCGTTCGGGGTGCTGGATGTTCATGTCCTGCCCCGCATCATCATCACGTACCTGGGAGCCGTCATCGGCGTCTTGGTCGCGGCGGCCATTGCGACCCCGTTCACGCGCAACCGGGGCAAGCCCACGCTGCTGTAGGGCATCGCCGGGAACAGTTGGAGCGCGGATGACCATCGACGTACGTGACAAGCTGGTGGACGCGCATGTCCACGTCCACTCGTCGGATATTGAGAGCTACCCACTGACCCAGGGGTTCACGAAAGGCGACTTCTGGTACCCGTCGATGACGCCGGAGGACTACACTCACTATGGTCGGCGCTTCGGTGCCGTGAAGGCGAACCTCGTTCAGCCGACGTGGTACGGTCTCGACCACTCATACATCATCGACTGCATCGCCAACGCGCCGGGTCAGTACGTCGGGACAGGCATCGTGCCTGCCATGTCGGACGCGGCGCTGCCACCGCCGAACAGGGCCATGTTAGCCCTCTCGGAGCGGGGCATCCGCGCATTTCGCATCAGGGGCGGGACCGCGAGGGCGGACTTCGGGATGGGCGCGAGGTGGATGGACGCTCCCGGCTACGACGCCATGTTCGAGACGGCGGCGAATCACGGACTCGCTCTGAGCTTCCTCATGGGCCCGGACGACCTGCCGGAGATCGACAGGATGTGCAGCCGGTACCCCGATACGCGGGTCGTCATCGACCACGTGGCCGGCATCCGGGTGCGCGGCGGCAGCGTGAATGATAGGCAGGTAGGCGCGCTATGCGGACTGGCGCGTCACCGGAATGTCACTGTCAAGCTGGGACCGTTCCACGTCCTGAGCGAACAACCCCCGCCATTCCTCGACCTGTTACCGCTGTTGCATCGTGTCATTGAGGCATTCGGGCCGGAACGGTGCATGTGGGAGACCGACGTGGGCGGCCCGGTGCCGATGTCGGAGCCGGAAGCGGTCTACGCCGCGACGGTGGAGTTGGTGCTGGAGCACGCGGACTTTCTGAGTGACGGGGACAGAGAGTGGGTGTTGTTCAGGACGGCGGAGGGGGTGTTTTTTGAGGGGTGAGGGAGATAGGGGCCTTTAGGTTGAATCACCGGAATTTGGCAAGGAAATCGCTGTGGGGGATCTCAAGCGAAGCGAGAATGCTGCTCAAAGTTCCCTTAGGCATCGCTTTTCGCCCAAGAATTACAGAGGCAACCAACATACGCCCGTCGGCTCGTCGCCTCTGGTATGCGACGTGACTGCCGCCTTTGCCTTTCCCTCTTGGTTCGCAGCCCAACCGCTTGAGGGTAGCAGTGAGTTGACGACTAGAACAAATAGGCAACTCACTGTATGGCATAACCGCCTAGCTCTACGCAGGCACCGGAATTGGGTGCCGAGAAACTTTCATGAACTTATCTATTGGCAGAGGCCTAGGAGTGGTTTCTTCGACATTGACGTGAAGAATCTCAATGCCCCGTTCACTAAACACCCGTTCCCTCTCACCGAGCTCCTCCAAGGCGTTCAGGTGGACATTGATAGCCTCCTCAAGGTTTTCGAATGCCTCCTGAATTGTGTCGCCACAACTCGCTGTACCAAGTTCGGGGCATGTAGAAACGAACATCTCGCCCTCTGGCTCGACAACCGATGTCAGAACGATAATGTCCCCTGCGGGGCTCATACTAGACCTCCATGTGGATGTGTAGGAGAGACGTACAGGCTACAGATGTACATCCCAAGCAGCACTTCGCATCGCCAGTCCGTGACAGGTTCACGGGTACGACATACATTTACTATGCATCTAGCATATCGTATCAGCGTAGTGGAGTCCAAACTCCGTGTCGCGCACCGCAATAGAACACTGTTCTATATGTCAATACCCCTATAGTCGAGTGCCGACACATTTTCACGTGGACAGTTACCATCTCCTCATGCTCTCCAGCTACGTAAGCCGAGCCACCCTCTCCAAGACCTCCGGCCCATCATTCCTAGCCGAGTTCACCAGCGTGGAGACCTCGTAGGTTTCCATCGGCTCGTCGTCGTAGGGGGTGAGGACGCTGGTGAGGGCGTCGGGGTCGGTGACGGTGTCGTCGAGCCAGAAGTCTTCGAGGTCGCGGGGGAGGATGACTGGCATCCGGTCGTGGATGGGGCTGAGGAGGTCGTTGGCTGACGTGGTGATGATGGTGCATGACGGAATGAGTTCGCCGTCGGGGTCTCGCCACGTCTCCCAGAGTCCGGCGAACGCGAACGGCTCGCCGCTCTGCATGACGATTCTCATGGGCCTCCTGTCCGCTCCGATCTTCTGCCACTCGTAGAAGCCGTCGGCGAGAATCAGGCAGCGGCGGCGCGTCAGGGCGTTGCGGAAGGAGGGCTTTTCGGCGACAGTCTCCGTGCGGGCGTTGATCATGCGGCTGCCGATGGACTTGTCCTTCGCCCAATGAGGTATGAGTCCCCAGCGCATGTAGCCGCCGCGTCGATGCTCGTTTCCCACGACCGTGAGAACGTCCTGGGTCGGGGCGATGTTGTACCTTCGCTCAAAGGCGTCCCAGTCGCCGTCGAACTCGAACCGCCGGGCAAGCTCCCCCAGATCCTCTATCAGGCTGTATCGTCCGCACATGGTGGGGGCAATTGTAGCGCTTTTGGTCGATGTGCCGTGGAGGACGGGAGAGCGGAAGGCGGGGCTTTGGCTATGCGGAAGCTTATGTCAATTTCGTGTGATAGCGCCGCAATCTCGCCGGCTGAATTTTCTGGATTCCGGCCTTCGCCGGAATGACGTTGGCCGATATGTGTCGTAATGATCTACGGCGTAGTCAAAACGAACTGGCATTAGACTGCGTCGGAGCCCATTACTTACGTGGCAAGAGTGGTGACAGGGCAACCACAAGGGTCGCCCGAACATCGAAAACTGGGAGATGTTGAATCTCTTGGACTATGAACCGTCTCAAGCTGACGCAAGTCCGGTCCCAATCCGGCATGAGACCGAGCAGTCCTCCGGTGTACCGCACATGCGGTGGTTTCCGGTGCCAAAGGACTCGAAGCCAAAGCCCTCTGGCGGCTTGGACATCGAGATGGCAAGCGAGGGGAAACGATCGGGATTGCATGAATCTGACTCATGCTCGGAAATCACCATCAAAGGCGCGGTCGCCTCAGTGCCACGGATGCCGACTGACTTTAGCGCGAAGAGGCCGGGTTCGATATCCGAGTCTCCGATGGATTTTTCGATTTCAATGGTCGCCTGAAAAGCGCCACGTGAATTCGCCACTGAGCTTCCGACTAGTGATTGAACAGGCGCGCCGTCGGCACGGGAACCTGTGACGAGGAAGATTCTCATCTCCTCTCCCGGCTTGGAGCCGGAACCCCACACGGTGGCTTTCTCTCCGATAATGACACAGCTTGCGAACAGACTTGCGTCAACAATTGGAGGCGGTGGGGGCGGATGCCAGTGGTAAAAACGCGTATCCGCAATCCTTGCCGGGGCGCTGGCTAGGCTCCCGTCGGCACCTCGGGCCATGACGGTAACCGCGTCCAGTGAAAGGAGGGTGTCTAGCGTTCGGTAAATGCCCGGGATACCGCTCAAGGGCGCTTCCAAGACCAGCCCGAACGCGCCGCTTCCGTTCGCAGTTGCGAAGCCCAGATTGGGATCGGGTCCGCCCTCCAGATCGATGTACACTTGCACCGGCTCGAACGGGTGAAAGCCGGAACCCCTGATCGTCAGATCATCTCCCCAATCGATATAGACATCGATTCTGTCTATCGTCACGGCAGCTCTGGGTGAGTTGCCGGGCGGACCCTGCGGACCTGGAAGGCCTGGAAGTCCTGGAAGTCCTGGAAGTCCAGGATGACCCAGCTCGCCGGGATGGCCTGGAAGGCCGGGGGGTCCCGGAGGGCCGGACTGACCGTAAGGGCCCTGCGGGCCGGGGTTGCCAGGGTTGCCAGGCTCACCGGGGTTGCCGGGGAGACCGGGCTTACCGGGAGGGCCTTGACAGGCCGTCAAAAGCAGAAGCAAGAGGCTCGATACCAGCCCCGCAAACACAGCTCGCCCTGGAGCTTTCGTCATCTCAATCTTCGCCTTCGCTAGACCGGCAATCGTCTCACAGCCCCAGTGCCTGCCTTTCGGACAGTAAGATCGGGCGACCACAAGGGTCGCCCCTACGGTGGGATGGAGGGTCTTCCACCCTCACCGCAGCACTCTCGGACAAGAGGGCCTTCGACAGGCTCAGGACGAGCGTGCTTTCTCACAGCCACACGGCAGTTACTGACACCCCGGCATGGCCCCGTTCGGCCTGAGCTTGTCGAAGGGCACGCGGGGCGTAACGCTGCTCAGGGTGAACGGAATTCTGTTCAGTCTGGCCCTAGAGCTTGTCGACCGCCGAGCGGAACCTGTCGAGGGTAACGTCGATGTCGTCGTCGGTGTGGGCGGTGGAGACGTAGTATTTGGTGTCGCCCTTGAAGACGCCGCGTTCGAGAAGCAGGTCGTTGAGCTTCATCATCTTGGCCTTGTCGGCCTTCGCGGTGTCACGGTAGTCGGCGATGGGCTTGTCGTCGTCGGTGAAGTAGATGTCGAAGACGGTGTCGTGTCCAATTACCTGGGCCGGAATCTCCGCCTGGTCGAGGATTTCCTGGAACCCTTCGCGCAGGCGCTTCCCGCGTGCGAAGGTCTCCTGGTAGATGCCCGGCTCTCGGAGCACTTCGAGAGTGGCGAGTCCGGCAATGGACGCTACAGGATTGCCGTTCAGGGTGCCGACCTGCGGCATCGGGCCGGTCTCGTCGGCATGGGCAGAGTCGAAGACCTGCATGATCTCACCCTTGCCCGCTACCGCCGAGAGCGGAAGGCCGCCACCGACGATCTTGCCGAGCGAGCAGAGATCAGGCGTCACGCCGTAGTGCTGCTGCGCGCCTCCGTAGGAGAAGCGGAATCCCGTCACGATCTCGTCGAAGATGAGGGGGATGCCATATTGGTTCGTGATGTCCCGCAGTCCTTCGAGGAATCCGGGCTGGGGCGAGATGACGCGCTGGAACGCCTCGACTATGACGCCGCCGATCTCGTCGTGGTACTTCTCGATGATGGCGGTCGTCGTCTCGAGGTCGTTGAAGGGGGCGACGAGCACCTCTTCCTGGATGGAGCGGGGGATGCCTGCCGAGTCCGGCTCAGGCCGGGGGAAGTCGATGAGCTTGGAGGGAGCGAGGCTCATGAGGGCGTACTCGTTCATGCCGTGGTAGCCGCCCTCGAACTTCAGGATCTTGTCGCGTCCGCGATAGGCGCGAGCCGCGCGCATGGCGAGCAGAGTCGCCTCCGTGCCGCCGCTGGCGAATCGGACCTGCTCTGCAGCCGGAATGGCGCGGCAGATCTCCTCGGCGAGGAGGATGCCCTCCTCGCTCAGGCTGAAGAAGGTGAAGCTCTTGCCCACGCGCTCGCGCAGCGCCTCGACGACCTTCGGATGAGCGTGCCCGATGAACATGGGACCGGACCCCAGGGCGTAGTCGACATACTCGTTGCCGCTGACGTCCCACACCTTGGACCCCTCGCCGCGTTCGATGACGACGTTCATGTGGATCGTGTTGCCGTTGCTGCCGCCCGGCATGAACTGCGAGACCTTACCTAGAAGCTCGGTCTCCCGCTGGCTTTGTGATCGCTGCATTTCGCCTCCTTCTGATGGCTGCCTGCTGGGAATTATAGCAAAGGGAGAGGATTCACCGCAGAGGGCGGGGAGTGGGAATCGTGGATTCCCGCCCCGTATCGTGGTACGGTGTGACGTTCGTTCGCGGGAATGACGGTAGTGAGGGTGCGCCGGTCGTTTTCGTGGCAGGGGGCAGGGTCTGCCTAGCACCCTCACCCCAGCCCTCTCCCGTTCGCGGGAGAGGGGGGCTTTAGCATTGGGATAGGGAGCAATTCGCAGTGGGACTCGCTTATAATCTGTTCGACACATTCCCCAAGACTTAGGAACAGGAGCGTAGGCATGAAGTTTGAGGTGGTCGTCGGAGACATCAGTGGTCGGGATACCGACGCGATTATCGTGAACCTGTTCGAAGGGGTGACACAGCCTGGAGGCGCGACCGGAGCCGTAGACAGGGCAATGGACGGCGCCATCACCACGCTCATCGCTGACGGCGAGATAAAGGGCAAGCGCGGCGAGGTGACGATCATCCACGCGTTGGGGAAGATCGCTCCCGCGAGGGTGGTCGTTGCCGGACTTGGCAAAGCGTCGGACTTCGACGCCGAGGCAGTCCGCTCCGTATCTGGTGAGACGTCGCGCAGGCTCAGGAGCATCGGCGTGTCGACGTTCTCGACCATCGCCCACGGCGCGGGCATCGGCGGCATGGACGCCACGGAGTCGACACAGGCCATCGTCGAAGGGACGGTCCTGGGACTGTACGAATTCAACAGGTTCAAGTCGTCGAAGAACGACGATAGGTCGGGCGACAAGGTGGAGATCGTGGAGTTCGACGGCTCCAAGCTCGCTGACCTGCAGTTGGGCGTCGAGCGCGGATTGGTGATGTCGGACGCGGTGAGGGGCTGCCGAAACATGGTCAACGAGCCGGGCAACCGCATGACCCCGTCGCGTATGGCCGAACGAGCGCTCAAGGCGGCTCACGATTCCGGTCTCGAAATCGAGGTCATGGACACGCCGGACCTCGAAGCGCTGGGCATGGGGGCGTTCCTCGGCGTGGCGCAGGGCAGCAAGGAACCGCCCAAGCTGATCGTCATGAAGTACGAGGGCGACCCCGAGAACGCAGACAATAACCTCGCCATCGTGGGCAAGGGGATCACGTTCGACAGCGGCGGAATCTCTATCAAGCCGTCCGCCAACATGGGCGACATGAAAGGTGACATGGCGGGCGGAGCAGCAGTGATCTCCGCCATGAAGGTGATCGGGCAGGTCAGGCCGAAGATCAACGTCATGGGCATCGTCGCGGCGACCGAGAACATGCCGGGCGGAGGCGCGCAGCGGCCCGGCGACATCGTCACGACCATGAGCGGCAAGACCATCGAGATCGACAACACCGACGCGGAAGGGAGGCTTGTCCTCGCCGACGCCGTGTACTATGCACACACACAGGGTATCCGCAGGATCGTCGACATCGCCACGCTGACCGGCGCAATGAGCATAGCCCTCGGCCATATATGCAGCGGAATCTTCGGCAACGATCAGGGCTTTACCGACCAGGTCAAGGCGTCGGGAGACATGGCCGGCGAACGCCTGTGGCAGCTTCCCACCTACGACGAGTACAAGGAGCAGTACCGCAGCGACGTAGCAGACATCAGGAACACGGGAGGACGACCGGCCGGATCCATCACGGGCGCGCTCATCATCGGCGAGTTCGTCGAAGACGCCGCGTGGACGCACATCGACATCGCCGGGACCTCGTTCTCGTCCAAGACAAGCGGTTACGTGGTGAAGGGCGGCACGGGCGTGATGGTCAGGACGATGGTCAAGCTGGCGGAGGTGCTGGCGGGGGCGTAGGTGGGGCTGTGGCGAACGCGCCTACGGTGTGAATGACAATGGTCGCAAACTCGGTGTGTGACTATTGGACAGGGGTTGAAGAGTGGATTCCCGACCCGCGTATCGTGGAACGGGGTGACGTTCCTTCGCGGGAATGACGGTTTGGGGCAAATGGACGGAGAGAGACAAGGGGAATGCAAAGACATCGTATAGGACATATTCATGGGAATAGATGAGAACGAATTCACTGATTCATCCACGTCAGAGAAAGGGAAAGCAATTCCTGCGGAGGCGTCGTCCCTCAGCCTGGAGTCTGCCTATGGCTCCGTAAAGTCCTCTGGGAACCCCGAAGACTGGGCTGAAGTCTCACGCGTTGCCAAGGATGAAAAGGCAGAGAAGACCGTGCGTGAACTGCGTGAGCAACTAAAGTCATGAGCTACGACCGAGACTTCGACAGGGTGCCCGGACTCCGAAGAGTCGAGCCGTAAACAAGGTGTTTGCGGACAAAATCGACGTATGGTACGATTCTGGCAGTTTCCGCAGGTAGGCCGATAGTGACTACGCGACCCACCGGGTGGACATTCATCACCAACCACGGGTTGGTGCTCAGCTATATCTACCACAATCCCGACCACACTGCGCGGGAGATATCGAACCATGTCGGTATCACTGAGCGCACCACCCACAAGATCATCTCCGATCTGGAAGAGGCGGGATACATCCAGCGGCACAAGAGCGGAAGACGCAACCTCTACAGCGTCGACCCTGAACTTCCCCTGCGACATCACACCAAGAAGGACGTGAACGTTGCCGCGCTTCTTGAGGCCCTGACCGCCGAGGATATCGTCGAGACGCTGCCGTAGTGGGCGCCTCAAAAGCCTGTCAAAACCGTTCGTGGTGAGCTTGTCGAACCATAAACGACGCTGACGCCCTTCGACAGGCTTTCAAGTAACTGCTCTCGCCTACGTCGGGGCATCACCCTCACCCCCTGCCTACGCAGGGGCAGGCTCTAGCCCTCTCCCACGACGGGAGAGGGGATAAGAGGGCCTTCGACAGGCTCAGGCCGAACGTACTTCCTCGTGGCCACACGGCAGTTACTGACACCCCTGCACGGCCCCAAACCCGGGGCGTAACGCTGCTCAGGGTGAACGG